>JBFWUM010000066.1:0-15988 GCA_050247255.1 Vicinamibacterales bacterium | reverse complement strand
GTGTGGCGCCTCGGCGTCGCCGCGATCTGTCCGCACACGAACACGCGCCACTTCCAGGGCGCCGCGCCGGACGACCTGTGGCTGGCGGGGGACCTCGCGATCCTCCTGCGCTGCGACGCCCTGATCACGACGCCGTCCTGGGAGCGCTCCACCGGAGCCCGGGCGGAGGTCGACGTCGCGCGGCAGCACGGGATCCCGGTGTTCCACACGCTGGCGGCGCTCACGCCGTTCGTGCGTGGCTTCTCCGGCCGCGTGGCTCAGGTGCTGCCGTGATCTGGCTGTGGGTCGCCGCGGGTGTCCTGCTGGGCCTGTGGTGGCGGAAGCCGTGCCGCTTCCGGCATGCCGCCGACCGGATGTATGCGCGGTATCCGGACGGGCGCCCGGCCTGGCGGTGCCCCCGGTGCTTCAAGCTCGAGCCGCGCACCGATGGCACCTTCCGACCGGAAGACGTTCACCGCAGGGCGGCGTTCTGGGCAGGCGTCGACGAAGAGGCGCACCGGAAGACCCGCCCGCGATCGAAGTCGGCCGAGCGGACGAAATTGCGGGCCGTGTCAGGGCTATAGGCCGTGTGGCGGCGCTGGCTTCGACGGGCGGCAGGCTGGTGCTACCGCGCCGCGGCATGGTGCGAGCGCACCGCGGCGCCGCGCTGGTCGGTGTTCAGCAACGGGTTCGCCTACCGCGGCGTCGCCCTCACCAAAGGCGGCCCGCCCTGGCGGGCGGTGCTCCGCCGCGACCCGTGCGCCTACTGCGGAGGGCCGGCGGGAACGATCGACCACATCCGGCCGACCGGCCGCGGGGGGCGGAACGGCTGGCAGAACGAAACGAGCGCCTGCGAGCGCTGCAACAACGCGAAGGCCGACCGGACCCTGCTGCTGTGGCTCGTGAGCCGCGCCAGGACGCAGCGGCCGCGGAAGAAGAAGGCGCACCGGCGACCAGGCAAGCCGTGGAAGGTCGCGATCGGCGCCAGGGCACGAGTCACGGGACGGAGGAACCGACCATGAGTGGGATGGTGAGCATCAAGAGCAGGACGACGAGCGACGCACGCACGAGGTTTCTGAACGACACGGCGCGGCACGCGATGCAGGTGCTCCGGGACGATGGCCTCTACCGCCACCTCCACTTTGCGGCCCCTGGCACCTACTGCCAGTCGTTCGACATCGCGACCTGGCCGGGGCGCCTCTGCTACACGGGCGACATGGGCACCTACGTCTTTGCGCGGTTGCCGGACATGTTCGAGTTCTTCCGCCAGGACCCGAACCGCGAACCGAACTTCGACTACTGGTCCGAAAAGTGCGAGGCCAGGGATCGTGACGGCATTCGGATCTACTCGCCGGACCTCTTTCGCGCGGCCGTCAGGGGGGATGTCGACGAATTTGTCAGGCGGCACCGCCTGAATCGACACGAGGCCAAGTCGTTGCGGGAGCAGGTCGCGTGGTGCGTGCTGGCCGAGGCCGACGTGGCGACTGAGGCGGTAGGCGCCGTCGGTGCGTTTGTGTGGCAGAACAAAGGGCAAGTCTTCCCCGACTTCTGGGAGCACCGGCTCGAGGAATTCGCGCCACGCTTCATCTGGTGTTGCTACGCCCTGCCGTGGGCGATCGCCAAGTACGACGCGGCGGTGGCGCCGGCCGCTGAACCGGCCACGCCCGGGATGGCGCAGGCATGAGCGCGCCAGCGCCGCGGCGCATTCAACGGAAGCGCACGAGGGGCTGGCGGATGCCCCCGAACACGGTCTACGTCGGGCGGCCAACGAAGTGGGGCAATCCGTTCGACCTCGCCACCCATGGACGGGGGATGGCGCTGCGCCACTTCCGGCGCCGAGTGCTTGGTCTTCAGGCTATCGGCGTCGATCTACTCGCCGACCTCCGCGGGAAGAACCTCGCCTGCTGGTGCCCCCTCGATCGGGCGTGTCACGCCGACGTGCTGCTCGAGCTCGCGAACGCGCCGGAGGGCGCCAGGTCGTGAAGACGGTCGAGCGTTCCGCCGCCATCATCGTCACGGCCGCGCAGTTCCGTCGGCCCGTGAACCCGAAGCGCTGCAACGTGCACCGCTTCCACGTCTTCCGCTGGACGACGACCGAGTTCGACCAGGAGACGAAGCCGCCGACGGGCACCAAGTGCCAGTGCGGTTGCCTGACGTGGGGGGAAGACTGAGATGGGCGCGACGTCGATCGAATGGTGCGACCGCACCGTGAACCCGATCCGGGCCCGGCGCGGCGACCGGCTCGGGCACTACTGCGAGAAGGTCGCGCCAGAGTGCGCGAACTGCTACGCCTCGACGCTGCAGCCGCGATTCGGCCTGCCGACCTTCGACAAGGCGCGTGGCGTCGTGGAGCCCCTCTTCGATCCCGGACAACTCCGCCAGGTGCTCCGGCGTCGGACGCCGACCAAATGGTTCTGGTGCGACATGACGGACCTGTTCGGCGCGTGGGTGCCGGATGGCTGGATCGACCAGTGCGTCGCGACGATGGCCGCGACCCCCTGGCACACGCACATCGTCGTGACGAAGCGCGCCAGCCGCATGCGGGGCTACTTCTCGGACACCTCACACGGCGGGCCCGGCCAGGCGGACGTGTGCACGCGCGTCGCCAACGCGCTCGAGGCCCTCGGCGTGGACCGCGCACCCGCCGACGTGCGGAAGGCGTGGCCGCTCTCGAACCTGTGGCTGCTCGTGAGCGCCGGCACGCAGAAGCTCGCCGACGAGCAGATCCCCGAGTTGCTGGCCACGCCGGCAGCCGTTCGTGGCGTGAGCGCTGAGCCGCTGCTCGAAGCCGTCGACGTGTCGCACTACCTGCGGCCGGAAGGCATGGCCGGCCAGTGCATCGACATCGACGGGTTCTGGTGGCACCAGCCCGGCTCGTGCCCCCACTGCCGGCCTGGGCTGAACTGGCTCATCGCAGGCGGCGAGTCGGGCCGGGGCCGAGCGCCGCGACCGCTGCACCCGTTCTGGGTGCGGTGGCTGCGCGATCAGGCCTTCGATGCCGGCGTCGCGTTCCTCTTCAAACAGTGGGGCGCGTGGACGCCAGGTGTGAACGTCGAGCGACGGCGCGGCGTCGTCGACACGGCGACCCTGTGGGACGGCCGCTGGCGCTTCGGACGTGAGGACCTCGCCCGCGCCGACGGCCATGTCGACGATGAGCCCGACGTCTACCGCGTCGGGAAGAAGGCCGCGGGCCGGCTGCTGGACGGCGTGATCCACCACGCCTTCCCCGTCGCGCGGTCGATGGCAGGAGGCGCCCGTGCCTGATTCGCGCGGCGACGCTCACCTGACCGCGGAAGACGTAACGCTCGTACCGGCGCGGCCTCCGGACGTGAGGGCGGTTCTGCGCGCCGTGCGGCGTGCGCTCTACAACGGCGACACCTCGGCGCTTCGGCAGTGGCCCGAGACGCGGGGACTCGCGAACGAGCTGGACCAGTTCGCGGCGCGTGCGGTCGCGCCGTGTCCGCGGTGCGAGCGGGCCAAGGAGCGGTAGGTGCAGGGCACGCTGGACTTCGCCGGAGTCGCCAACGAGGTGGACGCCGCGTTCGCTGACGGCCGGCTCTATCTCATCGTGGACGCCCAGGTGAAGGACGTCGGGTGGCGTTGCTTCTACGAGGGGCAGCAGCCAGGTGTCTACGAAACGGGATCGATCGTGCACGTCATGAGCAAACCGGCGGGCGGTGAGATTCGGGGCTATCTGCTGATCGACGGGCGCCTGCACCTGCGGCTGCCGTCCTACACGGGCGACTGGCCGGAGATGGACGCGGCGGTGGCTCAGCGCGTGATCGAGCGGCCCTCACGGGCCGAGGAGCGGTAGACGGATGACCACGCGGCGCATCAACCCTGTGAACGGCGACGAACGCGTCGTCATCGAGCGAGAGCCTGACGATGTTTGCGAAATTTGCGGGCGAGTCGCGGAGCTGCGTCCCTACGGTCCGAACGGAGAGCGTGTGTGCTTCTCCTGCGGGATGAAGGACGAGGCGGCCGCGCGGCGTCAGTTCGGCCGGCAGGTGCTCGGAGAAGTTGGCTAGTGCGGCCCTCGCGGGCCGAGGAGGAGGTAGATGGCTGAGCGGTCCAACAAGGCGCCGGCTGGCGTGGTGCTGGTCTTCTTGGACGAGCGCGGGCGCGTGGTCGCGCACGCTGCAGACTTCAACAGGGACGTCCCGGCCGGGTTCGATCTGGACGAGATCCAGCGACGGCGCGCGAAATTGGAGTTGGCCTTTGCCGTGTGCAACGCCTACGCGAGCCCGCACCTTGTGCGCGGGCTTGAGCGGTACGACTGCGAGCGGATCGTGGAGCGCCTGTGCAGCGCCCACGGCTGCAAGGTGCACGAAATCACGGTGGGGCACGACGCACCGGCCGAGGAGTAGGGGAGATGAAGTTCTTTCAGATACTGCGCGAAATTGACCTGTCGCGGTTGTCATCCGAGCAGCTCGCCGGCCTCGCCGAGAAGGCCTCCGGGCCTCAACTCGTGGGCCTCGACAACGACAGCGCCAGGGGGCTCTCGCGTCTGCTGGACGCTCTGGGTAAAGCCCTCTCCACGACGGCGCCAGCCGAAGACACGGGACGGGGCACGCCGGCCCGTGTGGCGCCCAAGCCGAAGGCCTGCGCCCACGAGGAGTTTGAGGCCTCCGTCGCCGTCGGGCGCATCTTGGACGTAGGCAAGTTCACCGCCGAGCTACGGGTGAAGTGCCGACAGTGCGGTGAGCCGTTCCGGTTCGTCGGCGTCCCCGCCGGCGTGAGCCTCGACCGCGCGACGGTGTCGATCGACGAGCTCGAGCTGCGCGTGCCCATCGAGCCGCAGGGTGCCCCGCGGCTGCAGACGACGTACCGGGTCGACGTGCCCGCTGTCCCCACGAAGAACTGACCATGGACGACTGGCGCGCCCTCACTGTGACCCAGCCGCACGCGAGCCTGCTCGCGCTCGGCCAGAAGACGATCGAAACGCGGAGTTGGACCACCGACTACCGCGGCCGCGTCCTGATCCACGCATCGAAGGCGTTGCCGCGCGAAGCCGCGCGCCTGGCCGCGATGCCCCTGTTCCGCGAGGCGCTCGGGTGCAGTCCGGAGGCCCTGCCGCTCGGCGCCGTCGTGGCCAGCGCCCGGATCGTCAACGTGCTGCCGACGCACTGGATCCGGGACCTGTCGGCCCGCGAGCAGCTCTTCGGCGACTACACGGCCGGGCGCTTCGGCTGGTACATCGCAGACGTCGTCCGGCTGCCGGAGCCCATCAAGTGGACCGGCCGGCTTGGACTGTGGACGGTGCCGCCCGAGCTCCGCTACCAGGTGGAGCGGCAAATCGGCGCGGCGGCGTAGAGGACGAGACGTAGAAAGGGGCGCGGCACGCTCCGCGCTGAGCGCACGACACACACGGAGGGCAGTCCGTGAAGGTGATTTTTCTCGACTTCGATGGCGTGCTGAACACGCCGCAGACCTGGGCTCACCACGACAAGCTGGGCCTGGACGTGGAGCGCGTCGCGCTCCTACAGTCGCTGTGCGAGTTGACGGGCGCCGTGGTGGTGATCTCGTCGACGTGGCGCATGGTGCACGCGCTCGAGGACCTGCGGGTCATGCTCGCCGAGCGCGGGTTCCGCGGCGAGGTGATCGGCGCGACGCCGGCCCTGCTGCCGAAGCGGTCCGACGAGATCCGCGCCTGGCTCGACGACCACCACGAAGTCACGCACTACGTGGTGCTCGACGACAGCCGCGACGCCGGCATCCCTGAGCAGACCGTCCTCACCAACTTCAAGGAAGGCCTCACGCCGGTCGTGCGCGACCGCGCGGCAGGGATCCTCGCGCGCCAGGCGCGGGCGACCTGCACAACGTGCGGTGCCGTGGTCGCACACCGCGGGGATGTCGTCCACGGCACCCGGGCCGTCATCAATCCTGCCGGCGCCTTCGAGATCACGGTGTGCCGCTCGACTCGGCGGCAGGAGGCGGCGTCGTGACCGTCCACTGCGCGAAGTGCAACCACCAGTGGGAAGTGTCGATCACGCTCCCCATGCCGATGGACCGCTTCGTGAGGGCCCTCGGTGGCGCCGCGGCTGCTGGTTGTCCCGCCTGCGGCGCGCATGACGACGCGGTGCTCTGCGGGCCATCGAGCCCGGCCCGGCGCGTGACGGAGACGGCACCAGGCGGTGACCGGTGACGGGCGACCCCGAGGTCGACGCCCTGCTCACACCGATGCCGGACGAACTGCGGCGCCAACTCGAGGCGCTCGGCACAGACACGCCGACCTGGGTGCGGCGCTGCCGGGCGATGGGGCACAAGGTGGTGCTCCGCATGGACGAGGCCGGCGTCTCGTGGCAGTGCACCGCGTGCGGGAAGGACCGCCCGTGAACGCCTCGCGCCGGATCCTCATCGAGGTTCGGGCGAACCTGCGCCGGCTCGCCGGCTGCCGGCGGCACCGCTTCGTCGGTGGCCGCGTGAAGCTCGAGATGCTGACGAAGCGGCCGCGGTGCCTGAACTGCGGCGGAGAGATCGAGCTCATGGAGATCAGGCCATACATCGCCGGCTACGTGGCAGCCGGCGGCCGGGCGGATGACATCTGGCCCGGGTGGGACACACGCCACGAAGGGAGCACCCCATGACGAACGCGCAGCGATTGGTGAAGCGCCTGTGTGATCAGGCCTCGACGGAGATCGACCTCGCCCTGCGGGCGGCCAACGACGCGATGGCGGTCGACGTGCCGCTGGAGAGTCTCTCGCCGACGCACCGGCGGGCGGTCGAACGACTGGTCGCGATCGGGCGCGAACAGCAGCGCCTGCGGGCTGTGCTGAAGAAGGCTCGGCTGGAGGTCGCCGTCGACGAAGGCGACGTCGAGGTGAGGACGCCCTACCAGGACCGGATGTCGATCCGAGAGCAGCGCTCGGCACTCACCGCTCAGGCGCGGGCCGAGCTCGCGAAGATCCGCAACGCGGCCGACGTCACCGTGTTCGGTGTCGATGACCACGAAGCCGGCCATCGTCTCGTCAACCTGCAGAAGAACGTCGAAGCCGTGGTGCGGCGGCACGCCTCGGCCGTGCGGAAGGTACGGCCCGAGCGGAAGGGCCGGCGGTGATCGAGCCACCGCGGATCGAGAAGGCGAAGTGCGAGGCCTGCGGCTGGCGGGGTGACAACGCCACCGGCCGCGGGCGGTGCGTCCAGTGCGGCCGGCTGCTGTTCACCGACGTCGAGGCGCTCGGCGACCCGGACACGGTCGTCGCCAGGGTCGCTAGCGGCCTCCGGCGGTGGCGCCTGCCGATCGGCGACGAGATCCGCCTCCACCACGCGCTCGACCGGGTGCTCCGCCAGATCCTGCCGGCGGAAGAGATCTCGCCGGAGCACGCGCTGAGCGAGGCCAGCCGGATCGATTACTACCTGCCGCGGGTGCAGGTCGGGATCGAGGTGAAGGTGAAGGGCAGCCCGTCCGAGGTCGCCCGGCAACTGGACCGTTACGCGGACGAGCCCGGCATCGGGCAGCTCGTCCTCATCACGGGCCGCGTGCGTCTGGCGGCCATCGGGCAGGCGTGGCGGCGTCCCGTGCCGCTCACCGTCATCGCGCTCGTCGAGGGGAACCTGTGAAGACCTACGGCACGCTCACCTGGGCCGACAACGTCTGGACGATCGACGCCGCGCCGCACGTCGCCATGCGGGCGAAGCGGATCTTCGCGCGGCTGGAGAAGAAGGCCCGCGGCAAGCTCAAGGTCCGGTCGACGCCGGACGTGTGCCGCGACCTCGAGTGGCTGCTCGACCGCTACCCGCTCGAGATGTCGGACCGGGACCGGAAGGTCCTCACGGTCGCCGCCAACGGCTACCGCGAGCAGATGCAGCGGCTCGAGGACCTGTTCTCGGGCGCCTACGCGCCGCCGTCCTTCGACCTGGCCAAGCCGCCGCGCAGTTACCAGGCCAAGGAGGCGGCGATCCTGCTCGAGCACGGGGGGGTGCTCGTCGGCGACGAGGTCGGCCTCGGGAAGACGGTCACCGCGATCTGCGCCATGAGCGACCCGCGGGCGCTGCCGGCGGTGGTCGTGTGCCAGCCCCATATTGCGCGCCAGTGGGCCGCGAAGGTCGAAGAGTTCGCGCCCGACCTGCGGGTGCACGTCCTCCGGAAGAGCACGCCGTACGCGCTCCCGAAGTGGTTCGGCCGTGATCCGGACGTGGTCGTGTGCTCGTACCACAAGCTCGGCGGGTGGGCGCCGTGGCTGGCGCAGTGGGCCCGGTTCATCGTCTTCGACGAGATCCAGGAGATGCGGCACACCGGCACGCAGAAGTACATCGCGGCGGAAACGGTCGCCTCGGCGATGGCGTACCGGCTCGGCCTGAGCGCGACCCCCGTCTACAACTACGGCGGCGAAATCTTCGGCGTGCTCGAGCTGCTGAAGCCGGGCGCCCTGGGCTCGGCCGACGAGTTCTTCACCGAGTGGTGCAGCGGCTACGACTACAGGAAGGCCAAGCTCAAGTCACCGAAGGCGTTCGGAGCGTGGGCCCGTGACCAGTTCCTCATCGTGCGCCACACGCGCAAGGAGGTGGGCCGCGAGTTGCCGGCGGTGCAGCGCATCACGCAGACCGTCGACACCGACATGGACCCGATCCGGGCCGTCGAGAGCACGGCCGCAGACCTGGCGCGCACCATCCTGGCCACCGAGGCCCTCGACAAGGGCGTGCGGTGGCAGGCCTCCGAGCAGTTGTCGACCCTGCTGCGGCAAGCCACCGGCATCGCGAAGGCGCCGCACGTCGCCAACTTCGTGCGGCTGCTCGTCGAGCAGGGCGAGCGGCCGGTCGTGTGCGCCTGGCACCGCGAGGTCTACCGGGTGCTGCAGGAGAAGCTCGAGGACCTGAAGCCGGTCCTCTACACCGGCACGGAGACGGCCGCGCAGAAGAGCGCGGCCGCGGAGGCCTTCATCGACGGCAAGGCCAAGGTCCTGCTGCTGTCGCTCCGGTCGGGCGCCGGCCTCGACGGGCTCCAGGCGGCGTCGAGTTGCATCGTGTTCGCCGAGCTCGATTGGTCCCCGGGCGTGCACGAGCAGTGCATCGGGCGCCTGAACCGGGACGGCCAGGACACGCCGGTCGTGGCCTACTTCCTCGTCAGCGACAAAGGCGCCGACCCGGCGATCGCCGAGGTGCTCGGCATCAAGCAAGAGCAGATCGAGGGCATCCGCAGCCCCGAGGCCGACTACCTCGAGGAGGTCGGCGGCGACACCGATCGCGTGCGGGCGCTGGCCGAGGCCTACCTCCGGCAGATCGGGCACACCGTTCCGGCGGCCGCCGAGGCCGCCGCCGTCACCGCGTAGGGCACGCGGTTCCATCGAAAGGGCAGGGCACGATGTTTCAGACCGAGAACCTCCAGATGACGATCACCGCATTCGCGGTGAACGTGCGGACCGGCAACGACGAGCACACGCACGTCTGCACGGCCACCTTCCAGTTGCCGCTCGACTACGAGCTCGCGCGGGAGATCTCCGAAACGGTGGCGCGGGACCTCTACGTGAAGGTCCAGCGGAACGGCGAGGATGCCTGGGTCCCGAAGCCGGAGATGACCAACGTCCGGCTGTCGCTGCTCGAGAACGGCCCCTACACGCTCGAACTGCGCCACCACCCGGAGATCGCCCCCGCGTTGCGCGACCGGATCCCGCACGTGCGCATCAAGGGGATCGGCGTGAGCAAGGGCGAGACGCCGAACGGCGCGCTCTGGACGCTCGCGTTCGGGATCGGGTTCGACGTCGAGGACTTCGACCACCCGCTCCGGCTGATGAAAAGCCTGAAGCTGGCCGCCTTCGTGACGTTCATCGAAGAGCAGCCGAACCTGCCGGGCACGAAGCCGGAGGTGACGACCGAGAGCGAGGGCGACGACACGGGCGGCGACCCGGGCATGGAGCTCGTGCGCATCGGCCCGCAGGGCCTGACGCGCGTCGTCGACGGTGAGGTCGTCGAGTCCGGCGAGGCGACCGACGCGGAGCCGCAGGAGGGCGACGAGCCCGAGCCGTCGGCCGACGCGGCCGCGGACGACGAGCGGGACGCGTCGGGCGGCGTCGGAGCTGACGTATCCTTCTGAGCGACAACCTGATCGCCGGTGCCGCGCCTTGGGCAGCGCGGCGCCGGCCCGCATGAGAGGAACGGCAAGGGCAGATGCCGATCCGCCGAGGCACGTTTCGTGACGGGGGCAGCCGTCCGAAGCGGCGCAAGCCGCAGCGATCCCCCGTCGCCATCGATCCCGTCACCCGTCTGGTCCGCCGCGGCACCATCACGCGCCGCGGCGAGTGGCTGATCCTGCGCCTGCCGCTGCTGCTGCCGTCGCCGAATCAGTGGCTGGCGGCCGGCGGCTGGACGCAGTACCGCGAGAAGAAGCGCTGGCGCGCGGCCCTCGAGATCCTGCTGGCCGAGCACGTCGGCGCGTTCACCGCTCGCGGGTATGACCCGGCGTGCCGGCTGATCGGGCTCGAGCCCTGCACCGAGCGCCGCACGGTCTACGTGCGCCGCCTCGTGGCCTACCCGCACCACCTCTGCAAAGACGACGACAACCTCATCTTCACCGCGAAGTTCCTCTTCGACCGGCTGGTGAAGGCGGGGCTCCTGAAGGACGACGACCGCGCGTGGCTCCGGCGCGACGTGACGCAAGCCGTGAGCCCGGACGGGCAACCGTGGACAGAGATCGAGATCGGGCCGTGGCCCGACGAAATAACGGCAACCGCAGCCACCGCAGACGGAGGACCCGATGCCTGACGCATTCGACTTGGAAACCCTGCTCCTGAACGCCCGCCGCGGCCGGCGCCAGAAACCTGGACCGATCGTCTTCCGCGGGCGGATGGACGACGCGCTCGACACGCCGATGGTGTCGATCCCTCTCGACGACTTCGAGGCGCTCGTCCGCCTCGTCGAGGCGAAGGCCGGTCCGGAGCCGGCGGTGAACGCGGCCCTGGACCGCGCCGCCGAGGCCCTCTACAGCGCGCTCGACGCGAACGCGTCCCTGCGGGCCCGGCTCGAGCAGATGACGGCCTCGCGCGACCGGGCGCAGGAGGCGAACAGCCGGCTCAAGCGGGAGGCGGACGACGCCCGCGCCCTGGCGGAGCGGCTGAAGGTCGAGGCACAGGCCCACGCGCAGGAAGCGCGAACCGCCAACGCCACCATCGCCGAGATCTACCAGGCGGTGACCGGCGCGACGGGCGAGCCGGGCAACTGGAACGGCGCCCGCCCGGTGGTCGAGGCGCTGCGCCGGCTGCGCGTCTCGGAGCGGCTCGCCGCCTACGAGCGAGCGCAGGCGCTCGTCGGCGAGGCGGCGCTGCAGCGCCTGGCGGGTGAGCCGGTGTTCCTCGAGCCGGTGCTGGTCGCGCTCGACAACGCGGTCCGTGACCTGAAGATCGCTCTCCACGAGGTTCCGGCGCCGACCGAGAGCCGGGCCGGGTTCGCGGCCATCCCCACGCCCTTCCTGCAGCCCCTTGCACGCCGCGAGGCCCGCACCGTGCGGCAGACGCCGGAGGGTGGCGTGATCGAGCGCCTCGTGTCGCCGGGGGCGGTGCTGCCGTGATCCGCCCGCTGCCCCAGATCATCGGCCAGGCGCGGACGCTGCTCTTCACGCTCGAGCAGGTCCTCGCCGCGCCGACGGTCCAGATCCTGCGGGAGGTGGTCGACGCGGCCGCCGAGCTCCGGCGGTCGAACGTCCGCCTGGCGCGGCGGGCGCAGCTCGCCGAGGGCGTGGCCAGAACGACCGTCGACGACTGCCGGCGCCAGGGCGTGTCCTTCGGGCGGTCGATGGCTACCTTCGCCGCACAGGACGCGCAGCGGAGAGCCGAGGCCGCGCTCGAGGCCGCGGCCCGGGCGGAGCGCCGGGCGGCCAACTGGAAGGACATCGCGCTCTTTCTCGCCAAGCATGTGCCGTCTGTGCACAGGAAGGGCCAACGGGTGGGCTGGACTCCGGAATGGACGCCGGGCCTGCTGATCGGGCGGCACGACGGCCACGACTGCCGGCCGGGACCGTCCGGCTGCCGCTGCGGGTGCCGCGTGCAGGTGGGATGCCGATACGACAGCGCCCTGTGCGTCCAGTGCGCCATCGCGGAGATGCACGACTCGCCAGACCACGGGCTCGCATCGGGCACGCGTTCCACGTGCAACGCAGAAGGGTGTCCGGAGTAGGTCCGGACACGCTCCGAACAGGATACGGAGGACAGCAGTTGGCCAAGTCATCCCGCGCACGCAGACACGGAGACACGAAGCCCACGAAGGCCGCGAAGTCGCGCCCCGCGGGCGGCGACCTTGTCCCCATCGAGTCCCTGATCCCGGACGACCGCAACGCCCGCCGGCACACCGCGCGCAACCGCGAGGCGATCCGGCAGAGCCTGGACGAGGTCGGCGCGGCCCGGTCGATCGTCCTCAACGGCGCCCGCAAGGTGCTCGCCGGCAATGGCGTCCTCCAGGAAGCGAAGGACGCCGGCTTCACCCACGTCCGGCTCGTGCCCTCGGATGGTCGGACGCTGATCGCCGTCGTCCGCGACAACCTCACCGACGAGCAGGAGACGAGCCTCGCCCTCTTCGACAACCACACCGGCGATCTGGCGGAGTGGGAGCCGGGCATCCTGCGGGCGCTCGAGGGCGAGGGGTTCCCGCTGTCCCGCATCTTCCAGGGCGACGAGCTGTCGGGCATTCTCGCGGCCGAGGGCAGCGCCGCCGCGGCCGCGGTGCGGAGCGACGGGCCCGGCAGCCGGGCGGACCACCAGCCGGAGACGCGCCAGACCGACATTCAGCCGGGCTGGGTGTTCGATCTGGGCCAGCACGTCCTCGCGTGCGGCGACTCGCGGGACACCGAGCTCGCGGCGCGGCTGCTGGGCGATCGGAAGGTGCCGACGGTGGTCAGTGACCCGCCGTACTGCTCGGGCGGGTTCCAGGAGGCCAACCGCGGCGCCGGCACCTGGGGCGACATCGCGGCGGACAACCTGAGCACCCGTGGATTCGTGGCGTTGCTCACGGGGACTCTCGAGACGTGGCGGCCGCAGACGGCCTACCTGTTCACGGACTGGCGCATGTGGATCCCGCTGTACGACATCGCCGAGCGGGTCGGCCTGGCCGTGCGGTCGATGATCGTCTGGGACAAGGGCACGCCGGGCCTCGGGGCGCTGTGGCGGACGCAGCACGAGCTCGTGATGTTCGCCAGCCGCGCCAGGAACGCCCGCCTCAAGGGGAAGCCCGCCCGCGGCAACGTGATCAGTGGCCACCACGCGCTCGACTCCGAACAGGCGCAGACGGCCGAGCGGAGCGCGGTGATCCCGGCGCAGCGCACCGGCAACAAGCTCCACTACACCGAAAAGCCGGTGAGCCTGATCGAGGCCATCCTCGCCAACGACGAGTCGAGCGAGCGGGGCGCCGGACTCGTCGTCGACTTCTTCGGGGGCTCCGGCACCACGCTCATGGCGGCCGAGCGCCGCAACCGGCCGGCCCTGATCGTCGAGGTCGAGCCGAAGTTCTGTCAGGTGGCGATCGACCGCTGGGAGGGCCTCACCGGCCGCAAGGCCGTCCGGAGGGCGTGACGATGGAGCCGAAGACAACCGACCAGGTCGTGAACGCCCTCGCGGACCACCGGCGCATGCCGGCCGTGCGGCGGCGCACCGACGGCAGCTACGGAGCGATCCGCCGCATCGAGCAGGCCCGGATGCACGAGCGGTCCTTCTTTGGCGAGATGTTCTACGCGCCGTGTGAGGGCCGCGACTGCCGGGAGTGTGCCGACAAGCGCGAGATCGTCGAGGTCGTCGTCCTCGATTAGGGGAGAGCCGGAACCGTGGCGCGACCGAAGGGGGGACGGGCATCGAAGCCGAGCAAGAGCGGCCGGAAATACGGCCAACGGGCTGATCGTCCGCCTGCCCACCCGAACCCGAACCGTACAGAGGGCGAAAAGCCGCCCGACGTGCCGCCGGAGGACGCGGCCCGGATCGCCGCGCGTCGGCTCCAGGTGTTCCGGATGCGCGTCGCGGGCGCCAGCATCCCGGCCATCGCCGAAGAGCTCAAGGTGTCGCGGTCGACCGTCTGGGAGGACGAGCAGGCCGAACTGCAGGCGCTGCGCGACGAGACGAAGGACCTCGTGGCCGACTTCCGGTTGGTCCAGATGGAGCGGTGCGAGCGGCTCACGCTCGCGCTGTGGCCGTGGGCGACGGGCGTCGGCACCGACCCGAGCCGGCCCGGGCACCGGGTGGCGCCGGACCTGCACGCCGTCGACCGGATTTACCGGCTCATGGACCGCCAGGCGCGGCTGCTCGGCCTCGACAAGGCGAAGGATACCGCCGACCCGAAGGGCGACACGTACAACTTCAACCAGTTCCTGATCGCGGCGGACGAGCGGTTCCGTGGCGAGCAGGCCCGGCAGCTCGAGGCCGGGCCCACGCCGCCGGACCTCGACATGCCGGTCATATCGAAGGGGGAGTGATGGGAGACGAGCACGCAACAACCGCCGCGCCTGGCGAGTTGTCGATGGACGCCGTCAGACGCGCCATGGCCGAGCTCGGGCCCGGGCTCGGGATGGCCGGGATGGTCGTCGTTCCGCCAGGGACTCGGGCGAAGCTGGAAGCGGCCGCCGAGCGCGAGGCTGCCGGCGTGCAGGCCGATGTCACCCGCCGGTTCCTCGGCGTCGACATCGTCGATGGTCCGGGCCTGCCGGAGGACCAAGCCTTCCTGATCGACCGCGAGCGCGTCTTCAGGGAGACGCTCGCGATCTCGGCCGACTTGTCCGCCCCCGTCTCAGAACTGACACGCTCGTTCTACCAGTTCACGCTCGCGGCACAGAAGGCGACGCGGTCCATCGTCCATTTCCTCACGCTGTGCGAGACGGGCGGCCGGATCCGTGGGCGCGGGTGGTGGCGCCGCCGGTCCAAGCGGATGGTGCGGGAGGCGGTCGCGGATGGCCGTCGGGCGCGCATCCTCGAGGCGGCCCACGCCCGCGGTGACGCGCGGCGCTGGCGCACGGCGGCGCAGCGGAGAGCCCGGTGAGCACCCCGACCGCGGTCGAGGTCACGGCCGGCGCGCTCGTCCCGTCGAAGGGCTACATCATCGGCCAGGTGGCGCTCGAGATCCTGCGGCCCCTGACGAGGGACGAGTGGGAGGCGATCGGGCGGCGCCTGCGCGCTGTGGCCAGCGCCACACAGTGGGCGATCGGCGACTGGCTCGTGTTCGGGCAGGGCTGCGGCGAGTACGGCCAGACCTACCAGCGCGCCGCGGAAATCACGGGGCGGAGTTGGGAGACGCTGAGCCAGTACGCCCGCGTGTCGCGAGCCTACGCCCGGGACTGCCGGCGGCCCGATGTCTCGTGGACGATACACCGCGAGGCGCTGCGGCTGCTCGAGACGGACCGGCCTGGGGCGCTCGCGCTGGCGGCCTCGAAGGGCTGGACCCGCGAACGGTTCGCCGGGCACGTCGACAAGCTCCAGCGCCGGGCGCTGGGGAAGTACTCGAAGGACCCCGACCACGCCCCCGCGAGGCTGCGCCAGCGAGTGGCGCGCTGGCGGACCAACGGGCCGAAGGGGTTCACGATCTGCCCGAGCTGCGGGCACCGAATTGAGCACCGGCGGAAGGGGGACGCGGCCGGACTAGGATCGGACCTGGAGGAACCCCCAAGATGAGCGACGGAACAACCGATTCAGGCCTCTTCGACCTCGCGAACACGGGCGGCGGCAAGGTGATGTTCCACGTACCAGGACGCGAGCCCGTCGAGATCACGCCGGTCGACCTGCGGAACATCTTCGAGCCGGGATGGCGTGGCGACGTTCGCCAGTGGAGGGAAGAGGCGACCGCCGACGGGTTACGGATCGCGGAGCGCGAGGTTCTGCGCGTCATCGGACAATCCAGCGACCCGCACACGTGCGACGTGCTGACCCGAATTGCGGAGTGGCTGAACACCCAAGCCCGCTTCTACGACGAGCACGGCGCTCCAAGGATGGGCCGCGACACGTGGGGCATCAGCCGCAACGGCGAGGCGCTCGACCGGGCGCCAGGGGCGGAAATCGAGAACCCCGGCGAAGACGACGAGCAGGCTGAAGGGGAGTAGCGCGATGCATCG
>JBFWUM010000065.1:15634-18301 GCA_050247255.1 Vicinamibacterales bacterium | reverse complement strand
TGGTCCACCAGTTCCAGCCCAAACCGCTCGCGCGATTCGAGCAGGTCGAGGATCAGCGACTCGGTAGGGGAGATCGACGGCAACCGCGTGTCAGTCACGACGCGCGAATCTTACAACGTGTAAGCACCGTGTCAAGAAGAAAATATCACAGGAGAAAGGAGCAAGGAGAACAGAAAGGTTTGACCTCCTTCCTCCTGTCCTGTGAGAACTCCGTGATCTCTATCGCCGGGCGGCCTCGAAGGCGTCGGCCTGTTCGTGGGCGTGGTACGAGCTGCGCACCAGCGGGCCGGATTCGACGTGGACGAAGCCCTTGTCGAGCGCGATCCGCTTGAGCTCGGCGAACTCGGTCGGATGGTAGTAGCGGATCATCGGCGCGTGCTTCGGCGTCGGGCGCAGGTACTGGCCGATGGTGAGGATGGAGACACCGACGCGGCGCAGGTCGTCGAACACGGCCACCACCTCGTCAATCTCCTCGCCCAGGCCGACCATGATCCCTGTCTTCGTGGCGATGTTCGGCCGATACTGGCGCGACCGATCGAGTAGCTCGAGCGCGCGCGGATACCTGCCGCCGGATCGCGCCATGCGGTACAGGCGCGGCACGGTCTCGATGTTGTGGTTCAGCACGTCGGGCCCGGCATCGAGCACGGCGCGGAGCGATGCTTCGATCCCCTGGAAATCCGGAATCAGCACCTCGATGCGGCACGCCGGCACAAGCGCCCGCGTCTGCCGGATGGTCTCGGCAAAGATCGACGCGCCGCCGTCGGCCAGGTCGTCGCGATCGACCGAGGTGATGACCGCATACTGCAGGTCCATCGCCTGGATGGCCTGCGCCACGCGCTGCGGCTCCGCGGTGTCGAGCTCGTTGGGCCGCCCGTGCGACACGGCGCAGTAGGCGCACGCGCGCGTGCAGATCTCGCCGAGAATCATGAACGTCGCCGTGCCGTGGTGCCAGCACTCGCCGATGTTCGGGCAGCGCGCTTCCTCGCACACGGTGTTGAGCCGCAGCTCCTTCATGATCCCCTTGAGCCGGATGTAGTTCTCCGACCCGGGGGCGCGGACCTTCAGCCATTCGGGCTTGGGCTCGCGGGGCTTGATGAATTCCAGGGGGGCGACGGGCACGGTAGATCTAGTGTAATTGACGGATTTGCGAATTGACGAATTGACGGATTGGATTGACGGATTGGATTGACGGATTGTGTATTGACGGATTGTATTGACGGAGGGGCTATTTCGGGGCTTCGCCTTGAAGAGGCCTGGGGCGGCGGTGGCGCCAGGCCGGGTTGTCCTTGGCCGTCAGCTGCGACTGATTGAAAATCCGCGATAGCTGGTTGGCTTCGTCGAGCAGCGGGCTCACTTTGCCCGCCGGCACTAGTCCCGCGTCGGCGATGAGTTCGAGCCAGTACACCGTTTCGTCAGCTTCTTCGACGACAATGCCGATCTTTGAGACGAAATCATCATGTGAGCGAGCCCGACAGGCGGCGCGGTAGTTCGCCCCTGTGCGCGTTCCCGAGCGAAACAGCTGGTCCGAGAGCTCCTGGCCCTCCCATGACGTTCGCAGCACGCGGCAGAACCTGACGATGGCGAGCGCGAACCGGAACGTACGACGCTTGAGTTCTTCAGCGATGGGATTCATATGCCGTTGACCAGCAGCCGCCGTGCCGATCGAGAATTCAGGCAATTCACCACGGAGCCTGCCTTGGTACGTGATTTCAGCAGCAACGTCCGCCGCCGAAAGCGGCAACATCCGCACTCCGTCAATCCGACGCGCCAATCTGCCAGTCCAATCCGTCAGCCCGTCACCCCAATCCGTCAGCCCGTCAGTTCAATCGGTCAACCCGTCAATCCAATCCGTCAACCCGTCAATTCGTCGACTCGTCAATGACAAGGCTCTCTATTACCTGGCTCGGGCACTCGACATTCCTGCTCCGCACCCCGGGCGGGAAGCGGCTGATTTTCGACCCGTGGCTGGCGCAGAACCCGGCCTGCCCGGAGCCGCTCAAGCAGCCGCCCGCGGTCGACCTGATCCTGGCCTCGCACGGCCACTCGGATCACATCGGCGACCTGCTGCTCGTCGCGCGCAACAGCGGCGCCCCGGTCGTCGGGATCTTCGAGCTGTGCGACTGGCTCGAACGGAAGGGGATCGCGAACACCGCGGCGATGAACAAGGGGGGCTCGCTGCAGATTGCCGGCCTGCGTGTGGTGATGACCGACGCGCGCCACAGCAGCAGCGTCGTCGACAACGGCCAGGTCGTCTACATGGGCGAACCGGCCGGCTTCGTCATCACGCTCGAAGACGGCCTGACGCTGTACTACTCAGGCGATACATGCCTGTTCGGTGACATGAAGCTGATCGGCGAGATGTATCGCCCCGACATCGCCTTCCTCCCGATCGGCGACCGCTTCACCATGGACCCCGCCGCCGCCGCCAAGGCGTGCGAATGGCTCGGCGTCCGCCAGGTCGTGCCGATGCACTGGGGCACGTTCCCGCTGCTCACGGGGACGCCGGAGATGCTGAGGGCGCATCTCGGAGGAAGAACGGAGGTGCTGGAACTGAAGCCGGGAGAAACGTCGGAGTGAACTAGAAGCTAGAAGCTAGAAGCTAGAAGCTAGAAGACTCCTAAGTTCTAGCTTCTAGCTTCTGACTTCTAGCTTCTTAGAAGAACTTCC
>JBFWUM010000065.1:13050-15534 GCA_050247255.1 Vicinamibacterales bacterium | reverse complement strand
AGGTCCGAGGCGAGGTCGCCGAAGTCGCCGAGCCCCAGCGGCCGGCCGAACCGGTGCGTCACGCGGAACGAGCCGCGGTGCACCGGCATCCGCAGCGAGGTCGGCAGGTTGATCACGGTGAAGTCCGGCTGCCGCGGGTTGAACACGCGATCCGGGTCGGCTTGCGCAAGCGCGGCCGACGGCCACAGCAGGCCACAGGTAAGGGCGACGATGAGTGCGCGCGTAGGCATGGAGTCTCCCGGTCCGTGGCGAGCAAGCCGCTTGCCGCAGGCCGGCGGCGCGGAGTTGCCAACAAACGACGTTCTCGGCAGTGCCTGCCGCGGCAGCGCCGTTTACCGTACCGGTAAGCGCCCCACGCGCGACGTAATCCGCCAATGCGTCAATGCGTCAATCCGTCAATCCGTCAATCGCTCTGGTCTATCCGGTACTTCGCCAGGTAGTAGCTCAGGGCCCGCTGGCTGATCCCCATCAGCTCGGCGGCGTCCTTCTTCACGCCGCGCGATTGCTCCAGCGCGCGGCGGATGGTTTCCCGCTCGGCCCATTCGATGTTCTGGTGCAGCCGCAGCGAGGGGATGCCGGCGGCCGGAGACGAGGTGGCGCCGAGCAGCGAGATGGACGAGGGCGTCAGCACCGGCGACGTGGACAGCACGACGGCGCGCTCGATCGTGTTCTCGAGCTCGCGGACGTTGCCGGGCCAGTCGTAGCGCCGCAGCGCCTCCAGGACCGCCTCTTCCACCTTCTCGATGCGCTTACCGCTGCGCCGGGTGTGCTTGGCGACGAAGTGATCGATCAGCACCGGAATGTCTTCGCGCCGCGCCCGCAGCGGCGGGATGGCGATCGGGATCACGTTGAGGCGGTAGTAGAGGTCCTCCTGGAACGTCCCGTCGCTGACCATCTGCTTCAGGTCGCGGTTGGTCGCGGCAATCACGCGGACGTCGACGTGCTGCGTCCGTTCGGCGCCAAGCGGCTCGAACTCGCGCTCCTGCAGCACGCGCAGCAGCTTGGCCTGCACCGCGGTGCTCAGCGTCCCGATCTCGTCGAGGAAGATGGTGCCGCCGTCGGCCAGCGCGAACTTGCCGCGCTTGGTCAGGCTGGCGCCGGTAAAGGCGCCGCGCACGTGGCCGAACAGCTCCGATTCGAGCAGCGTGTCGGGGATGGCCGCGCAGTTCACCTTGATCAGCGGCATGTCGCGCTGCGCGCTGCGGTGATGGATGGCGCGCGCCACCATCTCCTTGCCGGTGCCGGTCTCGCCGGTGATGAGGACGGTGCTCTTCGTCTGGGCCACCAGCTCGGCGCGCTTGATCACCTCGTCCATCGCATGACTGCGGCCGACGATGCCGTAATGGTTGAACTCGGCGTCGCGCTCGCTGAGCAGATACTGCTTCTCGGTCTGCAGCCGCTGGCTGCGCACCGCCCGCCGCGCCAGCGCCAGGAGCTCTTCGACCTCGAACGGCTTCTCGAGGAAGTCCTCGACGCCCAGCTTGAACGCCTCGCGCACGATCTGGGTCGAGCCGTGCGCCGTCATCAGCACCATCTGCGGCCGCTCGGCCGCCGACATCGCCCCGGCCAGCTCGCGCACCAGGTCGAGCCCCGAGGCGCCCGGCATCACGTTGTCGAGGACGATCAGGTCGAACTGGCGATCGTTCAGCTGCCGCTGCGCGGCGGCGACGCTGGTGACCTCGACGACGTCGTGCCCCTCGTCTCGAAGCGCGCGCGCCAGGCGCTTGAGGATCTTCTCCTCGTCATCGGCGATGAGGATGCTGCCGCGATGGCGGTTCACGCCGCGCCCCCGGCCAGGAACTCGATCTGGATGGTCGTGCCCGCGCCGCGGGTGCTGGTCACGCCGATGCGTCCGCCCATGCCGTCGATGATGTTCCTGGCGATCGGCAGCCCGAGGCCGGTGCCGGCGCGGCGCGTCGTGTAGTAGGGGTCGAAGATGTGCGGCAGGTCCTCGGAGGCGATGCCGACGCCGCGATCGGCAACGTCGATGGCGACCGCCGTGCCGTTCCGGTGCGTGCGCAGGGTCACCGCGTCCCCCGGGAGCCCGGCCCCTTCCGCCGCCTGGCGCGCGTTCGACAGCAGGTTGACGAGCGCCGTCCGCAGCCGCTCGGCGTCGAGCTGCAGCGTCGGCAGCCCATCTTCGAGCTGCAGCGTCGCCGCTTCTTCGGCGGCGCCGGGCCAGACGGCGGCCACCGAGTCGCGGCACACGTCGTTGACGTCGACGTCGGACAGCTCGAACTGGATCGGCCGCGCGAAATCGAGCACGTCGGTGACGATGCGGTTGAGGCGGGCGACCTCGCCCTCGATGTCGGTCACCGCGTCGAGCCGCTCCGCATCACCGGAGTGCGGATCCTGCAGGCCGCGCAGCGAGACCTTGATGGCCATCAGCGGATTGCGGATCTCGTGGGCGATGACCGTCGACAGGCGGCCGAGCGACGACAGCCGGTCGCGCTGCGCCGCCTCGCGTTGAAAGCGCGCGACCGA
>JBFWUM010000065.1:0-12950 GCA_050247255.1 Vicinamibacterales bacterium | reverse complement strand
CTGCTCGACGCCGTCGAGCCGATGGGTGAGTGCCGTGAGCGCGTGTGACTCCGGGCCGACGGCGCCGAGCACGCCGCCATCGGGCTGCGTCAACAGCAGGAGGTCGGCGCGCATCTCCTGCCGGTACTCCTCAGCAATCGGCTGCACCGTCGGCGGATCGGCGGTCGCGACCGCCGCCTTCAGCTTGGGCAGGTCGGCGACGAGTCGCGCCAGGCGGACGAACGTGTCGGTGAGCGCCGCGCGGTTGTCGTCGATGAGCGCGCCGGCTTCGGCGAGGCCGCGGCGCAGCTCCGCCTCCGCCTCACGCGACGCGCGCGCGTTGACGTAGGCGAAGGCGAACGCGAGCGACGCCGCGGCGAGCAGCGCGCACGCCAGGAAGACACGGGTGGTCAGGGAGGTGGAGCGAATGCGCGATTATAGCGACGGCCCCTGCGGCGGATCTGCTGTCAAGGAGGCGGCGTCGTCGAACGTAAATCGTTACGGGAGACGTACGACGAGCAGGAGCGCGCCCGGCGCCCTCAGGGGGCGCGCCTCGGCCGTGCCCGGGAGCGCCAGCGCCCGCGCGGCAGAAGCAGCCCGACGCCCGGCGGCACCTCCGGTATACTTCCCCGGCAAAAATATTCGGAGCACCAGTGGCGTATATCATCTGCGAACCCTGTATCGGCACGAAGGACACCGCCTGCGTCGACGTCTGCCCGGTTGACTGCATTCACCCCCGCAAGGACGAAGGGGGGTTCGAGCCGGCGGAGATGCTCTACATCCATCCCGATGAGTGCATCGACTGCGGCGCCTGCGTGCCGGCCTGTCCGGTCGAGGCGATTTTCGCGCTCGACGAAACGCCGGAGAAGTGGAAGCGCTTCATCCCGGTGAACGCGGAGTACTTCCAGAAGGCGTAGACCCCGTACCCCAGGAAGGTGGTCCCATGACGCGCACGTCGGTCCGGCTCACCCTGTCCCTGGCGGCCATCGCCGCCGCCTGCACCCTCGGGCTTCGCGCCCAGGCGCCCCTCGCCAACAGCGAGGCGGAGCTGCAGTTCCAGCTGGCCACCCTGCTGCTGGAGGAGAACCGCTACGGCGAGGCGCTCGATGCCTACGAGCTGGCGTCGCGGGCCGAGGACGCCGACCTGGCGCGGCGGGCACAGAAGGGCGTGGTCAAGACGTCGCTGCGGCTGGCGCGGTTCGCTGACGCGCGCGCGAAGGCGGAGGCGCTGCGCGCCGATGCGCCTGACGACGTCGAGGCGCTGACGCTGTACGCCGATGCGCTCTGGTCGGCGGGGCTGTTCGACGAGGCCGAGACGACGTACCGCGAGGCGGCCGCCCGCGAGCCCGGGTCGTCGCGGGCGCGCTACGGCATCGCCCGCTCGCTGGCCACCCGCAGCCGTTACCCCGAGGCGCTGCAGGAGGCGCAGGCGGCGCTGGCCGCGGCGCCGCGTGACGGCGAGATTCACGCCTCCATCGGCGAGATCTACGAGCGGATGCACCGCTTCGACGAGGCGGCCGCCGCCTATACGAACTTCATCAACCTGCTGCCGAACAAGGACCGCAGCGACAAGGCCGCCTGGACGCGGGCACAGGTCCGGTTCCTCGAGGCGTTCAGCGGGCGCACCCCGGTCGAGATCGACGAGGAGGACAACCGGATGCGGCACACTGTGCCGTTCCGGCTGGTCAACGACAAAATCGTGGTGCGGGCGCGCGTCAACGGCAGCCCGCTGATGGACTTCATCCTCGACACCGGGTCGGAGGAGACGGTCATCTCGCGCGAGACGGCGCAGCGGCGCAACGTCCGGCCCATCACCTATACCCTCAGCGCCGGGGTCGGCGAAGTCGGCCTGCGCGGGCTGCAGCTGGCGCGGCTCGACAGCCTCGAAATCGGCACGTTGCAGGTGCGCAACCTGCCGGTGCTGATCAAGAACCCGGCGCTGCGCGGCATCCCGCGGCGCGAAGGGGAGAGCTTCTCGCCGCTGTCGCTCGGCATGTCGATGACGATCGACTACGAGAACAAGCTGCTGACGATCGCCCGCGACCTGTCGGCCGACGCCAGCGGTACCACGCTGCCGATGCGCGTCCACCGGCTGGCGATGGTCCGCGGCGTGCTCAACGAGAGCATGCCGAGCTATTTCGTCGTCGACACCGGCGGGGAAGTGATTTCGATCAGCGGGGAGGTTGCCGAGCAGCTGAAGGACACGGCGCCCGGCATTCGCCGCGTGCCGCTGCGCGTCTACGGCACCTCAGGCTGGGACCGCGACGCCTTCCTGCTGCCGGGGCAGAACCTGCACTTCGACGAGATCCGCTACCGCAACTACTCCCTGGTGGTCCTCAACCTGCGCGCGCCGAGCGTGCTGCTCGGCTTCCAGGTCGGCGGCATCGTCGGGCACAAGTTCCTGTCGGAATACCGCGTGTCGATGGACCTCGCCAGGAGCGAGCTGAGGCTGGAGCGCTTCTAGAAGTCATACCCAATCCACATCTGGAACCGGGGCTTGCGGAACTCCTCGCTGCCGCCCTGGCGGAAGAACAGGGCGTCCTCCCAGTCACGGTTGAACAGCGTGCGCCAGGCCCAGTCGAAGTGGACGGGGAAGCCGAGGGCGAACGTCTCGAGGCCGATGCCGTAGGAGGCGCGGGCATCCACCAGGCGCAGCCCTGAGATGGTCACCGGCTCGCCGAACACCTGCTCGACGGTGCCGCTGTCCGGGTTGATCAGCTCGCCGATGAACGGTGTGAAGGTCTCGGCCTTGTTCGACCACCACTTGAACGGTTGCCCCTCGAAGTGGCCGCCGCCCATGTTGGCGAAGAACACGCCGCGGACCCCGCCCATGACGCCGATCGGCGTCAGCATCGCCTCGATCAGCGGGAAGCGCAGCTCCGCGTTGAGGAACGCCGAGTTCGAGCCGAGGAACTCGAGGTACTCGTAGCCGCGCATTTCCGAGTTGCCGCCGAAATAGGTGAAGTCGGGGTTGTCGCCCCAGCTCTTGAAGCCGCGGGCGCGCAGCGCCAGCAGCCCCGAGGTGCCGATGCGGAGGTACTTCCGCGCGTCGACGTCGAGGGTCTGCCGCGACAGCGAGTTGCCGATCTTCGGCGCGATCTCGTAGGCCAGCCGCATGGTGCTGCCCGAGAGCGGCCCGAACTCGCGGAAGATCGTCGTCTCCTGGACGAACGCCAGCCCCAGCGGCACGTAGTTGCCCGACTGGAACAGCCGGCGGCCGAACTGCTCCTCCTGGAACTGCTCCGAGTAGGCCTGCACCGTCTGGTCGTTGAACTCCTCGCGGTACTGCATGAAGCCGCCGAACAGCTCGACCCGGCGATAGCGGCTGAACGGCCAGATGCCGTACGCGGTGCCGCCGCGGACGGTGCGCGTCGCCAGGGCGTTGTCGCGGTCGAGGAAGAAGCTCGACACGTCGCTGCCGTAGAAGACGTTCTCCAGGTTGCCGTAGAAGAACGACGTCTGCGAGAAGCCCTGGAACGCGTAGTTGAACCGCCGCGCGATGTTCGTGTAGTTGAACGCCAGCGTGCGGTACTGCGAGATCGACGCGGCATACATGCTGAACTGCTTGTCGCCGAGCACGTCGCTGAAGGTCACCGCCGATCCGCCGAAGACGTCGCCGCCGCTGGTCACGCCGACGTTTACCGGCGGCCGGCCGTCGAGGAACATCTTCTCGAACGTCCCCTTCTGCCGGCGGTTCTCCGGAATCAGCGTGTGGACGAGCGGCGCCTGGAAGTCGATCACCGGCCCGGCCGAGCCGAAGTCGGCCGACGCCGCCGTGACGATCGGGTCACGCTGCTCGAGCACGTGGAGCTCGGACTCGCCCTTGAACGAGCTGATGAAGGCGATGCGCGACGTGTTGTTGCCTTCGCGCAGGATGACCGGCGAGACGTTGCCGACCACGGCGTCGGTGAACTGGCGCAGCTCCCCGGTCTTCAGGCTGAGCGTCCAGATGTTGTAGATGTTGCCGTTGCGCGCCACCTCCGGGTCGATCGGCTGTCCCGGGTCGGTCGCCGTCGAGGCGAACACGAGGGTGTCGGCGTCCAGGAACTGCGCCGCCGCATCGTCGTGCGTGCCGAAGGTCAGTTGGGTCTTCGCCCCGGTGGCGACGTCGACACGGAACAGCTTCTCGTTGCCGCTGATCCGGGCGAGGTAAATGATCGAGCGGCCATCGGGCGACCAGGTCGGCCCGGAGTCGGCGAAGGCGTCCTTGGTGAGGTTGGTGATTTCGCCGCTCTCCAAATCGGCGAGGAAGATGTCGCCGACCGCCCCCTGCAGCGCCGCGAATGCCACGCGGCGGCCGTCGGGCGAGATGTCCGGCGATTCCGGGTCGTCCACCGTCGTCATCCGCACCCGCTGCTCGATGTCGCGGGTCAGCACGTTCTGCAGGATCAGCGTGCGCGAGTCCTCCTGCCGCGCGAAGTAGGCGATGCGATCGCCGAGCGGCGACCACGAGATCCACGGCACCGTGTTCGACCGGCCGCCCGGCTGGATCAGGAAGTCGAAGCCCATGCCCTGGTCGAAGCCCGGGGTCATGTTGCGGACGACGGAGCCGTCGGTGGCCGAGACGAGCACGATGTCCATCTCGCGCTCCTTGCGGTTGCCGGTCGCGATGGCGATCAGATCGCCCGACGGCGACGGCTCGGCCGAGAACGCGCCGACGAACGGCCCTTCTTCCGGGTCCGGCGCCAGGTTGCGGCCGTAGTCCGACGGCCGCTCCTTGTCGCGGAACGCCTTGAACCGGTCCTTGATGTAGCGGTCGAACTGCTGGTCGAACTCCTCGGACGAGAGGTTGAACGCCTCCTGGTAGGCGTCGTCGCCGCCGCCGATCACCGACTTGCGCAGCGCAAACAGGTACTGGCGCAGCCCCTCCTTGCCCCAGCGGCTCTCGATGAACTCGAAGACCGCGTGCCCGAGGTTGTAGACCATGCGCAGGTTGTTGAACTCGCCGTAGTCTTCCATCCGGCTCATGCGCGGCACGATGTCGGCGACGGCGGCGTCGCGCACCGACGCGAGGTCGAGCGGCCGCCAGATGCCGGTCATGTAGTCGGAGAGTCCTTCGTTGACCCACAGCGGCACGCTGCGCCGGATCAGCGAGGTCGGGATGATGTCGAACTCGAACTGGTGCGTCAGCTCGTGGACGATGAGGCGGTAGAGGAGGTCCGGTGGATCGTCGATCGGCAGGACGATGCGCTGGCGGAGCGGTTCGGCGAACGCGCCGACGCCTTCCTGCGCGGCGCCCGGGATCACGTTCTGCGTCTGGAACTCGCTGCTCGTCTTGAAGACGATGAGCGGCACCTTGAAGGCCAGGTCGTGGCGCAGCTCGGAGCTGATGTGCTGGTACGCGCTCTCGGCGTAGCCGGCAATCCGTTCGAGGTGCGGCTCGACTTCCGGGTAGTAGTAGATCTCGAAGTGATCCGTCGTGTAGATCTGCCAGCGGAAGTTGTCGTAGCGGACCTGGTTCTTGCCGAAGTACGGGATGTAGGGCGTCTGCGCCGCCGCCGGGAGCGGTGCCGACAGAATCGCGGCCGCCAGGGCGGCCACTGCGATCCGGAGCCCGCACGTGGTGCGGCTGCTCATGGTGTTCTCCTCTTTGGCCCTTTGCCGAAGCTTGCGAAGGCGCCGATCTTACTGCCGACCGCCGGGGGCCGCAATTGACGGGGCCACGCCCCGGCGGCAGCACGGCAGCAAAGGATGTACCGAAGCGTCCATCCCTGCCTGCGCCTGTTCGGTCATCATACCGGACCGATCCGGCGGCGACTGTCCTCTGTCACCTACAATCGAAGGAATAAACGTCCTGGGCGGGGGGTTGTCCTCTTTGGAGCCCGGCACTTCAGTGCCGGCCTCGCCGGCGACGTCATTGACGCATGTTTGGCCGTCCATCGCCCGCCGATCCGGCGTTCGCCGACGAGGTCCTCACGCACCTGGATCCGTTGTTCGGGACCGCCATGCGGCTGACGCGCAATCGCGCCGATGCCGAGGACCTCGTGCAGGACACGGTCGTCAAGGCGCTGCGTTTCGCCGGGCAGTTCACGCGCGGCACCAACCTGCGCGCCTGGCTCTACACCATCCTGCACAACACGTGGCGGAACCGCCGGCGCGACGCCGCGCGCCAGGCGGTCGACGTCGACAGCGAGCGGGTGGAGGAGGCTGCCAGCCTGCCGGGGGGACCTGTGGCGCTCGACACCCCCGAGCGCATCCTGCTGCGCGACACCCTGGATGCGGATCTCCAGGCGGCGCTCGACTCGGTGCCGGAGATGTTCCGCGAAGCCGTCTGGCTGCGTGACGTGGAGGAGTTCAGCTACGCCGAGATCGCCGAGATGCTTGACGTGCCGATCGGCACGGTGATGTCGCGCATCTCGCGCGGGCGGAAGCTGCTGCTGCAGAAGCTGCAGGCGCCGGAGCCGGCGCTGCGCGTACGGATAAGGTAAACGGGTTACGACCATGGACGACTGTCGAAGCTGTAAAGGCGTCGCCGAGCGGATGACGCGCTACGTCGACGGGGCGCTGCCGGCCGGCGAGCACCAGGCGGTCGAGCGCCACCTCGACGCCTGTCCGCCCTGTCGGGACGAGGCGGCCGAGGAAGCGGCGGCGCGCGCCGTGCTGCGCGAGCGGGCGGAGCAGCTGCGCCACGCGGCGGGCGCGCCGCAGGCGCCGTCGGACCTGCGCCACCGCTGTCGCCAGGCGGCGCTGGCGGAGTGCCGCGCCCGCGGCTCCGCGCTGCGCGCGCGCCTGGCGCCGGCGCTGATCGCCGCCTCGCTGGTGATGGCGACGACGGCCGCGCTCGTCTGGGTGGCCGGGCAGCGTTCAGGCAGCGCGCTGGCCGCGCAGCTCACCGAGGACCACGCCGACTGCTTCAGCCGCGTGCCGGCCGACGCGGTGGCGCTCGACGCGGCGCAGGTCGCCGCCGACCTCCGCGCGCGCTACGGCTGGGACGTACACGTGCCGTCGCCGGCGGAGGTGCCGGGGATGCGGCTGGTCGAGGGACGCCGCTGCCTGCTGCTGACGCACGGCGGCGTGCCGCACCTGCTGTACCGCGTCAATGGTGAGGAGATGTCGCTGTTCGTCTTTCCGGGGGAGGACCACGACGCAGCCGACCTCACCACGCCCGGCGGCGAACGGGTCGAGGTCTGGTCGAGCGGCGGGAACAGCTTCGCGCTGGTATCATCTAGGAACAGGGACGCCGGCCTCGAGCAGGCGCTGGCCTTCGTGCGACAGGACGCAGAGTGATGGATTCACAGGAACCGCCGCTTCCCGAGCGGAAGCCGATGAGCCGCGCCGCCGCCTTCACCGCCATGGGCATCGTCGCCGTGGCGATCATCCTGCTCACCATGCTGACGCCAGGGTCGGGCGTCGATCCGGATGCACCGCCCCCGGCCAGCGATCCGGTCCCCTCCGACTACGCCAACATCTCGGCGGACGCCGACGCGGCGGGCAAGGACGCGCCGCTGCGCTTCACGCTCAAGGACACCAACGGCGTCGACGTCAACCTGGCGACCTTCAAGGGCAAGGTGATTCTCGTCAACTTCTGGGCGACCTGGTGCGGGCCGTGCCGCGCCGAAGTGCCCGACCTCGTCGAGCTGCAGACCGAGCACCGCGACGGCCTGGTCGTCCTCGGCATCCTCGTGCAGGACGCGTGGGACGAGGATGTGCAGGCGTTCGCGGCCGAGTTCAAGGTGAATTACCCGCTGCTCGACGCCAGCCGCCGCACCGACGTCGAGGAGGCGTTCGGCCCGATGTGGGGGCTGCCGACGACGTTCATCGTCGATCGCGCGGGAAAGATCGTGAAGAAGCAGACCGGCATCAGTACCAAGGAACAGTTCGCCCAGGAGATCGCGCCGCTGCTGTAGTATGATCGCCGTATGTTGAAGGGGTTCACGCACGCGCGCCTGGCCTGCGGCTGCCGCATCGCATTTCGCGAGGGCGTCGAGGGCAGCCCGGTGACCGTCGTCGTCGAGGAAAAGGCGGCGAGCTGCGTGATGCCGATTCACGTGCGGAGCCTGCCGGTGTACGACTACCGCGAGGCGCTGCGCCCGCCGACCCGCTTCCTCCCGATGGAAGAGGAAGAGTACGAAGAAGAAGGCTAGCTGAACTTCACCTTCAACTCGGCCACCAGCGGCAGGTGGTCGGATGCCATCAGCGCCAGCCGCGTCCGCGGCAGCTCAACCTTCACCACCTCCACCTCACCCTCGTAGTAGATGTGATCGAGGTGCACCATCGGGAACACGCCCGGGTAGGTGCGCCGCCGCCGCAGGTGCTTCGTCAGGTCGATGCTCTGCAGCCGCTCGCTGAGCACTGACGTCGCCAGCCCTTTCATCCACTCGTTGAAGTCGCCGAGGACCACCTTGGGCCGCTCGATGCGGCGATCGTGCAGGATGGCGCTCAGGCGTCCGGCCTGATGGCGCCGTTCGAGGAAGGCGGTCCCGAGGTGGACGTTGTACAGGTGCAGCGTGTCCTCGCCGAAGGCGACGTCGACGCGCTGGGCGCAGCGCGCCTCGCACGTCTTCCACGAGAGGTCGTGCTGCGCGTGGTTGCGGATGGGAAAGCGGCTCAGGACAGCGTTGCCGAAGAGCGCCCCGCGCAGGTGGCGCGTCGGCGCCATGACCCAGCCCATGCCCAGCAGCGCGCCAAGCTCCTCGGCGTGGCCCGCCGAGCTGGGGCCGGCGCCGATCACCTCCTGCAGGGCAATCACATCAGGCTCAATCGAGCGGATGACCTCGGCCACACGGGCCGGGATCGTCCGGCCGTCCAGCCCGCGGCAGCGGTGGATGTTGTAGGTGGCTACGCGGACGGTGCGCCAGGACATTGGATGGTGGATGGTAGGTGGTGGTTGGTCGGTGGTCGGTGGTGGTTGGCTGGTCCGGGGCCGGGTTCTTCCGACCACCGACCACCGACCATCTACCAACTAGAATATCCCCATGGCTAAGCTGACCAGTGAAATCGAGGTGCCGTGCCCCTGCTGCCACGCAACCCTGGTCATCGACGTCAACCTCAAACGGGTGGTGTCACACCGCGAGCCAGAACGCGGTGACAAGCCGGAGCTGAGCGAAGCCCAGCGCATCCTCGCCGCCGAGGCGGCCCGCCGCGAGGCGCTCTTCGAACAGTCCTTCCTCGCCGAGCAGAACCGCGACGACGCGCTGTCCAAGCGCTTCGAGGAAGCGCTCAAGCAGGCCAGCAAGGAACCGATCGTCAAGCCGACCCGCGACTTCGATCTGGATTAGGGAGTTCCACAGGAGGAAGGAGCAAGGAGAACAATAGTACCTTGTGATCTCCTTCCTCCTTTTCTCCTGTAGATCCCGTCTCCTGTGTCAGCCCTTCCCTCTGAACTCCCCCGGTAGCGGCATCCAGCGATCGCGTCTCGCATACCAGCGCCATGGCTTGTAGCCGTGCGCCTCGCGGAAGGCGCGGTAGCGTGCGCGCCACCAGCCGGTGCGGGCGCGCGAGATCCGGATCCGCCGGTGGGGCCAGTCGAGCAGGAGCTGTTCCACCTTCCAGACGTTCTTCGGGTTCAGCCGCCAGTCGTAGGCGCCGAGCACCCGCAGGTCCACCACGGCGTAGGCCTTGATGGCGCCGGTGAAGTCGACGTACGGATCGACGTAGCTCAGGGCCAGCGCCCGTGGCGTGGCGAACATCGGCTTCCGCCCGTGCAGCCCCGGATCCCGCGAGCGGGCGACCGATCCCCAGCCGCCTGCCGTCCGGTAGACGAAGATGACGTGATCCAGCAGGTCGATCGACTCGAAGCTGAGGACGAGCGGCGGGTAGCCGTGCTGCTCGAGGATGGTGGCCGCCGACAGCGCCGCTTCCAGGCAGTGCGCGCTGCCGGCGCGGACGACGCCGCGGAAGCTGCGCAGCGTCTCTCCGCCCTTCTCGGTGTTGTAGGGCAGCGCGTTCAGCCAGCGCTGGACGGCGGCCGGCGTGCGCAGCGCGGCGACGAGCCGGCGCTCCGCCGCCGTGAGCCGCAGCGATGGCGGCTCGGCTCGATCAGTTGACGGCAGCGGCGGCCGTTTCGAGGTCGGCAACGATGTCGGCCGGCATCCACTGGTTGTTCGAGTAGAGCGCTGTCAGCCGTCCCTGAGAATCGACCACGGCGGTGCCCAGGTTGTGGACCAGCACCGGGCTGCCTTCCGCGGTGACCGTCACGCCGAACGTCCGGGCAAACTCGGTGATCGCCTGCTTGTCGCCGGTGGCGAAGGTCCAGACCGCCGGGTCGGCGTTCTGCGCCGCGGCGTGCGCCTTGAGCACCTGCGGCGTGTCGAAGTCGGGGTCGAAGCTGATCGAGATCAGCCGCACGTCGGCGAGCGACGGCGTACTCTTCAGGATCTTCTGAATGGCCGCGAACTGCGTGTTGAGCAACGGGCAGAAGTCGGCATCCGGGCAGCGCGTATAGATGAACGTGAACACGACCCGCTGCCCCTCGTACGACGAGAGCTGCCGCGGCGCGCCGTCCTGGTCGACGAGCTGGACATCCGGCACCGGCTCGCCCGGTTTCACCATGTCGAACGCGCTGACCTCGGGCACCGTCTCCGGCGTCTCCAGCGGCGCAGTGCCGGTCTTGGTGATGGCCGACAGGTAGGCCTCGGTTTCCTTCACGACCAGCGTGGCCGTGAACAGATCGCCGGCCGTCGTCCCCTCGAGCAGCGCCGCGTCCTGCACCTTGTACGGCATGGTCATCGCCGGCATGAAGCCGACGATGTCGTCGTGCTTGACGAGCACCTCGTTGCTCTCCGGCTTCACCTCGAGGATCTGCCCGGTGAGGGTGTACTCCCGCGCCGGCGGTTCCCGGCGGCCGCACGCGGCGAGCGCGACGATGAGCGAACACAGCAGGGCCCGGCGGATCATGTGATTAACTCTACCAAATGATCTGGGTGGGGACGTCCGGCTACAACTATCCCGAGTGGAAAGGGAGCTTCTATCCCGAGAAGCTGCCGGCGGCGAAGATGCTGCCGTACTACGCGGAGCGCTTCCCGACGGTCGAGATCAACTACACGTTCTATCGCGCGCCGAACGAGAAGATCCTCGAGGGATGGCACAAGGCGACGCCGGAGGCCTTCAAGCTGACGCTGAAGGCGCCCAGGCGGATCACCCACGACGCCCGGCTGCTCGACTGCGGCGACCGCGTGCGGCAGTTTCTCGAGACCGCGGCCACGCTTGGGCCGAAGCTCGGGGCGCTGCTGTTCCAGCTGCCGCCGAACCTGAAGAAGGACGTGGCGCTGCTCGACGCCTTCCTCGACACCTTCCCGCCGCGCGTCTGCGCGGCGTTCGAGTTCCGCCACGAGTCGTGGCTTGCCGACGATGTCTACGAGCGGCTGCGGACGAAGAACCTGGCGTTGTGCGTGGCCGACAGCGCGCGGCTGTCGACGCCGGTCGAGGTGACGGCGGACTACGGCTACTTCCGCCTGCGCGACGAAGGCTACACCGAGGCTGACATCGCGCGCTGGGCCGAGGTGATCCAGGCGTGCACCGCCGGCTGCTCAGACGTGTTCGTCTACTTCAAGCATGAAGAAGAGGGGAAGGGGCCGGAGTTTGCGAAGCTGCTGATGTCGCACCTGCCTGGGCCGTCACGAACCTGACCACCTCGCGCTCCGCCCAGTAGCCGTCGTCGCGGCCATTCGCCCGCTCGACGTAGGCGCAGTGCCCCCCGTGCGGCGTGACCACGACGGTCAGGTGCGGGTTGGCGGTCACCGACGGGTCGCGGAACGGCTCCGGCGGCACGAACGGGTCGTCTTCGGCGGTGAGGACGAGCGTTGGCCGGGCGATGCGTGCAACCACCCGCATGGCGCTGGCGCGATGGTAGTAGTCGGTCGCGTCGCGAAACCCGTGATGCGGCGCGGTGTAGCGCTCGTCGAACTCGCGCACCGTCCAGATGCGCGGCAGGTGGGCCAGGTCGAACGCGCCGGGAAAGGCGGCTGCCTTGCGGCGCATGCGCGCCTTGAGGTTGCGGACGAAGTTCCACTGGTAGGGATAGTTGGCCCGCCGCTCGAGCGCTTCGACGCAGCGCCCCAGGTCCATCACCGGCGAGACCGCGCACACCGCGCGCAGCTCCGGAAACGTGTCGCCCAGCTCGCCGGCGAGCTTGAGCGCGAGGTTGCCGCCGAGTGAGTAGCCGGCGACTGCAAACGCGGTCAGCCTGTCCCGATCCGCCAGCTCGCGCAGCACGAACAGCGGGTCAGCGGTCAGTCCCGAGTGATACAGCCCGCGCGACAGGTGCTCGGTGTTGCCGCAGTTCCGCTGGTTGAGGCGCACGACGTTCCAGCCGGCCTTCCATGCCTTGTCCGAGAGGCCGCACATGTAGTGCGCCAGGCTGGAACCTTCGAGGCCATGGAGCAGCAGCAGCGTCGGCCGCGCGTGCCGATCTGCGTGCCAGTTGCAGTGCGCGAGCACGCGGGCGTCCGGGGCGACGTCGAAAAAACGCTCCTCCGGCTGCGGCAGCCCCGGAAACCGCCGCGGCCTCGCCCATGCGTACAACGTCTGCTTGTGCCCGCCGGTGAAGAGCGGGCGATACGGGGTGACCTCGAAGGACATGCGCTGCTTCGAGCTTAGCATCCGAGGGGAGGGCGGCGGAGTTACGGTTTCACAACGGAGACACGGAGAAACGGAGGACGCGCGGCGCGCCACCGATTCTTGTTAGTGCTCTCTGCGTCTTTGTGCCTCCGTGACTCCGCTGTGAAGCCGTGAGCTCCGGAATCGCTACTCCCGCAAGCGATAGATATGGAACTCGCGGTTGCTGTACGCCAGCGGCAGCGACAGCTCGCTGGTTGTGACGAGGTAATCGAGGTCGTACTGCCCCGCGAGCTCGAGCGCCCGGTCGGCGGTGAGCCGGGTGAAGTCGCCGACGGCTTGGGTGCGTTCGACGACGCGGTGGGCGACGTCGCGGGAGTAGATCGCCAGCGCGGAGTCCTTCACTTCTTCCAGGAAGACATCGCGACCCGCAGACACGCGCACGCTGGTGCCGTGCTTCCACGCGTGCCCGGGGT
>JBFWUM010000064.1:0-19504 GCA_050247255.1 Vicinamibacterales bacterium | reverse complement strand
CCCGGACCCGCCAGGAGGGAACCCCGTATGAAGGTCTACGACGCCGCCGCACTCCGCAATGTCGCTGTCGTGGGACACGGCGGATGTGGCAAGACGCAGCTGGTCTCCGCGCTGCTGTTCGCGGCCGGCGCGGTCACCCGCCTCGGCCGGGTGGACGAGGGCACCACGGTGACCGACTTCGACGACGAGGAAATCGCCCGCAAGCACACCCTCTCCTCCAGCCTCGCCTACGCCGAATGGCGTGACGCCAAGATCAACATCATCGACACCCCGGGTTTCGCCAACTTCCTGAGCGACGCGCGCGCCGCGCTGCGCGTGGCCGACGCCGCCGTCGTCGTCGTCGACGGCGTGGCCGGCTGCGAGGTGCAGACGGAGAAGCTCTGGGCCGAGGCCGCCGCCCTCAACCTGCCGCGGCTGGTCGTGCTCAACCGCCTCGACCGCGAGCGCGCCAGCCTGGAGCGCGCCCTGGAATCGCTGCACGGCCACTGCGGCCGCGAGATCGTCCCCGTCCAGCTGCCGATCGGCGAGGAGAAGAGGTTCAGCGGCGTCGTCGACCTGGTCGCCATGAAGGCCTACACGTTTGCCGGCGACGACAGCGGCACGATGACCGAGGGCGAGGTGCCGGCCGGGATGGCCGACGCCGCCGCCAGGGCGCGCGAAGCACTGATCGAGATGGTCGCCGAGGCCGACGAGACGCTGATGGAGACTTTTTTCGCCGAGGGCACGCTGTCCCAGCAGCAGCTGACCGACGGCCTGCGCGCGGCGACCCGCGCCGGCAAGATCTTCCCGCTCCTCTGCACGTCGGCGGCGCACGCCATCGGCCTGCAGCCGCTGCTCGACGCCCTGGTCACCCTGGTGCCGTCTCCGGCCGAGCGCGAGTTCCCGGCGCTGACCGAGGGCGGTGACGAGACCACGGTGCCGGCGGCGAACGCGGGGCCGTACGCGGCGTTCGTGTGGAAGACGATTGCCGACCCGTTTGCCGGGCGCATCACCCTGTTCCGGGTGATCAGCGGCACGCTCAAGGCGGACGCGACGGTCCACAACCAGGCGCGCGACGGCGCGGAACGCCTCGGCCACCTGCTCGTGCTGCAGGGCAAGAACCAGGCGCACGTGCCCGAGCTCAGGGCCGGCGACCTCGGCGCGGTGGCGAAGCTGAAGGACACGCACACCAACGATGTCCTCGCCGAGAAGACAACGAAGATCCGCATCGCCGAGATCAAGTTCCCCGAGGCGGTGCTCGCCTACGCCATCGAGCCGAAGACGCGCGGCGACGAGGACAAGATCAGCACGTCGATGCAGCGGCTGAAGGAAGAGGACCCGGGCATCGGCTACTCGCGCGACCCGCAGACCCACGAACTGCTGCTCGCCGGGCAGGGGCAGCTGCACATCGAGGTCACCGTCGCCAAGCTGAAGCGCCGCTTCGGCGTGGAAGTGAACCTGAAGCCGCCGCGCATCCCCTACCGCGAGACGATCACGGCGGCGACCGAGGCGCACGGGCGGCACAAGAAGCAGACCGGCGGCCACGGCCAGTTCGGCGACTGCAAGATCCGCGTCGAGCCGCTGCCGCGCGGCAGCGACTTCCAGTTCGAGGACGACATCTTCGGCGGCGCCATCCCGCGCCAGTTCGTGCCGGCGGTCGAGAAGGGCATCCAGGAGGCGCGCATGCGCGGCTTCCTCGCCGGTTACCCGATGGTCGACTTCAAGGCGACCGTCTTCGACGGCTCGTACCACGCCGTCGACTCGAACGAACTGTCGTTCAAGATGGCCGGCTCGCTGGCGTTCAAGGACGCGATGTCACGGGCGCGGCCGACCATCCTCGAGCCGGTGATGCAGGTGGAGGTCTACGCGCCGAGCGACTTCGCCGGCGACCTGATGGGCGACCTCAACGGCCGGCGCGGCCGCATTGCCGGCATGGACACGCGCGGGGCGATGACCATTATCCGCGCCCAGGTGCCGATGTCCGAGATGCTCACCTACGAGCAGCACCTGACGTCGGCCACCGGCGGCCGCGGCTCCTACCACATGGAGTACTCGCACTACGAGGAAGTGCCGCACCAGCAGCAGGCCAGGATCGTCGCTGCCGCGAAGGCGGAACGCGGACACGAGGCAGTTGAAGAAGCCTAGAGGGTGCCGGGGCTGACGATCGTCGGTGCTAACGGCGCTGACGGTCGTCGGTGCTGATCGCACTGACGATCGTCGGTGCTGGCGCAGGCCGTCGGCCAGATCTCTTCCATCGCCTGCGCCAGCTCGTCGATCGGGCTGAAGCCGGCGCTGTTGTGGCCGCCGCCGGTCTCCAGCATCACCTTGCGCGAGGTGGCCGCGGCGTAGAGCGCGCGGCCGGCGTCGATCGGGACGAAGCGGTCGCGCAGCGAGTGGACGATCAGCACCGGCACGCCGATGCGCGGCATCTTGCTCAGCGAATCGAAGCGGTTCGACGCCAGCAGCGTCACCGGCGCCCAGGGATACAGCCGCTGCCCGACCGCCGGCACCGAGTCGATCGGGCTGAGGAGCACGAGCCCGGCGCTCCGCACCCGTGTGGCAATCTCCACGGCCACGGCGGATCCCAGCGAACGACCGGCGAGGATGATGCGCGCCGGATCGATGCCGCGATCGTCGACGAGGTGGCGATACGCCGCTTCCGCATCGGCATAGAGCCCGTCCTCGGACGGCGACCCTGGGTTCCTGCCGAAGCCGCGATAGTCGAACGAAAACACGTTGTAGCCGAGCCCGTGCAGCTGCTCGAGCTGATCGCGGTAGCGCCGCCGGTGGATCGAGCCGGCCGCGCCGTTGAAGTAGACGATCCAGTAGGGATCGTCGACGGCTGTCGGAACATGCTCCAGCATGACCGCATCGAGCCGCAGCGCGTCCGCAGATGCCAGGGTGAAGGGGCGGAAGGGTGGGTCGAACGGCGCCGACCCGCGCGTCCACGACGTGCGGAAGACAATCCGCGACTCGTTGGCCCACAGGAACCCCACCGCGCCGGCATAGAGCACCGCGACGAGGACGGCGAACGCAACGATGACCCGGCGCACGTAGCGCATGGCCCGACGATGGTACTACCGCGGCGCCAGGATCGTGGAGTCCTCACGCAGCCAGCCCGGCGGCGTCAGCAGGTAGTCCGCTGCCGAGAGCACGAGCTGGTCGAACGACAACCCGTCCTCGCGCGGCTGGAGCCGGATCGTCTGGGGCCCCGACGCCGCGCGCGCCGGTTACCACCAGGTCCTGGACGACGAACGCCGCGCGGTTGTAGACGACCACCGCGTGTCCGCCACGCTCATGCCCGCATGACCATCGTCACCCGATGCGCTGATGTAGTAGTCGGTAGCGCGGGCTGGGGCGGCAAGGCACACCACGGCCAGGAACGTGAGAGCGCTGGATTTCACCTGGAAAGCTACCGCTGCAGCTCGATCTCGGCGGCTGAGCCAGGTCGCTTCACTCAGCCGTATCCGCACAGGCATAAAAAAAGGGCCGTCCGCCTTCGCTCCTGCGAGCTACGGCGAGACGGCCCCGACCTTGGGACCCGGACCTCGGACCTTCGGACCTTTAAGACCCGCCGGCCTTGCGCGGGGTCGAGACCTTTCGTCCGGCGCCCTTCGTCTGGCCGCCGGCCTGGGCCTTCGAGCTCCCCTTGTCCTGGCCGCCGCGCACGCGCGACGCCGTGGCCTTGAGGCGTTCGCCGAGCCCCTTCTGCTTCGGCTTGGCCTCTTCCTTGGCCGCCTTGTCCTCGGCTGCCTTCGGGTTGTACTCACTGCCGACGAGCTCGACCTGCGCCACTTCGGCGCTGTCGCCGCGGCGGTAGCCGACCCGGAGAATCCGGGTGTAGCCGCCCGGCCGCTCGGCAAAGCGCGGCGCGAGGTCGTCGAACAGCTTGGTCACGACCGCGGTGTCGGGGATCTCGGCCAGCACGAGCCGGCGCGCGGCCAGGGTCTTCCCCTTCGCGTCGCCGGCGGCGACGCCGCGCTTGGCGATCGTGATGATCCGCTCGACGAACGGCCGCAGCTCCTTCGCCTTCGGCATCGTCGTCTCGATGCGCTCGTGGCGGAGCAGCGAGATGGCCTGGTTCCGCAGCATCGCCAGGCGATGCTCGGTGACGCGGCCCAGTTTCCGGTGTGCAACGTTGTGTCTCATCGTGCTTTTCCTGCCAGCTGCCTGCCGCCGGCTGCTTACTCCTGATGCGCAGTCGCGGGCTGGTCGAGGCGCATGCCCAGGCTCAGACCCATGCTGTGCAGGATTTCCTTGATCTCGTTGAGCGACTTGCGGCCGAAGTTCTTCGTCTTCAGCATCTCGGCCTCGGTCTTCTGCACCAGCTCGCGAATCGTGCGGATGTTCGCGTTCTTCAGGCAGTTGTACGACCGCACCGACAGCTCGAGCTCCTCGACGCTCTTGTCGAGGTTCTCGTTGGCGATGCCGCTGCGCGGCGCGTCGGCGGCCGCTTCCGCGGTCTCGTCGGCGTCCTCGAGGTTGATGAAGATGTTCAGGTGATCGCGCAGGAGCTTGGCCGCCAGCGACACCGCGTCACGCGAGGTCACCGAGCCGTTGGTCCAGACGTCAATCGTCAGCTTGTCGTAGTCGGTGTTCTGGCCGACGCGCGCCGCCTCGACCAGGTAGTTCACCTTCTTGACCGGCGAGTGCACCGAGTCGACCGGGATCCAGCCGATGCCGAGGTCCTCGTCAAAGTTCTTGTCGGCCGAGACGTAGCCGCGGCCGCGCTTCATGCGCAGCTCCATGTGGAGCTTGCCGCCCTCGGACACGGTGGCGATGTGCGCCTCAGGCTCGAGGATCTCGACGTCGGCGTCGGCCTGGATGTCCTTCGCCCGGACGATGCCCGGCTTGTCGATGCGCAGGTAGAGCGTCTTCGCGTAGTCGACGTGCAGCTTCAGCGGAATCTGCTTCAGGTTGAGGATGATGTCGGTCGCATCCTCGACCACGCCGGGGATCGGCGAGAACTCGTGCAGCACGCCGTCGATCTTGACCGCGGTGATCGCCGCGCCCTCAATCGACGACAGCAGCACGCGCCGCATGGCGTTGCCGACGGTGGTGCCGAAGCCGCGCTCGAACGGCTGCGCCGAGAACCGGCCGAACCGGTCGGTGAGGGTCTCGCGCTCGAAGTCGAGCCGCTTGGGACGCTGAAAACCTTTCCAGAGCATCGTGTCTTCCTTTCGCGACGGGCGGGCAGCCCCCGCCTCCAGGCCTGCGTGTTGACCGCCAGCCTCCCGCTGCAGGCCTGAGAAGCTGCGGGCTGGCGGGTGCGAATTCTGAATTCAGAATTCTGAATTCAGAATTACTTCGAATACAGCTCGACGATCAGCTGCTCCTGCACCGGCAGGTTGATCTGCTCGCGCGTCGGGATCGAGCCGACCTTGGCCGACATCGCCGCCGCGTCGAATTGCAGCCATTCCGGCACGCCGCGCCCCTTCACTTCCTCGAGCGCGTGGGCGATCGAGGCGTTGGCCCGGCTGCTCTGGCGGATGGCCACCACGTCGCCCGGCTTGACCGAGAACGATGGGATGTCCACCTTGCGGCCGTTGACCGTGAAGTGGCCGTGGCGCACCAGCTGCCGCGCCTGCGGGCGCGACGTCGCGAAGCCGAGGCGGTAGGCGACGTTGTCGAGGCGGCGCTCCAGCAGCTGCAGCAGCGTCTCGCCGGTGATGCCGCGGGTCCGCTCCGCCTGCTCGAAGTAGCGGCGGAACTGGTCCTCGAGCACGCCGTAGATGCGCTTCACCTTCTGCTTCTCGCGCAGCTGGACGCCGTAGCCGGCCATCTTCTGCTTCCGCGTCTTGCCGTGCTGGCCGGGGGCGAAGTTGCGCTTCTCGATGGCGCACTTCTCGGTGTAGCAGCGCTCACCCTTGAGGAACAGCTTCATCCCCTCGCGGCGGCACAGGCGGCAGACGGGTCCGATGTATCGAGCCATGTAACAGTAACCCTTCGAAATTGACGAAGTGACGGATTTACGAATTTACGAATTGCAATGCGTCAATTCGTCAGTTCGTAGATTCGTCAATGTTCATACTCTCCTACGCTTGGTCGGCCGGCAGCCGTTGTGCGGGATCGGCGTGATGTCGCGAATCGACTTCACCTCGATGCCCACCGTCTGCAGCGCGCGGATGGCCGACTCGCGGCCCGAGCCGGGGCCCTTGACCTTCACGTCGACGGTGCGCAGGCCATAGGTCTTGGCGGTGTTGCCGGCGGCGATCGCCGCCTGGGTCGCCGCGAACGGCGTCCCCTTGCGCGACCCCTTGAAGCCGATGCCGCCGGCGCTCGACCACGCGATCACGTTGCCCTCGGTGTCGGTGATGGTGATCTGCGTGTTGTTGAACGAGGCGTGCACGTGCACGTAGCCGTGGTGCACCACGCGCTTCTCGCCGCGCTTCTTGAACGCCTTGCGGGGCGCCTTCTTCTCGCCGTCCTCAGTCTTTGCCATAAATCGCTACACCGTCTTCTTCTTGGCCACGGCGCCCTTGCGCGGGCCCTTCCGCGTGCGCGCGTTGGTCTTGGTGCGCTGCCCGTGTGCCGGCAGGTTGCGGCGGTGGCGCAAGCCGCGGTAGCAGCCGATTTCCATCAGCCGCTTGATGTTCAGCGAGATCTCCTTGCGGAGGTCGCCCTCGACGCCGCCGACGTCTTCGATCACCCGGCTGATCTTCCGCACGTCCTCCTCGGACAGATCCTTCACGCGGATGTCCGGGCTGACGCCCGCCGCGCCGAGAATGTCGTTCGACCGCTTGCGGCCGATGCCGTAGATGTAGGTGAGCCCGATCTCGACCCGCTTGGTGCGCGGAAGATCGACGCCAGCAATACGCGCCATCGTTTACCCCTGCCTCTGCTTGTGCTTCGCGTTCGTGCAGATCACGCGCACCACCCCGCGGCGGCGCACCACCTTGCACTTGTCGCAAATCCGCTTGACCGACGCTCGAACTTTCATTGTCGTTTCCTCAGGAGTCAGAAGTCAGAAGCCAGAATGTTCTCGCTTCTCGCTTCTAGCTTCTACGCCCTTCGTACTATCCGCCCCCGGGTCAGATCCCGCGGCGTCAGTTCCACGATCACCCGGTCGCCGACGAGCAACCGGATGAAGTTGCGCTCGATGCCGCCGCCGATGTGCGCGGTCACCCGCGCGCCGTCGACGTCGACCTGGTAGAGCCCGCTCGGCAGCTGCGCCGTCACGGTCCCTTCAACCGTTCCGCTAGCCCGCGGCGCGTCTGGCATCCGCCTTCGGCGCCAGCGTCAGGATCTCGACGCCGTCCTTCGTCACCACCACCGTGTGCTCGAAGTGCGCCGACAGGCTCCCGTCGCGCGTCACCGCCGTCCAGCCGTCCGCCAGCACCTTCACGCCCGGCTTGCCGGCGTTGACCATCGGCTCGATCGCCAGCACCATCCCCTCGGCCAGCCGCGGCCCGCGGCCGCCGGGGCCGTAGTTGGCGATTTGCGGCTCCTCGTGGAGCGACGTGCCGATGCCGTGGCCGACGAACTCGCGGACCACCGAAAACCCGTGCGCCTCGACGTGCGCCTGCACCGCCGCGCCGATGTCCGAGACGCGCGCGCCCGGCTTCACCGCGTCGATGCCGCGGAACAGCGCCTCCTCGGTGACGCGGAGCAGCTCCGCGGCCGCCGCCGGCACCGCGCCGACCGCCACCGTCACCGCCGAGTCGCCGTAGAAGCCGTCGAGCTTCGCCCCCATGTCGAGCGAGACGATCTCGCCCTCCTCGAGCGGCCGGTTCGACGGGATGCCGTGGACCACCTGCTCATTCGGCGACGCGCAGATCGTCGCCGGGTAGCCGTGGTAGCCCTTGAACGCCGGCTCCGCCCCCGCCTGCCGCACCCGCTCCTCGGCGATCCGATCGAGGTCCTCGGTCGTCACGCCGGGCGCGACCAGGCCGCGCAGCTCGGCCAGCACCTCGGCGACCAGCTGGTTCACCCGGCGGAGCTTCCCGATCTCGATCGGCGACCGGCAGACGATCACGGCGCGACCTGCGCCTTCGGCGCCGCGCCGACTGCCGCCGCATCGTCGATCACCGTGTCGAGCTCGAAGGCCACCTGCGCCGGCGGCTGCGCGCCGTTGACGACGCGGAACGTCGGCCGCCCCTGGTAGTACTCCACCAGCGGGAAGGTCTCGCGCTCGTAGATCTTCAGCCGTTCGATCACCACGTCGCGGTTGTCGTCGGGCCGCTGCACGAACTCGCCGCCACACTTGCCGCAGCGCGCCGACACCACGAAGGGGTCGGCGTTGGCGCCGCAGCCGGCGCACACCTTGCGTCCGTCGAGCCGCCGCACCAGCTCCTGGAACGGCACCCGGACGTCGATGACGACCAGCGCCCCGTGGCCGCGCGCCTCCATGATGCGGTCGAGCGCCTCCGCCTGCGGCACCGTGCGCGGGAACCCGTCGAGCAGGAACCCCTTTTGCGCATCGGGGCGCGCCAGCCGCTCGCGCACCATCTCGATCATCGTCTCGTCGTCGACGAGCTCGCCGCGCTCGATGCCGGCCTGCACCTTCTGCCCGAGCGGCGTCTGCGCCTTGACGGCATCGCGCAGGATGTCGCCGGTCGCAATCCGGACGAGGCCGCGTTCGCGGGCGAACCGCGTCGCCTGGGTGCCCTTCCCGGCCCCCGGCGGCCCCATCATGATGACGTTCAGGCCCACCCGATCCCTGCTACCCGCGCCGCCCGCGGATGCGCGTCTTCTTCATGAACCCGTCGTAGTGGCGCATGATCAGCTGCGACTCGATCTGCTGCACCGTGTCCATGGCGACGCCGACGACGATCAGGAGCGACGTGCCGCCGAAGTAGAACGTCACGCCCAGGCCCTGGGTGAACCAGGTCGGCAGCATCGCGTCGAGCTGATCGCCGACGAACGGAATCGGCGCGACGCGGAAGCCCATCATCAGGAACTCCGGCAGAATCGCCACCGCCGCCAGGTAGAGCGCGCCGACGATCGTCACCCGCGCCAGGATCGTGTCGATGTACTCCGCCGTCCGCTTGCCCGGCCGGATACCCGGGATGAACCCGCCGTACTTCCGCATGTTCTCCGCCACGTCATCCGGATTGAAGATGATCGCGGTGTAGAAGTACGCGAAGAAGATGATGCCGGCGATGTAGAGCAGGTTGTAGAGCGGCATCGCCGGCGACAGCTGATCGACGATCGACTGCGCCCACGGGCTCCCCTGGTACATCGTCGCGATCGTCGCCGGGAACGCGAGAATGGACGAGGCGAAGATGACCGGGATGACGCCGCCGGTGTTGACCTTCAGCGGGATGTGCGTGCTCGCCCCGCCGTACTGCCGCCGCCCGACCACGCGCTTCGCGTATTGCACCGTGATGCGCCGGTGCGCCCGTTCGACGTAGATGATCGCCGCCACGACCGCGATCATCACCACCGTCAGGAAGATGATGCGGATCAGGCCGATCTGGCCGGTCTGCATCTGCTGGAACGTCGTCAGGATCGCCGACGGGAAGCCGACGACGATGCCGGCGAAGATCAGCAGCGACATGCCGTTGCCGACGCCGCGCTCGGTGATCTGCTCGCCCAGCCACATGATGAACGCCGTGCCGGTGGTCAGCGTCAGCACGGCCATCAGCCGGAAGCCCCAGCCCGGGTTGTAGACCAGCGAGAAGCCGGCCGCCTCCTGCCGCTCGAGGAACACGGCAATGCTCAGCGCCTGGACCACCGCCAGCACGATCGTCAGGTAGCGCGTGTACTGGGTGATCTTGCGCCGTCCGAGCTCGCCTTCCTTCGACAGCCGTTCGAGGTACGGCACGACCACCGTCAGTAGCTGCAGGATGATCGACGCGCTGATGTAGGGCATGATGCCCAGCGCGAAGATCGTCACCTTGGCCATGTTGCCGCCGGTGAACATGTTGTAGAGCCCGAACATGGCGTTCTGCGACAGCTGGCGGGCGAACTCGGCCAGCGCCGCGATGTTGACGCCGGGCGTCGGGATCTGGCCGCCGATCTGGTACACGCCGAGCAGCGCCAGCGTGAACAGGATGCGGTTCCGCAGGTCGGTGACGGCGAACAGATTCTTCAGCGGGTTGTTGTCCATACGCTACCCATCAATGCCCAAGGCTCAATGCCCAAGGCCCAATGACAAGCGCTTCTCCTTTGTCATTGAGCATGGCGCATTGGGCATTGCGCCTTGCTACGCAATCACTTCCGTGGTGCCGCCGGCCGCGGCGATCTTCTCCGCCGCCTTGCCGCTGAACTTGTGGGCGCGCACGGTCAGCTTCTTCGACACGTCGCCGCGCGCCAGCACTTTGACCGGCTGCTTCACCGAGTGGATCAGCCCCTGCTCGCGCAGCAGCTCGGGCGTGACGACGGTGCCGCTGTCGAAGCGCTCGGCCAGGGTGTCGAGGTTGACCACCGCGTACTCCGTGCGGAACGGGTTGTGGAACCCGCGCTTCGGAATGCGGCGGTGCAGCGGCATCTGGCCGCCCTCGAACCCGCGCTTGAACGTGAAGCCCGAGCGCGACTGCGCGCCCTTGTGGCCGCGCCCCGCCTGCGCGCCCTGCCCCGATCCGTGGCCGCGGCCGACGCGCTTCTTGGCGTGCGTCGAGCCATCGGCCGGCTTGAGATTTGAGAGATCCATCGGTTACCTCGACACCCGTAAAGGGGCGTCCTACTCGCTCACCTCCACAAGGTGCCGCACCTTGTGGATCATGCCGCGCGTCTCCGGGGTGTCCGGCAGCTCCACCGAATGGCGGATCTTGCGCAGGCCCATCCCCTGGACCGTCTTGAACTGCGTCTTGTCGAAGCCGATGGTGCTCCGCACCAGCGTGACCTTCAGCATCTTGGCAGCCGTGGCTGCAGCCTTCTTCGCCATCACGCCCCCACCAGGTCCGCTTCTTCCTTGCCGCGGACGCGCGCTACGTAGGCCGGGTCCTTGAGTCCCATCAACCCGGCGAAGGTCGCGCGCACCACGTTGTGCGGGTTCGCCGACCCGAGCGACTTCGTCAGCACGTTCTGGATGCCGCACGACTCGACGACCGCGCGGACCGCGCCGCCGGCGATCAGGCCGGTGCCCTCGGGCGCCGGCTTCAGCAGCACGCTGCCCGAGCCGAACCGGCCGACCACCTGGTGCGGAATCGTCGCGCCGCGGAGCGGCACCCGGATCAGGTTCTTCTTCGCCGCCTCGATCCCCTTCTTGATCGCCGACGGCACTTCCTTGGCCTTGCCGACGCCGAACCCGACCACACCGTGGCCGTCGCCGACGACGACCAGCGCCGAGAAGCTCAGGTTCTTGCCGCCCTTGACCACCTTGGTCACGCGGTTGATCGACACGACGGTGTCCTTGATGTCGAGCTGCGACGCGTCGACCTTCTCGCGAGTGCGATTCATCAGTGCCATGCGACTAGAACTCCAGACCGGCTTCGCGCGCCGCGTCGGCCACTGCCTTCACGCGCCCGTGATAGAGGAACCCGTTGCGGTCGAACACGACGCGTGTGACGCCCTTCTCGAGCAGCCGCTCGGCGATGGTCTTGCCGATCGCCTTGGCCCCCTCGATGTTGCCGCCCTTGGCCGCCTTCGGCAGCGCGCCCTTGACCGTCGGCTCCACCGTCGAGGCGGCGGCGATGGTCCGGCCGCTCAGGTCGTCGACCACCTGCACGTACATGTGGGCGACGCTGCGGAACACGGTCAGGCGCGGCCGCGCCTCGGTGCCCTGCACCCGCTTGCGAATCCGGTGCTTGATCCGGTCGCGGCGATCTTCCCTCGTCTTGATGCGCATCGTTATTTCGCTCCGGTCTTGCCGACCTTCTTCTTGAGCACTTCCCCGGTGTAGCGCACGCCCTTCTGCTTGTACGGGTCGGGCTTGCGCATGCGGCGGATGTTGGCCGCCACCTGTCCGACCAGCTGGCGGTTGGCGCCGGTCACCGTGAGGTGCGTCTGCTTGTCGATGGCGACGTCGATCCCCTCGGGCACGTCGAAGATCACCGGGTGCGAGTAGCCGAGCGCGAAGTGCACCTGCTTGCCCTTCAGCTCCGCGCGGTAGCCGACGCCGACGATGTCGAGCTCCTTCTTGAAGCCCTCCGTCACGCCGGTCACCGCGTTGGCCACCAGGCTCCGCGCCAGGCCGTGGAACTTCTTCAGCGCCGGCTCATCGCGCTCGAGCGTGGCGACGATGTGCCCGTCCTCCTGCGCCATGCGGATGCCGGCGGGGAACCACTGGCGCAGCTTCCCCTTCGGGCCCTGCACCTCCACCGCGTAGCCGTCGATCTTGACCGTGACCCCCTTGGGGATCGCGATCGGCTTCTTCCCAATTCGAGACATTGCAGTTCCCTACCAGACGTTGCAGAGCACTTCGCCGCCGACCCCCGCCTTGCGGGCGGCGCGGCCGGTCATCACCCCGCGCGAGGTCGTCAGGATGCTGGTGCCGAGGCCGCCGAGCACCTGCGGCACCTCGTCGACGCCGAGGTAGACGCGGCGGCCGGGGCGGCTGATGCGCTCGAGCCCCGAGATCACCTTTTCGCCGTGCGGGCCGTACTTCAGGAACACCCGGATCAGCTGCCGCGGCTGGCGTCCGTCGCGCGCCGCCGGCTCCTCCAGCAGGCGGAAGCCCTGGATGTAGCCCTCGTCCTGGAGGATGCGCGCAATCTCCGCCTTCAGCTTGCTGGCCGGCAGGTCCACCCGCGTGTGCTTGGCCGACACCGCGTTGCGGATCCGCGTGATCATGTCGGAAATCGGATCGGTCATTCTTTCCTCGCTACCAGGAGCTCTTCGTCACGCCCGTGATGTCGCCCTCGAGGGCGGCCTTGCGGAAGCAGAGGCGGCACATCGCGAACTTGCGCATGTAGGCGCGCGGGCGGCCGCACAGGCGGCAGCGGTTGCGCAGCCGGATCTTGTACTTCGGCGCCTTGGCCTCTTTGGCGATCTTTGCGGTCGTAGCCATTCGTAGTCCTCAGTTCGTCCGGAACGGCATCCCGAGCAGCTGCAGGAGCTTCCGTGCCTCTTCGTCGGTCTTGGCGGTGGTGACGACCGACACGTTCATGCCGCGCGCCTTGTCGACCTTCATGTAGTCGATCTCCGCGAACAGCAGCTGGTCGCGCAGCCCCAGCGTGTAGTTGCCGCGGCCGTCGAACCCCTTCGGCGACACGCCGCGGAAGTCGCGCACGCGCGGCAGCGCGATGCTGATCAGGCGGTCGAGGAACTCGTACATCCGCTCGCCGCGCAGCGTCACCATCGCCCCGACCGGCATCCCCTGCCGCAGCTTGAACTGGGCGATCGACTTGGTGGCGCGGCGGACGACCGCCTTCTGCCCGGCGACGCGGCTGACCTCGTCGGCGCCGACGTCGACGATCTTCGCGTTCTGCGTCGCCTCGCCGAGCCCCATGTTGATGACCACCTTCTCAACCTTCGGGATGGCCATCACGTTGGTGTAGCCGAACTCCTTCTTCAGGGCCGGGACGACTTCCTTGCTGTACCGCTCCTTGAGCCGGCTCATTTGTCGACCACTCCTTCGCACTTCCGGCAGACGCGCACCTTGCGGCCGTCGGCCAGGATCTTCCGGCCGACGCGCGTCGTCTTGCTGCACTCCGGGCACACCAGCTGGACGTTGCTGGCGTGCAGCGACGCCTCGCGCTCGACGATCCCGCCCTTGATGTTGCGCTGCGGGTTCGGCCGCGTGTGCCGCTTGATGATGTTGACCCCCTCGACGACGAGGCGGTTCTTGGCCGGGAGCACCTTCAGCACCCGGCCGCGCTTGCCGCTGTCCCGGCCGGTCGTGACGACGACCGTGTCGTTGCGGCGAATCGGTGTTTGCAGTCTCGACATGGCCTTACAGAACCTCTGGCGCGAGCGAGATGATCTTCATGAACCGGCGCTCGCGCAGCTCGCGCGCGACGGGCCCGAACACGCGCGTCCCGATCGGCTCGTTGTTGTCGTTGATCAGCACGGCGGCGTTGCGGTCGAAGCGGATGTAGCTGCCGTCGCGGCGGCGCTGCTCCTTGACGGTCCGGACGATGACCGCCTTGACGACCTGCCCCTTCTTCACCGTGCCGTCCGGCGTCGCTTCCTTCACCGACGCCGTGATGATGTCGCCGAGCCGCGCGTAGCGCCCGGTCGAGCCGCCGATCGGGTTGATCACCGAGATCTTGCGGGCCCCCGAGTTGTCGGCCACGTCGAGGATCGATCGCATCTGAATCATGGCAGTGCTCCTCTGTCCCCGGCCCTAGACCTGCGGCGCCCTGGCGACGACGCGCGTCACCACCCAGCGCTTGCGCCGGCTGAGCGGCCGCGACTCGGCGATCGCCACCGTGTCGCCGACCTTCGCCTCGTTGCCCTCGTTGTGGGCGACGAACTTCGACGTCCGGCGCTGGATCTTGCCGTAGACGCCGTGCCGCACCTGCCGCTCGACGGCGACGACGACGGTCTTCTCCATCTTGTCGCTGACGACGGTCCCCGTAACCTGTGCTTTGACGCTCATCGTGTCCTGCCTACTGCCCGCCGGCGGCCGCCGCCTGCTTCTCGCGCAGGATCGTCTTGATCCGCGCCAGGTCCTTGCGCAGCTCGCGCACCTTGCGGGGCGCCTCGAGCTGCCCCATCGACTTCTGGATCCGCAGCCGGAACAGCTGGTCGTCGAGCTCCTGCTCGCGCCCGCGCAGCTCGTCGACCGTCAGCTCCCGGAACTCCCCGACCTTCATGACGCCTTCTCCTGCGCGAACCGGGTGGCGAACTTGGTCAGGATCGGCAGCTTCGCCGCCGCCAGCGTCATCGCCCGGCGCGCATCGGCCTCGCTGACCCCCTCCATCTCGAAGAGGATCCGCCCCGGCCGGACCACGCACACCCATTCCTCAGGCGCGCCCTTGCCCTTGCCCATGCGCGTTTCCTGCGGCTTCTTGGTGATCGGCTTGTCCGGGAACACGCGCACCCAGATCTTGCCGCCGCGCTTGATGAAACGGGTCATCGCCACGCGCGCCGCCTCGATCTGCCGCGCCGTCATCCAGCACGGCTCCATCGCCTTCAGGCCGTAGTCGCCGAACGACACGTCCGACCCGCGCCACGCTTTGCCGGCCATGCGACCGCGCTGCTGCTTGCGGTACTTGACCTTCTTTGGCATCAACATCTTCGTGAATCCTCGTCAGTGCTCTCGTGCTTGGTGCCTGGCGCCTAGGGCCGGCGTTCCGGCCGGCGCGGGCCGCGATCCCGGTATTCCTCGTCACGGCCGACCCGCGGCACCAGGCGCTCGCCCTTGTAGAGCCACACCTTGACGCCGATCTGGCCGTAGGTCGTGCTCGCCTCGGCGAAGCCGTAGTCGATGTCGGCGCGCAGCGTCTGCAGCGGCAGCTGGCCGTGCAGGTACCACTCCGAGCGCGCGATCTCGGCGCCGTTGAGGCGGCCGCTGACGCGCACCTTGATGCCGCGGGCGCCGAAGCGCAGCGCCGACTCCACCGCCTTGCGCATGGCGCGGCGGAAGGCGACACGCTTCTCGAGCTGCACCGCCACCGATTCGGCAATCAGCTGCGCCTCGAGCTCCGGCTTCTGGATCTCCTGGATGTTGATGAAGACCTGCCGGCTCGTGCGCTTCTGGATCTCCTGCTTCAGCTTGTCGACCTCCGTCCCCTTGCGGCCGATGATGATTCCCGGGCGCGAGGTGTAGATGTCGATCTTCAGGTTGTTCGCCGCCCGCTCGGTCTCGATGCGCGAGACGCCGGCGTGCGAAAACCGCTTCTTCAGGTCCTGCCGCAGCGCCAGGTCCTCGTGCAGGAGCTTGGCGTAGTCGCGGCCCGAGAACCAGCGCGAGCGCCAGGTCTTGTTGAACCCGAGGCGGAACCCGTACGGATGTACTTTCTGACCCATCTCTGCCTACGCCTTCGCCGCCGCAGCGGTCTTGGTGGACGTCTTCGCAATCTTCAGCGGCCGCTCGGACACCTCGACGGTGAGGTGCGCGGTGCGCTTGACGACATGGAACGCGCGCCCCATCGGGGCCGGGCGAATCCGCTTCATCGACGGCCCCTGGTTGGCATAGGCCGCCTTCACGTAGAGGCGATCGATGTCGCCGCTGAAACCGTCCTGCTGCTGCGCGTTGGCCACCGCCGAGCGGAGCACCTTGGCGATCTCACGGGCGATCGTCTTGCGCGTGAACTGCAGCGTCGCCAGCGCCTGGTTGACACCCTTGCCGCGGATCAGCTCGCACACCAGCCCCGCCTTCTGGGCCGAGGTGCGGACGCCGCGCGCCGTTGCCTGTGCTTCAACCGCCATGACTAGCCCTTACCCCCGGCCGCCGGCGCCGCCGACGCGGCCTTTTCCGTCTTCGTCGTGTGGCCCTTGAACGTCCGCGTCGGCGCGAACTCGCCGAGCTTGTGCCCGACCATGTTCTCGGTCACGTAGACCGGGATGAACTTCTTCCCGTTGTGCACCGCCATCGTGTGGCCGACCATTTCCGGCACCACGGTCGAGCGGCGCGACCAGGTCTTGATGACCTTCTTCTCGTTGGCCCGGTTCATCGCCTCCACCTTTTCCAGCAGCGGCGTGTCGACGAACGGCCCCTTCTTCAGTGATCTGCTCATGGCCTACTTCTGCCTCCGCTGGACGATGAAGCGGTCCGTGTCCTTGCGGTGGCGCGTCTTGTATCCCTTGGTCGGCTGGCCCCACGGCGACACCGGGTGGCGGCCGCCCGAGGTCTTGCCCTCACCGCCGCCGAGCGGGTGATCGACCGGGTTCATCGCCACGCCGCGCACGTGCGGCCGCTTACCCAGCCAGCGGCTGCGCCCGGCCTTGCCGATCGACACGTTCTCGTGATCGAGGTTGCCGATCTGGCCGATGGTGGCGACGCACTCGACGTTGATCTTGCGGATCTCGCCCGACGGCATCTTCACCGACGCGTACTCGCCCTCGCGCGCCACCAGCTGCACCGAGGCGCCGGCGCTGCGCGCGATCTGGCCGCCCTTGCCGGGGCGCAGCTCGACGTTGTGGATCTGCGTGCCGAGCGGGATGCTCTTGAGCGGCAGGCAGTTGCCCGGCAGGATGTCGACGTTGTCGCCGGCCACCACCGTGTCGCCGACCTTCACCCCCACCGGCTGCAGGATGTAGCGCTTCTCGCCGTCGGCGTAGGTGACCAGCGCGATCCGCGCCGAGCGGTTCGGGTCGTACTCGATGGTCTCGACGCGCGCCGGGATGTCCTTCTTGTCGCGCTTGAAATCGATCACCCGGTAGAGCCGCTTGTGGCCGCCGCCGCGCCACCACGCGGTCAACTCGCCGCGGTTGTTGCGGCCGCCGGAGCGGTGCAGGTTCTCGGTCAGCGGGCGGTACGGCTCGTCGGCGGTGATCTCGCTGAAGGTCAGCGAGGTCTTGCCGCGCAGGCCGGGCGAGGTCGGGTTGTACTTGCGAATTGGCATGGTTCTCTATGCCCCCTGCAGGAAGTCCGGAAGCTTCTCGCCCTCGCGCAGCTTCACGTAGGCCTTCTTCCAGTCGGAGCGCCGGCCGACGAACTTCCCCTGGCGCTTGAACTTGCCGTGCGCCAGCGAGGTGCGCACGCTCTGCACCTTCGAGCCGAGCAGCTTCTCGACCGCGCGCTTGATGTCGATCTTGTTGGCGTCGTTCGCCACCTGGAACACCAGCGTCCGTCCGTCGTCGCGGATGACGGTGGTTTTCTCGGTGATGAGCGGCCGCCGGATGACGTCCGTGAGTTTCATAACGAATCCCTGCGATTCAGAATTCTGAATTCAGAATTCTGAATTTCAGCCGAGGGCCTCCTGCAGTTTTTCAATAGCGGCCCGAGTCAGGACCACCCGGCGCGTGTCCATGACGTCGCGGGCGCTGATGCGGTTGCTCGGCAGCACGCGGATGCCCTCGATGTTGCGCACCGACAGCGCCAGCTTGTTCTCGGGCTTGACGTCCACGAGCAGCGCCTTCCCGTCGATTCCGAGCTTCCGCAGCATCTCGGCCGCCGCCTTGGTCTTGATCTCGCCGACGCTCAGCGCCTCGACGACGATCACCGCCCCGTCCTTGATCTTCTGGGTCAGGGCGGCGCGCAGCGCCCCCTTCTCCACCTTGCGCGGCAGCTGGTAGTCGTAGCTGCGCGGCTGCGGCCCGAACACGGTGCCGCCCTTGCGCCACAGCGGGTTGCGGATCTCGCCGACGCGGGCGCGGCCGGTCCCCTTCTGCCGCCACGGCTTCTTGCCGCTGCCGCTGACCGCGGCGCGGGTCTTCGTCGCGTGGGTGCCGCGGCGCTCCGCGGCGTTGGCGCGCACGACCGACTGGTGGATCAGGTCGACCTTGACGCGGCCGCCGAACACCTCGTCGCGCAGGTCGACGGAGCCGACCTTCTCGTTCTGCTGGTTGACGACGTCAATCTGCATGACTACTTCTTGCCCTTCTTCTTCACGGGCTCAACCTGCGCGACCTTCAGCTTCTTCGCCGCCACCGCCTTGCGGATGACGACGACGCTGTTCGGCCCGCCCGGCACCGCCCCCTCGACGAGCAGCAGGTTGTTGTCGGCGTCGACCTTCAGCACCTTGAGGTTGCGCACCGTCACGCGGTCGGCGCCCATGTGGCCGCCCATCCGCATCCCCTTCACCACGCGCGACGGGTAGGAGGAGGCGCCGATCGAGCCGGGCGCGCGGTGGAACATCGAGCCGTGCGAGGCGCGGCCGCCGGCGAAGTGGTGCCGCTTGACGACGCCCTGGAACCCCTTGCCGCGGCTGGTGCCGATGACGTCGACCCGCTCGCCGTCGGCGAAGATCGACACGTTGACCTGGTCGCCCGCCTTCGGCGCCTCGGCCCCCGCCTGCACCGCGACCTCGCGGCGCACGCGCGCCGGCGGCACGCCGGCCTTCTTGAAGTGGCCGGCGGTCGGCTTATTCGCCTTCGCCGCCTTGGCCTCGACCAGCCCGAGCTGCACGGCGGCGTAGCCGTCACGGTCGGCGGTCTTCACCTGCGCCACGACACACGGCCCGGCCTGCAGCACCGTTGCCGGCGAGACCGTGCCGTCGGCCGCGAACAGCTGCGTCATGCCGACCTTTTTTCCGATGAGTCCAGTAACCATCACATCACCAGTTCGTAGTTGGTGGTTGGTAGTTCGTAGTCGCTACCAACGACCAACTAGCCAACTACCAACTACTTTCCGTGTTCCTTGCCGAATGCCTTGATCTCGACGTCGACACCGGCCGGCAGATCGAGCTTCATCAGCGCGTCCACCGTCTGCGGCGTCGGCTCGAAGATGTCGATCAGCCGCTTGTGCGTGCGGATCTCGAACTGCTCGCGCGACTTCTTGTCGACGTGCGGCGACCGCAGGACGGTCCACTTGTTCTTGGCCGTCGGCAGCGGAATCGGTCCCGCCAGCCGCGCCCCGGTCCGCTTGGCCGTCTCGACGATCTCGCCGGTCGACTGGTCGAGAATCCGCGAGTCGTAGGCCTTGAGGCGGATCCGGATCTTGTCGCTGAACATCGCCATTGGTCAGTCCTTACTCGAGAATTTCCGAGATCGTGCCGGCCCCGACCGTACGACCTCCTTCACGAATCGCGAAGCGCGCGCCCTTCTCCAGCGCCACCGGCGTGTGCAGTTCCGCCGTGATCGTCGTGTTGTC
>JBFWUM010000063.1:0-21593 GCA_050247255.1 Vicinamibacterales bacterium | reverse complement strand
TGCCCTACTCGAACGCCACCTTCTCGAGGCTCGGCGGGTTCTCGTCCATGAAATGCGGGTGCACCACATAGACATCGTCGCCGACCACCGCGGCGGTGGTGGCCTGTTCCGCGAAGGGCGCCTGCCCCACGCGCTGGGCAGTCACCCAGTCGTCGTTGCTGGTCAGGAGCACCACGCGGTTGCCCGAGTTGCTGACGACGGCCAGGCGTCCGCCGGACAACCAGACCGCGCCATCCTGACCTGGGATCTCCTCTGGCAGCATGACCTGGGCGGCGGCGGCAGGGTTGTCGACCGGGACCTTGACGATCATGGTGCCGCCGACCACAAGCAGGTAACCCGACGGGTGGTACACGATGCCGTTCGGGCGGAAGCCGTCGAAGCGGTGCAGCACCGAGGCCTGGTAGTCGGGCGTCACGCGGTAGACGATGCCCGCGGGCGAGTCGGTCACGTACGCGGCGCCATCGTCGCCCACGGCGACGTCGTTGGCGAAGTGCGTCATGTCCGCAGGCGCGTTCGCGATTGTCGCCGCCAGGTCCACCATCGCCAGGCGTTCGCCCGTCGAGAGCCGGTAGACGCCAAGCTTGGCCTGGCCCGGGCCTGGGTTCTGGCCGAAGGGCGGGTTGGAGTTCGCCACCAGGAGTCGATCGCGCTCTTCGTCGGCCTCGATGCCGACCGACGCGACGAGCTCCGGATCGCTGATGACGGCCGAGACCGCCCCATCGGGGGCGATGGCCATGACGGAGCCTTCGGCAATCGATCCCGTGAGGAACCTGCGGGCGGTGTTGTCGAACTCGACGCCCTCGGGGATGAAGCCGCCGCGGCTGGCGGTGATCACGGCAGGGGGCGCGGCGAAGCCGCCGGCAGCCGTCGGCGCCGGCGCCTCCGCGGCTGGCGGTTCGGTGCCGCCGCCGCAGGCGGCAACGAGTGCGGCGGCGAGGGTGATCGACAGGGCGCGTGCAGTCATCGCACTACTCTACCTGCATCCGGCAGGGAGAGCCGTCCCGGCACAGCAGCCCTACCGCTGACTTCGACCGTGTGTCAGAATAAGGGGCTACGTCGCCCGCCATCGACGTCCCCATCGTCCAGAGGCCTAGGACGCGGCCCTTTCAAGGCTGAAACCCGGGTTCGAATCCCGGTGGGGACGCCACCGCCTATGGGTCCATTCCGGGGACAGGTCATCAGTTGGCAACTCGTCCAGTTGGCGTGCTGCTTGCTGCATGCTCACGCCGTGTCGAGCCCGCTTGACGAAGTCCCACCGGCACAACGCCGCATGATGACGGATGTGCCACCCTGCCCTGTCTGTGACCAGGAGGGAACGGCCGTCCGGGAGCGGGTCATGCGAGGGGAAGTCCTGATCGACTTCTGGTGTTGTCCGCCGTGTGGGGCCAGGTGGCGCGAGCGGGTCGACGAGACGATGGCCGTGTGAGGTTGGCTCCTGACCGTCACGGGCCGGTCGGCACGTGCGCGCCGCCATCGGCGGGCACCCCATGCGTGTACTGGCGCTCGACGGCCTCGATCATCGAGCCCTTGTAGAAGTTCCCCATCGAGTAGCCGCACGACAGGTCGAAGCGGTCGCTCTCCGCCAGCGCGTTCCATAACGTTTCCAGCCGAATCGCCGCGGCCTCGCGCCGCTCCTTCCACAGGACATCGACCAGTTCGCCGTAGGCGCGGATGGCGCGGTCGCCCCTGGCGCGGCGCAGGTCCCGGAACAGGCCGCCGACCGCGCGCCGGAACGCCCCGGGGTTCGGCATGCCGTCCACCATGAACCGGTCCAGCATCTCCTGCGCGTCGACGATCACCAGCGCGCCGTCCCGGGTAAGGGCATCGACGTCAAGGCCCGCCTCACGCAGACAGGCGGTGATCCGGCCAGCATGATCGGGCGTGACCATCAGCGCGGCCGCGGCGCCCCGTTCGAGACCGTCGCCGATGAAGCGCCCGACCAGGCGGCACAACGCATCCGCGCTTTCGTAGAACTGGACGGCATGGGTGGGCTGCCGGGAGGCGACCGCTGCCTTCACGGCAGCGAGCGGAACCTGCTCGAAGTGGGTGGCGGATGGCTGACGCGGCGTGCGCTGCTTCAACTTCAACATGCACGAACGGTAGCAGGACGCGCGTGATACGGGTCACCTCTTTGCGCGCTCGAACGTGTGAGATTAGAACCGCCGACTCGGGCAGGAATAGCGCTGAACGCGCAGCCGCGCGGTTGCTTCTGCGCTACGTTAGGAATACGATTCGGTTACGTTACTTTAGCGTAAGCTGCCAACATATCCCCATGTCCCCTCGCCCCAGACCCGCGCCGATGAACTTCAAGGAGATGCGGCAGGCGGACGTGCCGCAGGGTCGCAACGGCAAGCACAAGGCGATCGTCACGAAAATCCTGTCCGATCTTTCACAGATCGAGGACGGCGTCGCCCTGAAGGTGCCATTGGCCGACCTGGCCGAGAGCAAGGAGAAGGTGCGGTCCGCGTTGAACCGGGCGACCCGCAAGAACGGGCAGAAGGTTGCGACGGCCAGCGACGACCAGTTCCTCTACGTCTGGAACCAGCCGTCCTAGCCGCCCGAATTTCTCGTTCCTCGTTCCCGGTTCCTACTTCCTGCCGTTCCACTCCGTCGCCTGGTACCCCTGCACCAGCGTGTCGATGGCGTGCACCGACGTCTGCGCGTTCAGCTGGATCGAGAACAGCGTGCTGCGGTTGGGGCCGCCGAAGTGCAGGCCGTGCGTACCGGCCGGCGTCGGGAAGTAGCCGAGGAACTGGCCGTTGGCCGGATCGATCACCCACGCGCCGCCGTTGCCCGGCGTGTAGATGCGCCCCTGGCGATCGACCGCGGTTCCGTCGTTCCCCGCCCAGGCGAACTGGCGTTCGTTCGTCAGCGAGCCATCCGGCTTGATGTCGAACGCGACGATGCCCCCGGTCGGCGTCGGCGCGCCGGGCGGCAGCCGGAGATCGGCCGGAGGCGTCGCGCCGGCCAGGCGGCCGGTCACGTAGAGCGTCTTGTCGTCGGGGCTGACGGCAATGCCGTTGCCGCCGACGGTGCCGTAGCGGCCGCTGACGACGCCTTTCGCGTTCGCGTAGTACACCCCGCCCATCGTCATGTAGATGCCGCCCTTCTTGTCGGCCACCATGTCGTTGAGCACGGCCGGCCCGAGGCACTCGAGCGGCTCGCCGTTCATCGTGTTGGTGAACAGCTGCCGCGGCGTCACGCGCCAGATGCCGCGGTTGAGCGCGCGCGAGCCGACATACAGGTTGCCGTCGGGCAGCACGGCGATGGCGCCGCCGGTATAGGTATCGCGCGCCAGCACCTCTGGAGTACCGCCGGCGAGGGATATCTCGATGATCTGGCTCAGGTCGTTCTGCGCCAGCAGCAGCCCCTTGTCGGTGCCGGTGGCCCCATCGGTGTTGTTGCCGGTGCCTTCCCACACCTTGCGCCAGCGCTGTCCCGCGGCCAGCACGTTGGGAATGGCCGGCGCCGGGTCGGGCGGAATCAGCGGCACGGGCGCCGCGTTGGCGTTGCCGCCGCCGCGGCCGGGGCCGCCGCCTCGCGGGGCGTTGGCCGCCGGGGCCGCCGCTACCGGCTGCGTCTTGCAGTTGGCGGCGACAAACGCCGCGCGGTTCGGGTCACGTCCGGCCTGGACGCCAGGCGTCCCAACCTGTTGCGCCGGCTGCTGCGCGCCGATGACAATCGCCGAGGCGGCGAGCGCCCCAAGCACGAGGACTGCCTTGTCGTATTTCATCCCGTTCTCCCTGGAAGGGCCGATGCTACCAAGAAAGACGCCCGGACTGAAACGTGCCGCCGCCCTCCTCCTCTTGCTGATCGCCACGCCGGCCGCCGCCGCCGAGCTGAAGCCGCAGACCGTCGCCGCCTTCGATCGCTACGCGACCCTCACCGAACAGCGGATCGACGCGGCGGCGACGCCGCTCTGGATTGACGGGCTGCCCCCGGCCGAGCGGCAGCGCGCGCTGGGCGAGGTCCGCGCCGGCGACACGTGGATCACCTCGCTCGAGACGCGCGATGCGGGCAGGGACATCCCGGTCCCGGACGGCCTGCTCCACCACTGGCTCGGCACCGCCTTCATCCCCGGCGTCACGACGGCGCAGGCGGTGGCGCTGCTCCAGGACTACAACCGCCACGCCCAGGTCTACGCGCCGGTCGTCCAGCAGTCGCGGCTGCTCACGGGCGACGGCGAGCACTTCACGATCTTCCTGCGCTTCTACCAGAAGAAGGGGATCACCGTCATCGTCAACACCAACCATGACGCGCGGTTTACGACGGTCACGCCGCAGCACGTGAAAGCCACGATCCGCACCACGCGGGTGGCCCAGGTCGAAGACGCCGGCACGCCGTCGGAACGCGAGTTGCCGGTCGGCAACGACGGCGGCTACCTCTGGCGCCTCAACACCTACTGGCGGTTCGTTGAACGCGACGGCGGGACCTACGTGCAATGCGAGTCGCTCACCCTGACCCGCGGCATCCCCACCGGCCTCGGCTGGCTGATTCGCCCGTTCATCACCAGCATCCCGCGCGAGTCGCTGGTCTTCACGCTGGAGAAGACGCGCGAGGCGCTCCTCGCGCGCTAGAAAATTGTTACCATTGCCGCGTGGCCAAGAATCGCAAACGGGAGGCGGCCGCCGGTGAGCGCCAGGCGCGCAAGCGGCGCGCCCTCAGGAAGACCATCACCAAGATCGTCATCGGCGTCGGCGTCGTGGCGCTGCTCGGCGCCTTCTTCATCCCGCGCGCGGGCAGCTACTCGCCCGGCAGCAGCGGCGCGGTGATCGAGGGCGTCCAGAGCTTCCTGAATCAGCCCGGGCACACGACCGATCCGGTCCTCTACCCGCAGTCGCCGCCGGCGGGTGGTGAACACCATCCGACCTGGCTGAACTGCGGCGTCTACTCGCAGGCGGTGCCCAACGTCTACGGGGTGCACGCGCTGGAGCACGGCGCGGTGTGGGTCACCTACGACTCGAGCGTCACCCCCGACCAACTGACGCAGCTGCGCGAGCACCTGCCGTCGACCTACGTGGTCCTCTCGCCGTACGCGGGGCTGCCCTCCCCGATCGTCCTGAGCGCCTGGAACAAGCAGTTGCGCGTGCAGTCGCCGGACGATCCGCGCATCCCGGAGTTCTTCGAGGAGTACTGGCGCAGCCAGAACGTGCCCGAGCCGGGCGCGCTCTGCACGGGAGGCATCGATGGTCCCGGACGCGTCTCCTGATTCTCGCCGCAGCCGCTCGCCCCTCATCGCCATCGCTGTCGTCGCCGCACTGATCATCGGGGCGGCCGGCGGCGCCTTCTTCTCCAGCCGCGGCAGCGGCGCCCCTCCGGCCCCCGGACCCGACAGCGCTGAAGCCGGCTTCGCGCGCGACATGCAGGTGCACCACATCCAGGGCGTCGAGCTGGCGATGATCATCCGCGACCGGACTGACGATGAGGACATGCGCCGCATGGCGTACGACATGGCGACGACGCAGGGGCACCAGGCAGGACAGTTGTACGGATGGCTGGCGGCGTGGGGATTGAACCAGCTTGGCAGCCAGCCGCCGATGGCGTGGATGGGACACACCGGCCACGGCATGGGCGCGCTGATGCCCGGCATGGCGACGCCGGAGCAGGTCCAGGGACTCTCGGCGGCGTCAGGCGTGGACGCCGAGCGGATGTTCCTGCGGCTGATGATCGCGCATCACCAGGGCGCGCTCGAGATGTCGAACGCCGTTCTCGAACGCTCGCAGCATCCCGTCGTCCGCGCCTTCGCCACCGCCGTGCTCACCAGCCAGCAGGCCGAGATCGATGTGATGACCAGCCTGCTCGCCGCCCGCGAAGGCCCATAGGCGTCGATGGCCGAGACGGTCAAGAACTACATCACCCCTGGCGGGCTGCAGCGGCTGCGCGACGAGCACCGCTTCCTGCTGGCGCGTGAGCGCCCGGCCGTGACGGCGGTCGTGGCGTGGGCCGCCGGCAACGGCGACCGCAGCGAAAACGCCGACTATCAGTACGGCAAGCGGCGGCTGCGCGAGATCGATCGCCGTATCCGCTTCCTGACCAGGCGGATCGATGCCGCCGAAGTCGTCGACCCCGAGGCCCCGCGCCGCGGCCGCGCGGCCACCCAGGTCTTCTTCGGCGCGACCGTTCGATACGAGGATGCTGCCGGCGCCGAGCACGAGGTGACCATCGTCGGCCTCGACGAAGTCGATCTCGATCGCCATCACATCAGCTGGCGCTCGCCGCTGGCCAGGGCGCTGATGAAAGCCGGCGCCGGCGACCGCGTCGTCCTGCGCGCCCCTGGCGGCGTCCAGCACCTCGAGATCCTCGACGTGCGCTACGAACGCGTGCCGGTGAAACCCTTCACCGAACCGCCCGGGGCGGAAGCAGCGCCGCGAATGCGTCCCGGCTCGTCGGATGAACCGTGATACAGTGATGTCACTGCTGTTCTGAGCCTCCCGCACAGTTTTCGGGTCCTCACCATGGCCTTACTGGAGAGTGACCTGTGCATACCTGCCCCGCGACCCCATCCCTTCCGCCGCCGGCCTGGACGAGGCTCACCTGCCCTCGCTGCGAAGGCGAACGGGTTTCGTCGCTCGAGGTCTCGCGCGACAGCATTTTTGCGTGGCATGAATGCCGCGACTGCCGCCACTTGTGGGCGGTGCCGAGCGGCTGGACGCCGTACGGCGAATCGTCCCTTCGCTAACGCAGGAGCGGTTTCGACATGGTGGTTCGCCCCGCTCACCTCAGCCTGTATGAGTACGCGGTGGTCAGCGCGCTGCGCGCCAAGCAGCTGCTTGCCGGCTGCACGCCGCGCCTGCCTGGCGACCACAACGCGATGACGATGGCGCAGATGGAAGCCGCCGCCGGGATCATCGCGCGAACCGGCAACCCGACCGCCACGCCGTCAGACGAGGCGTAGCGCCCGGTCGCCGCCGCCGGCGGTCATCGCCACCGCGGCGCGGGACGCGCCCGGCGCCGGGCCGGCGCCCAGATTTCCCCGCACAGCAGGCAGCGCCAGTAACTCGAAGCGCTCGGTTCCTTGGCGGTCGTCACCAGTCGCGTGGCGCCGCACGACGGACAGGAGCGCGGCAAGGCAGAATCCGCTACCTCGGTGTGACGAAGAGAGTCGGGATAGGGCATGGCGTCTCCAAAGAATATGCTTTGGAGAGCGAAGTGGCCGGTGCGGCCTCGGGCTCAGGAAAGCAGGGACAGACGTGTCGAGTATACCTCCTGGCAGGCCGTCGCCGTCGCGTCTGTCACGCGCCGGCGCCATCGTCACCGACGTGGCGATCGCGACCGCCCTCATCTGGATCCCGATCATCGTGCTGGCTGCCATCGCGGCGGTCCTGTCGCGACTCGCCGGCTGAGCGTCGTCGCGCTTCAACCGTGCGTCTCCGCCCAGACCTGCCGTCAGACGTCGAGGAGTTTCGCGACTTTCACTGGTGGCGCGATCCGACGCGGCAGGTGTCGACGGTCATCGACGCCGAGCGGTTCATCGAGCAAGTCGGCTTCGCCACCTGCATGACCGACGCCCGCCACACCCAGCCGTCGCTCTACGTGGCGGTCTGCGGCCGGCGCGACGCCATCATGCCGCGCCACGTGCAGAAGGATCCGGAGGCCTCGCATGCCTGGAACCTCAAGGACCAACTGCTCCGCCGCGGCCGCGTGTATTACGGCAAGCTCGCGCGCGGCAAGGCGATGTTCCTGGCGCCGCGGATGATCCCCTGCTTCAACGCCGTCTGGGGCCTCCGCAAGGCGGCGGAGAGCAGGACGCTCAGCCCCAACGCGCGCGCCATCCTTCGCGTGCTCCGCAAGGAGTGGGAGATGGGCACCGCCGACCTGCGCGCCGAGTCGAAGGTGACGGATCGCCGCGCTTTCACCATGGCCCTCGACGAACTGCAGGCCGCCATGCTCGTGGTGCCGAGCGAGGTCGTCTACCGGCCGACGTTCACCTATATCTGGACGCTCGCCATCGGCCGCTTTCCGGACCAGCTGACGGCCAGCACACGGCGCGATGTCGCGCTGACAGAGATCGCCCGCTGCTATCTCTCCGGCGCCGGCACGACGTTTGTGGGTGAGACCGCGCGAGCCACGGGACTCTCCCGGCCCGAAGCAGGCCTCGGTAACCGCGCGCTCGTCGCCGAAGGGTTCGCCACGATGCTGAGCCGCGGCGTCTACCGCCTCCGGGACGTGGACGCGCTCACGGCTTCGGGATGCGAAGCGTCGCGCTGATCATCGCACTGCCGCTGATGCCGTAAACGAGCGCCAGCGGGTGGAGCGCCGCAGGACCAATGCGGATCTCCCCGAGCCAGAGCGCCGCACCCGTCCGATCGGCGTAGAACGCCAGCCCGAGCAGGCCGACGATGAGAATGCTGGTGGGGATGGGCGTCCCCTCAAAGTATTTCACCTTGCCGGTGGCGGTGTCGGCCAGCGCCGCGGCGGTCACGTTGAACCTCGCCAGCCTGCTGACGCCGCAGACGATGAAGTACGTGAGGAGCAGCATGTCCCAGCCACCGCGCAAGCCGAGGGTGAAGCCGAGCACGGCGGGGGCGACGCCGAAGGAGATCACGTCAGCCAGCGAATCGAGGTCGGCGCCGAGGTGCGATTGGCGCGTCCGTTCGAGGCGCGCCACGTAGCCATCGAGCATGTCGCAGACGAGGGCGGCCGGCAGCAGCACGAACGCGGTCCAGAGGAACCGCCGCTCGCCGGTCGCGAGGTAATTGAGACAGAGGAAGATGGCGATGGTGCCGCAGGCGGCGTTGCCGATGGTGAAGGCATCCGCCACCGTGTAGGAGCGCAGCATCGAGAAGCGGCGCGGCACGCTACGCCTTCCTTGCGCGCAGGGACATCCGCCGACATCATAGCTGGGCCGGCCGCAATCCCTTCGGTGCCCTATCGCAAAGCCCGGCCGGGAAAGGTAAGGTGAAAGGGCGCATGCTCCCGGCAAGCCCATCCGTTCGCCAGACGCGCGTCTCGCGCGAAACCCGTCGCCTGCTGGCGGCGGCCGCGGTGGCCTTTCTGCTGCTTTCGGTCCTCGCGCGCATCCGCTTCCCGGACCAGGCGACGACCCCGAACCCGGTGGCGCCGGTGCTGACACAACTGGTCCCGCGGCGCGCGCTCGCCGACCTGGCGGCCGAGCTCGCCAGCCTGCAGCGGCGGCTCGAACCGTTCGTCGTGGCCGCGGGCGCCACGACGGCTGGCCTGCGCGCGCTCCCCGACACCGTCGCCACGTGGGTCCCGGAACCTGCGGCGCATCGATCGGCCGGCGATCTGATCGCCATCGACCGCGCAACCGGTCTGACCCTGCTGCTGCCGCCTGCGGATGGTCCCGCCTTCGACGGTCCGCGGTGGACGCCGGAGAACCTGGCGCAGCCGGCGTTCCTGGTGGCCGCATCCGCGTCCGCGGCCGGCATCGTGCTGACGCCTGTCTATGTCGCGACGCTGGCTGTTGAAAACAGCGCGGTCTGGTCGGGACCGATCTGGGTGCCCCCGCCCGCCACGGCGATTGCGCCCGGCACCCTGCTGTTCTCGACCGATGCCGAACTCGCCGGCCTGACGATCACTCGCGGCGGCGCGCCGGCGATCGTCCCGGCCGAGACGCTGCTCGGCGCGGTGCGGCGCCTCCGCGCGGCGCCCGCCGCGCGCAACGGATGGATCGGCGTCGACGTGCAGCCGCTGACGACCGAGCTGGCCGCCGCCGTCGCCAGCCGCACCGGCGCCGGCCTGGTGGTCGCGTGGGTCGAACCCGACAGCCCGGCCGCCGGCATGGTGCGCCCGGGCGATGTCATCGATACGGTGAACGGCAACCCGGCCACCGCGGAGGAATGGCAGGCGGTCGCCGGCCGGCTGCGCGAGGGTGAAACGATGACGCTCGGCATCGCGCGCATCGACGGGCGCGCCACGGTGACACTCACCGCCGGGGTCCCGCCGGCGCGGCAAGCCGCCCCGGCACCAGCGGTGCTCGGCCTGACCCTGCGCCGGGTGCCAGCCGGCGCCGAGATCGTCGACGTCGAGGCACGCTCGTCGGCGGACACCGCCGGGCTGCGGGCCGGAGACGTCATTCACTTCGCCGGCACGACCGTCGCCCCGACGCCGGTGCAGGTGCGCGCCGCGTTCGAGGCCGACGACGCCGCGCGCCCGCTGCTCATCGGCGTGACCCGCGGCGCCGATCGGCTGGTTTTGTCGCTGCCGCGATGAGCGACGCCGCCCGCCTGCCCGCCGCCCCGGCTGAACGGAGCTGGGAACAGCGTCTCGCGCGCGCCTGGTCCGCGGGCGCGCTCCCCGCAGTCCTGCTGCCGATGATCGCGGTCGCGCTCGGCCCGCAGGGGCTCGCGGTGATCGGATCGGGCGTCGTCTCCCTGCTCGATCCGGCCGTGCCAGTCGCCCTCGCCACGGTCGGCGCCCTGGCGGCACTGCAGTTCTCGACGCTTGGCGTCAACCGCACGCGCATCACGATCGCCGCCGCCCTCGAGTCGGCGCTCACGGCGGCCGCGGTCGCCGCCGGCCTCTATTCGATGGGTCCGATGATCGGCCTCTCGGGCACGACGCTGCTCGTCATCGCGGCGGCGGCCGGCCTCTGCGCCGCCGCGTCATCGTCACTGGCCTCCGCGGAGCCGGCGCGATCGGCGCGCGCGGAATCGGTCGTGCGCGATGCCGACTTCCTGCTGCCTGCGCTTGGCGGCGCGTTGCTCGTCGCCTGGCTGCAGGAGCCGACACCGATGGCCGCGGCGCTGCTCTTCGGCAAGTCGGTGGCCGCCTCGGTGCTCGTGGCACTGGCCGGCGTGCTGCTGGCTTCGAGCACCGAATCGCGCGGGGAGCAGCGCGTGCTGGGCATGGCCGTCGTGCTGCTGCTCGGCGGCATCGCCGACACCCTGGGCCTCTCGGCGCTCATCAGCGGTCTTGCCGCAGGCGTAGTGTGGCGCGCCTCGGGCAGCGCCGTCCGCGAGGCGGTGACACCGGTGCTTTCGTACGTGCAGCACCCGCTGCTGGTCATCCTGCTGCTTGTCGCCGGCATGCGCGTGCAGATCACGCCGGCACTGCTGGCCGTCACCGCGACCTACGTGCTGCTGCGGCTGGCGGCAAAACTGGTCGGCAGCGCTGTCGCCGCAGGCATCACCCGGCGTCCGGTCACGGCGCTGGCCACGAACCTGATTTCTCCGGGCGTGATGGGTATTGCGCTGGCGCTGACGTTTGCCCGCGACGATGCGAGCCTGGCCTCGACGATTGTCACGGTGATCGTGCTCGGCACGGCGGCGTCGCAGCTCCTGCACGCGGTGATCAGCCCGGGCGGATCCCCGGGCGGAACGAAAATTCCGCAGCTACGAGAGGGAATGCGATGAAGCGCCTGATCGCCCTCGCACTGGCCATTGCGGCGGTGGTCTGGGTGCGGCCGCCGGGCACGGTGCCGGTGACCGGCGCCGCCGGGACCGCGCTGGCGCTCGGCTTCGCGCTGCTCGGCGCCTGGCTGGCCGGCGACCTCCTGCGGCGGCTGCACCTGCCGCGGCTTACCGGCTACCTCCTCTTCGGCATCGTCACCGGGCCGTACCTCGGCAACGTCATCAGCGCGTCGATGGCGGGGCAGCTCCAGATCATCACCGGCATCGCGACGACGCTGATTGCGCTCATCGCCGGGCTGACGCTCAACGTGCGCCGCCTCGGCGAGCGGTTCGCGGCCATCACCCGGCTGACGCTCGTCACGGTGGCTGTCATCATCGTCGGCCTCGGCGCGGTCCTGTGGGCAGCGTGGCCGTGGCTTCCGGTGGCGCCCGACATGGCGGGGCTCGACAAGCTGGCGATTGTCGCGCTGGTGGTCGTCATGCTCGTCAGCTTCTCCCCCACCATGACCGCCGCGGTCGTCACGGAAACGGGCGCGCGCGGCCGGTTGAGCGAGCTGGTGCTGGCCATGGTGCTCGTCGCCGACCTCGCGGTGCTGGTGCTGTTCTCGCTCGGCATGCAGTTCGCGCGGGTCCGGTTCGAGATCGTGCCCGAGGTCAGCGTGCTGATCCGGTTCGCCTGGGAAATTGGCGGCGCCATCTCGATCGGCGTGCTCTTCGGCGCGCTGTTCGCGCTCTACCTGCGCTATGTCGGTCGCGAGATCACACTGGCACTGCTGGTCCTCTGCGCGCTGCTCAGCCAGGCCGGGACGACACAGCAGTTCGAGCCGCTGCTGGCAGCCGTGGCCGCCGGCCTCGTCATCGAGAACCTGTCGACGGCGCAGGGCGATGCGCTGAAGACGGCGGTGCAGCGCGGTGCCATGCCGGTGCTCGTCATCTTCTTCACCGCGGTCGGCGCCTCGCTGCGCCTCGACGCGTTGACGATGATCGGCGCGCTCGCCCTGGCGCTGGCGCTGCTGCGCGTGCTGTTCATCCAGCTTGGCGTGACCATCGGCACCCGCGTGGCCGGCGTCGACATCGAAGGCGGACGCTACGCTTGGACCGGCCTGATCTCGCAGGCCGGTATCACGCTTGGCTTCGCCTCGGTGGTCGCGCAGGACTTCCCCGGCTGGGGCACGCAGGTGCAGCTGCTGCTGGTGGCGCTCATCGCCATCCACGAGCTCGCCGGGCCGATTCTCTTCCGCTACGGGCTCTCACGGGCGGGCGAGCTGGAAGGCGGCGCCCCGCGGCCGCTCATCGTCGTCTCCAACCGCGAGCCGTACCTGCACAGCCGCGCCGACGATGGCCGCATCACCGCCACGCACGCGACCGGCGGCGTCGCCGTGGCGCTCGACGCGCTCATGCGCGAGCGCGGCGGGGTCTGGATTGCGCACGGCGCCGGCACCGCGGATCGGCTGGTGGTGGATGCGCAAGACAAGGTGGCTGTCCCGCCGGGCGGGCCGGCGTACGACCTGCGCCGGCTGTGGCTGGAGGAGCCGACGTTCTCGCAGTACTACGGCGGATTCGCCAACGAAGGCCTCTGGCCGCTGTGCCACGTCGTCGACGTGCGGCCGCAGTTCCGGCCCGAGGATTGGGAGGCGTACCAGGACGTCAACGATCGCTTTGCCGCGGCGGTGCACGACGAGCTCGACTCATCGGCGACGCCGGTGTTCATCCAGGATTACCATCTGGCGCTGGTCGCCCCGGCGCTGCGGCGCCGCCGGCCCGACGCGCGCACGGCGCTCTTCTGGCACATTCCATGGCCCTACCCCGACCGGCTGCGCATCTGCCCGTGGCGCCGCGAGCTGCTCGAAAGCCTGATTGCCAACGACCTGCTGGCCTTCCAGCTCGAGCGTGACCGCCGCAACTTCCTGCTCGCCGTCGAGGAGGAAGAAGGGCTGGGCGAGATGGTCGATCCGGACACCTCGAGCATCCGCCTGCCGACGCACACCTGCTCGGTGGTCGCGGTGCCCATCGGCGTCGATTACGATCGGATCCAGGCCATGGCCGCGGACGAAGGGCTGCCGACCGAGCAGAAGCGCCTCATCGATCTCTTCGCGCTCGAGGCGCCGATCATCGGCATCGGCGTCGATCGCCTCGACTACACGAAGGGGATCCCCGAGCGGCTCGCTGCGCTCGACGCCATCGTCACGCGGCGGCCCAGCCTGCGCGGCCGGCTGACGTTCATCCAGATCGGCGTGCCGTCGCGCTCGGACGTCGGCGCCTACGCGGCGCTCGAGCACGACATCGATCGGCTGGTCGAGGAGGTGAACCGGAAGCACGCGGTGCCGGGCAAGCCGCCGCTCGTCTGCTACCAGAAGGATCCGCTGACGCTGCGCAGCCTGGTGGCGCTCTACCGCCTGGCCAACTTCTGCGTCGTCAGCTCGCTGCACGATGGCATGAACCTCGTGGCGAAGGAGTTCGTGGCGGCGCGCGACGACGAGCGCGGCGTGCTGGTGCTGAGCAACCTGGCCGGCGCGGCGCAGGAACTGCAGGACGCGATTCAGATCAACCCGTACGACGTGGACGGGTTCGCGGATGCGCTGCTGGCGGCGATCGACATGCCGATCGAGCAGCAGGAGGCGCGCATGCGCAGCATGCGGCGCGTGGTGGCCGGCCGGAACGTGTTCGGCTGGGCCTCGGACATTCTCGAGGGGCTGGAAAGCCTCTGGAGCAGCCCGCTGCACTACTCGGTGCGGCGTTGGGAGGAAACAGCGGTTTGAACGGCGCGCGCCCCATCCTCGACGAATCATCGCGGCAGGTCCTGGCCGAATACGCCCTGGCCAACGTCATCATCGCGCTCGATTACGACGGCACGTTGTCGCCAATCACGCGGCGGCCGCAGGACGCGAAAATGCGCCCGCGTACCAAGACCCTGCTGCACGCGATCGCCCGCCGCTACCCGACCGTCGCCATCTCGGGCCGCGCCCTCGCCGACGTGTCGGAGCGCCTCAAGGGGGTGCCCCTCTGGCATGTGTTCGGGAACCACGGCATTGAAGGCACGCCGTACCAGTCCGACGACACCCCGCTGGTCCGCGAGTGGCTCGACCTGCTGGCGCGCGAGCTGCCCGCGGACCTTGGCATCTTCATCGAGGACAAGGGGCACTCGCTGTCGCTGCACACGCGCCAGGCGCGTGATCGCCGCCGCGCCTATGCCGCCATCGACCGTGCCGTGGCACAACTGCCCGAAGTCACCGTGATTGGCGGCAAGGAGGTCGTCAACCTGCTGCCGCCGGGACGCGGCAACAAGGGGGTGGCGCTCGATTTCGCCATGCGCGCCTTCGTCTGCAGCCACGCGATCTACGTGGGGGACGACGATACCGACGAGGATGCGTTCCGGGTGGCAGAGGCGGCGCCCGTACTAGGCATTCGGGTCGGACGCTCCGAGACGACGCTGGCGCAGTACTACGTGGAAACCCAGGAGCAGGTGGACGACCTGCTGGAAGCGCTCGTCCGGCTGCGGCACGGCACGCCGCACCGGCTCACGTAATCGCGGTGGCGACCGCCTCGAGCAGGCTTCGCGGGGTGAAGGGCTTCTGCAGGAACCGGTCCGCGCCGGCCATGATGCCATGCGCCTGCAGCAACTCGTCGGTATACCCGGACATCAGGAGCGTGCGGCAGCCGCTCCAATGCTCCTGGACCTGCCGGGCCAGCGCCGCGCCGCTGGTTCCGGGCAGCACGATGTCGGCGAGCACCAGATCGATCCGTTCATACGCCAGGATCGGGCCCGCCGCCTCGGCGTCGCTGACGCCGATGACCCGGTATCCGCGGCGGGACAACACTTCGCTGGCCAGCCGCCGGACCATCTGATCGTCCTCGACAATCAGGATCGTTTCGTGACCCTGGCGGGGTTCCGGCCCGGGTGCCTCGTGTGCGTTCGGAACGGCACTGTCGAGCGGCAGGTAGATCGCCATCGTCGTGCCCTTGCCGGGAGCGCTGTCGACGCCAATATAGCCGTCGCTCTGCGTGACGATGCCGTAGACAGTGGCCAGCCCGAGCCCCGTGCCCTTGCCCGACTCCTTGGTGGTGTAGAAGGGCTCGAACAGGTGTTCCTGTGCCTCGAGGCTGATGCCGGTGCCCGTGTCGGTCACCCGCAGGGCGGCATAGGTGCCAGGAGGGACCGACCATCGCATCGAGGTCTGCGGCGCCCGCAACCGCTCCACGCCGACGTCGATTGTCAGACGGCCGCCCGCGGGCATCGCGTCGCGCGCGTTGACCGCCAGGTTCATGAGCACCTGCTCGATCTGGCCGCGGTCCGCCCGCGTCCGGACCATGGAATCGGCCAGGCTGATCTCGAGCGCGATGTCTTCGCCGAGCGTCCGGCGCAGCAGCTTCGACAGATCTGACACCACTTGCCGCAGGTCCAGCGCCTCGATTTCCAGGACCTGCCGCCGGCTGAACGCGAGCAGCTGCCGGGTGAGCGCCGCGGCGCTCTGCCCGGCGCGGCGGACTTCGGCGATTTCGGCCCGCAGCGGATCGCCGGGCGGCAGCCGCTCCTCCACCAGTTCACTGAACCCGAGAATCGAGGTCAACAGGTTGTTGAAATCGTGCGCGACCCCGCCGGCCAGCCGGCCGATGGCCTCCATCTTCTGCGCCTGGCGCAGCTCGGCCTCGAGTACCTTCAGCTGCTCTTCGACTCGCTGGCGCTCGGTCACGTCCCGGCAATTGACGACAGCCCCCTTGACCACGTCGTCCTCGACGAGGACGCTGCCGACTGCTTCGATGAGGGTCCACCGCCCGTCGTCGCGGCGGGACCGGAACTGCGTCCGGACGGACTGGCCGGCGCCCCGCATGCCGTGCTCGAAGAGCGCCCGGACGCGCGGCTGATCTTCCGGGTGAATGCGCTCGAAGGCATCCTGCCCGATGCCTGGCGGGTGGCCCGCCACCCGCTCGATGGCAGGACTCTCGTAGGTGATCACGCCAGCCGTGTCGATCACCGTGATCGCATCGGACGCGTGCTCGATGAGCCGCCGGAAGTACCGTTCGCGATCGACGATCGCCTGCTCCGCGCGCTTGCGTTCCGAGATGTCGCGCAGGATGGTCTGCACCGCCCGGGTGCCGTCGTGAACAAACGCGGCGCGGGTGATCTCCACGTCGACGACGCGCCGCTCGCCATCGATGCGCCGAACGCGGAACTCTTCTGTGGGGGAGCCAGGCTGACCGTTCTCGATCGACACGATCTCCTGCCAGGCGCGATCGCGGTCCGCGGCGTCGAGCAGGTCGCGGACGTCGAACTGGCGGAGCGTCTTCGCATCGGGCGCGCCGAACAGTCGAACGGCTGAAGCATTGACGTAACGGATCTGCCCCTGCGCGTGGACCACGATGGCATCCGGCGCCGCATCGACGAGCGCCCGGTAGCGCGCCTCGGATTCGGCCAGGGCAATCTGCGCCTGGCAGTGCGCCGTGATGTCGAACCAGTGGCCAACCAGTTCTGCCGGGCGTCCCTCGCCATCACGGACCAGGGTCGCCTGGTCCCGCATCCATCGCCAGCTCCCGTCAGCATGGCGGAATCGATACTCGCAGGCCAGTGTCCCCTGCGATGCGGTACGGGCGATCAGGTTGGCGACCACGGGCAGATCGTCCGGATGGACGCGCGAGATCCAGAAGTCCGGATCGGCCAGGAACGCCGCCGGCTCATATCCAAGCTGGTCCTTGATGTTCGCCGTCACGAACTTCGCGCCGTACGGCGGGGCGCAGCTCGCTGTATAGATGACGGCCGGAGACGCCGCGACAAGTGTGTCGAAGCGCGGGGCGAGGGCGGGGTCGATGTCAGCTTGCACGCGACCGCGAGAGGCGGTTGTCGTGCCATCTGTCGAGTCGGTCCGATTGCAGGGAGAATCCCGGGAAGGAGATCGAGCGCTGGGGAAGAATCCACGCTGCCCGACACAATTCCCCATGGGCAGCGCAGAAGAAACGAGCGCCCGGCGAATCGTGCGGTTCACCGGGCGCTCCTGAGGTGGCGACCCCAGCGTCACGGAGGTGACTCCCCCACTGTCCCAAAGGAGGGAGGCTTCGCCTATCCCGTCAAGACCCCAAATGCGGCTGAATGGAACAGGAGGCCACCTCTTTACGGGGTGGCGGCAGGCATCTCCCCCGCCTGGCGCAGCGCCGTGCGCGCGAGGATCGGCCCGACGATCTCGAACACGATCACCGCCGACAGCACCACCGCGGCGACCTGGCCGGCCAGCAGCGGAAACTGCTCGCGCACTTGAATGGTCAGGCCGATCGCGAGCGACGAGGACGACAGCAGGCACAGGCCCAAATGCCGCTGCACCACCGGCGCGAGCCCCGTTCGGCGGCCGGCCCACCACGACCCGGTGACCTTCCCGATGCTGCGCATGACGACGTACAGCAGGCCGGTGATCCCGATCTGCGGCAGCAGCGCAATCGGCAGCTCCGCGCCCGCCAGCACGAAGAAGACGGCATAGAGCGGCGGGTCCGCCCGCCGCAGTTCCTCCACCAGTCCCTGCGCGTTCCCGGACATGTTGGCGATGACCGCGCCAACCGTCAGCGCGGCAATCAGCGGCGACACGCCGAGGGCGCGCGCGGCCCCCACGGTGAGCAGCACCGCGCCGATCGCCAGCGTCATCGTCTCGCTGGGCGACTCGATGCGCGGCGACCAGGCCTGCAGCAGCTGCCCGGCAAGTATGCCGAGCGCCGCCGCGCCGCCCATGCCCCAGACGACGCCGTGGATCGAGCCATAGGCCGACGCATCTGCGCGCGTGGCCAGCGTCAGCGCCGCGGCGACGATGCCGAAGGTGAGGAGCACCAGCATGTTGTTCATCGCCAGCAGCGCGAGCAGCGTGTCGGTGAGCGGCCCGCGCGTGTCGTACTCGCGCACGATCATCAGCGTCGTGGCCGGCGCCGTTTCCATGGCGGCGACGCCGAGCAGCGCCGCCACGGCGACGGGCACGCCGACGAGCAGCATGGCGGCCGTCACCAGCGCGAAGGCCGCGAACGCCTCGACCGCCGTGATCGTCGCCACACGGCGCCCCATGCTCGCGAACACCTTGCGCTCGAAGATGGTGCCGATGGCGAAGAGGATCAGACCCAGCGCGACCTCGCTGAGCAGCTGCAGTGCCTCGAGGTTGTCCTCGGTGATGATGTCGAACGCCGCCGGGCCGATGAGGACGCCGACGAGCAGGTAACCGGTGACCTCGGGCAACCGCACGCGCTGCGCCAGGTGGCCGGCCGCAAGGGCGACGAGCAGGATGACGCCAACGGAGAGGATCTGGTTCACGGCTGCGCCTCCGCTGCCGGAATCCTGACCGTGAGCGCGCGGCGGCCGCGGCGGATGTTCAGCTCGAGGCCGGCGCCGTCCGTTGGCAGCGCGCCGCGCGCCTGCGCCAGGCTGGCCACCTGCGCATCGTCAATGGCTTCGATGACGTCGTCCGTCATCACGCCGGCGGCGGCGGCGCGGCCATTCGGATCAAGGTCCCGCACGACCACCCTGGGCTGTTCGGCGCCGGCATCCTGCACCTGCGCGAGCGTGAGGCCGAGGCGAGCCGGGCCAGGAACACGGTCGGCCGGCGCGTCCAGCACGCGGTCGATCGGGACCACGCGGGCGCCGCCGGGGCGGTTGGCCACCATGCCGATCAGTTCGCGGGACGCAGAGAACACCGGCGCACCCACGAACGGCGCGAGTTCCGTTGTCGTCACGATGGCGCCATCGGTGATGGAGGCGACAAACAGCGGGGCGATCAGGCTCCCCTCGCCGGCTGGCGCGGCGGCCACGACCGGATCTCCGGCCGCCGGTAAGCTGGCTGCGCGCGACGGCGGCACCAGCGGCTCGCTCGGCGTGACGGCGATGCGCGCGAGTCCACCAGGCGCCACCGGTTCGGTGATGCGGCCCGTCAACTGGCGTCCGTTGCCCACCATGATCTGGACAGGGGCGTCAGCCGACAGGCCGCCAACGTTGGCAATGACTTCGCCGGCGCCCGTGACGACGCCGTAGCGCGGCGGCTCGGGCCTCGGCGCCAGCTCCGGCTGCCAGTCAGACCATGCGTCGGGCGGAACCGGCTCACCGGTGACGAAGACGCCGTATTGGAGCGTGGCGGCGCCGACCTCCTGCAGCGCGCGCAGGACGGAGCCGGCTTCGCGCTGCTGGACGACTTCCTGGAGCAGCGGCGCGGGCGGTTCCTGCTGCGGCGGCGGGGCCGGCTGCTCGGGCCGTAGAAGGTAGCCGACGACCAGAAAGCCGGCTGCGGCGAGGGCGACCGAAATGCGCATGCACTCCGAGTTTACTCAGTGGGGCGCTTTCCCTTCCCCGCCGTTGGCGGCAGGAGCGAATATTCGCCGGCGATGAGCGTCAGCAGCTCCAGGAGGCGGCCGCTCGCGTCATCAGGCAGACGCTTCACAATCCGCGCATGGCTGGCGCGGATGCCCGGGAGCACTTCATCGATCAGTCGAATGCCCCTGGCCGTCAGGAAGCAGAGCTGCTGCCGGCGATCGGCCCGGCTCTGTTTGCGCCGGACATATCCCTTGGCGACGAGCGCAGTCATGAGCTGCGTGATGGCGGGAGCCTGCTCGATCAGCCGCTCCGCGACGCCCAGCGTCGGCAATCCCTGCGGCCCGGCGAGCCGAAGGATGATCAGCACGTTGGCCTGCTGGAGCGTGATCCCGTGGGGCTCGAGCACGAGTGTCATCTCGCGCCTGGCCACATCGGCAGCGCGCATCAGCGCAATGACGACCGCGCGGGGATCCCTGTGTGACGACGTTCGCGTGTTCATGTTGCCTGCTGGATATTACCGCGCCGGCGCATGGCTGCCGACACATTACTTGATTAGTAAAGTATCGGTGCGATATCGTTCGGCTTCGCTCAGGAGCAGACCATGAGCAGCACGCAGGCAGGCCGCAGACGTTTCCTCGCAGCCGTGGCCGCAGGAACCGGCGCATTCATGTCCGGCTGCCGCGGAACATCCGCGGTCCATGCCCAGGCACCGACGCGCACGACTTCGCTCGCGACGCTCGCCGCGCGACGCGAGACGCTCATCCGCAACGCCTACCTGCTCACGATGGACGACACGATTCGGGACGTGGCGGGCGGCGACGTGCACATTCGCGACGGCGTAATCGCGGCGGTCGGCCGGGGCCTTCGCGCGCCTGGCGCCGACGAGATCGACGGACGCGGCATGATCGTCATGCCGGGCTTCGTCGACACGCACTGGCACATGTGGAATGGCGTCTTCAGGGGAATGACGCAGACGCCCGCCGAGTATTTCGCCCTGCAGCGGCTGGCGCCGTACTTCACGCCGGCGGACCACTACTCCAGCATCGCGTTTGCTGCGGCAGAGGCCATCACTGCCGGCTTTACCACCGTCCACGACTGGTCTCACGGCCTGCAGAGCGCCGCTGCTGCCGAGTCAGAAATGCAGGCACTGGTGGACAGCGGCATTCGCGCCAGGTTTGGCTGCGGCAACCTGCAGCAAACGGCGGCCGGCGGGAAGGATCTGCCGCGCTTTATCGCGTGGGCGCAGACGCGGGGCGACTCACGGCTGACGATTGGCGTCGTCACGCAGAATGCCGATACGTTCCGCGAGGAGGTCGCCGCCGCTCGCGCCGCCGGCGCCCGCACGATCGGGACCCACGTCAACCCTCAACAGAACGCCGACGTGATTGGACCCGACTTCATCCTGACACACGGCGGCAACTACGGGAGCTACGGCCCGCCGGACACTCCGGCTGCACTCGGCTTCACGCCCGCCTTCATCAACGTGATGAAGGAACGGCGAGCCAAGATGGCCCTCTGCCCGTCGAGCGACCTGCTCATGGGGATGGGCTTCATTCCAACGACGGAACTGCTCGACGCCGGCTTCCCGGCCGACGACATCGGCTTCTCGGTCGATGTGACCTGCCAGACGAACGCCAATCCATTCGAGCTGATGCGCATTGTCCTGGGGACGGCGCGCAACAAGGCGCGCGACGCCAGGCGCCTCTCGCCGCGCCAGGTGCTGCGTATCGGAACCATCGGCGGGGCTCATGTTCTCGGGCTCGAGCAGGAGACGGGCTCGCTGACCCCCGGCAAGCGCGCCGATCTGATCATGCTGCGCACCTCGGACATCAACATGATTCCGGCGGGCCGGATCAATCCCACCTATCTCGTGGTGCTCGGCGCGCAGCCCGCGAACGTCGACACCGTCATCGTCGACGGACGCGTCCTGAAACGCGGTGGGCGCCTGCTGCACATTGACGCTGCCGCCGTGGCGCGGGATGCGGCTGCCGTGCAGGCGCGGATCAGAGCTGCAG
>JBFWUM010000062.1:20179-22170 GCA_050247255.1 Vicinamibacterales bacterium | reverse complement strand
GCATCATCGCGAACAGGCCGATCAGCGGCTCTTCCCCTTCACGAAACACGATCGGCCGGCGCCTGATGATGATCAGGCCGGCCCCCCTGGCCGCAGCTTCGACCCGCGCCCGCTGCTCTTCGGGGAACACACAGGCAAACAGCCCGCCCGGCTCGAGATGCGCTGAGGCCACGCGGGCGTAGTCGGCAATATCACCGCGCAGTTCAAAGCGGCAGGCCACCTTCTGGGGGTGGTCACCTTCGATACCAGTGCCCAGCGGGAAATACGGGGGGCTGCCGAGCACCAGGTCGAATCGTTCGTCCGGGCGCAGCGCCGGTGGCTCGCGGAAATCGGCGTGGCGGATCTCGTAGCGATCGTCGAGCCCGTTGTACGCGGCCGACTTGCGCGCCAGGCGCACGCTCTCTTCCTGGGCCTCCACCGTCACCAGCCGCGCGCCCGGACAGCGCCACGCCGCGATCATCCCGACCGAACCGATGCCCGATCCCAGGTCGAGAATGGTCCGCGCGGTCGGAGCCCATGAGGTGCCGTACCACGCGGTCAGCACATCGTCGGTGGAAAAGCGATGGCCGCCGCGCAGCTGAAATACGCGAAAGTGGCCGCTGATGGCGTCGAGCGATTCGTCCGGCGGGACGTCGACATCTCGGGTCGCGCCCGGTGGGATTGGACCTGGCTTTGCCCACCCCTTGAAATGCGTCGTGGTCATCCGTTGTGCAGCTCGTTCCACATGCGATCGACTTCCTCCCGAAGCTTCGCATGTTCTCCGGGCGGAAGGGGCAATCCGAAGGCAATGCGCACGCGATGGCCGCTCCACGGCAGCAGCTTCGTCCACCGGAACGGCCGGGCCCTGGGCCAGACCTGGAACATGCCGTCGATGGCGACCGGGACGATCGGCACGTGCAGCTGCCGAGCGAGGATGCCGGCGCCCCGCTTGAACGTCTTCACCGTGCCATCGATCGATCGCTCGCCTTCGGGAAAGAGCAGGAGGATCTTGCCGGCGCGTAGACCGAACGCCCCGGCCTGCAGCGCCGGCACCAGGTTCGCATCCGGATCCACCGGGACGATGTTCACCTGCGCTGCCAGCCACGCGCTGATCGACGTCTCGAAGTACTCCGTGGCGCCAACGGCGAACATCCGCCGGAAGATCGTGAATGGCAGCACGCCTGCCAGCACGGCGGCGTCGAGAAAGCTCTGGTGATTCGGCGCGAGGATGAACGGCCCGCTCGAGGGCAGATGCTCGAGCCCGTGAACCCGGGGACGGAATACGAGGACCGAGAGCAGCCGGAAGACCATGAAGCAGAGCGCCGCCGTCAGCGGGCGCTCGCCCGCCAGCCCCGCCTGCTGCGCGGGGGTCAGCGTCGTGCGCGCAAGGATGGATTGCCAGTCCGCCGACGTGGGCCGGGCGTTGCCTGCAGACCGGGTGGCATCGGCCAACTCCCGCACCGTGAACGCGCACGCGATCGCCTCGCTCTCCAGCCGAACGCCAAGCTGCTGCTCGATGGCTGCAAGCAGTTCCACGCGTTCGATCGAATCCAATCCCAGGTCGAGCTCGAGGTTCGCATCGGCATGGACGGCCTGAGGCCGAGGGAGGAGCTGCTCGACCAGCGCCCTCAACCGCGAGACGTGAGGCGGCTCCTCCGCAGTCGCCGCGCGCGGCATGCGCACCTCGAAGCCGCACACCTGCTGCTGCGGTGGCAACGCGACCGAGAGTCCCTCCAGTTCGAAGCGGATCAGTTCGCGGACATTGACGATCCGCTTCCTGCGCAGGACGGCAACATCCGGGACAACGACGGCATGGAGGCCGGCAGGGGTGGCGACCACGCGCAATTCCAGCACGAACGCCGATTGCGCATAGTGACGCTCGATTGCCTCGAGATCGATCGTGCTCAGGGGTTCGGCAGGCGGAACGCGAGCAGCTCGCCGCTGTAGCCGCCGCCGCTGACGGCCACAACGATGTACTGCTGGCCGTTGTGCAGGTACGTCATCGGCGAGCC
>JBFWUM010000062.1:0-20079 GCA_050247255.1 Vicinamibacterales bacterium | reverse complement strand
GACGGCAGCATCAACGTGCCGAGCGGCCCTTCCCATCGGCTCACCACCGGCGGCGTGAACAGCGGCCCGATCTTGTAGCGCGACACCAGCCGCACGGCCTCCGCCTTCAGCTCCGGGGTGAAGTCGATCAGGTCGTCGAGCGACACTCCCTGGCGCTCGAATGGCGCCGGCTTCGTCACGAACGGCTGCGTCGGGCTCGTCTTCTCGAGCGGAACGGTCGATTGCTCCACCGGGCGTTCCTCGATCGGCCAGATCGGCTGGCCGTTGGTGCGATCGAACGCGTAGATCCATCCCTGCTTGGTCGGCTGGAACACCGCCTTGATCTCGCGGCCGTCCACCGTCACGTCAGCCAGGATGGGCGCGCAGGGAATGTCGAAGTCCCAGATGCCGTGGTGCACCAGCTGGTAATGCCACCGCCGCTCCCCGGTCTTCAGGTCGACGGCGACGAGGCTTTCGCCGAACAGCGTGTTTCCGGGGCGATGGCCGCCGTAGTAGTCGCCGGTCGGCAGCTCCACCGGCATGTAGACGAGCCCGAGCTCCTCGTCGACGCTCATCTGCGCCCAGACGCCGGCATTGCCCGTGTAGGACCGCGAGTCTCCCTCCCATGTCCCGGCGCCGAACTCGCCGTCCATCGGGATGGTGTGGAAGATCCAGGTACGTTTGCCGGTCCGCACATCGAAGCCGCGGACGTAACCCTTCTCGTTGCGGCGGCTCTTTGGCGCGCTGCCGGTCAGGTGGGCGGCGCCGACGATGATTGTGTCGCCGGCGACCACGGGCGCGGCGTGCAGGCCGATCTCCCCGTCGACCGGGTCCATGTCCTGGTCGTTATCGAGCTTCAGATCGACGACGCCGTCGGTGCCGAAACCCTGGATGGGAATGCCGGTGCGGGCATCGAGCGCTACCAGCCGGTAACCGGGCGTCACGTAGAGGACGCGTTCGTCGCCGCGCCCGTCGGTCCAGTATGCGAGGCCCCGCCCGGAGAGCTGCCGCGGCGCCGATTCACCGCGGGCGCCCTCCCGCTCGCTGTGCATCCACAGCATTTCGCCGCTGCCCGCGTCGAGCGCGATGACGGCGCGGCGTGAGCCGGCGGTCGTGTAGAGCACGCCGCCGACCATCAGCGGTGTGGACTGAAAGTTGAGCTCAGGCCGCGGGCCGAGGTTGTCGGTCTTGAATCGCCAGGCGACGTCGAGGGTGCTGAAGTTGGAGGCGTTGATCTGATCGAGCGGCGAGTACCGGGTGCTGGCCAGGTCGCCGCCGTAGGTCCGCCACTCGCCCGGCTGGGGCTGGCGCGGCACCGGCGGAGGAGATTGCGCCGAGATGACCTGGGCAAGGACCGCCACCAGTGCGACGACAATCAACCGTCTCATAGCGCCGAATTATAGGCGGCCTACTCGTATCGGAGCGCCTCGATCGGATCCAGCCGCGCGGCGCGCAAGGCTGGAATCAGGGAGCTGAAAAGCCCGACGACCATCAGGATGGCCGTGCAGATCCCCACCAGTTCGAGCGAGAGAATCAGGTGGATGTCCACCGTCCGGCTCGCATCGTCCATCAGTTCCGACAGGAAGGGGCGCGGGCTGGCGAGCCAGACGAGCACGTACGACACCGCCACGCCGGCGACGCCGCCGGCGAACGTCGTGACCAGCCCCTCGAGCAGGAACTGGGTGAGGATGGCCGATCGCCTGGCGCCGAGTGCCTTGCGCAGGCCAATCTCGCGCGTGCGCTCGTTCACCGACACGAACATGATGTTCATCACGCCGACGCCGCCGATGGCCAGCGTCAGCACGCCGATGAAGCCAAGAATCAGCTTCAGCCCCAGCACGATGCCGTCGACCATGCCCTGCGACTGGGCGGAGCCGAACATACGCAGCGCCCGCTCGTCAGCCGGGTTGAAGCGAAGCCGCTTGCCGAGGATCTCCTTCACCTGTGACGTCGCCTGGGCGCCCAGTGTGGCGTCCATCGCCTGAAAGACGAACGTGTCGAGGTACTCGGTGTTCCAAAGCTGCCCGGCCGTCGTGTACGGGATGAACACGCACTCCTTGTCCGGGCGGTTGTAGTTCGACAGTTGCACCTTGTCGCGGCCGACGCCGACGATCTCGAACGCCATCCCTTTCAACCGGATCGTCTGCCCGACGGGCGGGATGTTCCCGAACAGCTTCAGCGCCATCTCGCTGCCGATGAAGGCGACGCGCCGCTGCAGGCGCACGTCCTCGGCGTTGATGAAACGCCCCTGTGCGATCGGCTGCGGCCGCATGACCCCGTAGTCGGGATTCACCGCGCGCGCCAGGTAGCTCCCCTGCTTCGTGCCCCAGGTCACCAGCAGGTTCTGCATGAACTCGGGGCTCCACGCCTTCACCAACGTGGCCTCTCCCGCCGCCTCGGCATCAGCGAGACGCAGGCGGATCGGGCGCCCGGCACGTTCGCCTCCAGCCTGCATGCTCGTCTGGCCGCGGAACACGACGCTGACGCCGTCGCCGAACGCGCCGGCAAAGCCGCGCGCCAGCGCCTGCTGGAAGCCGTCGCCGTAGGCGAGGAGCATGACAACCGAGACGATGCCCCACGAGATGCCGAGCATCGACAGGCCGGCACGCACCCGGTTGCGAATGAGACCGAGGAAGGCCTCCCGGCAGATTTCTCTCGCGATCTGCAGCATCAGTTCTCGAAGCGGAGCGCCTCGACCGGCGGCATCAGCGCCGCGCGGCGGGCGGGATAAGTGGAGGTCACGACGCCGATGAACATCAGCGCCAGCACGGCGCCGAGCCCGGCCTGCCAGCTCAGGATCATCCCCTGGAAGCGGGTCGGCATCGGCAGGGTGTTGACCGCCGCGCAGATGGCCAGGGCGATGACAAAGCCGATGGTCCCGCTCAGCAGCGTGAGCAGGAATCCCTCGAGGAAGAACTGCTTCTGAATCTGCCCCGTCGTCGCGCCGAGCGCCTTGCGGACTCCGATCTCGCGCGTGCGCTCGCGCACGGCAACCAGCATGATGTTCATCACGCCCAGTCCGCCGAGGGCCAGCGTGACGATGCCGACGACGCTGAAGAAGTCCTTCATGGTGCCGACCATGCGCGCGAACATCAGCGTCTGGAGCGAGGTGTCCCAGATGCCGATTGCATCGCGATCCTCGACCTCGAAGCCGTGGCGGCGGCCGAGAATCCGGCGCACTTCCTCTTCGAGCGGCCACCGGACGTCCTCGATGCGCCCGGTTCGCGCGGCCAATGCCTGTGGCAACAGGTTCACGACCCACGGCCTGGGCGCCAGCACGATCTGCGACAGCGTTCCAGGAGGCGCGTCGGTGCGCGGCATGTCGCGCGCCATCACCGAGAACGGGATGAACACCTTGTCGTTGTCAGGACCGCTGTAGCTGCTGTCCTGGTCCTTCTTCCGGATCTTGCCGATGACCGTGAACGGCACGCCGTTGATCTGCACCGTCTGGCCGATGCTCTCGCGCGTGCCAAACAACTGCGTGGTCGCGTCGGCGCCGAGAATCGCCACGCGATGCTGGTTCTCGTCGTCGCTGAACCGGAAGGCGCGCCCCTTCTCGATGTCGATAGTGCGGATGTACTGATACTGCGGCTCGATGCCGTGCACGGTGAGCGCTGCCGCGTTGAAGGCGCTCTTCACCGACACCGCCGGCCGCTGCAATTCAGCGCTGACGACCTCCACTATGTTGGATTCGGCCTGCAGCGCCCGCGCATCCTCGACGGTCAGGAAGATGCGCCGGCCGGCGCGCTCGCCGCCGGCCTGCAGCGACGTGCGTCCCGGGAAGACGATGACGACGTTGCGGCCGAGCTCCTCGAGCACTTTCTGGTTGCCCTGCTGGAACCCTTCGCCGGTCGCCGACAGCACGACCACCGAGACGACGCCCCACAGGATCCCGAACATCGTCAGGAAGCTGCGCAGCTTGTTGGCGCGCAGGTTGGTGATGACCTGCCGCAAGACTTCGCGCATGGCTACCCCGGAAGGACCACGCGCTCACCGGGCTGGAGCCCGTCCAAGACCTGGATGCGCGTGCCGTTGCCGACGCCAATCTTCACCGGCACCCGGCGGCGGCCGCTCTTCTCGGCGGGATCGACCAGGTCGACGAACGGATTGCGCTTCTCGTCATAGGTGACCGCCGCTTCGGGAATCAGCACCGAGTCGGGGAACTGCTCCAGCACGATCTCGGCATTGGCCGTCATGTTGGCCTTCAGCTCCTTGCCCGGGTTCTCGATCGACACCTCGACTTCGAACGTCGTGACGTTGTCTTCCTCGACGCCGATCGGCGAGATCTGCGTGACCTTGCCGTTGAACGTGCGGTCGCGGAACGTTTCTGTGGTGATGCGCGCATCCTGGCCGAGGCGAACACGGCCGATGTCGGCCTCGTCCACCTTGCCGCGCACGAAGACGCGCTCGATGTCGCCGAGCGTCATCACCAGCGTGGCGTTGGCGCCGAGGTTCAGGATCGACGAGACGGCGCTGCCGAGTTCGACGTCGCGTGTCAGGACGGTTGCGCCGATCGGCGCCTTGATGGTCGCGTTGGCCAGCTGCTCTTCGGCCTGCTCGACCGCGGCGCGCGCCTGGGCGACCACGGCCGCCGCCTGGGTGACGCGGGCACGGCTGACGACCAGCTGACCCTGTGCCGCGCGCTGGCGGTTCTCCGCCTGCTGCACCGCCATCTGCGCCTCGTCGAGCGCCGACTGCGAGACCAGCCGCTGCTCCGAGAGCTGCTGCGCGCGCTGGTAGTTGCGGCGCGCAAAGGCGACGTCGGGGGCTTCGGCTTCGACTTCGTTCTTCCGCAGCTCGGCGATCGCGGCCTCGTGGGCGGCTTCAGCCGCCTGCAGGTTGGCGCGGGCCTCGCGAAGCTGTGCGGTAAGATTCTCCCGGTCGAGCTCGGCCAGCACCTGGCCGGCGGCGACCAGCTGGTCGACGTCGACGTGCAGCCGCTCGATGATGCCGTTCGCCTTCGACTTGATTTCGACCTTGGTGATCGGCTCGACCTTGCCGGTGGCGACGACCGACTGCACCATCACGCCGCGTTCGGCGGTGGCGATGCGCGCCTCGTCGATCACGGTGGAGGCGCCGCGCAGGGTCGTGAAGCCCCAGAAGCCGGCGATCGCGACGACCAGCGCGCCGGCCGCCAGGGTGAGTGTCCGCGGTTTCTTCATGCGAAGCATTGACGGAAGCCGCCCGGGAAAAGTTGCCTATGTGGATACTGCGCACCCTCGGTGAGGGGGAGCCCGAAAAGACGTTCCGCCTGCTGCCGGGGGCCGTCAAGACCATCGGCCGGGCGACCGGCGCCGATTTCATCGTCAATGCCGCCCTGGTGTCGCGGGTGCACTGCCGCCTGACCGCGTCGGCCGACGGCCACCTGGATCTCCGGGACCTGGAAAGCACGAACGGCACGTTCGTGAACGGGCAGCGGGTCGACACCGCCCGCCTGGCGCCGGGCGACAAGATCACCGTCGGCCGGGTCGAGCTCGTGGCGTTGAGAGACAACGACTAGGCCAAGTACTCCAGCACGAACGGGTTGGTGGTCCGTTCCCGCGCGACCGTCGTATCCGGGCCGTGGCCGGGATGGACGACCGCCTCGTCACCGAGCTGGAAAATGACCTCGGTGATCGAGCGCATCAGCACCTCGTAGTTCCCGCCCGGCAGGTCGGTGCGGCCGATCGATCCGGCAAACAACGTGTCGCCGACAAAGAGGTGATGGCCGATCTGCAGGCAGACGCCTCCCGGGCAGTGCCCCGGCGTGTGGTGGACGTGCACGTCGAAGTCGCCGAAGCGAATCGGCGACCGGTCGTAGTAGTGATCGACCGGCGGCGGCTGCTTCGCGTCGAACCCGAACATCCTGCCCTGCTCGACGGTCCGCTCGTAGAGAAACAGGTCGTCCCGGTGCAGGTGCACGGGGGCATCGAGCACGTCCCGCGCCGTAGCGACGCCCGTGACATGATCGATGTGGGCGTGAGTCAGCAGGATGTGCTGCACCTGCAGCTCGCGCTGGTGGACCTCGGCGAGCAGCTCGTCGACTTCGTCGCCCGGATCGATCAGGACCGCTTCGCGGGTGCGTTCACAACCGACGATGAACCCGTTTTTCATGAACGGCGGGACCGCCCGCACTTCGAGGATCATAGGGACATGGTACTGTGCGTCGTCGACGACCTGCTCTTCTCGGTGAAGATTTCAACGGTGGCGAAAGCGAGTGGCGTCGACACCTATTTCGAGCGCACGCCGGGCGCCGTGGTCGAGAGCATCCGCGCGCGGAAGCCGTCGCTCGTCATCTTCGACCTGAACAGCCACAAGATGCGGCCGACCGAGGCGATCGCCGCGATGAAGGCCGACCCGGAGTTGAAGGACATCCGCACGCTCGGCTACGTCTCGCACGTGGATGCGGCGGCGATTGCGGCGGCGCGTACGGCGGGGATCGACGAGGTACTTGCCCGCTCAGCCTTTGTCGAACGGTTAGCGGAGATTCTGAGGAGTTAGAGGAACCACCAGACCGCAGCAGCGGCGACGGCGAGAATGACAAGTGTCAGCGCGAGCGTTCCACCGACGCTCGCGCCCGCCTTCTCGTCGTCGGCCGGCTCGTCGCCGGCGCCGCCGCGCACGTCGAGGATGGCGCCGATGGCCCGCAGTTCGGCCGACAGCGTCGCCGCGCTCTGGTACCGCGACTCGGGGTTGGGCGCAATCGCCCTCAGGATGATCTCGTCGAGCTCCTTCGGCACGTGGCGGTTCGACGCGCTCGGCGCGGCCGCGCCGCGGTGGGAGGGCCGGCGCGTCGTCAGCATCTCGAACAGCACCGCTCCAACCGAATAGATGTCCGAGCGATCGTCGGCGGGGCCGCCGCGCGCCTCCTCGGGCGAGTCGTAGTCGCGCAGCCGCAGGCCGCCTTCCCCCGGCTCGAACCCGCCGCGCGAGGCAAATTCGAACACCGGGATCTTGGCGTGCCCCTTGGCGGTGATGACGATCGAGTCGGGGCTGAGGCCGCCGTGCACGTAGCCGGCGGCGTGGGCATCGGCAACGGCATCGGCAATCTGCACGGCAAGCTCCACCGCGCGCCGGACGTTGACCGGCCGCCCCGCCATCTCCGCGCGCAGCGACTGCCCCTTCAGGAACTCGAACACCAGGTAACCGCGGCCGTCCTGCTCCCCGGCGTCGAAGACGGTGATGACGTTGGGGTGCGAGAGCGACGCCAGGCCTCGCGCCTGCTCGACGATCGCGTCAGAGGACACGCCGCGGGACGTGAAGCCGGGCGGCAGCCAGCGGATGGCGACCGTGCGCCCGTGGCGCGTATCGCGCGCGCGATACAGCTCGCCGGGACCGGCGGGATCGAGCCGCTCCAGCAGGTTGTAGTGGGCGATGACGCCGATCGGTGAGATCGCGGTCAATGTTGTTTCGGCAGCTCCAGCACGCTCTGCACGAGCTCCTTCGCGTCGCCTATCTGCTCGAGCACGAGCGCGATGTCCATCGTCGGACGCCCGGGCATGCGGGTGCTCTGGCAGTAGACGCCATGCTGCCCGACCATCGCCAGCGCGTCGGTGAGCAGGTCGAGGGCGACCGCCAGCCTTCCCCGTTCCTCGCCCATCATCGTCTGGTGGACCTCGAGCGAATCGCGATGCTTCTCAAAGGCTCCCACGATCATCCCTTCTTCGGTGGCCGCGCCGGCCGAATCTCGACGCGACTCGGAAGGCTGCGGCGGTCGTGGGCCACGAGGTCCACGACCGCCTGCGCAACGTCTTCCGGCGCGAGTTTCCACGCATCGTTGGCGGACTGCGGCCGTCCCATGAAGCCGGTTCGCACCGATCCGGGAAGCACGCAGGAGACGCGGATGCCGTCCTGACGGACTTCCTGCATCAGGCACTCGGTGAAGAAATTGAGCGCTGTCTTCGATGCGCCGTACGCGGAGTTGTCGGGCGATGGGTTCTTCGTGATCAGGCTGCCGACGTTGACAATCCACCCGCCGCCGCGCGCGCGCAGGCGCGGAATCGCCGACTTGCAGCAGTAGAAGACGCCGGTGAGGTTCGTGCCGACCACTCGATCCCAGTCCTCGAGGGAGAGGTCGGCGACGGCCCCGAACGCGCCGACGCCGGCGTTGTTCACGAGGATGTCCAGGCCGCCAGCCTGGGTTACGGCCGACTGCATCAACGATTCGACATCGCCGTAGCGCCGAACGTCGGCGCGTACCGGAGTCGCCGCCGCGCCCAGGGAGCGCGCCGCGGCCGCGAGTGTCTCCTCGTGCGTCCCGGTGACGAACACCCGGGCGCCCTGTTCGATGAATGCGCTCGCCACGGCAAGCCCGATCCCGCGCGACCCTCCCGTGACGATGGCGACCTTGCCGGTAAGCGTGGACATGCCGCTATTACAATACGCCTGATGGTCGGTGGTTGGTGGTTGGTGGTCGGACGTGAGCGGTGATGCATAGCGTTGCCATCATTGGCGCCGGCGATCTCGGCGGCGCTGCCGCTCAGGCGCTCGCCGCGCGCGATCGCGTAGGCCGCGTGCTGATCGTCGACAAGGCCGCCAGCGCCGCCGCCGGCAAAGCGCTCGACATTCGCCAGGCGGGGGCGGTGGACGGCTTTCACGCCGCACTCGATGGCACCGACGACCTGTCTCGTGTCACAGGCTGCGACGTCTGCATCCTCGCAGATCGTTTCGGCACCGGCTCGCCGGAATGGCAGGGCGAGGAAGCGCTCGCGCTCGTCAGCAGGCTTTCCCCCTACCTTGGCACCACGCCTCTCGTGTTCGCCGGCAGCTCCCAGTCCGAACTGATTGGAACGGTTGCCCGCGAGGCCGGTGTAGCGCGCGCCCGCCTGATCGGATCGGCGCCCGAGGCGTTCGCGGCCGCGGCGCGCGCCATCGTGGCGATGGAAGCACGCTGTTCCGCGCGCGAGGTCTCGCTGACCGTCCTCGGCACCCCGCCGCGCCTCATGGTCCCGTGGAGCGAAGCGTCCGTCGGTGGCTACGCGCTGGAACGCGTGCTCGACCAGGTCCAGCTGAACAGGCTCGACGCGCGGCTGCCGCGCCTCTGGCCTCCCGGGCCGTACACCCTGGGCCTTGCCGCCGCGCGAGTGGCCGAGGCGATCGTCGAGTCGTCACGCTCGCCACGGGCGGTGCTGACGATGCTGAACGGTGAGTTCGGAGTGACGAACCGCATTGCCACCGTGCCGGCCCTGCTGTCGAGCAGCGGCATCGTGGAGACACGCACGCCCGCGCTGAATACGCGGGAGCGCGTGTTGTTAGGGTTGTAGGATCGCTGCATGCGCACCTTCGCCCGCGTCGGCCTGCTGATCCTCTCCCTCGGCGCGGCGATCTCCGCAGCGACTCCGCCCATCGTGCCGGCGGTCCTGCTCGAGCACATCAAGTTCCTCGCCTCGGACGACATGAAGGGGCGCGCGTCCGGCAGCCCGGAGCTCGAGCGCGCGGCCGAGTACATCGCGGAGCAGTTCAAGTCGGCGGGGCTGCGGCCTGGCGTCGACGGCGACTGGTATCAGCCGTTCCAGATTGAAGTGGGCCTGCAGGTTGGCGAGGGCAACGCGCTGTCGATCCGCGGCGGCACGCGGTCGGCGCAGCTCGTCCTCGGCGAGGACTACTACCCGCTTGGCGTGGCCGCCGGCACGTCGCTCGACCAGCCGTCAACGCTGCTCGAGAACGTGCCGCTGGTCTTTGCGGGCTACGGGCTGTCGATGCCCGGCCTCAACTACGACGACTACGAGGGGGTGGATGTCGGCGGCAAGGCGGTAATCATCCTCAGCCACGAGCCGCAGGAGATGGACCGCACGAGCCGCATCAACGGCAACCAGCCGGTCCCGGAATCCAGCCTCTATGCGAAAGCGGCCGCCGCTCGCCGCCACGGCGCGCGTCTGGTGATTGTCGTGTCGGATCCGCGCCACCAGATCGACCAGGCGACGTACTCGACCTTCCCCATCCAGCCCGATGCCGACGACGTGGCGCTCCCCGTGCTGCGCGTGAGGCGCACCAAGCTGCTGGCCATGCTGAACGCGTGGGGGCTCGACCGCCTGGCGGCCGACATCGACCGCGACCTGCAGCCGCGATCGCGCGAGCTGCCGGGCGCAACGGTGAACTACCGCGAGTTCATCGCCAGGGACCGCCGCGCGGTGCGCAACGTCATCGGCATCGTCCCGGGCGCCGATCCACAGCTGTCGCGCGAAGCCATCGTGATCGGCGCGCACTACGACCATGTCGGTCTCGGCGGCCGCTTCTCCGTGTCGCCCGAACGCACGGGAGAGATCCACAACGGCGCCGACGACAACGCGTCGGGGACGGCCTCGGTGATCGAGATCGCCAAGGCAGCGGCGGCCGATCCCTCGCGCTTCCCACGCACGCTGGTATTCGTCCTGTTTTCTGGTGAGGAGCGCGGACTGCTGGGGTCGGCACACTACGCCAACAACCCGGTGGTGCCGCTTGCCGACACCGTCGCGATGCTCAATCTCGACATGGTCGGCCGTTCGCGCGGCGACGTCGACATCACCGGGCTCGAGCTGGCGCCGTCGCTCCGCCCGGTGTTCCGCGACGCCATCGCCGGCATCGAGGGGATCCGCATGCGTGAGGATGGCCCCGGCGCCGGGCGCAGCGACGACTCGAGCTTCATCGATCGCGGTATCCCGGCCTTCAACTTCTTCACCGGGTTCCACCCCGACTACCACCGCCCGAGCGACGACTGGCCCGCGATCGACGCGCCGGGAACGGCGCGCGTGGCGACGCTGGCGCTCGAGTTCGCCGCCCGCATCGCCGCGCGTCCCGAGCGGCCCGAGTTCGTCAGGCCGCGGCGGCGGTAGTCGTCCGGTGCAGCGACAGGCCGCTGTCGAACGCCCCCAGCCGGCGCCGCAGCATCACGCGCCCGCGGTGCAGACGTGACTTGAGCGTCTGGTCCTTCAGCCGCAGCCGGCTGCTCGCCTCTTCCGTCGACAGGCCCTGGATGTCGCGCAGCACGACCGGCGTCCGGTAGATCTCCGGCAGCTCGCCGATGGCCTGCGTCACCGCCTGGCGCAGCTGCGTCCGCAGCAGTTCCTCGTCCGGCATGTGCGTCCAGTCGGCAGGCTGCTTCGGCGCGCGCGGCTGGTCCGATTCGTCCTGGCCGGCCGCCAGCATGCGTTCCCGCTCCTGGTCAGCGGCCCGCGACAGCTTGCTCGTCCGCAGGCGCGACATGGCCGTGTTGAAGGTGATCCGGTAGATCCAGGACGAGAGCGCGGCGTCCCCCCGGAACGCCTCGATCTTCCGGTAGACCTTGAGGAGCACGTCCTGGGTCACTTCCTCGGCGTCCTCCCGGTTCTTCATGTAGCGCAGCGCCAACTGATAAATCCTTGAACTATAAAGACTTGCCAACTCATCAACGGCCTGCTCGTCGCCCCGGCGCAGGCGGTCGATAAGCTGCCGATCCGCGTGTCTCTCCATTTTTGGCCTCGTGGCAGGTAGAACACCGACCAATTAGGTCTTATTCCCGCCACCTCTTCCGCCTGAAGATGGAAGCCACAGGTACGATAGGGGCCGGTGGTCCTCACGGCGATCCTCGTGGTCACGGCGCTCATCCTGGTGAACGCCATCTACGTCGGGGCGGAATTCGCGGCGGTCAGCGTTCGCCGCACCCGCATCCAGGAGCTGGCCGGCGAGGGCAACCCGCTTGCCGCCTGGCTGCTGCCGATCCTCGATTCGCCGGCCGCCCTCGACCGCTACATCGCCGCCTGCCAGATCGGCATCACGATTTCGAGCCTGGTCCTTGGCGCCTATGCGCAGGCGACGATTGCAGTCTGGCTGACGCCGGTGTTCGCGTCGCTCGGCGGCCTGCAGGATGTCGCGGCGCAGTCCACGTCAGCGATCGTCGTCCTGGTGGTGCTGACTGTCTTCCAGGTCATCTTCGGCGAGCTCGTGCCAAAGTCGATGGCGCTGCAGTTTCCCACCCAGGCGGCGCTCTACACGCTGGTGCCGATGGTTCCCTCGCTCTGGGTCATGCGGCCGTTCATCAAGCTGCTCAACGGCAGCGGGCTCGCGATCCTGCGCCTGCTCGGCGCCGAGCAGCACGGGCACCGGCACATCCACTCGCCGGAAGAGATCGAGCTGCTGATCGCCGACAGCCGCGACGGCGGGCTGCTCGAGCCGGACGAACATCGGCGCCTGCAGCGCGCGCTGCGCCTGAACCTGCGCCAGGCGAAGCAGCTGATGGTGCCGCGGACCCGCATCCAGGCCCTCGACGTCAACACGCCGCTCAACCAGGTGGTCGGCATCGTCGCGCAGAGTCCGTATTCGCGGCTGCCGGTCCACCGCGGCTCGCTCGACAACGTCGTCGGCATCCTTCACACCAAGGACCTTGTGCGCTGGCTGGCCAGCGAGCGATCGGATGCAACCCTGGCGACCGTCATGCGCCCGATCTCCAGCGTCCACGAGAGCGTCACGGCCGATCGCGTCCTGCGGCACTTCCGCGAACGGCGCACGCACCAGTCGCTGGTCACCGACGAGTTCGGCGGCACGTCGGGCCTCCTCACGCTCGACGATGTCCTGTCAGAATTCCTCGGCGAGCTTGGCGACGAATTCAAGCCGGCGTCACCGTCGGCCGAGGAGATTGGGCCCGATCGATACCGGCTGCCCGGCGCGATGGCGGTTGACGATGCGGCGGCGGCGCTGGGGACGCGTTGGGAGAGCGATGCCACCACGGTGGCCGGCTTCATCACGGCCGAATTGGGACATCTCCCTGTAGCCGGCGAGCGCGTGACAGCCGGCGACTTCGAGTTCGTCGTCGAGCGCGTGTCCGGACGCGCGGTCGAGACAGTAGTCGCGACGCGCGTGGCGCGGCCGGCGGAAGCGGAGGCGAGGTAAATGGAGTTCCTCGTCCCGATTGCCATCATCCTGCTGCTCGTGCTCGCCAACGGCCTGTTCGTCGCCGCCGAGTTCGCCATCGTCGGCGCGCCGCGCGCCGCGATCGAACACCAGGCGGCGCAGGGCAGCCGCCTGGCGCACCGCGTCGCGCGCATCCAGGAGGATCCGAGGCGACAGGACCGGTTCATCGCGACGACGCAGATCGGCATTACCGTGGCAAGCCTCGGCCTCGGGATGTACGGCGAGCACGCCCTGGCCGAGTGGATCGCCGGCTGGCTTCAACCGCTGGAGGCCTACCAGTGGGTTGCGGCGCACACGGTGGCAACGGCGCTCGCCATCACGGCGTTGACCTACCTCCACATCGTGCTCGGCGAGATGGTGCCGAAGGCGCTGGCGCTCCAGAGCGCGGACAGGACGGTGCTGTTCGTCTCCCCCGCCATCGAGGCACTCGAACGGCTTGTCCTGCCGTTCGTGGCGCTGCTGAACGGCATGGGCAACGCGGTGCTGCGGCTGATCGGCGTACGCCGCCAGGAGGTCGACTCCGAGCGTTATCACTCGAGCGCCGAGCTGCAGTTCATCATCAAGGAGAGCCAGGAAGGCGGGCTGCTGCGCGGCGAGGCCGGCCGCATCCTGCGCGAGCTGTTCGAGTTTGGCGATCTGACGGCAGGTGAGGTGATGGTGCCGCGCGTGCTGGTGGCGGGCATTCCCGTTGGCGCCGGGCCCGACGAGCTGCGCGCCATCGTGCGCTCCACTCCGCACACGCGGTATCCCGTCTATGCCGGCGATCTCGACAACATCATCGGCAGCGTGCACATCAAGGACGTGCTCCGTCACCTGATTGCCAACCGGCCCGTGTCGGCCGCCAGCGCGCGGTCGCTGCCCTACATCGCCGGGCCGTCGTACCTGGACGAAGTGCTCGGCGCCATGCGCCGGTCACAATCGCAGATGGCGGTCGTCATGGATCAGCACGGCGGCACCGCCGGCGTCGTCACGATGGAGGACCTGTTCGAGGAGGTCGTCGGCGAGATCGACGAAGGGCGCGGCAGGACGGCGATCCGCAAGGACAGTGAAGGGCGCCTGCACGTGCGCGGCACGGTGCGGCTGAACGAGGTGAGCGAGGCGTTGGGGGTGTCGGTGGAGCGGCCGCGGGTCACGACCGTCAGCGGGCTGGTGCTGGTGGAGCTCGGGCGGCCGGCGGTCGTCGGCGACGTGGTGACCTACGGCGGCGTGCGCATCGAGGTCACCGGCGTCAAGCTGCGCGGCGTGGCCGAAGCCATCGTTCAGCGCCAGCCGTAGCGCGCCCCTTTACGGGGTGCCCCTGCCAAACAGCTCAACAACGTGAGCCGCCAGGGCGCGCTCGACGTCCTCGATCGGGATGCGGCGTCCGGTGGCCCGCTCAAGCGACGTCACGCCGTGATCCGCGATCCCGCACGGCACGATCAGGTTGAAGTGATCCAGGTTCGTGCTCACGTTGAACGCGAAGCCATGGCTCGTGACCCAGCGCGAGATGCGGATGCCGATGGCGCCGATCTTCTCGTGTCCCACCCAGGTGCCGGTCAGGCCCGTGATGCGGCCGGCCGTGATTCCGTAGTCGGCGCACGTGCGAATCATCACGTCTTCGATGTCGCGCACGTAGCGATGCACGTCGCAGCGATCTGGCTTGAGGTCGAGGATCGGATAGCCGACGACCTGGCCCGGGCCGTGGTAGGTCACGTCGCCGCCGCGCCCGGTCTCGTGCAGCTCGATGCCGAGTTCCGCCAGCCGCTCCGGCGTCGCCAGCACGTGCGAGCGGCCGCCGTCGCCCTTGACGCCAAGCGTGATGACCGGGGGGTGCTGCAGCAGGAGGAGGGTGTCTGGAATGCGCCCGGCCTTGCGGTCCTCGACGAGCGCCCGCTGCAGCGCGAGCGCCTCGGCGTACCGGACGACGCCCAGTTTCCGAATTGTAAGGGGGTCGGGAGTCATTTCTTGAGGACACTCCCGATGGGTGTCCTCAAGAAATGACTCCCGACCCCCTTACGAATCTGTAAGCGCAAAGCGCTCGAGGCCGTCCTTCACGTCGGCCATGAACGCATCGGCGGCCGCACCGTCGACCAGCCGGTGGTCGAACCCGAGCGCGAGGTACCCCATCGTCCGGATCGCAATCGCATCGTCAATCACGACCGGCCGCTTCTCGATGGTGCCGACGCCGAGAATGGCGACCTGCGGCTGGTTGATGATCGGCAGCCCGAACTGCGCGCCGGACTGGCCCGGGTTGGTGATGGTGAAGGTGCCGCCGTGCACCTCCTCCGGCTTCAGCTGCTTCGTGCGCGCTCGCTCGGCGACGTCGGCGATGGCGCGCGTCAGCCCGAGCAGGTTGCGCTCGTCGGCGTTCTTGATGACCGGCACGATCAAGCCGCCCTCGAGCGCCACCGCGATCCCCAGGTTCACGTCCTTCCGGTAGATAACGCTGTCGCCGTCGAGCGAGGAGTTGAGCAGCGGGTGCTTGTGCAGCGCGTTCACCACCGCCTTGGCAATGAACGCCATGTAGGTCAGCTTTGCGCCGAGCCGCTCGTACTCCGCCTTCTGCTGCTGCCGGATCTTCTCGACGGTCGAGAAATTGACCTGAAACACCGTGTGCACATGCGCAGACGTCCGCCGGCTCAGCACCATGTGCTCGGCGATCTTCTTGCGCATCACCGACAGCGGCCGGACGTCGTCGCGGGTGGTGTATGGTGGATGGTGGATGGCCGGCGCGTCCTCCGGCTTGCCTTCGATGTAGCCGAGGATGTCGGCCTTCGTCACCCGCCCGCCGATGCCGGATCCTTCGATCTGGCTGATGTCGACCTGGTTCTCCTTGGCGATCTTGCGCACCAGCGGCGACGACTTCTGGCGGCGCAGGTCGTCTTTCGACGGCTCGCTCGCCGCCGGCTTCGCGGGAATCTCGGCGTGAACCGAGGCTGACGAGCCGTCGCCCTGCTGCTTCGCTGCCGACGGGGCCGGCACTGAAGTGCCGGGCTCCTGCGGGCGCGCGGCGGGAGCCGCTGCCGCGGGCGCGGCGGCCGCCTCTTCCCTGGTGCCTATCGTCGCGACCACCGCCTCCACGGCAACGGTCTCGCCTTCCTTGACCTTGATCTCGGTGAGGACACCCGCCGCCGGCGACGGGATCTCGGCATCGACCTTGTCGGTGGAGATCTCGAACAGCGGCTCGTCGCGATCCACCGCGTCGCCGACCTTCTTGATCCAGCGGACGATGGTGCCTTCGGCGATCGATTCCCCCATCTGGGGCATCACGACGGGTGTGGGCATGGCGCAGCTCTACATGTGGATGGCGGCGCCGTGCGTGGCATGCGCCGCTTCGGCCACCGCTTCCGAGAACGTCGGGTGCGCGTGAATCGTGTTAATCAGCTCCTCGACCGTGCACTCGAGGCGCAGCGCGAGCACCGCTTCCGCGACGAGCTCCGTCGAGCGCGGGCCGATCATGTGGACGCCGAGCACCTCGTCGTACTTCTTGTCGGCGACGATCTTGACGAACCCTTCGCCCTCGGCCGCCATCTTCGCCCGGCCGAGCACGCCGAACGGGAACGTGCCGACGCGCACGTCGTAGCCGCGCTTCTTCGCCTCCGCCTCGGTCAGGCCGACGCTCCCGATTTCCGGGTCGCAATACGTGCAGCCGGGCACGTGATCGTAGTTGATCGCGTGCGTCTGGCGGCCGGCAATCCGCTCGGCCGCGATGATCCCTTCCGCCGACGACACGTGGGCGAGCTGCGGATGGGGCCCCGTCCCGAGCGTGACGACGTCGCCAATCGCGGAAATCCCGGGCACGGTCGTGCGGTACTGCGCATCGACCTTGATGTAGCCGCGATCCATCTCGAGGCCGAGCCCCTCGACGCCGAGGCCGGCCGTGACCGGCCCGCGCCCGGTCGCCACGAGCAGCAGCTCGGCGGACAGCTTCTGGGTCTTGCCGTCGGCGGTCTGCGCCTCGACGTCGACCCCCTTGGCGCCGGCGGTCGCCTTGGTGACCTTCGTGCCGGTGAGCGCCTTGATGCCCTGCTTCTTGAACGACTTCTCCAGCTCCGCCGACACCGCTTCGTCCTCGACCGGCACCAGCCGCGGCAGCAGCTCGATGATCGTGACCTCGGTGCCGAAGCGCCGGTAGATCGACGCGAACTCGACGCCGACGGCGCCGCTGCCGAGGATGATCATCGACTTCGGCACCTCCTTCAGGTGGATCGCCTCGTCGCTGGTGATGATCTGCTTGTGGTCGATCGCGATGCCGGGAATGCTGCGCGGCTGCGAGCCGGTGGCGATGATGATCTCCTTCGCCTGGAGCGTCTGCTTATCACCCTCGACGATCTCGACCATGCCCGGCTTCGGGATGCGCGCCGTCCCCTTGATCCAGTCGATCTTGTTCTTCTTGAACAGGAACTCGATCCCCTTGGTCAGCCCGGTGACGATCTTGTCCTTGCGCGTCTGTACCGCCCCGAGATCGATCGCCGGGGTACCAGCGGGGAGCGCGATCCCCCACTCCTTGGCGTTCTGCACCACCTTCAGCGCGTGGGCGTGCTCGAGAAGGGCCTTCGTCGGAATGCAGCCCCAGATCAGGCACGTGCCGCCAAGGGCCTTCTGCTTCTCGACGACCGCGACCTTGAGCCCGAGCTGCGACGCGCGGATGGCAGCCACGTAGCCGCCCGTACCCGCACCAATCACCACCACGTCGTATGCGTTAGCCAAAACTTCTCCTGCGAGGCGGGTGTCCCCAAGAAATGACTCCCGACCCCATTACCATTTTGTCAGCGTTTGAGGTTTGACAGCGGGACGAATGCCTCGGTAGGACTCCGCGGCGGGGCGGCCGCGGGCGGGGGGGGCGCCTCGCCGGCCAGCCGCTGCAGCTGCACCCGCTGCTCGCCGTACTGATACTTCAGTTCCCAGTACAGCTGCGACAGCTGCTCCAGCTTGGCGGCGGCGCGCCGCGCCTGCCACAGGGCCAGCAGCGCCGCGATCAGCGACGCGCCTGCGACGAACCAGAGGAGCGTCATCTCGCGCGTTCTTCCGTCCCGCTTGGTACCTTAGCGAACGCAATTCGAGAGTGTCAAGGCAACTGCCTTCGCGCGGTGCGCCGCCGCGGGTATACTCGCCCCCTTCCATGACCGACCGCCGCAAGACCGTGCTCATCGTCGACGATGACGAGGGAATGCGTGACACGCTGCTGGCCGTGCTGCGGCGCGATTATCGCGTGCTCCGCGCCGCGACCGGCGAGGCGGCGCTGCAGATCATGGAGAAGGAAGACGTCGACCTGATGCTGCTCGACGTCCGCCTGCCGGGCATCAGCGGCTTCGAGGTCCTGAAGATCGTCAAGGAGAACTACGCCTACGTCGAGGTGATCGTCATCTCGGTGCTCAAGGAGCTCGATGCCGCCATCGAGGCCATGCGCCACGGCGCGTATCACTACATCTCCAAGGACTTCGACTTCGACGGCGTCAGCCGGCTGGTCGCCAACGCCAGCGAGCGCCAGGACCTCAGCCGCCATGTCATGCGGCTCACCGCGGAGGTCGCCGAGCAGAACGACCGCGAGTTCATCGTCGGCCCGAGCCGGACGACGCGCGAGATCATCGAGCTGGTGCAGAAGGTCGGCCGGCTCTCGGCGACCGTGCTGATCCTCGGCGAGAGCGGCACCGGCAAGGAACTGCTGGCGCGGCTGATCCATCGCGAGTCCGGCGCCGCCACCAAGCCGTTCGTGCCGGTCAACCTGGCGGCCATCCCCAAGGACCTCGTCGAAAGCACGCTCTTCGGCCACGAGAAGGGCGCGTTCACCGGCGCCGTCCGGCAGCAGCTGGGCAAGTTCGAGCTGGCCAGCGGCGGCACGCTGTTCCTGGACGAGATCGGCGACCTCCGCTACGAGCTGCAGGCAAAGCTGCTGCGCGCGATCCAGGAGGGGGAGATCGAGCGCGTCGGCGGCACGCACCCGATCCGGACCGAGTTCCGGCTGATCGCCGCCACCAACATCGACCTCGAGAAGGCCGTGAAGGAAGGGACCTTCCGCGAGGACCTCTATTACCGGCTGAACGTCATTCCGATCCGCATGCCGGCGCTGCGCGACCGCATCGAGGACCTGCCCGCGCTCGCGCGCTTCTTCCTCAGCCGCTACAACCGGAAGTTCCGCAAGAACGTCCAGGGGATCGCCGATTCGACCATGCGCATTCTCGGCGCCTACTGGTGGCCGGGGAACATCCGCGAGCTCGAGAACCTGGTCGAGCGGCTCGTCGCCGTCACCGACAAGGAGTGGATCACCGACGAGGACCTGCCGTACGAGTTCCACGTCGCGCAGCTCGATACCGAGGAGCCGGGGTCGGAGAACCTGCTGGAGCGCGCGGTCACGACCTTCGAGCGGAACTTCATCATCCGGGCGCTCGAGAAGGGCAGCTGGAACGTCACCGCGACCGCCAAGGCGCTGGGCATTCCGCTGAGCACCCTCAAGTTCAAGATGGATCGGCTCGACATTCGCGAGCTGGCGCGCCGGATCCGCGGCAACTAAATCGATTGACGAATTGACGAATTGACGGGTTGACGAATTGACGAAGGTGTCGCCCAGCACTTCGCCGCGGGCGGGTCGTCCCCGCAATCCGTCAATTCGTCACTTCGTCAATCCGTCAATTGGATAGACCTCCGGCAAGGAGTTGTCCGCAGCGGTCAAGAAATTGGCCGATCGGGAAAACCCTGTTTTGTAATCAATTCGCGCGACCTCACGGCTTCCGGGCCGGAACCGGGCGTCCTACGCGTTAGCCGTGCGCGCGTGGCTGACGCCATGCGAGTTGCCTGCCGGAACCGGCGTTCCCTTCGCAATTTCTGCAACCCCGCCGCGCAAAGTGTGCAAAGCCGGGCTGGTATGCGCGTTGCTCCCTGCCTGGTCGAACCGCGCTGAGCCGCAGCGCGGGCCGAACTTCCACGTTTCACGCTGACACGCGAGTGGGATCAGTACGGACGTCGTGTGTCCGCAGGGTCGAGGACTGCCATGCAACCGTCGCAATTCAACGTTCACGTGCCGCTGCCCGAGCGCAACGAGGTGTTCCTGATGAACACCTTCTCCGACGCCCAGCTGCTGGTTTCGCCGGATGTCACCGGCCTCATCGACCGCGTCGCGCAGGGAGACACGGCGTTCGATACCACCGAGCGCGAAACGATCGACACGCTGATCGAGCACGGCTTCATCGTCGGCAGCCGCGACGCCGAGCGCCAGGCGCTGAGCGACTACTTCCGCGCCGGCCGCGAGGACACCGACGTGCTGCGGGTGACGGTGCTGAC
>JBFWUM010000061.1:0-22518 GCA_050247255.1 Vicinamibacterales bacterium | reverse complement strand
TTGCTCGGACGCCGCCAGATCCGCAGGGTCCGCAGCCGTGGCGGCGGGCGGCTGCGAGCCGTTCACGGGCATGACCCGCTTTCGCCGCTGGTCGAACCGAAGGCGGTCGACGCTGCGCGAATGGGCCTGATTCATGATCCAGCCAAGCACGGTCCCGGCGGATTCCTCGTAGCCTGACGCGCGCCGCCACACCTCGTGAAACACGTCGAGGGTCACTTCCTCGGCCGTCTCGCGGTTCCCGGTAAGGCGCAGGGCGAAGGTGAAGGCGGCGCGGTGCGCCCGCTGGTAGAGCGCGTGCAGCGCCCGCTGATCTTTGTCGGCCACCGCGCGGACCAGGCGCACCCAGTCCGCTTCGGACACAAGACTCGCGGATGGCTCCGCGTACAGGACCTCGCCGAGGGTGCCGGGCGACCGTTCGTGGTCCGGAACCAGGGGCGTCGCATCCATCCCTAAATTTCTTACAACACATCTGGCGGCTCGACAACGGGCTCTGAGCCAAATCCGTCGCGGTAGAACCCCTCGGCGTGCTGTTGCCTCGACCGTTGGCGGATGGGCGCCGCCTCGGCGTCCGTTGGCATTCGCCGAGCCGTCCATTCCCGGCCGCAGCCGGGACAGCCGAAGGTCGTGGCATCGGCCCTCACCGAGCGGACGATTGCGCCGCCGTCGCACTCGGGGCAGGCATACGTGGTCCATCTATCCATGCAGCCCCAACCCCTTGTAGAAGTGCCCCACGGCGTAGGCGCAGAGGAGCGGTTGCTCGCAGCCCAGCTGGTTCCAGAGCAGCTCGAGGCGGATGGCCGCCTCGCGCTGGCCCCGCTGCCACAGCACATCGATCAATTGGCCGAACAACCGTATCGGCCCGGAGCGCTGGCCGCCCCGTCCAAGCTCGACAATTTCGGTCAGTGACTTGTTGAACTTCTCGCCGTTGGGCTCCCCGTCCACCATGAACGTGGAAAGGACCTGGTCGGCATCGAGCATGAGCAGGTCGCGTGAGCGCTGCAGCGCCTCGACGTCGATTGTGCGATGCGACAGCTCGCGGACGACGTCGGAGCAGTGGGGGACGGTCGCGACGACAATGCCCGGGCTCCCGGCACGGAAGCCATCCGTCAGGAAATCCGCCACGATGCGCGCCAGCGAGCCTTCATTGGGGTAGAACCGGGCCGATGCATACGGTTCGGGTGGAAGCGAAGTGAGATTGGTCAGCGGTCCCCCTGTGGAGTCGGCATTCGCGGCGCCACCTGATAAAACGACAACGGCGCGCCGGCGGATTGCCCGACCGATGATTTCGGCCGCTCCCGGCCGTCAAAGCATCAGAATCCATACACACGGCCAAGCGCCGAAGGAGCCGAAGATGCCGAATACCGTCCAGTTCCACCGCGTGCTGAAGTCGACCCCTGATCGGGTCTACCGCGCGTTCCTCGATGCCGATGCCATGGTCAAGTGGCTGCCGCCCAACGGCTTCACCGGCAAGGTCCACCACATGGATGCCCGTGTCGGCGGCTCCTACAAGATGTCGTTCACCAACTTCACGTCGGGCAAGAGCCACTCGTTCGGGGGCGAGTACCTGGAGCTGGTGCCGAACGAGCGCATCCGCTGGACCGACCGCTTCGACGATCCGAACCTGCCGGGGGAGATGCGCGTCGCCGTGACCCTGAAGAAGATCCTGGTCGGCACCGAAGTGCACATCGTCCAGGAAGGGATCCCGGACGCGATTCCGGCGGAAGCCTGCGTGCTCGGGTGGCAGGAGTCGCTGACCCTGCTGGCCAAGCTGGTGGAAGCGGAAATCCCGGACTAAGGTCGACCCGCGGGGGGCGGGTGGCGCACGTCCTGCGCGGACACCATGAAGATCACGTCCTCGGCGACGTTGGTCGCATGGTCGCCGATGCGTTCCAGGTGCCGCGAGACCAGGATCAGATCCAGCGCCGGCTCGATGGTCCTGGGGTCCTGCAGCATGTAAGTGAGCAGCTCGCGAAACACCTGCGTCTTCAGCGCATCGAGCTCATCGTCGGTGTTCAGGACCCGGCGGGCGAGCTCGGTGTCGCGCTTCACGTAGGCATCGAGCGCGTCGCGGAGCATGGCCTGCGCCAGGGTGGCCATCCGCGGGATGTCAATCAGCTGCTTCACGGGCGGATGCGTGGCATAGCGCGCGGCCGCTTCGGCGATGTTGATCGCCAGGTCGCCCACGCGTTCGAGGTCGACGTTGATCTTGACGGCGGCGACGATGGCGCGCAGGTCGATGGCCATCGGCTGGTGCAGCGCCAGCAGCCGGAAGCAGCGGCCGTCGATCTCGATATGCAGCTCGTTGATCGGGCCGTCGCCGTGCAGCACCCGGTCGATCCGCGGCACGTCGCGCGAGACGAGGCTGTCGACGGCCAGCCGGACCTGTTCCTCGGCCAGGCCGCCCATTGCCAGCAGCCGCGCCTGGAGCTCCTCCAGCTCCTCCTGGAAGTGCCGGACGTGCTTGTCCATTACCCGAACCTCCCGGTTACGTAGTCTTCGGTGAGTTTTTCGGCAGGCGCCGTGAACATCCGGTCGGTGCGGCCGTACTCGACCAGCTTGCCGAGCCAGAAGAACGCCGTGAAGTCGGATACCCGCGCCGCCTGCTGCATGTTGTGGGTCACGATGACGATCGTGTACGTCGACTTCAGGTCGTAGACGAGTTCCTCGATGCGCTGCGTGGCAATCGGATCGAGTGCCGATGCTGGTTCGTCCATGAGCAGGACGTCGGGCTTCACCGCCAGCGCCCGCGCGATGCACAGCCGCTGCTGCTGGCCGCCGGAGAGGGCGAGCGCCGAGTCGTGGAGCCGGTCCTTCACCTCGTCCCACAGCGCCGCCTGGCGCAGGCTTTCTTCGACGCGGCCGGCCAGCTCCGATCGGTCGCGGGCCAGGCCATTGATTCGCAGGCCGTAGGCGACGTTGTCGAAAATCGACTTCGGGAACGGGTTCGACTTCTGGAACACCATGCCGACACGCCGCCGCAGCGCCACTGGGTCGACACCGGCCGCGTAGATGTCTTCCCCGTCCAGGCAGGCGCGGCCGGCCACCCGGGCTCCCGGGATGATGTCGTTCATCCGGTTCAGCGTGCGGAGGAACGTGCTCTTGCCGCACCCGGAGGGGCCGATGAAGGCCGTCACCACGTTGGGCTGGATCGCCAGGTTGATATCGTAGAGCGCCTGCTTCTCGCCGTAGAAGAAGGACAGCCGCTCGACGTCGATCTTGTGTGTCGTGTCCGCCACGCTATTGACCCCTGATGCGCGCCACCCGGGCGACGGCCATCCGTGCCAGCAGCGAGCAGATCAGCACGAACATGACCAGGACGAGCGAACCGGCCCACGCCTGCCGGTGCCAGTCCTCGTACGGCGATATCGCGTAGGTGAAGACCTGCACGGTGATCGACGACACCGGCTCGGTGACGTCGGCCGTGAAGAATCGGTTGTTGAACGACGTGAACAGCAGCGGCGCCGTCTCGCCGGCAATCCGTGCCAGCGCCAGCACGATGCCGGTGACGATGCCCGGCAGCGCCGCCGGCACGATGACGGTGAAGACCGCCCGCGCGCGTGTCGCGCCAAGGGCCAGCGCCCCCTCGCGCATCGAGCCGGGCACGAGCAGCAGCAGTTCTTCGGTGGTCCGGGCGGTGATCGGGATCATCATGATCCCCAGCGCCAGGCCGCCGGCGAGAGCGCTGAACTGGCGGAACGGCAGCACCGCCACGCCGTAGGCGAAGACGCCGATGACGATCGACGGCACGCCGTTGAGCGTGTCGGCAGCGAAGCGGACAAGGGCGGTGAACCGCGTGCCCGGGTATTCCGACATGTAGATGCCGCTGACGACGCCAATCGGAATCGCCATCGCTGCAGCGATGCCGGTCAGCATCAGCGTGCCGACGATCGAGTTCAGCATGCCGCCGCCCGGCTCGCCGACTGGCGCCGGCATGCTGGTGAAGAACGACGGCGTCAGCGCCTGAATCCCCTGGCTGACGACGAAGAACAGGATGAGCGCCAGCGGCACCAGCGCGACGATGACGGCCAGCGCGCAGGCGGCGACGAACAGCCTGGAGCGCAGGTGGCGGCGGGCGTCGCGGGTCATCGCGCCATGCTCCAGATGAGGAGCCGCGACATGGCGTTCACGATCAGCGTGATGACGAACAGGACCAGGCCAATCTCGACGAGCGCCGACAGGTACAGCGAGTCGGCCGCCTCGGTGAACTCGTTGGCGATCACCGCCGCCATCGTGTACTGCGGCGCGAACAGCGAAGCCGACACCTGCGGGTTATTGCCAATCACCATCGTTACCGCCATCGTCTCGCCCAGGGCCCGGCCGAAGCCGAGCATGATGGCGCCGACGATGCCGGTGCGCGCGTAAAAGACGGCCGCGCGGATCGCCTCGAACGGCGTGGCGCCAAGGGCATACGCCGCCTCGCGCTGCGCCAGCGGCACGGTACGCAGCACCTCGCGCGCAATCGACGACGTGAAAGGAATGACCATGATGGCGAGGATCAGCGCCGCCGCCAGCATGCCGACCCCGAGCGGCGGCCCCGCGAAGATCGGCAGCACGCGCCACGACTCCGGCACCGCGGCCTCGAGGGTGCGCACCGCCGGCACCAGGACGAAGATCCCCCAGAGCCCGTAGACGATCGACGGGATGGCGGCCAGCAGCTCGGTCAGGAACACGAGCGGGGTGCGCAGCCAGGCGGGGCAGAGCTCCGACACGAAGATGGCGATGCCGAGCGCCACCGGCGCCGCCAGCAGGAGGGCGAGCACCGACGAGTAGAGCGTGCCCCAGATGAAGGGGAGGGCGCCGTACTCGCCGGCGACCGGGTCCCACCGCTCGGTGCGCCAGAAGTCGAACCCGAACCGGTCGATGGAGAGCGCCGACTGGCGCGTCAGCTCGACGCCAATGGCGATGACGATCGCGGCGAGCAGCAGCGCGAACGCGCCCGTCGTCAGCCGGAACCCGAGGTCGCGCGCCCGCAAACTAGCCGACTTTGATGCGGTTCAGCGCGGCCATCTCGCGCTCGATGACGTTGGCCGGCAGCGGCGCGTACCCGATCTCGGCCGCGTACTTCTGGCCGTCGGTAAGCGCCCAGCGCATGAAGTCGACCATCACCCCCGACTTGGCCAGATCCTGCGGCGCCTCGTAGAGCAGCATCCAGGTAAACGAGGCGATCGGGTAGACGCCGGCGCCGGGCGCGTTGGTGATCGACACGCGGAAGTCGGCGGGCATCTCGGGCGCGGCCCCCTCGGCCGCCTTCGTGACGCTGTCGATCGAGGCCCGGACGAACTCGCCGGTGGCGTTCTGCACGGCGCCGTAGGCGATGTCGTTCTGGAGCGCGTAAATCAGCTCGACGTAGCCGATCGCCCCTGGCGTCTGTGACACGAGTCCGGCGACCCCCTCGTTGCCCTTGCCACCGACGCCGACCGGCCAGCTCACCGAGGTGTTGACGCCGACCTTTTCCTTCCACTCGGGCGAGACCTTCGCCAGGTAGTCGACGAAGATGTAGCTCGTGCCCGATCCGTCCGACCTGTGCACAACGGTGATGGCGCTGTCGGGCAGGGTGACGCCCGGGTTGAGCCGCGCGAGCGCCGGGTCGTTCCAGCGCGTGACCTTGCCGAGGAAGATGTCGGCGAGCACCGGGCCGCTGAAGTTCAGGGGTGACGCCACGCCCGCGAGGTTGTAGACCGGCACGACCGCGCCGAGCACGGTGGGCAGGTGCAGGATCGGCCCGGGCGCCATGGCCAGCTGCTCATCGGTCATCGGGCCGTCGGTGGCGCCGAAGAACACCGTCTGGGCCGTCACCTGCCGGATACCGCCGCCCGATCCGATCGGCTGGTAGTTGATCCGCACGTCCGGGTGGATGGCGTTGTACTCGGTGAACCACTTCGAGTAGATCGGGTTCGGAAAGGTTGCGCCGGCGCCGTTGATCTGACCGGCGTCTCCCGACGAACCAGGCGTGACCGGCTCCGAGGGGCTGCCCCCGCCGCACGCCGCCATCGCCGCCGCCAGAAACAGGATGCCGAAACGAAGTCCATACGTCATATCTCGACGGTAGCGGACAGGAGTTTCGCCGGAATTTCTGCGATGTTAATTCCGTGTAACGTCGGCGTCCGGCTGGCGCCTCGGCAGGACAACCGTAAAGATGGCGCCGCCTTCGGGCCGGTTGGCCGCCTCGACACGGCCCCCGTGCAGCTCGACCAGGTGCTTGACGATCGCGAGTCCGAGTCCTGTGCCGGGCCGCGAGCGCGAGCGATCCACGCGATAGAAGCGCTCGAAGACGCGCATGAGGTCGCCCGGCGGGATGCCGGGACCGGAGTCGATCACCCGAATGACGCATGCCTCGTCCTGCGGCGCGGCCTCGAGACGAATCTCGGCTCCGTCGGGTGAGTAGTTCACGGCGTTCTCGACCAGGTTGCGGAGAATGGCATGCAGCTTCGCCGGGTCGGCGTCGACTGGCCGGGACCCGGTCCCGGCGTCGATGACGATGCGCTGCCGCTTCTGGTCGATGGCCGGTGCGAGGTCGGTGACGACGGATCGGAACGCCTCGCCCATGTCGCACGGTACGACATCCAGGGTCTCCTGACGGGCGTCGAGCCGGGCCAGGTGGAGGAGGTCGGTGACCAGGCGCTCCATCCGGCGGGTCTGCCGGGAGATGACTTCGAGGAAGCGCGCCGCATCGCCCTGGCCTGATTCCTCTTCCAGCGCTTCGAGGTAGCCACGAATCGCGGTCAGCGGCGTGCGCAGCTCGTGCGAGACGTTGGCGACGAAATCGCGGCGGATGCGGTCGGCCGCGCGCAGGTCGGTCACGTCGTGCAGCACCAGCACCGAGCCGCCACCGCCGTCGGCCGAGACGGAGGCGGCGCGGGCGATGAACGTGCGTCCCGGGTCGCGCGAGAGCACCAGCTCGCGCGCGGCGACCGGTTCCTGCCGCAGGGCGCTGCCAAGGAGCGCGGCGATGTCGGGGTGGCGGATGACCTCGAGATACTTGCGGCCCTGGACGGCGGTGTCGATCTGCAACATCCGTTGCGCGGCGCGGTTGAGCAGCTGCAGGCGGCCGTCCCGATCCACGACCAGCACCCCCTCGACCATCCCGGTGAGGATGGCGTCGGTGCGGGCGCGATCGCGCGACAGTTCCTCGATGCGGCCGGCCAGCTCCCGCGCCGAGGTATCGAGCGCGCGGGCGACGATGCCGGGCTCGTCGTGGCCGTAGTCCGACCCCGACGCCGAGAAGTCGCCGGCGCTGTAGCGGCGGGCGACCGCCGAAATGTGCCGCACGCGGCGGCCGAGCGGCGCCGAGAACGCCCAGGCGATGAGCAGCGCCACGGGGACCGCCGTGGCGAGCGCCACCAGGGTCAGGGTGCGGATGCCGGCGAGCTGGCTCTCGATGTCGGTCAGCGGCAGGGCGACACGGACATAGCGCACGGCCGGATGCGTGGTGCGGGCGCTGACGTACAGGAGATCCGCGCCCAGCGTCGTGCTGAAGCGGCGGCTGATGCCGAGGCCCGAGTCGCGGGACGCGGCGACCTCCGGCCGATTGAGGTGGTTATCGAGTGCCTCGAGCTGTGCCAGCGTCTGGGTCGAGTCGCCGACCACCCGCCCGTCCTCGGCGATGAGCGTGACGCGGCTCGCGCTGTACTGCCCCAGGCGATTCGCCTCCTCGTCGAGGGCAGCCCCGGCCAGGGCCGGCGCGGCGGCGAGCAGGTCGGCGATGAGACGCGCCTCTTCCGTCAGCCGCTGGGCCACCGCCTCGCGCTGCCGCTCGCGCACCTGCCACGACAGGAGCATCGCGACGATGGCCAGCGACACGGCGGCCGCCGAGACGGAGGCCACGAACACCTTCGTGCGGAAGCTGGTGCTCACGCGCGGTCAGTCCCCGGCGAGGGCGGCGGGGTCCACCAGCTTGTAGCCGAACTGCTTGACGGTGACCAGGGCGTCGACGAGGACAGGAAACTTCTCGCGCAGCCGGCGCACGTGCACGTCGACCGTGCGCGTGCCCCCGGTGTAGCGATACCCCCACACGTCGCCGAGCAGGAGATCGCGCGACAGCACGCGCCCGCGATGCTGAAGGAGATACTGCAGCAGCAGGAACTCCTTGGCGGCGAGCTTCACCTCCCGACCCCCGTCGGTGACGGTGTGGGTGGCCAGGTCCATTTCAAGGGGCCCGAGGCGGAGCGTGGTCGGTTCGGCGCCGGCCTCGCTGGGCCGCGTGCGGCGCAGCAGCGCCCGGATTCGGGCGACGAGCTCGTTGGGGCCGAACGGTTTGGCCACGTAGTCATCGGCGCCGAGGTCGAGCCCGGTGATCCGGTCCGACTCGTCCGCCCTTGCGGTCACCATGATGATCGGCAGCGCCGCGGTGGCCCGATCGGCGCGCAGGGCCCGGCAGACTTCGAGGCCACTCAGGCCCGGCAGCATGAGGTCGAGCACGACGAGATCGACGGGCTGCGACCGCGCGTGCGCCAGCGCGGCATCGCCGCTCGCCACGACGTACGGCGTCCAGCCGGCCTTGCGCACGTACAGCGCGATCAGGTCGGCAATGTCCGCATCGTCTTCGGCAACGAGAATGTGCATGCGCGCGGGGGCTGCAGGCAGTCTATTACACCGACGCTTCCGCCACTGAAGTGGCGGGCTCCTGGTGTACGGAGCCCGCCACTTCAGTGCCGGAGTGCGCTGACGGAGCCCGGCACGTCAGTGCCGGACACCACGCTCACCACCCGACGCGAATGCCAGTCGTCCATGACAGGCCCCGGTAGACCTCGTCGTCCGACGGGCCGTTGGTCAGGCTGGCCCACTGCAGTCCGGACTGCACCTTGAGGCGGTGCCCAGAGACGTAGTAGTTGGCGCCCACGTAGAGTTCGTCGTAACGGTCGCCACGGCCGGATGCCACGCGGCTCTCGTAGGTGGCGAGCCGGATGCCGTTGGGCCCATCGGCCCGGATGTAGGTGTAGCGGGCGACCGGCTGCACGCGCGCCGTCAGGTTGAGGAACGGCATCAGGGTCACGGCCTGCATGGCCGGCTGACCGGGGGCGCCGGCGGCCGCGGCCACGTCGGTCCTCACGCCCCAGCGGCCCGACTCCAGCTTCAGGTTCACCGACACGATGTGCTCGAGCGGTCGCGTGAATGTGTTGTCGGCGTCGGACGGCTGGTGGACGTAGTTGGCCGAGAGCAGCGCTTCTTTCGTCCCGAACCGCTCGGCGAAGTCGTAGCCGACGGAGCCGAGGGTGGCGTAGCTGCCGTTGAACTCGCCGAACTCCCGGTTCATCGCCCCGGCGGAATAGACGCCGGCCCGATACGTCCAGCGCGAGGCCCGCCCGGAGACGCTCAGGCCGGGCAGGTACTCCTGTGGAAACCAGAAGTTGTTGGCCAGATTGCTCCGGTCGATCGTGAGCAGTTCCTTCGACGAGGTGGCGCCGTCGAGCGTGAACGGCGCGCCCTGCTTGCCCACGGTCAGCACGAACCGGCGGTTCGCGGTCCACTGGAGGTAGGCGTCGGTGAGCCGGACGTACAGCGGGTCGCGTTCCTGCGGGTTGAGCTCGACTTCGGTGTGGAGGGTCAGCGTACGGAACAGCGTCACCCGCGGTCCCAGGCGCAACCGCCGCACGTTGGACTCGTTGAGGTCGCCCTGGTCGGCGTCGAGGACCAGGAAATCGTGCTGAAACCGCCCGGTGAAGGTGACCTGCTGGACGACAGGGTTGGTCTCGCTCCGGTACCACTGCGTCAGGGGCGCCTGCGCGAATGCCCCATCGGCAAGGCCGAGCACGAGAGCGATCATCAGTAACAACGTCATGACGAGACTGTAACGGCCGCACGTTGTGCCGCTGTTACGACGATGTCAAATGTACGTTACGAGCTAGCCGAACAGGTGGCGGTGCTCCCTGGGAGCCGCGCGCCGGTATTGCGGCGGCGCGTCGATCTGCACGCCGAAGTGGGCGGCCGCGTGCCACGGCCAGCGCGGGTCGTAGAGCATGCCGCGGGCAAGGGCGATGAGGTCGGCGTCGCCGTTGGCGAGGATCGCCTCGGCCTGGTCGAAGCCGGTGATCAGCCCCACGGCGACCGTCGGCAGCCCGGTCGCCTGCTTCACCGCCCGCGCGAACGGCACCTGGTAGCCGGGCGCGATCGGGATCTGCTGCGCGAGGGTGAGGCCGCCGCTCGAGACATGAATCACATCGCAGCCGCGCGCCTGCACGCCGTCGACAAAGGCGAGCGTCTGTTCCAGGTCCCAGCCACCATCGGCCCAGTCCGTGGCGGAGATGCGCACCGACACGGGGCGTCCGGGTGGAAACGCGTCGCGCACCGCCGCGAACACCTCGAGCGGGAAGCGCATGCGGTTCTCCAGGCTCCCGCCGTACTCGTCGTCGCGCCGATTGGCGAGCGGCGACAGGAACTGGTGGAGCAGGTAGCCATGCGCGCTGTGGATCTGCACGGCCGCGAGATCGAGCCGCGCCGCCCGCCTGGCCGCGGCGGCGAAGGCGTCGCGGACGCGGACCATGCCGTCGCGGTCAAGCACCCACGGCACGGCGTCGCCCGGCGCGAACGGAAGGGGTGAGGGGGCGACGGTGTTCCAGCCTCCCGGTTCGTTCGGCGCAATCTGGCGCCCGCCCTCCCACGGCACGCGCGTCGACGCCTTTCTTCCTGCATGCGCGAGCTGGATGCCGATCGGCATGTCCGACCACCGGCGCACCTGCTCGAGCGCCCGTCCCAGGGCCGCCTCGGTATCGTCGGAATAGAGGCCGAGATCGTGCGGTGAGATGCGCCCCTCGGGCAGCACCGCCGTCGCCTCGATGGTCAGCACGGCGGCGCCCGAGAGCGCCAGCTGCCCGAGATGGATGACATGCCAGTCCACGGCCCGCCCGTCGTCGGCCGAGTACTGGCACATCGGCGCGATGACGATGCGGTTGCGGAGGTGGAGGCCGCCGACCGTGATCGGGGTAAACAGGTGAGGAGCGCTCACCGAAGCGCCCGCTCGACGAGCTGCTGGATCGAGGCGGCCGGCATGGCGCCGGCGGCTTGTTCGACCAGGTGGCCGTCGCGGAACACGGCCAGCAGCGGGATCGATCGGACGTTGAACTCGGCCGCCAGCTGCGGCAGTTCCTCCGTGTTCACCTTGACCGCGAGCATCCGGCCGCGCAGGGCGCGGGCCACCTTCTCGACTTCCGGCGCCACCATTCGGCAGGGACCGCACCAGGCTGCCCAGAAATCCACGAGCACGGGCACGGCCGACTGCGACATCAGCGCGTCGAACTGGGCCACCGATCGGACCTCGGCGGGGGCATCGACGCCGGGCAGCTCGGTCTTGCACTGCGCGCAGCGCGTGGCGGCGTTGACGCGGCCGAAGGCAATGCGGTTCGCCCGCCGGCACTGCGGGCACGCCACGATCACGCCCTTTTCGTCGAGCGTCAGCGCCATACCCTCATCTTACCAATCGCCACCCGCCGCCTATAATCGCTGGCAGAGCGCCACGTGCTGCCTGCCGGTACCCGTCTCGGCCCGTACGAACTCGAATCGCTCATCGGCTCCGGTGGGATGGGGGAGGTGTATCGCGCCCGCGACACCCGCCTGGGACGGACGGTCGCGATCAAGCTGCTGTCGCCGGACCTTGGCCGCGACGCCGATTTCCGCGCGCGCCTCGAGCGCGAGGCGCGCGCGATCTCGCAGCTGAATCACCCGCACATCTGCACGCTGCACGACATCGGCGAGAACTACCTGGTCATGGAGCACATCGAAGGCGAGACGCTGGCGCAGCTGCTCGAACGCGGGCCGCTGCCGCTGCCGCGCGCCCTCGACTTCGCCGTCCAGATGTCCGATGCGCTCGACAAGGCGCACCGGCAGGGGATCGCACACGGCGACCTCAAGCCGGGCAACGTCATGGTGTCGCGCCAGGGAATCAAGCTGCTCGACTTCGGCCTGGCGGTCGATCGCCGGTCGCCGGCGCCCGAGGGCTGGTCGGACACGGCCACCCATACCGCGCCAGTCGGATCGGCGGGCGTCGTCGGGACGCTCCATTACCTCGCGCCCGAGCAGCTCGAGGGGAAGCCGGCGGACGAGCGCACCGACATCTTCGCCTGCGGCGCGGTGATCTACGAGATGGTGACCGGCCGCAAGGCGTTCGAGGGCAGCAGCCAGGCCGCGGTGATCGCCGCCATCATGCGCGAGGCGCCGCCGCCCATGCGGCAGGCCGCGCCCACAGCCCCGGTGGCACTCGAGCGCCTGGTGTCTGCGTGCCTCGCCAAGGATCCCGCGGAACGGTGGCAGAGCGCCGGAGACCTGCGGCGGCAGCTCGAATGGATTGCGGCGGCCGGCCCGGATGCCGCCGTCGCGCCTTCGCCCCGCGCGCGATGGGCGTGGCTTGCGACCGCCGCACTGGCGATACTGTTTCTGGCGACGCTCGCCGTCCTGCTGCTGCGCCAGCCGGCAGGGGAGACGGCGCCGGTGCGGACCGCGCTGCTCCTGCCCGACGGCGTGCGCTTTCCCGCAGCCAATACCGCGGGCGGCGGGGTGCGCGTGGCGATCGCGCCCGATGGCCGCCGCGTTGCGTATGTCGCCGTCGACGCCAACGGCAACACGCAGCTCTGGGTCCGCGCGCTCGATGCCTCGCAATCCGTTCCGCTGCCAGGCACCGACGGCGCGGCATCTCCCTTCTGGTCGCCGGATTCGCAAGTCATTGCGTTCACGGCCCAGGGCCAGCTGAAGACCGTCCCGGCCGACGGCGGCATGCCGGTGGTCATCGCCGGCCAGTCGATCAACACCACCGGGGCGTGGAATGACGAAGGGACGATTCTCTTTACGCCGACGCCGGTGTCGCCGCTCCACCGCGTGGCGGCATCCGGCGGCACTCCGGAGCCGGTGACCACCCTCGATGCGTCGCGCGGTGACACCACGCATCGGGCCCCGGTCTTCCTGCCAAGCGGGCGGACGTTTCTGTATGTCGCCACCGGCGCACCTCGCACCGGCGAGGCAGCGCCGCCGAGGAGCATTCATGTCGCCAGTCTCGACGGCACGCCGTCCCGCCTGCTCGTCGAGGACGCCTCGAACCCGCTCTATACAAACGGCTACCTCCTGTTCGCACGCAATGGAACGATGCTGCGGCAGCGGTTCGATGCTGACGGCCTCGCGGTGTCGGGACAGCCGCAGCCGCTGGGGGAGCAGGTCGAGTTCGGTGGGGCCGGGGCGGCGTCGTTGAGCGTGTCGAACACCGGCACGCTGGCGTTCCAGCCAGCGGCCAGCGCCGGGACGCGGTTGCTCTGGTTCGATCGCAGCGGCCGGCAGGTCGGCGTGCTTGGCGATCCGGATCAGTACGCCGACGTCGAAGTGTCGCCCGATGGGAGCCGCGCGGCCGTCACCGTCCTCGACCCGGCGGTGAACACGCGCGACATCTGGGTGTTCGACGTGGCGCGCGGGGTGCGCAGCCGGCTGACGTCGGACCGTGCCGACGACCTGGCGCCGATCTGGTCGGGCGATTCGTCGCGCGTCCTGTTTACCTCGAACCGCTCGGGCCGCTTCGATCTGTACGAACGCGACGCCAGCGGGCTGGGACCAGAGCAGCCGGTGTACGCCGACGCCAGTGACAAGTACCCGACGAGCTGGTCGCGCGACGGCGCGGCCATCCTGTACTGGACGTTCAATCCGGCTGGCAGCACGCTGGAGCTGTTGCGCCCCGGCGCCTCGCCGGCCGTTCGCGATTTTCTCGGGTCGCCGGTGAGCCCTGGCCGCTTCTCACCCGACGGCCGATGGGTGGCGTATTACTCGGCCGAGTCCGGCCGGTCCGAGATCTACGTGGTGCCATTCCCGCAGGCATCGCGCAAGTGGCAGGTGTCCACGCGCGGCGGCAGCTTCGTCCGCTGGCGCGGCGACGGCCGCGAGTTGTTTTACATCAGTCGTGACAACCGGCTGATGGCGGTCGACATCGACACCAGCGGCGGGACGCCGCGCCTTGGCGCCGAACGGGCGCTGTTCGACGCGCGCCCGGTCGGGCCGCGCTACTTCTACGATGTCTCGCCCGACGGCGAGCGCGTCCTCGTCAACACCAGCCGCGACGGCAGCGCCACCTCGTCGATTTCACTCGTGCAGCACTGGAGCGCGGCACTGGACGGCGAATGACCGACGCGCCGCCGCGGCTGCTGGTCAACGATTCGCTCGGCCCCCGGGTGGCTCTGGTCGAGCGGCCCACGTTCACCATCGGCCGGCGGCCGGGCCACCACCTGCAGCTGGCCGGGGCCGAAGTCTCACGCGATCATGCGGAGATCACGCATGAAGACGGCGGCTGGATGCTTCGCGATCGCGGCTCGCGCTACGGCACGTTCGTCAACGGCGTGCGCGTCACCGAACGCGTCCTCGAGCACGGCGACCGCGTGGAGTGCGGCCGCAGCGGCGCCGCCTTCGTCGTCATGTTCGACGGGCGTGACGGCCCCGCCGATGCCACCCTCCGTGATTTCCACCAGGTTGCGACGCTGCTTGACGCCCTGCGGCAGCTGGGCGGGCACCGGGTTGTCGATGAAGTGCTGGCGATGGTGCTCGACGCCGCCATCGAGGCGACCGGCGCCGAGCGCGGCTTCATCATGCTGGCGGGCGAGAGCGGCGAGCTGGAGTTGACGCTGGCACGGCGCGCCGGCCACGTCACGCTGACCACCGGCACGTTCGAGACGAGCCGCAAGGTTCCGGAGCAGGTGTTCGCCAGCGGCCAGATGGCCGTCGTCGAGAACCTCCTGGACGATGAGCACGCGGCGGCGCACGCCGGCACCATCGCGCTCGGCATTCGGCACGTGCTGTGCGCGCCGCTGCGGGTCGTCCGTTACGTGGCGCATTCGGGCGCGGAGTCGGGCGAGCGGAGCATCGGCGTGCTCTATCTCGACAGCCGCGAGCGCGGGCGGCTGCTGTCGCCGGCCGCGCGCACCTCGATTGAAACGCTGGCGGCGGAGGCGGCGCTGGCCATCGAGAATGCCAGGCTGTATCAGCAGGCGATCGAGAAAGCGCAGATCGATCGCGAGCTGGCCGTGGCCTCGCACATCCAGCGCGCGCTGCTGCCGGAGGGGCGGCGATCGGGGCCGTTCTTCGAGACGGTCGGCGCATCGATTCCGACCCGGGTGATCGGCGGCGACTTCTTCGAGTACCAGGAGCTGCCGGGTGGCGCCTTCGGCTTCGGCATCGGCGACATCACCGGCAAGGGGGCGCCGGCCGCGCTGCTGGCGGCGCTGGTGCAGGGCATTCTCGCCGCGCAGGCGCTGACCGCGGCGCAGCCCGACGAGGTGATGGCGACGCTGAACCGCGTGCTGGTGTCGCGGCCGCTCGAATCGCGCTTCGTCACGCTGTTTCTGGGGGCGCTGTCGCCAGACGGCCGGCTGGTGTACTGCAATGCGGGGCAGACGCCGCCAAGGCTGGTGACCGCTGACGGGGTGTCGCGGCTCGAGGCGGGCGGCACGCTGGTCGGCGCCTTCGGCGCGGCCGCGTACGAGCGCGGGGAGGTGCGGCTCGCCGACGGCGACACGCTGGTGCTCGTCAGCGACGGCGTCACCGAGGCGATGAACGCCGCCGGGGAGCAGTTCGGCGAGGACGGCGTTGACGCCGTGGCGGGCGACGCGCGTGGCCGGGCGCCGCAGGACCTGCTCAGGGCGCTGCTCGACGCCGTTGCCGGATTTGTCGGCGGGGCGACGCAGCACGACGACCTGACGGCCGTCGTGGTCAGGTTTCGCCGCCGCCGCTGAGCGCGCGCCGCTCGATCAGGGCGTAGAGCGTCGGCAGCACGATTAACGTCAGCAGCGTCGACGTGATCACGCCGCCGATGACCACCGTGGCGAGCGGCCGCTGGATCTCCGCCCCGGCGCCCTGCGACACGGCCATCGGCACGAAGCCGAACGAGGCCACCAGCGCCGTCATCAGCACCGGGCGCAGCCGGGTGGTCGCGCCTGTCAGCACGGCCTGGCGCAACGGCGCGCCTTCCTCCCGCAGCCGGTTGACGGCCGCAATCAGCACCACGCCGTTGAGCACCGCGACGCCGAAGAGGGCGATGAAGCCGACCGCGGCCGAGAGGTTCAGGTTGAGGCCCCGCAGCCAGAGGGCGGCGATGCCGCCGACCAGGGCAAACGGCACGTTCAGGATGACGAGCCCCGCCTGCCGCAGGCGGCCGAACGTGACGAAGAGCAGCAGGAAGATGATCGCGATCGACAGCGGCACCACCAGCGCGAGCCGCGCCGTCGCCCGTGCCTGGTTCTCGAACTGCCCGCCCCACTCGAGGTGGTAGCCGGACGGCAGCGCCACCGCCGCCGTCACGCGTGCCCGCGCGTCCTCGACGAAGCTGCCGATGTCGCGCCCGCGCACGTTCATCTGCACCACCAGGCGGCGCTCGGCGTCCTCGTGCGCGATCACTTCCGGCGCCTCGGTTTCGCGGATGTCGGCCACGCGGGCGAGCGGCACCCGTTCGCCGCCCGGTGCGGTGAGCAGCAGCGAGCCGACGGCGCCGGTGTCGGCCCGCAGCGCGTCGGGAAAGCGCACGACGACGGGGAACCGGCGCGGGCCGTCGAGCACCTCGGTCGCGGTGACGCCGCCGACGACCGCCTCGACCGCCTGCCGGACATCGGCGACGTTCAGCCCGTAGCGGGCGATCTGCCCGCGATCGACGGTGATTTGCAGCTGCGCCGCTCCCGACAGCTGTTCCACCTGCAGGTCGGCGGCCCCGCCGACCGGCGCGATGGCCCGCTCCACCTCGCCCGCGAGCCGCTCGAGCGTGGCCGCGTCTGGCCCGAACACCTTCACCGCCACGTCGGCCTTCACGCCCGAAACCACCTCGTCGAGGCGCATGGCCATCGGCTGCGTGAAGTTGAACGACACGCCCGGCATCGCCTCGAGGGCCTCGGCCATCGCGGCGATGAGCGCGTCCTTGTCGCGCCCGGTGGTCCACGTTCCCGCGTCGTGCAGCAGCACGTAGACGTCGCCCTGGTAGATGCCCATCGCCTCGGTCGCAACATCCGGGCGCCCGATCTTCGTGACCACCTGCCGGACCTCCGGGAAGGTGCGCACGATGCGCTCGACGCGCGACGAGAGCGCCACCGACTCGTCGAGCGACACCGACGGCAGCTTCCTCGTCTCGATCAGGATGGCGCCCTCGTCGAGCTTCGGCATGAACTCGGTGCCGAGGAAGGGGAGCGAGCCGAGCGCCACCGCGACGGTGGCGCCGGCGACCGCCAGCGTCCGGGCCGGATGGTCCATGGCGTCGGCCAGGTGGCGGCGATAGCGGTCGCGCAGGCGCGCGAACCAGCGCTCCTCATGGTGCGCGCCGCCCAGCCGCAGCAGGTACGACGAGGCGACCGGCACCACCGTCAGCGACAGCAGCAGCGAGCCGAGGATGGCCGAGCAGACGGTGATCGCCATCGGCCGGAACATCTTTCCCTCGAGCCCTTCGAGGGTGAAGATTGGCAGATAGACGGCGATGATGATCAGGACGCCGAACAGAATCGGCCGCGCGACTTCGGTCGCCGCCGACGTGAACAGGTGCAGGCGCGCCCGCCGCGCATCGTCGCCGCCGGCGCGGGGGTCGTGGGCGGCATCGCTGCGGCGCCGGATGAAGTTTTCCATCATCACCACGCCGCCGTCGACAATCAGCCCGAAATCGATGGCGCCGAGCGACATCAGGTTGGCCGACACGCCGAAGAGGCGCATGCCGATGAAGCCGATCAGCAGGGCCACCGGGATGATGGCGGCGGTGATGAGCGCCGCCGGGATGTCGCGCAGGAACACGAAGAGGACGACGATCACCAGGATCGACCCCTCGAGCAGGTTCTTGCGCACCGTGTGCGCCGTGCGGTCGATGACCTCGGTCTGATCGTAGAACGGCGTCACCGAAACCCCTTCCGGCAGGGTCGGCCCGATTTCGTCGAGCCGCGCCTTGACCTGCTCGGCCACGGCCTTGCCGTTCTCGCCCTTCAGCATGATCACCATGCCGGCCAGCGACTCGCCGCGGCCGTCCCGCGTCACCGCGCCGTGGCGCGGCAGCGGCGCGGTGCGGACCTCGGCGACGTCCGAGACGAACACCGGCACGCCGTCGGTCGCGGTGACGACGACACGCCGGAGGTCCTCTTCGCCGCGCACCAGTCCCGTGCCGCGCACGGTGAAGCGTTCGGACCGATGCTCGATGAAGCCGCCGCTGAACGACTCGTTGTTGCGGGCGACGGCATCGAACACTTGGCGCAGCGTGAGCCCGTAGCGGTCGAGCTGCCGCGGATCGACGACGACCTGGTACTGGCGGGTGAGCCCGCCCCACGAGTTGACCTCGCTCACGCCAGGCACCGATCGCAGCCGCGCGCGCAACTCCCAGTCGTGCAGCGCCTTGCGCTCCATGGGATCGCCGGTGTCGCCCTCGATCAGGTACTGGTAAATCTCGCCGAAGGCGGTCGCGACCGGCCCGAGCGCCGGCTCGATGCCGGCGGGGAGCCGGCCGCGGGCGTCGCCGAGTCGTTCGCTGACCAGCTGCCGCGCGAAGTAGATCGGGATGCCGTCGTCGAACACGATGGTGACGATGGAGAGCCCCGCTTTCGAGATGGAGCGCACCTGCTCGGCGCCGGGCACGCCCATCAGGGCGGTCTCGATCGGATAGGTGACGCGCTGTTCGACTTCGGTGGCCGCCAGGCCCGGCGCCTCGGCGACGACGACCACCTGGTTGTTGGTCAGATCGGGGAAGGCCTCGACCGGCAGCTCCTGGTAGGCCGCGACCCCGGTGGCAATCACCGCCGCGAGGCAGAGGAGGACGAACAGCCGCTGGCGCAGGCTCGCGGCGACGAGGCGTTCGACCAGGCCCATCTCATCCCTCCGGCGCCGCGTGTTCGAGCAGCCTGGACTTCAGGACGAAGCTGCCGGCGACGGCGATGCGTTCGCCGGCCGCCAGCCCGGACCTGACCTCGACCACGCCGTCGCGCGTCGCCGCCGTCTCGACGCTCCGCGGCCGGAAACGATCCGGCGCCTCCGCGACGAACACCACCTGGCGCCCGTCGATCGCCTGGATCGCCCCTGCCGGCACGACCACCGTCGACCGCGCCGCGGTTTCCTGGATCAGCGCGGTCGCATACATCTGCGGCTTGAGCCGCCCGTCGGCGTTGGGCATCGCGCAGCGGACGGTGACGCGGCGGGTCCTGGGGTTCACCGTGTCGCCGACGAGCGCGACGGTGCCGGCGAAGGTCTCGTCCGGGTACGCGGCCACCCGCAGCGTCATGGCCTGGCCCACCTGCACGTGCGAGAGCAGCGCTTCGTCGATCTCGACCAGCGCCCAGAGCGCCGAGAGGTTGCTGACGACGAACAGCGGCGTGCCTGGGGTGACGGCCGTGCCGGGCGTGACCAGCCGCTCGAGCACGACGCCGGCGCCCGGCGCCCGGACCGGGATCTGCTCGCCGGACTCGCCGGTGGGATCGTCGGCGTTGGTGATCCCGAGGTGCTGGAGCTCTTCCTCGGCGCGCCGCACTTCGGTGCGCCCCATGTCGAGCAGTTCCTCTGCGCCGGCGCGTTCGGCTTCGGCGCGCTGCAGCTCCTGCAGCGACACGGCCTTGTCGGCATAGAGCCGCTGCGCGCGTTCGAACGCGGCGACGGCAAACGCCAGCTGCTTCTCGAGCCGCCGCCGTTCGGCGATGCCCTTGCGGTAGTCCGCCCAGGCATCGTGCACGACGGGGCTGTGCAGGTGGGCGAGCACCTGGCCGCCCCGGACACGGTCGCCCACCTCGGCGAACGCGGCGAGCACGATGCCCTCGACCAGCGAGCCGATGCGCGCCGTCCGCCGTTCATCGAGGACCAGCACGCCAGGCGCTTCCGTCTGCTCGGCGCGCATGTCGGTGACGGCCTCGGCCACCTCGATGCCGGCATGGGCCTGGGCGGCCGCATCGAGGACGACGACGTCGGCCGGCGCAGCGGGCGGCGGCGGCTCGGCGGCTGGCCTGGCGCAGCCGGCGAAGGCCAGCGCGAGCAGCAGGGCCAACGATGCGTGTGTGCGGGTCATGGCAGGGCCTCCTCGCCAAGCGCGAGGCGTGCCTCGATGGCGGCCAGCAGCGCCTCGAGCCGAAGGTCGATGGCGGCACGCCGGACGTCGACGTACACGCGCTCCGCGTCGATCAGCTTCAGGATGTCTGTCGCCCCCTCGCGGAACGCCGACAGCGCCGAGCGCCGCACCTCCTCGGCGGGCGCGAGCAGATCGCGCGGCGTTCGGCTGGCGCGCTCAGCCAGCGTCTGGGCCGCGCGGACGAGGGCCGCCGTTTCGATGTCGAGCTGCCGCACGACGGCCGCGCGCTCGGCCGCCGCGCTCCGTTCCAGGCCGGCGGCACGGGCGGCCGCCGAGTCGTTGCGGTCGAACAGGGGGATCGAGACCGTGACGCCAAGCACCGCGGTATCGATGCCGCTGGTGCGCTTGTAGCCGCCGCTGACCGCGGGATCGGGCAGGCGGCGCGCGCGCTCGTAGGCGGCGAGCTGGCGGGCGCGGTCGGCAGCCGCGGCCGCCGCCTGCGCCTGGGGATGCGCCGCGACCCGCGCGGTGATGAGTGTCGTGTCAGCCGCCGGCACGGGAACCGGCGGCGGCTCGGCGATCTGCGCCGGGTCGATGGCCACGGAGGAGCCGATGGCAACTGCCAGTGCCGCCAGACTGCGATCGAGCTCCAGGCGGGCGCGAACAATGTCCGCCTCGATGCGGGCGGCCTCGGTTCGGAGCTTCAGCACGTCTGCTTCGGCGGTGTAGCCCTCTTCCACCCGGCGCGCTACGCTCCCGACGAGCACCGACAAGCCGTCGCGATTGGCCTCCAGGGCCTCGACCAGGCCGCGCGCGCGCAACGCCTGCACATAGGCGTGCACGGTGTCGATTGCCACTTGTCGCTCCAGCGCCAGCCGCACGCCCTCCGCCAGCTGATACTCGGAGGCCGCCAGCTGGCGGCGGAGCGCCCGCTTGCCGCCCAGTTCGAGCGGTTGCGTGACGACGGCGAAGACGTCGAGCCCGGGGGTGGATGTGCGTGCTCCGGGCCTCCAGTTCTCCGTCATCAGCTCGAACAGCGGGTTCGGCAGCCGCCCCGCGGTGCGGAACGCCTCTCGTGTGCCTTCCACCACGTGGCCTGCCGCCACCATCCGCGGCGAGGACGCGCGCGCCTGGGCGACGGCCGCCGCGAGCGTCAGCGTCGACGGCGCGGGGGCGGGCGCAGGCTCGGGCGGTGGTGCTGGCGAAGCGATGATCAGCTGCGCGGCCAGGACGAGGAGAGTGACCACGGGAAGACCCACCGTGGCACAGAGCAAATCGGATACCGGTGACCAGCGGCGCCGATCGCGCGGCGATGGCGTCAGCGGCCGCCGTTGCCCGTGGATTATTCCCGCGTCCGCCGAACAATCTCACGCCGCCTGCGGCCGACGGCGCGGCGCCCGCCGCCAGCCTCGACTCCCCGCGCGGCAGTCGTGTTGCAGGGCGGATCGCTCGAGAGGAGTTGCGTATGAGCCGCATCGTCATCCTCGGGGCCGGCATCGCCGGCCACACCGCGGCGAGCTTCGCGCGGCGCTGGCTCGGGTCCGAGCACAGCGTCACCGTCGTCTCGCCGAAGCCGCAGTACAACTGGATCCCGTCGAACATCTGGGTTGGCGTCGGGCTGATGTCGCCGCGCGACGTGGTGTTCGACCTGGCGCCGGTCTACGAGCGGCACGGCATCGAGTTCGTGCAGGCCCGCGCCACCGAGATTCACCCCGAGGGCGACCTGCAGAATCCGTCGCCGTACGTGGCGGCCGTCTCGACCCGCGCCGGGCATGAGGGCGAGCGCGAGCGGCTGGCCTACGACTTCCTGGTCAATGCCACCGGGCCGCGCCTGAACTTCGCCGCCACGCCCGGGCTCGGGCCCGACGGCCACAGTCATTCCGTGTGCACCGAAACCCACGCCGCCGGCGCGGCGCGGGCCCTCGACGAGGCCGTGGCGCGCATGCAGCGCGGCGAGCGCCAGCGCTTCCTGGTCGGGACCGGCCACGGCGCGTGTACCTGCGAGGGCGCCGCCTTCGAGTACATCGTCAATCTGGAGTTCGAGCTGCGCGCGCGCCAGGTCCGCGACCGGGCCGAGATCTGCTGGATCACCAACGAGTACGAGCTCGGCGACTTCGGCATGGGCGGGATGTACCTGAAGCAGGGCGGCTCTGTGGCGCCGAGCCGCCGCTTCATGGAGTCGCTGTTCGCCGAACGCGGTATCCGGTCCATCACGCGCGCTCACGTGCGCCAGATCGAGCCCGGGGTCGCGCACTACGAGCAGATCGACGGCTCGGCCGGGGAGGTCCCGTTCGACTTCGCCATGCTGCTGCCGCCCTTCAGCGGCGTCGGCCTGACGGCGGTCGATCGCAACGGCGCGGACATCACGAGCGGGCTGTTTCTGCCCAATGGCTTCATGAAGGTCGATGCCGTTTATACGCCGCGCCCGTATGAGGCGTGGCGCGCGGCGGACTGGCCGCACACCTATCAATCGCCGGCGTTCCCGAACGTCTTCGCCGCCGGGATTGCGTTTGCGCCGCCGCATGCGATCTCGCGCCCGTACCAGACGCCAAGCGGCG
>JBFWUM010000060.1:0-23113 GCA_050247255.1 Vicinamibacterales bacterium | reverse complement strand
ATCCAGCCCGCGGATCACCTCCAACCCTGGCGCGCGCCGGTAGGTAGAATGTGGGGTCCCCGTTCTACATCCCGACACGCGCCCGTAGCTCAGTTGGATAGAGCACCGGCCTTCTAAGCCGGGGGTCCCAGGTTCGAGCCCTGGCGGGCGCGCCAGTTTTCAGGCGATTTCTTCGATGTTCGGTGCCGCTGGTTGCCGCTCGGAACCGCTGCGATCCGCAGCGAAAGTTACCGAGGAAGTTACCGCGGCCTTGGCCTGCTCGAGCGCGGTGGCCAGCGTGTCGACGGCGGCGCGATGCAGCGCCGGGACGGCGTTCAGGTCGTACCGCTGCGTCGTGACGGGCGTGGTGTGCCCGCCCTGATGCTGCGTCGCGCGGGTGTTGCCTGTCACCGCCGTCAGCCAGGTCAGGATGCTGTGGCGGAGGTCGTACGGGCGAATCAGCCCGGTGCGTCCGCGGGGGTTCGCGTGGCCGTGCCTCGCCCCCGGGACGGCACGCCAGCGCTGGCGCGGCTGGCCGCGTTTCCAGGTGCCCTTGGGGAGCGCCGGCGCCAGGCCGACCTTGGCCAGTGCGCGCCGGAACGCGCGGTTGACCACGCCGTTGTTGAAGTCGCCGGTGGCATCCTCGGCCTCGAGCTGCGCCAGCCAGTGCTCGGCGTCCGGCAGCAGCGCGATGACGCGCGGGTGGCAGTCCTTGCCGGCCATGATGACGAGCTCGTGCGTCGAGCGCCGCCAGTGTTCGGGGCGGTAGCGTTTCAGTTCCGAGTGCCGCATTCCGGTGAAGGCCATGACGTGGATGCGGATCCTGGTCTTCGAGACGTCGTTGCGCCCGCCGCGCATGCCTTTCGCCTTCGACGGATCGCCCTTCTTCACGACGCCGCCCTGGTCCGACACGGCCGCGAGGATCTCGAGCACCAGCGGCATCGGCAACCCGCGCGGTTCCGGCCGGGGCGCCTTGAGGGGCATGGCGGTATCGCTGACCGGGTTGGGTGGTCGCTCCGCGAGCGGGATCCGCTTGTCGAGGGTTTTGTAGAGCGCGTTGAGGGCGGTCCGCCGATGATGAATCGTGGAGTAGGCGCAGCCGTCAGCCTGCCAACGGGTGAGTACGTCCTGCAGGGCGTCAGGAGGCACCGCGTGGCGCGGGCGATTGGCGTGCGTGCCGAGCGCCGCGACCCAGGTCTGTAACTGCTGGCGCCGTTCGTCCTGGAGGGGCTTGTTTCCAGCGAGGGTGGCGAGGAAGGTCGGCACGTCCGCCGCGAGCGAGCCGGTGACGGCCTCACGGTGTTTCGCCAGGCGCTCGAGCTCGCGGCGCAGCGCGTCGCGCCTGTCGCGGACGTCCTTCAGCGTGGTCGGCCGCGTGGCGCCGTCACCCTGCGTGATCGTCGCGGCGACGTGGCGATGCTTCAGCGGGAGCGGCGTGACGCGGACAAAGAACTCCCAGGAGCCGTCACGCCGTTTGTAGATGCCGGGCTCGACCTTCCGGCGATCAATCCGAGAGCAGCTTGCGGAGGCCGGCGCGGACGGCGCGGATCTGCGCACGCGTGCCTACCGGACCACCGGCCGCGCCAAAGAGGCGGCGTTGGCGATCGGCAGCAGGCCGCTCGTGCCGCACGTCGCGCACGCCGGGTCTACTGTCACGGCCTGGGACGGGACGGGGAGGCTGGGCCATGGGAGCGCGAGCTGGCGGTAGGCTTCGACGACCGCCAGCGTCAGCGTTTTACGAGCGCCGACCGGGAGCCGTTCGATGGCTTGTGCCAGGCTGAGGGCGTCGATCAGCGCCGGGACGCGAAAGGTCGATGCGACGTCCGCTGGTGAGGTCGGCGGCCGCGCGCACGATCGCTTCGGCGATGGTGTTGACGTCGGAAAGAGCAGCAGTCGGCGACGACGTGGCATCAGGCAGTTCCAAGAGCGTGGCAACGGCGCGCCGCGTGCGGTCGTATGCCTGGTGGTAGGCCGCCAGGAGAGCCTGGTCCTCCGCCGACAGCGACGCGGCGCGCAAAGGGTCGACAAAGAGGTACTCGCGAGGCACCCCCAACACCGGAGCGAGACGATCGAGGGCCTCCCACGAGATGCCGCGCTTCTCGTTGAGGAATTGACTCACCTGGGGCTGCGTGAGGCCGATCCCGCGCGCGATCTCGGATCGGTTCGGGCGCTTCCCCTGGGGCATCCCGTCAAGAATGCTGATCACGCGGCGCGCGACCATCCTGGCGGAGTCAGCGACCCGCTGCTTTGGCGACGGTGCAGCCGATTTCGATCGTGGCATAGTAGCTGAGCTTAGTCCAGTAATTTCCCGCCGCACAATCCCGGCTGTAAGTAACTTCATCCTTGCTATCCATTACCCATAGTGATACGCTTAACTTACTGTGAATACCCCCGCAGCCGCGGTGTTGGCCACGCTGGACCCGGAGATCCTCGAACGGCTCCGCAAGCCCACGTTGTTCACCGACGACCTGGCGTGCGTGCTGGCGTGCTCGCGCGACACGATCGAGCGGCGGCGCAAGAACAAGACGCTGCCGCGTGGCATCGTCGAGCTCGAGCCGATTGATGGCCGCCCGCGTTTCGCGACGGCCTCTGTGGTGCGGTATCTCCATCTGGAGGATGTAGTGCGATGAGCAAGTCCGGTGCCACCGGGAAAACCAAGCAGTTCTGCGTCGGCCTGCCGACCCCGTTGCGCGAGTGCATCGAGGACAAGCAGGAGACAATCCGCGCGGAAGAGGGGCCGATCTCGCTGGGATCGACCATTCGCCGGCTGCTGGTCACACACCCGGAAATCGTGGAGATTGCCCGGCGGCGCGACGCTGCGGCGGCGCAGGCGTGATGGCGATCTGGCCAGCGCGCGGTGTCGAGGTGTCGCAAAACGCATCACTTAGAGTAAGTTGCGTTACTCGGTGGCTGGTGCGGCCGGTGCAGCGGTTCGTCTGCGGCCTGCGCGGGCACGACGTCGTGCTGCACTTCGAGCAGGGGCGGATGTCGCTCCAGTGCACGTCGTGCCACTACGAAACGCCAGGCTGGGATCTGAAGGGCGCCATGGCGCTGCGCGCAAGCGCGTCGCGGTGTGAGCCGCGCATCGGGCGCCTGCCGATGGTGCAGTAGCGCAGGGTCGGATGAGCGCGTACAAAGCGAAGCCGGCGGTGACGGTCGCCGGCCTCAGTGCCCGATGTGGGAGGAAACCGATCGCGAGATCGGCTACCGAGGCCAACGATAGCACGGAGCCGATCGCGCGTCAAGGAGGAGCGCGATGAGTACAGCAATGGCGGTGCGTCCGAAGGGGTTCGTCGTGGACGTCCGCAGCCTGGCGGAGGCGATGGAGTTCGCCACCATGATGAGCAAGACCGACATGGTGCCGGACAACGACCGGGGCAAGCCGGGGAACATCCTGGCGAAGATGCAGATCGGCGCCGAGATCGGCCTGCCGCCGATGCAGGCGATCAACACCCTCTATGTCCAGAAGGGCAAGGTCGGCATGGAGGTGAAGGCGATGCTGGCGCTGGTGCAGGCCAGCGGGCAGCTCGAAGACAAGATCGTCGCCTGGGAGACGGCGCCGCAGGGCGGCGCGTGCACGGTCACGGTGAAGCGCTTTGGTCGCTCGCCGTATGCCATCACGTTCGGGCCGAAGGAGGCCGAGAAGGCGGGCCTGCTCGGCGGCAGCAAGGACACCTACAAGAAGTGGGACTGGCGCATGTTCTACAACCGCGCCATGGGCTTCGCGCTGCAGGACGAGTTCCAGGACGTGCTGCGCGGCGTCGTCAGCTACGAATACCTGCAGGACGGCGGGGTGGCCATCGAGGGCGACGTCGACGGTCGCGGCGTGAGCGGCACGCTCGAAACGTCGGCCGAGGCCGCGCTGGAGAACAAGGCCCGGAAGATGATGGCCGAGCGCGGCTTCCCGCCCGGAAAGCGGCTGGCCAAGATGACGGCCTACCGGGGTCGGCTGGAGGCGCTGATCGCTGAGCTGGAACAGATGCCGGTGCCGCCGAAGACGGAGGCGCCGAAGCAGCTCGAGGAGGCGCCGATCGACACGCTGCCGGTCGAGGAGCCGGTGATTCAGGTGCGCGAGCCGGAGCTGGTCGAGCGCGTGTCGCCCGCTGAGGTCGCCGAGGCGCTGGGCGCCGAGGAGGTGCCGGCCTGCCCGAGCTGCAAGCGGCCGGAGATGAGCAACCCTAACTGCGACACCTGCCTCGACATGCAGCTCGCCAAGGAGGAGCAGTGAGGTCGCTGGCCGACGTCAGGCGGCGCCTGCAGCCAGGCGTGCGCCTCTTGTGCGTTGAGAACACGATGCGGCCGGAGCTGAATGGCCGTGTCCGGCTCATCGAGAAGGTGCAGACGAAGGCGTTCACCTGGATCCACGCCATCGGCGATCGGCCATCGTGGACCTACCTGCCGAATGCGAAGTGCGTCACGGTGGTCGACGATGACACGTTCAGCGTGCGGCTGGCTGACGCCTACGGCCGCGTGGTCGAGCCTGGCGGGCACGTCACGCTGCGCTTCCTGACGGAGGAAGCGTGAGCGCCCCTCTCCGGCGCTCCGCGTTCGAAGCCTTCGCCTGCCCCTTCCTCTACCGAGCGAAATACGAGGAGGGCTACGAAGACAGCAGCCCCCCGGCGCAGCGTGGGACCGCGTTCCACGCGTGCGCGGCGGAATACATCCGCCTGCTCTACGCGGCCGAACAGGACAGCGACCCGGTGCTGGCGCAGCAGGCGCTGGAGACGGGGCTGGCGGAGCGGCCGCTGGCCTACGACCTGATCCTCGACATCGAGAAGCACCTGTGGCCGCGCTTCGTGGAGAAGTTCCGGCTGAATCGCGAGGCGTTCGTGCTAGCCGAGGAGCGGCAAGGCGACGGCACGGTGACGTGGCAGCCCGACCTGGTCTACGCCTACGAGCATCCGAGCGTGCTGAAGGTCGTCGACTGGAAGACTTTTTTCGTCGGCCTGACAGAAGTTGAGGCGTCGGAAGCGTTCCAGACCGACTTCTACCTGTGGCAGGCGATGCACGTCTGGCCCGGGTTCGAGCGCTACGAGATGACCTACGTGTTCCCGCGCCTGGGCTACGCGATCACCGTGGCGAAGACGCCCCAGGAGCTCGAACGGTTCGGCGACCGCGTGCAGTCGCTCATCGCCCAGATTCAGCAGGCGCGCGCGACGAATTACTGGCCGGCGGTGCCCGGCGATCATTGCAAGTACTGCACGCTGGCGTGCCCGATCGCCGACGACCCGCGGCGGATGCCGCTGCGCGTGGTGACGCGCGAGGACGCCGAGGCCGCGCTGCTCAAGGCGGTCGCGCTGCAGCGCCAGTTCGATCAGCTCAAGGAAGCGCTGCGCGGGTTCGCCGAGATGCACGGCACCGTCAGCGTGAACGGCGTCGCGGCCCAGCACAAGGAGACGCTGTCGCGGCGGTTCAACCTGGTCGACGTGCTCGACGTGCTGGCGACGCACGACATCACGGACCTCTCCACCTTGCCGAAGATGGAAGTCTCGGCCACGACGCTCCGGCCGCTGCTCGAGACGAAGAAGCGGGCCGCCATCGGCGCGGCGCTGCTGGAGAAGGCCGTCGTCAAGCACGGCGAGCGGTTCGAGATCAGCAAGCCGGTCGACCCGGGGCTGATCCCGCAGGAGGAGGAACAGGCGGTGTCGGCATGACCGTACTGCTGGTGCTCGGCGTCTACGCGTGCACGCTGGGCACGTTCCTGACCGACCGCCTGGGTGTCATTACGGCGCTGGTCGGCGTCGGCGTGGCGTGCCTGCTGGGCGCGATCGACGGCGCTTTCTAGTGGCCTCGCTTGCGTTCATGTATTACTCTGAGTAAAGTATCGGCCGGGCTGACGGGCTTGGCGTGGGAGGGACCGAGGTGAAGTGGTTTCAGGTGGAGTCGAATACTCCGAACGACCCGAAGATCCGGAGGCTCATCCGCGATTTCGGAAACGCGGGTTTCGGCGCGCTCGTGAGGATCTGGTGCTTCGTTGCCGAACATGGCGCCGAGGTCGGCAAGGGCGTCGACAGCCAGGGTCGGTCCTACAACGTCGACGACCTGGCGCACGCGGCCGGCGCGACGAAGGAGAAAGTCGAGAAGCTGATGGCGGTGTGCGCCGAAGTCGGCCACATCGATCCAGCGCTTTGGGCGCAGAGCAAGACGGTGTTCTTCCCGGCGATGGCCAAGCGGGGGGATGAATACACGAGAAAGCGACAGGCCAACCCCGACCTGCTGCTGGACAAGCGGGTGTATGCCGGCGGCCCGCGGCGCCGAGAGGTGTTCGAGGCGTGTAACTGGACCTGCCAGTATTGCGGTAAGCACTCGCCGGACGGCAGCGAGCTGGAGGTCGACCATCGCATCCCGAAGGCGGCAGGGGGCAAGAACGAACGGTCCAACCTGACGACGTCGTGTCGGTCCTGTAATCGCATCAAGGGTGACCGGCCGCTCCCGGGATTGTTCGTTGGCGGCTCCGGAGATACGAGTGGGGAATCCGGAGGCGGGACTAAAAACTCCGGACACGACACTCGTAGCTCCCATCACAGTACAGGTGATCACAACACCTCTACATCACCAGACAGTAAAGGAGACGGTACCGATTACCCTCGGAAGGCGGCGCTGGAGACCTGGTTCACTGAGGTGTTCTGGCCCGCCTACCCGTCCGGTCATCGCGGCGGAAAGCCTGAGGCCCTGAAGGCGCTACTCAAGATTGCGCCGTCAACGGCATTGCTCGACACCATCCTCGACGGCGTGCGGCGCTGGGCGCTGACCCGCAAATGGCAGGAAGGGTTCGTGGAGCACGCGTCGACGTTCCTGAATCAGCGGCGCTGGGAAGACATCGCGCCGCCCTGGACGCCGCCGGCGTCGACCACGCCACCGCCACCGCCGCAGAGCGGCCGCACCGGGGCGACGCCCGGCAAATACAGCCATCTCACCCTGCGCGCGCAGCCGGAGGTGCACTGATGGCCCCCGCGCTCGCAGGCACCATCGACCGTCCGGTCTTCGCCGGCTTCCGTGGACCGTTGCCGCCGTTCCGGGTGTGCCCGGAATGCGACTCGGTGAGCGACGAGCCGTGGGAGAACCCCATCCTGGCCGGGCTGAAGAAGGCCGGACTCTACACCGGCGAAACGACCGGCGGCTACTGCCTGTGCCCGTCGCCGTGCGAGCAGTTGGTGGAGGAGCGGCACAAGGCGCGCGCGGCGGCGCCGCGGCAGGTGCTCGACGCGCCGATAGCGTTCGCGAAGGCGCGGCTCGACGACGTGGCCGTGTTGCCGGAGAACAAGCACGTCTTCACGGCCGCGAAGAAGTTCCTGGCGGACGGCGCGACGCACGACCTTTACCTGTGCGGCCCGGTCGGCGTCGGCAAGACGCTGTTCGCGTGCGCGATCGGGCACGCGTTCGCCCAGCGGATGCCGAGCGTGCGGTTCGTGCGCACGCACACGCTGCTCCTGAAGCTGCAGGAGGGGATGGCGTCGGAGGGTGAATCGGCCGCCCTGAGCGATTACGCGGAACCGGCCATCCTCATCCTCGACGACGTCGGCGTGGAGAAGGGCAGCGACTACAGCCGGCGCACGCTGCAGACGCTCTACGACATGCGGCTCGATCGCGGGCGCCGCACGATCTGGACGAGCAACCTGGATCTCGAGCAGTTGAACGCATTCCTGGACGACGACCGCCTGACGTCGCGCATCGCGGGCGCGGCGGACGTGGTCTGGCTGGACGGCGAGGACCGGCGCCTGCGACCGGTTCGACAAGCGCGTGACGGCGCGCGGGAGGACAACCAGTGGGATCGATGAACAAGGCCATCCTGATCGGCAACCTGGGTCGGGATGCGGAGCTGAAATACACGCCGAACGGCAAGGCCGTGGCGACCTGGTCGATGGCGACCACCGAGAGCTGGAAAAACCAGCAGGGCCAGCGGCAGGAGAAGACGACCTGGCACCGCTGCGTCCTCTGGGGCAAGCCGGCGGAGTCCCTGAACGAGTATCTCGTCAAGGGCAAGCAGGTCGCCGTCGAGGGCCGGATCGACAACCGCGAGTACGAGCAGGACGGCGTCAAGAAATACATCAGCGAGATCATCGTCGACAGGCTCACGCTGCTGGGTGGCGGCAACGGGCAGCGGAACGGCGGCGGGTCGCGGCAGGCCGGCAACGAGTTCGGGGGCGTGGACGACTTCGAGCCGCCCATGGAACCGATTACGGACGACGACATCGCGTTCTGATGGCCGTCCAGCTACTTCGCAATAAACGTAAGACGCTCCGGGGTGCCTCTGGGCATCCCGGGCTCGCGCTCGCCAAGGGGCCGACGCGCGCGCAGCGAGCGGCCGATGACAAGGCGGCCGAGGTGGCGCAGATTCGCCTGACCTACCGCTACGTGTCGCTGAGGGATACGCGCTGGGGCGGGTGCCGGCGCTGTCAGGGGCTGTTGTGCGGGAACCGCAACCTGCAGATGAACGAGTGGCCGCCACGCAGCAAGACGCGCGGGCTGCCGCCGCAGGAACGGTTCAACGCGATCGTCTGCCACATGCTCGGCGAGCGGTGCCATCAGGACGTCACCGAGGGGCGCATCACGCCGGTCGGCAATTCAGACGTGCGCACCGGTCGGGCTGACGCGCTGCAGTTCGTGCCGGGGAGGCCGCGATGCCGATCGTGACCTGCAAGTGCGGCTGCGGGCGCCAGTGGGCGGTGCTGACGCGACACCGAAACGGGCGCCGGCATCCGGAGTGCCAGAAGGCGTACAACCGGGAGCGGTCGCGCGCCTACGCCCGCGCCAAGGAGCTGGCGTCGCCGTCGCGGGCGGCGCGGGTGCGCGCGCGCGAGGCTGCCCGAAATGAGCGAGCCATCACCCAGCGGCATCGCCTGGAAGCGGCGCTGCGGGCGCGCGTGTATCAGGATGCCGCGCTCGAGCCCGACGACATCAGCGAGGACGAGATTGAGCGGCGCTTTGAGCGCGCCAAGGCCGAAATCCGCTCGCGCCGTGGCGCGCAGAGGGCGGCCTGATGCTGGGGCAAGCCGTCCTTCATGGGTCGAAAGACGAAAGCTGGATGACCCCGCAGGCGCTGTTCGACAAGCTGAACGCGGTCGCCCGGTTCGACATCGACCTGGCGGCGTCGCGCGAGGCGTCGAAGTGCGGCCCGGATTTCCTGGGGCCTGGAAGCGGAATAGCCGAAGACGCGTTGTCGACCGGCTGGGCAGCGTTGGCGTTCAACTACGGGCGATCAGGTTTGCGCGGGTTCCTGAATCCGCCCTACTCCGAGGAGGCGCGGCGCGCCGGCGTGCCGGGCATGGCGATCGAGGAGTGGGCGCAGAAGGCGTGGCAGGAAAGCATCCGGGGCTTCGAGATCTGGGGCCTGTTCCCCTATGCGACGCAGACAGCGTGGTGGCGGGAGTACGTCGAGGGGCACGCCGGATTGACGGGCTGGAGCGGGCACGCGGCGATGGAGGTCTGGCGCCTGCCGCACCGCGTGAACTTCGAGCCGACGCCGGAGATGCTCGAACGGTTCCAGCGCGAGTTTGACGAGGGGAAGCGCAAGAGCCCGAAGCCGTCGAGCGCCGGGCACAACGTCGCCGTCATCGTCTGGCGGCCGAATCCCGGCTTCGTCGGGCCGTGGCAACCGGCGGTGCGCTACTGGAGTTACCGGTGACGCAGTTCGGACGGGAGTGGCGCGACGTCGATCCGAGGAAGCTTGGAGCGAACCTCCAGGTCAGGCTTCGGGCGGTCTGCGACGTGCCGCCGTTTCGGCGCGGGTCCAAGTACGGGAACCAGCCGCACGTCGTGCTGCCGAGTCTTGAGGTAGTGCCGGCCGGAGCCGCCGACGTGCCAGGTGCAATTCGGTTCGACTCGAAACGCGAGGCGGACCGTTTTGTCGCGCTCCGGCGGGAGTTGGAGGCTGGCGCCATCGCGCAGCTCTCGCTGCAACCGCCGTTTGCGCTGAACGCGATGACGCCCGAGGGCGTGCGGATCAAAGTCGGCACCTACATCGCCGACTTTGCCTACGTGCGCAACGGCAAGCTGGTTGTTGAGGACGCAAAAGGTGTTCGCACCGACCTGTATCGGTGGAAAAAGTCTCACGCCGAGGCCGAGCACGGCATCCGCATCGTGGAGGTGTGATGAAGCAGACAGCCGGGACGTTGATGTTGCTGGCGTTCGGGGCGCTGCTGACAGCGCCGGTGCCGACGTGGCAGGCGCGGGCGCTCGTGAGCGTCGGCCTGTTGGGGATCGGGATCGTGTTCGCCTACTTCGGCGCAAAGGAGCGGTAGATGGCAAAGGCAAAGAAGGTCAGCGTCCGGCTGTTGGGCCGTGACGACGAGTTCGAAGGTCCGATTTACGGCCTGATGGACGAGTTGATCGAGGCGCACCACGAGCACCTGCAGCACGCGCGCGTCGCGCTGGCCTGGAACATGGCCTGGAAGCCCGACGCGGATGGGCGCGTCACGCTCGGCATGTGCAAGCTGGCGTCGGATCTCGACAAGGAGCTGGCACCCTACGACTTCGTCATCCTGTTGTCGCGCGAGTTCTGGAGCGACGAGCGGACGACGGACCTGCAGCGGCGTGCGCTGCTCGACCATGAGTTATGCCACGCCGAGGCCGCGACCGGCGACGACGGCGAGCAGATTGTCGACACGCGGGGGCGCCGGGTGTGGCGCATCCGCAAGCACGACATCGAGGAGTTTTCGTCGATCGGTGAGCGATATGGGACGTGGAAGAAGGACATCGAGCACTTCTTCGCGGCTCTGAACCGCGCACCGGAGCAGCTCACGCTGGCCGAGGCGATCGAGCGGCTGAAGGAGCCGGCCGAGGGGATGCGGCTGGTCAGCGTCAAGGTGGGCGACGGCCCGGAGGTGCGGCTGTGACCGAGAATCAGATCCTGGGCGCCGGCCTCATCGCCGGCGCCTGCGCCCTGCTCCTACTCATGGTCATCTGGGCCGTCGTGCGACCCGCATGGCGGCGCTGGCGCTATCGTCGGGCCATCGAATACCGGACCCTCGTGACGGCGCTGCAGCTCCGGTGGCCGGGCTTCCCGGGCTGCATCTGCTTCCCGGGTGATGCCAAGCGCACGCTCGCAGGGTTGCCGCCCTGCGCGGCGCGGAAGCATCGGAAGTAGGTCATGCGGGTGCTCTGGAACGGCGCGCTGGATCGCCAGCGGCAGATGGAAGCACGGCGCGGCGTGCGCGATCGTGACCAGTGCACCTTCTCCCTGATCGGTGAGGGCGGCACGCAGGGATCGGCGCTGCGGCAGGCGATGGACCGAGCCGTGTCGCCGTCGACCGACACAGGGTCGCCAGGACGCCAACCCGCGAGCGAGTAGACCAGCCTTCATGCTCATTCTGACGTTTGGCGCGGAGGGCCGCGCGCCGGAGGCGCTCGCCGCGCTCGTGTCGAAGCATCGCGTCGACCGCGTGATCGACCTGCGGCTGACCCCCGGCGGACGCGAGGGTCGCAACGGCGCGTGGGCCGGGACCGCCCTACAGGCGCAGTTTGGTGCCCGCTACCTGTGGCTGCGCGCGTGTGCGGTGCGCAACCTGCGGAGCGGCTTGGCCGCGGGCGAGTCGCCGCGCTTTGTTGACCTCGACGCCGGCCTGCGGACCCTGGCGCGCTACTTCGGCCGGGACCGCGCGTGGGTATTCCTCGGCGATGCGCCGGATCCACAGCACGACGCGCGCGGGTGGTTGGCGCAGCGGTTCCAGGACGATCTCGCCGGCATCGTCGTCGTTCATGACCGGCCGGACGCCCCGGCGAAGCAGGAGGGGTTATGGGGGTAGCGCACCAGTGCGCCTACGGGCCGTGTCCTGTCGTGCTCGACGCTGACGACACGCGGAAGTTCTGCTCGATCGAGTGCCGGAACCGCTCGAACAACCTGCGGCATTCGCTGCCGGGTGCCGTGCGGCCCCGGCGCACCAGCGGCCGCGAGGAGCTGCTGCGCCTGGTGGAGGGCTTCGAGCTGCTGGAGGCGCTCGAGATTGCGATTCGCCTGGGCTACGAGCGACGCACGCGGGAGCTGGAGGACGTGCCGCTCGGCGCCATCGGGCGCATGACGCAGGCGGCGGTGCGCGACTGAGGCGCTTTTTGCTTGCCTTGTGGAGTAACTTAGAGTAATATACTGAGGTGAAGCCCGGTAACGGAGCAGAGGAGACGCCCCATGAAGCGCAGCCTGTAACCATCTACACGTTCGGCTACGTCGGCCGCAGCCCCTCCGAGCTGGAGACGGAGGCGCGGCGGCTGGCGGCCGACGTGCTGGATGTCCGGTTTCGACCGGCCAGCCAGGATCCGCGGTGGAACGGCGCGGCGCTGCAAGGGCTCCCAGGCTACCGATGGGTGCAGGGGTTCGGGAACAAGAACTACCGCGGCGGCCCGATTGAGCTGAAGGCGTATCCCGCCGGGCTCTCGGTCGTGCGCGAGATTCTCAAGGCGGGGCGGACGGTGATTCTGCTCTGCATGTGTGCGGACGTGAAGGTCTGCCACCGGAAGGTGGTGGCCGAGAAGTTGGCGACGGACCTGCGGGTCCAGGTGGAGCACCTGGGGCGCGCGCCGAAGCCGAAGCCGCGCACGCTATTCGACGAGTTGTAAGCGGAACGGGTCGGGGAGACGCTGCTGGCACCACCAGCAGAGTGCGGGTTCGACGCCCGCGTTCCGCTCCAAGCTATACCCAGAGAAGGCGCACTCGGCGAGAGCCGGAGGTTGTAGCAAAAGGCGTGGGCATCCGTAACCGAGCACGAGGCAATGCCCATGCTGGCGCCGTTGACGATGGTGACGCGCGCCCGCGAGAAGGTTACTCGCCGGCGCGCCGATCCGTAGCTGGTAGGAATGCCAGGCGGCGGATGACCCAAACGCGGAAGCCGGAGAGATCGGCTGAAACGTCACAGGAGTAGGCCCACAGACCGATGGCGAGAGGGGTTGCCGGAGAGCGAGCGGCCACAGGCTGCGAAGCGACGACACGGCTGGAACCGCGGCGCGCCGCCTGGCAGCACGAAACGCGAGGAGTTCGAGTGGTTGATCTGAACGCACTGGCGGCGCGCGTCGCCGCCCTGAACGACCGCTGGTGGCGCAATCCGGCGACCGGCGAGCCGATCGAGCGCAACGACGGCGAAATGCTCATGCTCGTCGTCACCGAGCTGGCCGAGGCGCTCGAGGGCGACCGCAAGGGGCTGATGGACGACAAGCTGCCGCATCGGCCCATGCCGGAGGTGGAGCTGGCCGACGCCTACATCCGCGTGCTCGACATCGCCGGGCATCGCTTCCCGGGCCAGCTGGAAGTCCTGCGGGCCTGGGAGTTCACGCGCAATTTCGGCGAGAACCTCCTGGGCCTGACGACGCTGGTGGTCCTGGCGCATCAGGGCAAGGCGGCGCGCGGATACTCTCATCTTCTGGCCTCGATTGAGGCGCTCGCCGAAGCCTGCGGGTTCGATCTGTTTGGCGCGATGGAGGAGAAGCTGGCCTACAACGCGACGCGCGCAGACCACACGAACGAAGCACGGCTGGCCGCCGGCGGGAAGAAGTATTGACGATGAGCCCGCGACGACAGGCAGCTGCGCTGCTCATCTTCGCGTTTGCGCTGGCCTACCTCGCCGGTGAGCCGCCGGCGCATGTCGGCGTGCTCGATCTCCTGGGCGTCCTCATTCCCTCTCCAGGCTTCTAAATGGGCTTCACCGGGTCGATCAATCAAGACCTGCGGGCGATGCTCGCCGAGCTTGCGCCGTCGTGGCGCGGGCGGCCGCTCTACGTTGGCTGCTCAGGCAACTTCAATGTCGAGCGCATCGCCGCCAAGGCGGGCGTCGAGGAGATCCACGGCTGCGACGTCAGCCTCTACTCATGCGCGCTGGGCGGCCACCTGGCAGGGCGCGACATCGACATCACCATCAAGGACGACCGTTACCGGTGGCTGGAACCGTTCATGGCGCCGGGTGCGCCGGTGATCGCCACGCTGCTGTTGGCGATGGAGTACTTCAAGTTCACCGACCGGCTCGAGCCGTTCCATCTGCGGATGGAGCGGGCCTACCGCACCGGCTGGGCGGACCTGCATCGCCGTAGCGTCGAGAAAGTGTCAAGGGGGATCGAGGGCCTGGCGCTTCGGAGCTTCACGGCCGCCGACGTCGTCGACTTCGTGCAGGCGGCGCCGGACGATGCGGTGGTCGTCAGCTTCCCGCCGACGTATGCCAAGGGCTACGAGCGGCTCTACAAGAAGATCGACGAGGTGTTCGGCTGGAACGCGCCGACCTATCAGGTCTTCGACGATCTGCGGTTCCAGCAGTTCCTGGACGCACTGCAGGGCAAGGCGGCCTGGGTCACGCTGAAGGATGCGGAAGTGCCGTCGCTGGCGCCGCACCTGATCGGGCACACGCAGGCATCGGTGTCGAGCAAGCCGGTCTACGTCTACGCGAGCCACGGCACGCCGCGGGTGACGTCCTTCCGTCAGCGGATCGACCCGGTGCCGTTTCCGCGCCTGCGGGGCGACATCGTGGGCCCGCTCAAGCTCGTGCGGCTGACGGCTGGCCAGTTGAACACGCTGCGGAGCGAGTATCTCAATCCGGGTATCACGCCGGTGGGTGCTCAGGTGCAGGTAGGGATCTGCACGGCCACCAACGAACTGGTGGGCGTCCTGGCCTTCATGTCGGACCACGTCCTGAGTGGGCATCACGACGCCTACATGGTGTCAGACTTCCCGGTGGCGCCGACGCCCTACAGGCGGCTGTCGAAGCTGATCGTGGCGATCGCGCTCTCGACCGAGGTGAAGGTTGTCTTGGAGCAGCTGCTGAACAAGCGGGTGCGCATGATCGGCACCAACGCGTTCACGAAGAAGCCGGTCAGCATGAAGTATCGCGGTCTGCTGGAGCTGCACTCGCGGCGCGTCGGGCACGCTACCAAGCCGGACGCGCTGTATTACATCGGCCCGACCGGCAAGTGGTCGATGGCGGAAGCCTTTGCCTGGTGGCAGGCGCATCACGGAGATCGGGCATGATCGCGCGCGTCGAGGCACCCTGTGATACGAACGGGCAGCAGTCCTACCTGTGGCTCTGGTGCGACGGCTGTGAGACGCATCATGTTGTGCCGATCACCGGGCCGCGCGCGTGGCAGTTCAACGGGGACGTGGAGAAGCCGACGCTGGCACCGTCCATCCGGGTGACCTACCCGCGCACCGCGAACGGTGGCCGCGAGCCGCTGTCGGCCAAGACGTGTCATTCATTTGTGCGGGACGGGCGCTGGCAATACCTCTCCGACTGCACCCATCGCCTGGCGGGGCAGACGGTCCCGCTGCCGGAGCTGCCATGAGTCAGCGCATCGAATACGGGAAGTTCACCATCGCCGTCGTCGCCGTCGCGCGGTTGCGGCCGCTCGAGAAGAACGCGCGGTTCATGACAGCCGAGCAGTTGCGGCGCCTGGTCGACAACATCAAGAAGGACGGGCAGATCAGCCAGATCCCGTTCTGCGTGCCGCTGGGCGACGATCCGGAGACGTGCGACTTCCGCATCCTCTCCGGCAACCATCGCACCGAGGCGGCGAAGCTGGCGGGGCTGACCGAGATCCCGATCATCTACACCACCGAGGCGCTGACGAAGGACGAGCAGCTCGCCATCCAGCTCTCGCACAACGCGATCAGTGGGCAGGATGACCCCGTCATCCTCAAGGAGCTGTTCGACGAGCTCGACGACGTCGCGGCGAAGCTCTACTCCGGCCTGGACGACAAGGTGCTGCGTCAGCTCGAGCAGGTGCAGCTCCCGTCGATTGCCGAGGTGCGGTTGGACTTTCGGACGCTGACGTTCATGTTCCTCCCAGAGGAGCAGGCCCAACTCGAAGCGTGCCTGGACGAGGCGCGGGCGGCTGCGGAGCGGTCGGATGTCTACCTGGCGCGGTTCGCGTCGTTCGACAAGCTGCTCGACGCGCTGGAGACCGTGCAGCAGTCCTACAACATCAAGAACGCGGCGACGGCGCTGCTGACGCTGTTCGCGGTCATGGCCAAGCACCTGCCGGCGCTCGAAGCCGGCTGGTTCGACGACCTGACCGACACGGCGAAGCACAAGGGCTGGGTGCCGCTGGCCACCGTGTTCGGCACGGACAAGATGCCGGCCGAGGCCGCTGTGGTCGTGCGGCAGGCGCTGGCGCGGTTGCTGAAGGCCGGCGACATCACCGACGAGGCGCGTTGGCGCGGCCTCGAGCTGATGGCGGCGGAAGTCGTGAATTTGCCGTAGGTTGCGGCGTTTTTTTGTTGCTTCGTGCATGACTGTGAGTAATACTTACGCGGTATGCACGAGCGAAGCCAGCCCGCGGAGGTGGGCCGGCTGGAATGGCAGGGCGACGACCTCGTCCTGCGCGTGAATGTGACCCGCGATCCATGCGCGAAGGCCGCCCTGGTCGCCTACACCACCGCGCTGCGCTGGTTCAGGCCCGAGGTGGCCACGCAGCTCCGGCGCGATGCCGGGCTGCCCTGGCCGTAGGGAGAAAGGCGTAGCGACGCGGCTGGTGGCCCGCGTCGCTCGTGGTGTGTCGAGGCTTATGCGAAACGTGCACGACTGGACGCCGCGTCCGCTGGACGGCGAACTGGAACCGTGGGAGCGACAGCCGGGCGAGTCCGAGAAGGCGTATGCCGCGTTCCTCGCCTACCGCAACCTGGAGTCCGGCAAGCGGAGCATCGTCAAGGCGGCGAAGGCCGTGGGGAAGTCCTACCACCTGCTCTGCCGGTGGAGCGCGCAGTGGTCGTGGCTGCAGCGCGTGGGCGACTACGACCGGGATCTCGAGCGGCAGGCGCACGCGCTGGTCGCCAAGGAGATTGTCGACTACCGGAAGCGCGCGGCGCAGCAGGCGCGGAACAAGGCGCAGATCCTCGCGCTGCCCGACACCGCGATCGCGCAGCTGCTGAACAAGGACCGCGAGGCGCTGGCCAGCCTTTCCGTGGGCGAGCTGCTGTCGCTGGCCATCAAAGCCGGCCAGGCGCTGCCGAACATTCTGAAGGCCGAGGCGCTGGCACTCGGCGATATCACCGAGCGGCCCGAGGAGCCGACGACGAAGGACGACCCGCTGCTCGAGGAGATTCGGAAGAATGACGCTGCCCGCTCGCATCTCGCCGCCGCCCTTCAGCAGCTTGGATCTGGCGCGGGCGCTGCCGGCGGGGCTCGGCGTCGTGGCGAGCCGGGGCCGGTGGAAGTCGGCCCCGCACCTGACCTACCTCAGTCTCCGGCTGAGTGACACGCTGACGCGGCGGCTTACCCGGGTCATCATCCAGGAGCCGCCGCGCCACGGCAAAACGAAGCTCACCTCCAACTATTTCCCGGCCTGGGTGCTCGGCAACGCGCCGGACAGCGCCGTCATGCTGGCGTCCTACCAGGCCACCTATGCGGCAAGCCTGGGGCGCTCGGCGCGCGACATCTTCCGCGAGTGGGGCCCGGCGGTCTTCGGGCACGCGCTGAATCCGGCGATCACGTCCAGCTCGGAATGGGGCGTGGCGGGCTACGCCGGGCTGATGCGGACGTCGGGCGCCGGCGGCTCGATGACCGGCAAGGGCGCGGATTACCTGATCGTCGACGACCCGATCAAGAACTCGCAGGAGGCGATGTCGGCCACGATCCGCGACGGGTTGTGGGACTGGTGGCAGTCGACCGCCTACTCGCGTCTCGAGCCGGGCGGCGTCGCCATCGTGATCCAGACGCGGTGGCACGAAGACGACCTGGCCGGCCGGCTGATCAAGGAGATGCGCACCGGTGGCGAGCGCTGGGAAGTCATCTCCATGCCGGCCATCGCCGAGGAAGACGAGACGTGGACCTTCGGGGACTGGTCGTGGTCGCGCAAGCAGGGCGACGCGCTCTGGCCCGAACGCTACCCCGTCGCGGCGCTCGAACGCATCCGGCGCCAGGTCGGCACCTACTGGTGGTCGGCGCTCTATCAGCAGCGGCCGCAGCCGGCCGGCGGCGGCATCTTCAAGCGCGAGTGGTTCCGCTACTTCACGGTCGAGGGCGACTACTACGTGCTGAAGACGTCCCGAGGCGACAAGCGGATCCCGAAGGATGTCGTCACCCGGTTCGTGACGGTCGACCCGGCGGCGTCGTTGAAGACAACGGCCGACTACACGGCCATCGGCCATTGGGGGCTGACGCCTGATGGGGAGCTGCTGCTGCTCGACGTCGTGCGCGAGCGGATCGAAGGGCCGGAGCAGGTGACGCTGTTGCGGTCGCTCTACGACCGGTGGCAGCCAGGCTTCATCGGGGTGGAGGCGGTGGCCTACCAGCTCACGCTGTTTCAGCACCTGCTGCGGCAGGGGCTGCCGGTGCGGAAGCTCAAGGTCGACGCCGACAAGGTGAGCCGGGCGCTCGTCTACGCGGCGCGCATGGAGGCCGGCATGGTCTATCTGCGTGCGTCAGCGAAGTGGCTCGACGAGTACGAGAACGAGCACCTGATGTTCCCGCGCGGCGAGCATGACGACACGGTCGACATCGGCTCGGCGGCGGCCCAGGAGTCGGTGGGGCTGCGCGAGCCCACGGTGCGCAGCCTGTAGGGCCCTCTAGACCATTACTGTCGGTTATGGCAGACTGCGCGCGGAGCCCTGTTCAGTCAGGACGGGGCGGAGAACCGCGCGCCATGACCGACGACCAGGCGGCGCGAGTCAAGCGGTTGACTCGCCGGCTGCTCAGCTTCTGCAACGAGGAGGGGGCGACCCCGATGGATGCCGCGCTGGCGCTGTTGGCGGCCGGGACCGCGGCTGGCCGCGACCTGCTGCGCGCGCCGGATGGGCGCGATGCGCGGCGCGAGAGCCTGCTGCGCGCGGTCGGCGTGGTGCAGAACGAGCTGTCTGGCGTCAACGACGCCGTGCGCGCCAACGGGCAGCTGCCTGTCGCGGTGACAGCCGTGCCGAGGGTGATGTAATGGCGTGGCCGTTCACGCGATCGGCGCCGGTGGCCCTCAACATCGACCAGGCCGAGGAGCAGAAGGCCGCCACGTCCGCGAGCGGCGGCGTGATTCAGCTCCAGATTGCGCGCGACCCGGCGCCATGGCAGGGCACCGAACCGGCGCGCCTGCTGAAAGACGGCTTCTCGGTCAACGCGGCCGTCTACGGCTGCGTGATGGGCTGGGCGCGCCCGGCGGCCGGCCTGTGCTGGTATCTCGTGCGGAAGCCGCGGTCGCGGGGCGCGAAGCCGCAGAAGTTCTACTCGTTCGCGGCGGCCGCGAAGGCCATGGCGACCGACGCTGGACGCAAGGCCGTCGACAACGCCGAGATCGAGGACCATCCGGTCCTGCGGCTGTTCGAGCGGCCGAATCCGGTGATGAGCGGGAGCGAGTTCACCGAGGCACAGGTCGCCTACCTCCTGTCGACAGGCAACGACTACCAGTACGGCGTGCGCAGCGCGGTCGACGGGCGCGTCATCGAGGTGTGGGTGCAGCGGCCCGACCGGATGCGCGTGGTGCCCGGGGTGCACCGTGTGCCGGCCGGGTATCTCGAACTGCAGCCGGGCGGAGGCACGCCGGTGCCGTTCACCGTCGACGAGGTGAGCCACCTCCGGCTGTTCTCGCCGCTCGACGAGTGGTATGGGATGTCGCCGCTCCGGGTGGCGGCGCGCTCGGTCGACTCGGACAACGAGGCGATGCGGTGGTCGTATGCGCTGCTGCGCAACGACATGCGGCCGCCCGGTGCGTTTGTGTCGAAGGATCCGCTGTCGGACCAGTCGTTCCAGCGTCTCAAGAAGGAGATGCGCGAAAAGTATCAGGGGGCTACCGGCGCGGGCCGTCCGCTGGTGCTCGACAACGGCCTGGAGTGGGTCAGCTTCGCGATGACGCCGGCGGAGGTGGACTGGATCCAGAGCCGGAAGGACTGGTTCGGCGACATCTGCACCGCGTTCAACTACCCGAAGGAGCTGTTGGCGAAGGGCGCCGAGGTGACCTATGCCAACCGCCGTGAGGCGCTGCGGGCGCACTACACCGAGAACGTCATCCCGCTGGCCGAGAAGCTGCGCGAGCGCCGCAACGCGACGATCGTGGCCTCCTACGGGGACGATCTCTACCTGGACTTCGACCGCGACCAGATCGAGGCGCTGCAGGAAGATCGGGAGAAGCTCTGGGCCCGCGTCGACGCGTCCAGCGAGCTGACGCTGAACGAGAAGCGCGAGGCGAAGGGCTACGAGGCGATCAACGGCGGTGACGTCATCCTGGTGAGCAGCGGGGATGTGCCGCTCGACATGGTCGGCGAGCTCGTCGAAGCACAGCTCAATCCGCCGGAGCCGGCGATCGAGGGCGAAGTCGTCGACGGGAAGAAGCCGAAGGCGCTCCCGAAGGGGAAGCCCGAGGCGCCCGAGAAGACCGAGCGCAAGGCGCTGCAGCGGCTCCAGGGCGTGATTCAGCGTCTCCAGTAATGGTAGGCTGAGGCCGTGGCGGTCGCACGCCTGCCGGTCATTCCTGACAGCTATGCCCCGCCCGGGCGCACGGCGGCCGAGGCGCTCGTCTACTGGAAGGCCATCGAGACCGGCCGCCAGCGGTGGGAATCCGTGTGGCGCGGCCGTATCGCGCGCGTCGTGGCCGATGAATACCGCCGCCGCATCATCCCCGCCATCCGGCGCGGCAGTTCGGTGGGCCACGCCACCGTCCTCGCCGAGCAGGCGATCTACAGCAATCGTGACGCCTGGGAGGATCTGTTCTACGAACTCTACGGGCAGGTGTGTCAGGACTTCGCGGCCCGCACCGCACGCGGGCTGAAGGCGGCCGCCGCGCTCGAGCACAAGGCGGATCCGGAGGTCGAGGCCGCCCTGGGCGACGAAGGGCTCGAGGATCGCTGGCTGACCGTGGTGGCGGAGTGGCTGGAGAAGTCGGCCGGCGCGCGCATCCGGCACATTCAGGCCACGACGCTCACCGAGGTGCGGCGGACGTTGGCGGACGGCGCGCGCAAGGGGCTGGGTATCCCGGCGATCGCCCGCGCGCTCGAGCAGGCGACCCCGGAGATCAGCTACCGGCGCGGCGTGACCATCGCCCGCACCGAGGTGATCAGCGCCAGCAACCTGGGCTCGCGCGCCGGGGCGATCGATACCGGCCTGGCCCTCGACCATGAGTGGATCGCGACGCCGGGCGCGCGCACGCGACCGTGGCACTTCGCAGCCAGTGGCCAGATCCAGCCCCTCAACGAGCCGTTCATCGTCAAGGGTGAGCGGCTGATGTTTCCGGGCGACAGTTCGCTGGGGGCGTCGGCGTCGAATCTGGTGATGTGCCGGTGCACAGAAGCCTACGCGCCGGCACAGTCGGGCGGCTACGACCCCGAGGCCGGCGTGGACACGCTGAGCCACTATCGCGTCGACGGCCAACTCGACCCAGAGCGACAGGCGCTACACGATCGGATTGTGGCCGACATGCTGCGAGGCATCCCAGAGCGCGAACAGCCGACCGCCTACATGATGGGCGGCGGGCCGGCGAGCGGGAAGTCGACCATGATCGACACCGGCGCCGTGACGCTGCCGAGCAAAACGACCGCGGTGCACATCGACCCGGATTACATCAAGAGCCGGCTGCCGGAGTATCAGGCGATGACGCGGGTGGGAAACACGCACGCGGCCGCCCTGTCCCACGCGGAGTCGTCGTTCATTGCGAAGCGGGTGCTGGCAGAGGGCGGGCAGCGCCGCATAGACCTGGTAATCGACGGCACCGGTGACGGCGGCATCGACACGCTGACCGCGAAGGTGAACGCGATCCGCGCCACAGGGCATCGCGTGATCGCCAATTATGCGAGCAATTCTGTGGATTTGGCGCTGAAACTCGCCTATAATAGAGGTGTCAAGACGGGTCGATTCGTTCCTGAAACGCTGATCCGTCAGATTCACGCGGGCGTGTCCACGGACTTCCCGCGTGCCATTGAGCGCGGCCTGTTCGATGCCGTGACCCTCTACGACACGAACATCAAGGGGCAGGCCCGCTTGGTCGCCTCGCAGACGGACGGCGTGTTCCGTGTGCACAACGAGGGGCTGTGGGAGGACTTCGTGCGGAAGGCAGAAGGCAAGGCGGTCGCCCTGGCGCCGGCGGCGCGCACGCCCATCGACCCGGCCATCCTCGTCGCCGTGACAGCGGAGATCGTGCGCGGCGTGGCACTTGAGGCGAGCGCGCACCGCGACGTGCCTGGCATTGCCGACGTGTGGCCCGACCTGGCCGCCGACGTGGCGGCGATTCATGGCCGTGGCGCCGTGGTCGACATCCCCGACGAGTGGTTCGGTTGATTTTCTCTGCGCGCCGGTCGCTTTTCTGTTGACCAGTAAATTACTTTAAGCTATGATCTGGGTATGCTGACAGCCTGCCCAGACCCCACCACTCCTGAGCCAGCGCCCGGCGTCTGGCCGTTCAATCCGAACGACATCACCAATTTTCACTCGGCGGCGCGCGCGATCGCGTGGCTCGCGAAGTATTTCGGCCTCCCGCAGCCGTCTGTGGTCAGGACGGACCGGAAGGTCTGCTTCGCCACCGAGTCCCGCTGGCAGATCGCGCTGGGGGATCGCGGCGCCGCGCATCAGGGCTGGCGCGATGTCACGCTGCACGAGTTCGCGCACCTGCTGCACTACCACCGGCACCGCAACACGGTCGGCTTTGTCAAGTACAAGGCCCACGGTGTCGCCTTCTACGAGTGCCTGAAGGACGTGCTGCGGGTCACCGGCCTGCCCTACCGGGACTACGGCTGGGCGAAGGAGTACTGGACGCTCTGGCACCTGGCCACCCGCGAAGGATGGACCACCGAAACCTGGTACAAGGCGCGGAAGCGCGAAGCCGCCGGCGCGACGGTGGCCCCGGTCCGCGTGACGGGCGACAAGGTGGCGTTCGTGCGGGTGGGCGAGAAGGTCGAGTGGGACTCGCCGCGGTTGCAGAGGACGCTGACCGGCCGCGTGCTGAGCGCTTACGCGGGGTGCCGGGCAAAGGTACAGGCGGCCAACGGGGAGCAGTACTACGTCCCCCAGGGATGGCTGCGGCCGGCAAAGGCGTAAAAAACGACGGCTCTGTGCGCTTTTCTCTTGACGGGCAAATTACTTTAAGTTACTATTTGGGCATGGCCAACAACAACAAGAACGCAGTAGACCTGGATGCCCTGTTCGATGACCTGGACGCGGAGTTCGAAGCCGAGCTCGAGGCGGAGCCCGAGCCGACAGACGAGGAGGTCGCGGCGGAGGCGGCGTTTCTCAAGGGATGGGCGAAGGGGCGCGCGATCGCG
>JBFWUM010000059.1:0-23326 GCA_050247255.1 Vicinamibacterales bacterium | reverse complement strand
CGTCCACACGGCTCGCCCGCAACCTGCTCATCCTCGTCGGCGTGCTGGTGGTGCTGCTCATCATCACCCCCTGGCAGCAGACGATTCCGGGCGCCGGCCGCGTCATCGCATTCAAGCCCGAGGAACGACAGCAGACGGTCGAGGCCACCGTCGAGGGCCGGGTCGTCGCGTGGCACGTCGTCGAGGGCGCGGTCGTCAGGAAGGGCGACCCGATCGTCGACCTGGCCGACAACGACCCGGAGATCCTCGAACGGCTGCGGCAGGAGCGCGACCAGATCCTGCGGACGATCGCCGAAGGGGACTCGCGGGCCGGGTCGCTGGACGACCGCATCGGCGGGCTCGATGACACCCTCCGGAGCAGCGTCGACGCCGCCGGCCTGCGCGAGCAGATGGCGAAGGACCGCGTCACCGCCGCCGAGCAGGCGCTGACCGCCGCGCGGGCCGCGAAGGTGACGGCCGACCTGAACCTCGAGCGGCAGCAGGGCCTGGCGGCCAAGGGCCTGACCTCGACGCGGAACGTCGAACTGGCCGTGCTCGAGGCCGCGACGAAGACGGCCGACGTGGACCGCGCCGTCGCCACGCTCAACGCGGCCCGGGCGGAAGCCGCCTCGCTGACGGCCGAGCTGCACCGCACGCGGGCGGACGCCACGGCCCGCGTGGACGAGGCGCGCGCCTCACTGGCCTCGGCGCGAAGCGACGTGGCGAAGGCCCGCGCAGAGCTCGCCAAGGTGGACGTCCGGATCGCGCGGCAGCAGACACTCCAGGTCACCGCGCCGACCGACGGCACGGTGCTGCGCGTGCTCGCGCGCCGGAGCGGCGAACTGCTGAAAGCCGGCGAACCCCTCGCGATCATCGTGCCGCGCTCCACGCGGGACGTCGTCGAACTGTGGGTCGACGGCAACGACATGCCGATGGTCCTGCCAGGCCAGCGCGTGCGCCTGCAGTTCGAGGGCTGGCCGGCGCTCCAGTTCTCGGGCTGGCCGTCGATCGCCGTCGGCACGTTCGGCGGACGCGTGGCGCTGGTGGATGCCACCGACAACGGCAAGGGCGTGTTCCGCGTGCTCGTCGAACGGGACGAGTCGCAGGAGCGGTGGCCGTCGGCACGGTTCCTGCGGCAGGGCGTCCGTGCGAACGGCTGGGTGATGCTCAACGTGGTGCCCGTGTGGTTCGAGCTGTGGCGGCAGTTCAACGGCTTCCCGCCGGTCATCGCGCCGAACGAACCGCTGTCGGCCGAGGTCACGGCGATCGACGGCGGCGGAAAGGACGGCGGCAAGTGACACGCCTGGCCCCCGCACCGGGGCGCCGCCGCACGCTGATGGCGGGCAGCGTCCTCGCAGCCGTGCTGACGGCCGGCGTCACGGCATCAGCCGGCGCGGACACGCCGCTGACGCCGTCCGACGTGCTGACGTCGGTCGAGCGGTCGCTGCCGCTGCTCGAACGCGCGCGCCAGGACGTCACCCTTGCCACCGGGGAACTGACGGAGGCCCAGGGCGGCTTCGACCTGTCGCTGTCGTCGTCGGCGAAGTCCAGCCGGGGGCTCTACGACAACGACCGCTTCACCGCGTTGCTGCAGCAGCCGCTGGCGCCGCTCGGCGTCACGACCTACGGCGGCTACCGCACCGGCGACGGCACGTTCGGCACCTACGACAGCCGCGCGCTGACCTACTCGGGCGGCGAAGCCGTCCTCGGCCTGTCGATCCCGTTGTTGCGCAACCGCGACCTGGACGCGCGCCGGGCCGACCGCCAGGTCGCCACGCTGGGCGTGTCCGTCGCCGAGCAGGGGCTTGCGAAGGCGCGGCTCTCCTACTTCAAGGACGCGCTCGGCGAGTACTGGGACTGGGTGGCGGCCGGCCGGCAACTGGCCATCGCGAAGGCGCTGCTCGACCTCGCGCTCGCGCGCGATCAGCAACTGGCTGACAGCATCGCGCTCGGCCAGACGGCGCCGGTCGAGCGCACCGACAACCGCCGCGCCATCCTGCAGCGGCAGTCGGCGCTGGTCGGCGCCGAGCGACAGCTCCAGCTCCAGGCGATCGACCTGTCGCTCTACCTCCGGGGCGGCGACGGCACTCCGGTCCGGCCAGACGTCACGCGGCTGCCGGCGCTGCCACAGCCCGAGGGCCCGGTGCCGATCCCGGACGAGCGCGCGCTCATCGACGTCGCGCTGGCCCGGCGCCCGGAGCTCCAGTCGCTGCGCCTCAAGCGCGACCAGCTCGACGTCGACCTCCGGCTGGCCTCGAACAACCGCCTGCCGAGCCTCGACTTCTCCGTGGAGACGAACCGCGACTTCGGCACCGCCATCAAGGGCGCGGGCCCGGGCACGGAGGCGGGGCTCACGTTCACGTTCCCGCTGCAGAACCGGAAGGCCTCCGGCAAACGCGCGCAGATCCAGGCCAAGCGGTCCGGCGTTTCGGCGGAGCTGCGCTGGGCCGAGGACCGCGTCCGCGCGGACGTGCAGGACGCCGTCAGCGCGCTCCGCGCGACGGCGGCGACGCTCGACGTCATCGCCCAGGAGGTGACGGTCGCCCGGGAGCTCGAAGGTCTGGAGCGCGACCGGTTCGCGCTCGGCGATTCGACGCAGTTCCTCGTCAACCTGCGCGAGCTGGCCACGGCCGACGCCGAACTGCGCGAGGTCAAGGCCCTCGCGGACTACCAGAAGGCACTCGTCACGCTCGAGGCCGCCACCGGCCAACTGCTCGACCGCGCCCCGGCTCCCTGACGCCGGCCGCGCGGGAGGCGCGCGGTATCCTGTGCGTCGACATGCCATACGCCGCGATCACCGGGTGGGGCTCGGCCATGCCGCCCGCCGTCCTCAGCAACGCCGACCTGGCCACCTTTCTCGACACGAACGACGAGTGGATCGTGACGCGGACGGGCATGAAGGAGCGCCGCATCTCGCACGTGCCGGCCCGGCAGCTCGCAACCGTGGCGGCACAGCGCGCGCTCGCGTGCGCCGGGCTCGACCCGTCCGACCTGGACCTCGTGGTCTACGGGAGCTGCAGCAACGACGAGCAGGTGCCCAACTCCGCCTCCGGCGTGCAGCTCGCCCTCGGCGCGTCCCGTGCCGCCGCCATCGACCTCAACACGGCGTGCACGAGCTTCCTGTACGGCCTCTCGACGGCCACGGCGATGATCCGCACGGGTGTCGTCCGGAGCGCCGTCGTCGTCGGCGTCGAGGTGATCTCGCCGTACCTGGACTGGGACAACCGCAACGTCGCCGTGCTGTTCGGCGACGGCTGCGCGGCGGTCGTGCTCCAGGCCTCGGACACGCCGGCAGGCGTGCTGGGCGAGCAGCTCGGCTGCGTGGCCGATGCACGGGCCGCGCTGCGGGTACGCGGCTGGGGCGGCTCCTACGCGAACCGCGGCGTGGTGTTCGGCGACACGCAGTGGGATTTTGACGGGCAGGAGATCTTCAAGCGGGCCGTGCAGGGCATGACGCAGGCCAGCGCCGCCGTGCTGGCGAAGTGCGGCGTCACACCGGCCGACGTCGACCTGGTCGTCCCCCACCAGGCCAACCTGCGCATCATCGAGGCGGTCGTCACGCGGACGGGCATCCCGATGGACAAGGTGATGCTGACCGTGCAGCGCTACGGGAACATGAGCGCCGCCACCGTGCCGGTGGCGCTCACCGATGCCGCGGCGGAGGGCCGCGTGAAGCCGGGGTCGCTGATCCTGATGCCGGCCTTCGGCGCCGGCCTCTCCTACTGCGCGCACCTGGTGCGCTGGGGCAGTCGCGTGACGCCGCTCGGCACGTCCGATGCGGCGCTGCCACCCTGCGGCGAGTCCGCGCTCGCGATGGTGCAGCGCGTCCGCGCCATCCGGGCACGGACGCGCGACCAGTCAGCCGAGGGACTTCAGGCCCCGCTCGTCTGACGCCGGCTACTGCTTCAGCGAGATCCGGAGCGTCACGCCGAACGTCCTCGGGTCGCCCGGCTGCCCGACGTAGAGCCCGGTGTTGCCGGGCGCGGCGGAGAGCAGGTCGAAGTAGTCCTGGTTGAACAGGTTCCGCGCCCAGAGCGAGAGCGTCCATCCGTTCGACGCCCGGAAGCCGACGCGGGCGTTGACCAGTGTGTAGGACGGGACGACCAGGTAGGCCGACTCGCTCGGGCTGGAGGAGAACGTCGACCGGTAGCTGACGTCGAAGGCCTCGAAGTACTGCCCGCCCCGCCCCCACAGCGACCCGTTGGACACGTGTTCACCGCCGAAGGACACGGCGTTCCTCGAGATGCCGGGCAGGAGTGACCCCGAGATGTCCTTCACCTGCGGACCGCCGGTGTCCTCGAGCGGCGGCGGCGCGTCGGCGAAGCGCTCGTAGATGCCGTCCGTCCACGCCCACGAGGCGTAGGCCGAGAAGTTGTTGCCCAGCCGGGCGCTCGTATCAAGCTCCACGCCACGCACGCGCACCTGCTCCGCGTTGGCGAGATAGCCGCGGAGCACGCCGACGCTGGCGTTGACGACCTGCGCCTGAAAATCCTCGATCGAGGTGTTGTAGACGGTGAGGTTCGCCGTCGTGCTCGCCGTCGGCGACGTCTTCACGCCGACCTCGACGTGCTTCACGTACTCGGGCCGCACGGTGGCCGCGGAGAGCACGGGTCGATCCTGCGCATCGGTCGGCACGCCGTTGAGATTCAGGCCCACCGACTTGAAGCTCGTCGCATAGGTCGCGTAGGTGTTCACCGGCTGCGCCACCTTGTAGGCGACCGAGATCTGGCCCGAGGTGTTGGTATCCGCGACGTGCGCCGCGTACTGCTGCGGGGCGAGTACGGACCGCTGGAGCGCCACGAGCGCGGCAGTGTTCGTCTGAAGGCCGCCATAGACGCGCTGGTCGAAGTCCACGTCCTTCTTGTCGTAGTTGACCCTGAAGCCGGGCAGGACGCGCAGCCGATCCGTGATCGACCATTCGAGCTGGCCAAAGCCGGCGGCGCTCAGGTTCTCGTAGTCGAGGAACTGCTCGAACCCGTAGCCATCGAGCAGGCCGGGCGTTGAGGCATTGGCGCCCGGCGCCAGCAGAAACCGCGCAGCCGCCGCTCCCTGCTCCTGCTTGAAGGACGGATCGGAGTCGATGCCCTGGTGAAAGAGAAACGCGCCGGCCACGAAGTTGAACGACTTCGAGAGCACCGCCGCGTAACGGACCTCCTGCGTCCACTGGGTCTGGAAGGACGGCGCCGCCGAAACGGAGGTGACGGGCAGGCCGATGAAGTCACGGTCGTTCGACGGCTCCCAGTCCCAGAAGCGATACGCGGTGGTCGAGACCAGCCGGCCGGGACCGAGTTTCCAGTCGATGTTCAGTGACCCGCCGCCCATGTCCTGGAACGACCGGATCGGCGTATCGACATCGGTCAGTCGGTCGAACGCGTTGTAGCTCGGCGGCGCGTAGTTGAGGTCCGCCGCGATCTGCGTCCACTGGCGGTTGGCCGCACGCCGCGTCGGCGCCACGCCGGCCACCACCTGCGTGTTGCCACGGGCGCGCTGCCGCGTGTGGTCGGCCGCAAGAATCACCGCCAGGTCTCCCGAGGGCGCGTAGAGCAACTGACCTCTGAAGCCGAGGTTGTTCAGGTCGTTCACGTCGTCCCCGGTGCGCACGTTCTGGAGCACGCCGTCCCGCTGCGTGCCCGAGAACGAGAGGCGGCCGGCGAGGTTCTTCGCGATCGGGCCCGTCACGGACGCCTTCGCCTGGACGTAGCCGATGTTGCCGAAGTTCAGCTCGACCTCGCTGCCGGGCGTGAAGCTGGGCTTGCGCGTCGTCACGTTGATGGCGCCGGCCGTCGTGTTCTTGCCGAACAGCGTCCCCTGGGGCCCGCGCAGCACTTCCACCTGGTCCACGTCGAGGAAGTCGAGCGTGGCGGCCGCGGGACGCGCGTAGAAGACGCCGTCGATGTAGAGCCCGACGCCGGGCTCAATGCCATCGTTGGTCAGGCCGAACGGCGCGCCAAGGCCGCGGATGTTGATCGACGAGTTACGCGGGTTGGTCGAGTAGAACTGGACCGTCGGCAGCATCTCTTTCAGGCGGTTCACGTTGAACGCGCCCGCGTCGGCCACCAGGTCCCCGCGGACGACCGAGACGGGAATCGGCACCTCCTGCGCCTGCTCCTCCACGCGCCGCGCCGTCACGACGACCGACTGGCTGAAGCGCGCCAGCTGGAGCTCCGCGTCGCTGGCGACCGTCTGTCCGTCAGCGAGCGTCAGCCGCCTGATGGACGTTTCGAACCCGTCCAGCGCCACTTCGACCCGATAGCGGCCGGCCGCCAGCGCCTCGAACCGGTAGCCACCGCGTTCGTCCGTGAACGCTTCTTCGACCGCGTTCGTGTCCTCATTGACGAGCTTCACGCTCGCGCCCGGCACGGCGCCCTGCGACGAATCGCGCACCACACCGGCAATGACACCGGCTGCCTGCGCGGCCACGCGCGCGGGCAGCGCCATCAGCAACCCAATCGCCAGAACCTTCAGAATCCCCTTCACCACGACCATCGCTCCCCGCGCGCGCCTCGGGCGCCGCGCACACACCAGCCTCGGAATCCACGCCGGACACACGTCCGGCGCACGGATACGAATCAGCCGATCGACAGGGCGACGGAGAGGGAATGCGGGGGAACTACGGGGTAGGTCTCGGACTCCTCACTCAGCGGCCTGTCGTCGGCTGGATACACGCGCACCGACAAGCGGCACACGCGCACGCGCAGGGACAGCAGGTGGAGTGAGAGGAGAACGTCACGGGAGCTTTGAGCCTAGCACAGGACCGGGGACGCCTGTCCAGCGGCTACACGTTGAACTTGAAGAGCAGGACGTCGCCGTCCTTGACGACGTACTCCTTGCCTTCCATCCGGTAGAGGCCCTTCTCACGGGCGGCGGCCACGGACCCGCACGCGACGAGGTCGTCGTAGGCCACGGTTTCAGCCTTGATGAACCCCCGCTCGAAGTCGGAGTGGATGACGCCGGCGGCCTTCGGCGCGGTGTCGCCGGCGTGGATGGTCCACGCGCGGACCTCCTTCTCACCGGCCGTGAAGTACGTGCGGAGGCCGAGCAGGTGATAGGTGGACCGGATCAGGGCGCCCATGCCGCTCTCCTCGACGCCGAGATCCTTCAGATAGGCGGCGGCTTCCTCCGGTGAGAGGTCCACGAGCTCCGCCTCGATCTGCGCGCTGATCACGACGGCCTCGCAGGCCAGGTGCGTCTTCACGTAGTCGCGCACCTTCAGGACGGCGGGCAGGGCGTCGGCCGTTGCCAGCTCGGACTCCTTGACGTTGCACGCGAAGATCGTCGGCTTGTCGCTCAGCAGGAAGAGCGGCCTGGCGAGCGCCTTCTCCTCGGTCGTCAGCTCCACGGTGAGCGCGGGCCGGCCGGCGTTGAGGGCCGTCTCGATCTTCTCGAGCACGGCCTCTTCCGCCGCGGCCGCCTTGTCGCCGCGCTTGATGTCCTTCACCAGCCGCTCGCGGCGCTTCGTCACCTGCTCGAGGTCGGCGAGCATCAGCTCGGTGTTGATGACCTCGATGTCGCGCACCGGGTCCACCGTGCCCGACACGTGGTGCACGTCCTTGTCCTCGAAGCAGCGCACCACCTGCACGATGGCGTCGACCTCGCGGATGTGGGTCAGGAACTTGTTGCCCAGCCCCTCGCCCTGGCTCGCGCCCTTGACGAGGCCCGCGATGTCCACGAACTCGATCGTGGCGGGGATGACGACCTGGGTCTTCGCGATGCCCTTGAGCACGTCGAGCCGGGCATCCGGCACGGTCACGATGCCGACGTTCGGGTCGATCGTGCAGAACGGGTAGTTGGCAGCCTCGGCATTGCGGGTGCGCGTGACGGCGTTGAAGAGGGTGGACTTGCCGACGTTGGGCAGTCCGACGATTCCGGCTCTCAGCATGAAGCGTCGATTATTTCAGAACTCATACAGAGAACCTATGCGAGGGTTCGCACTTTGGTCATATTCACGGATCTTTCCGGCCGCATAACCTCCTGAGCAGACCCGATCACGCCAGGCTGCCAAGGAGGATGACCGTGAAGCCCGACTCCCTCATCGCTACCCACCGTTCCGGCCCGACCAGGGGCCGCGTCACCGACACCGCGCTCCCCGGTGTGCTCGCCCAGCCCGGCGTCAAGGTCGCGGTGGTCACGTGTTGCGACGCGCACGCACCCGCGGGCGAGATCTTCGGCTCGGCCGGAGCCGCCGCGATGGCGATTCGCACGGTGGGCAACACGATCGGCGAGGACGTGCTGGGCGCGCTGGAGTATGCGTGCGTGGTGGAGGGCGCGGCGGTGATCGTGATCCTCGGCCACAGCCACTGTCACGCTGTGTCCCTCGCCTGCAAGGGCACGGAGCTGGGGCACCTCACGGGCGTGCTCGACCGCATGGGCCCCGCTATCCGGACCGTCCGCACCGCTGCCGGCGACGGCCTCTCCACGGATGCCCTCGTGGAACGGGTCACGGCGGAGCATGCCCGGCGGCAGGCTGAAGCCATCACGGCGAGAAGCCCCCTTCTCGCGGCGCTGGTCGCCGACGGGCAGCTCACGGTGATCGCCGCCGTCGCGGACTCGGCCTCGGGCACGGTCGTGCCGGTTCAGCAGTTCCGTCACACCCCTTCCGCGATCCTGTCCGACCGGCCCGGCGGCGCGGTCCGGCACTGATCAGCCGAACACGTCATCCCGGGCGGCGCTGGTGATGGCCAGCACCCCGGGGTGCGTCACCCGCCGTTCGGCCGAGATGGCGTAGTAGCGCTCTTCCACCGGCACCCGTCCGACGACGCGCACACCGTAGAGGCGGCAGATCTCGCGCTCCGCGGCCAGAGGCGCCGGGAAGAGCAGGTCGGCCTCCGAGGCAAACGCCTTCATCAGCGCGGGATCCTCGAACTCCGCGGCCACCGCCGGCACCAGTCCGGCCTTCTGCAGCCACGTATCGAGGTCGCGCCGGAGCGCGGTGTTCCGCGTCGGCAGCGCCATCGGCACGCCCATCGCTGAAGCCGGGAAGCGCCGGCGCAGCTTCTCCGCGGTTCGGGGACGGGCATAGAACGCCACCTGGGACTCACCGAGCACGTGGTTGAAGACCTTGACGCGCGCGTGCGGCGGCGCGGGCACGTCGCTGAGCACGACGTCCAGAGCGTGGGTCGCCAGTTGGGCCAGCAACTGCTCGGCGTTGTCCTCGCGGCACACGAGGCCCATGCCGTCGGGACCCGCCATCACCGGCCTGAGGAGGCGCACCGCGACCAGCTTCGGCATCGCGTTGGCGACGCCGACCGTGAGCGGGACCCGGCGGCCCGTCTGCCCCAGCCTGATCGCATCGAGCAGTTCCTGGCCGGTCCGGAAGATCTCATCCGCGTAGCGGAAGGCCACACGGCCGGTGTCGGTCAGCACCAGCCTCCGGCCCTGGCGAGTCAGCAGCTTCGCGCCCAGCACCTCCTCGAACCGCTTGATCTGCGCCGAGACGGTGGGCTGCGAGAGCCGGAGCTTCTCACTCGCCAGCGTGACGCTGCCTTCGCGCGCCACCATCCAGAAGTAGTGCAGGTGGTGATAGTTCATCCAGTCCATCGGTCCCCTCAGTCACGCCCCGTCGCAGGGCTCAAACATATAGATTCACTATATACATACCGTCCAAACTATCTCTTTTGTTATGCGCGATCCTTCCCGTATCGTCACCAGTAACGAGAGCCGCCACCCGGACAGGTGGACGGCGACACCGAAAGGAGAACCACCATGACACGCACTCTTCCGCTTGCGGCTTTCCTGCTGGGCCTCACCGTGACGACGATCGCTCCCCGGACCGCGACGGCCGGCGACGCGAGCGTCGAGTCACTCAAGCGCGCGCAGAAGCTGACGGCCCGCGTGACCGAGGCCGCCGCCACCATCCGCCTCCGCGCGTCCTCGCTCGACACGCTCGCCCGCCAGACGTCCGCGACGCGCGAGTCCCACGCAGCCCATCTCGAGGAGATCCGGGACGTGGTGAACGGTCAGCTCCGGTCCGCGCTGACTGAACTGGACCGCATGCGGCCGGGCCTGCCGGCCTTCAAGCAGGAAGGCATCACGCAGATGGTCACCGCCGCGCGCAAGCTGGCGATCGAAACGGACGGCGCGCTGCGCGTCAAGCTCGTGGATCCCCGCGTCACGCCGGCGCTGATCGACGAGTACCGCCAGCGCGTGAACCGCCTGCTCGCCAACGCCGACCACTTGCTCCGCACCAGCGACACGATGGCCGACTTCTCGGACGCGTATCTGAGGGCGGCCACCCTGAACATCCCCGGCATCACCGGCTGAGCCCACGTCCGGTTCGGCCGGCACGTCCCGGAGCCATCGAGGTGGGCTCCGGGGCGGCCGGGGGCCAGGATCAGAAGTATCCCTCGCGCTTTCGTTCCTCCATCGCCGCCGCCGAGCGCTGGTCGTCCGCCCTGGTCCCACGCTCACTCATGGTGCTGGTGGCAACCTCTCTCAGGATGTCGGCCACGGTCGCGGCGGTGGACGTGACCGCTCCCGTACAGGTCATGTCGCCGATCGTCCGGAATCGCACGCGACGGCGTTCCGGCCGTTCCCCGGGCAGCAGGCCCACGCACGGTGCGTGGGCGAGCCACATGCCCTGCCGCCGCACGCACAGCCGCTCGTGGGCGAAGTAGAGCGACGGGAGTTCGAGGCGCTCCTGTTCGATGTACTGCCACACGTCGAGCTCGGTCCAGTTGCTCAGCGGGAAGGCACGGAGATGCTCGCCGGGCTCCTTGCGCAGGTTGTAGAGCGCCCACAGTTCGGGCCGCTGACGCCGCGGCTCCCACTGTCCGTCCCGCGTCCGGACCGAGAAGACCCGCTCCTTGGCCCGCGCCTTCTCCTCGTCCCGCCTCGCGCCGCCGATCGCCACGTCGAAGTCGCACTCCTTGATGGCGTCGAGGAGCGTGACGCTCTGGAGCGCGTTGCGGCTCGTACCCGGGCCGACCTGATCGACGACCCGCCCCTGCCGAATGGACTCCTCCACCGTGCGCACGAGCAGGGTCACACCGAGCCGGCGGACCCAGGCGTCGCGGAACGCAATGGTCTCCGGGAAGTTGTGGCCGGTGTCGATGTGCAGCAGCGGAAATGGCACCGGCGCCGGCCAGAAGGCCTTGACCGCCAGATGGCTGATGACGATCGAGTCCTTGCCGCCGGAGAAGAGCAGCACGGGTCGCTCCGACTCGGCCGCCACCTCGCGCAGGATGGCGATGGACTCCGCCTCCAGGCTGGCGAGATGTCCGAGTGCCGGCGCGGCCGGCCGTGCCGGAATCACACCTGCAGACACAGCGCCTCCTCGTCGTCGACTCGCGCCACGGGAGCCGGGCCGGCAGACGCGGTGCCCTCCCACTGCAGCATCCCGCGGTAGATGTGGGACACGCGGCCCTGCGCGTCAAGCGCCCAGAGCCAGATCCAGCCGTTGTCGGCGAGCGCCCGCACCCCGGGATGCGCTTCCAGCACGCGGGCAATCGCGTCCACGGGCGCCTCGATGGCCACCGTCAGCCTCACCGGCTCGTGCGCGAACGTCCGGCCGTCGTGGATCGACTGCCACGGCAACCCGGTTCTCAGGCCGCCGCCGCTGCCCTCGAGCACGCCGAGCGTGCCCACGACGTTGTGCAGCGTCTTGTTGCCACTGCCGAACGCCTCGTTGTCGACGGTCGACCCGTAGTACTGCAGGTTGATCCAGCTCGCCACGACGACCGGCGCGGTCAGGATCAGTTCGAGGACGCGGAAGTCCGGGTCGGTCGTCCAGTCGTACGAGTGCAGGAACGCCCGACCGCCCAGGTTGACCCCCACGGTCCGGCTCCGCGGCGCGGCGATGAACGCCGCGCATCCGGCCAGGCCCCACTCGGGACGGACCTGGGACCAGTCGCGGCTCCGGAAGCGGAGCGCCGCGTCGGCGCCGGGCCCGGCCGGAAGACCGAGCCGCGGAGCCCGCTCGGCGCGCGCGAGGCGCCCGGCGGCCTCCAGGCTCGACGTCAGCCGGGCGAGGTCGTCCCGGTGGGACGCCGGCACGTGGTCCGTCTCGAACAGCCGGACGTCGTCGGTCGTCGTGTCGTGGAGCGCGGCGAGGAACACGGTGTGATCCGGGACGTGGAGCCCGCTTCGGCCGAGGGCCTTCCGGACGTCGGGGTCGTTGAGCACGCTGGCGGCAACGCGGGCGTTCGCGTCTCCGGCGTGTCCGCCGCAGGCGCCGCAGTCGAGCCCGCTCGCATGCGGGTTGTTCACGGACGTCGAACCGTGCCCCACCAGCAGGACCAGCCGGGAGAAGCCGCCGGTCAGCGACATCCCGCGAAGCGCCGCCTCGGCCATCGCCACCCGATCACCAGGGGGCAGGCCCGACGGCCGCCCGTCATCCCGGCCGGGCGCCAGCGCAGGGCCGAGCGCTCCGCGCAGCGACGGCGCGACACCGTCCAGGGAGGGGTGCGGGACGGGGCGCGTCAGTCCGAAGCCGTCCGTAACCAGCCTCGGCGCATACAGCAGGCCCAGCGGGCCCACGAAGCTGAAGCACGAGATCGCGCCGGTCTTGAACGCCTTCCACGCGACCGCGGCGCGACGCCGGGCGTTCCGCGCGGCCGCGAGGGCCGTGGCCCGCGCATCCGATACGCCGGCGACCGTCTCGCGGACCGCGGCCCTCGGCGTCAGCAGGACCGGGCAGCGCGCATGGCCGCCATCGAGGCCGAACCTGACGTACTCGATCGGGAATCCGAAGAAGCCCGCGAACCCCAGCGTCTCGACCGCCGGGTCGACCGCCTCGAGCGCCCGGCGGAACACCTCCGACCGGACGTCGATACAGAAGACGGCCTGCGCCCGGGGCCGAGGGCCCTCCGCCGGCGGCTCCGGGGCCGCGGCCAGGCGGGCCCTCAGGTCTTCGTGCCAGGCGGCCTCGTGCGCATGCTGGAGCACGAGGTCGACGGCCAGTTCGAGCGCGGATGAGGGCTCGACGGAGCGCGCCCGTTCGAGTGCCGTCCGCCACGCAGGCCCGAGGCCCGGCGCGGTCGCCAGCAGCGCGGCATCCGCGACCAGCCGCGCCAGCAGCAGGTCGCCGACGGCGTCGTCGCTGCCGCCCTGCAGTTCCTTCGGCCAGCCCTGCTGGCGTGCGAATGCCACCCAGCCCCCGATGCTGCGGAGCAGCCGGTGGAGGTAGAGGTCCAGCAGATCCTGCGGGACATCCACCGCCGCCAGCGCCTGGCTCGCGGCATCGTCCGGGTCCGACGGGAACGCCGCGACCGCCGCACGCCAACCGGCGACGCCCACCACATCGGGCGTGCGGTCCCGGGATGCCTCCGCGTGCCACGCCGCGTACGGCCGCAGGGACTTCCACGGCGACTGCCACGCCGCCTGTCCCTCGTCGAAGTATCCGGCGGCCCAGGCTGAGAGCCTGTCGCAGAGGAAGCGCTCCAGGGAGCGGCCGGTCTCCGACCCGGCGACGGCCGCCACCGTCGGGAATGGCTCGATCGGGCGCGCGTCGCCGGCGGCGGCGCGCTCCAGCACGAACGGCACGTTCACCGACGGAGGCAGCGAGCGGATCCTGCCGATCGCCTCCGTGATGTGCCGGGCGGTGATGCGTCCGCTCGCGATCTGACTCGCGTAGTACGTCCGGGGCATCGTCAGCCGGGCACCCGCCGCGCGGGCCAGCACAGTGGCCGCCTCCTCGAACGGACGGTCGGCGAGTCCGAGGAACGGGTTGACCGCCACGAAGCTCCTGAGCGGCCAGAGGGGGGCGACGGCGCGGGCGACCGCGCCGGGAAGCCACGCATGAGGCATCACCGGGTCTCCTTGAGAGGCCCCACCGGGGCCGGGACACGCAACGCACCCACGCAGCGGTCGAAGCAGGCGTTGGCGTAGAAGCCATTGCGGAACCACAGATACGCGCGAGCCCATGCGGGCCAGGTGGCACACGCGGGCAGCAGGAGCTGACCGGCTCCGATGAGCGCGAAGCACAGCAGGACCAGCGCCATGAGCCCCAGCGTGACCGGGTCCACGAGCGTGACGGCAGGGACGACGTTCGCGAAGATGCGCGCGCCCGCCAGTTCGAGCGCGAAGAACGACAGGGCCGTGCCGGCGGCCGCGGGGACCATCACCAGGCATCCCCGCAGGCTCACAGGGCGCGCCACGACAGCGCCGGCCAGCTGCGTCAGGCCGACCGCCAGGATTCCGGCGAGCGCCATGTCAGCCGGCCGCTCACGGACGGACACGCCGAACAACCACGCCACACCGGCCACTGTCGCGATCGCCAGCAGCGGCGCCAGCAGCACGGCGGCACCCGGCGCGGCCTTCCCGCCGGACACGCGGGACGCCCGCGCCACGTCAACGGCGCTGCCGGCCGAGAGGAACGCGTGGGCCTTGTAGCAGGAGTGGGCGACGAGGTGCAGGATGGCGAGCGTGAACACGCCGAATCCGCACGCGAGCATCGTGAAGCCCATATGCGCGGCGCTCGAGTAGGCCAGGGCGCCCTTGACCGTGTGCTGCGTGATCCTGGCGACCGATGCCACGGCGGCCGTGAGCGCGCCGATGACGATCATCGCGTGCAGCGCACCCGGTGACAGCACCATCACCGGAGCGAGCCGCACGACCAGGAAGGCGCCGCCGTTCAGGATGCCCGCGTGCAGGAGCGCGGAGACGGGCGTGGGCGTGTCCATGACCTCCACCAGCCAGCCGTGCGTCGGGAACTGCGCGGACTTCAGCGCCGCGGCCACGACGACCAGACCCGCCGCCCAGTGCAGGCCAGCCGGGACGGCGTCTCCGCGCCACGCCTGAGCACGCTCGAGCAGGTGCCCGACATCCGTCGTCCCGAACGTGTCCCAGAGCAGGACGACCGCCGCGACGAGCGCGGCGTCTCCGAGTCGGGCCACGACGAACTTCTTGCGGGCGGCGACGATCGCGCGTGGACGGCCGGGATAGAAGAGCAGGAGCCGGTGAAGCGCGAGGCTGGTCAGGATCCACATCACCGTGAGCTGCGCCAGATCGCCTGAGACCACCATGGCCATCGCCGCCGCGATGGTGGCGGCCAGCGCACCCATGAACGCGCCGTGGCGGGCGTCCCCGTCGAGGTAGTTCCGGCTGTAGCGGAGGACGACGGCGCCGAGCAGGGCGACGAGGCCGAACAGCGCGACACTCAGCGCGTCGAGGCGGACGGCCACGGCCAGCGGCACCGGACCGAGGGGAATCGAGACCGCCATCGGCCCGCGCACGGCCACGGCGAGCGCGGCGCCGGCCGCCGTCAGCAGGCCCGCCGGGGCGGCCAAGCCGGCCAGCCGGAGTACGACGCCTGCCGCGCGCCCCGGCTGCCTCACGGCGGCGGCCGTGACCAGCAACAGGGCGAACGGCGCAATCAACACGGTCAGGGCCAGGGGCTCGGCAGGAGTCATGCCGCCATTCCAGCCCTGCACCGCTCTTTCGTCCAATTGATTGTTTGTAATGTTCTGTTAGCTTACGGAGATGATTAACCTGCACCACCTGCGCTACTTCTGGGCGGTCGCCCACGAGGGGCACCTCACGCGGGCCGCCGCCCGCCTGAACGTGTCGCAGTCGGCCGTCTCGGTGCAGATCGCGCGCCTCGAGGCGGAGCTGGGGCAGCAGCTCTTCGAACGCAGGGGGCGGCGGCTGGACCTGACCGAGGCGGGCCGCATCGCCCTCGACCACGCGGACGCCATCTTCTCGATCAGTCGCGACCTGGCGAGCACGCTGCGCGAGACCGGTCAGCGGCGACAGGTCCTGCGCGTCGGATCCGTCTCAACGCTCTCACGCAACTTTCAGCTGGGCTTCCTCCGCCCGCTGTTCCAGCGCCAGGACCTGGAAATCATCGTGCGGTCGGCCGCGACGCCGGATCTCCTCCGCGCGCTGGCGGCGCACCAGCTGGACGTGGTCCTGTCCAACAACGTGCCGCCTCGCGACGCCACGACCTCGTGGGTCGTGCATACGATCGCCGAGCAGCCCGTCATCCTCGTCGGCCGGCCATCGCGCACGCGGTCACGCACGCTGAAAGACGTCCTCGCACGGGAGCCGCTGGTCCTGCCCTCCTCCGAAACCGGCATCCGCGCGGGCTTCGACGCGCTGGTCGAACGGCTCGGCGTCAGGCCCCGCGTCGTGGCGGAGGTCGACGACATGGCCATGCTGCGCCTGCTCGCCAGGGAGCATCTCGGACTGGCCGTGGTCCCGCGGATCGTGGTGCGGGACGAGATCCGCGCGCGCCGGCTCGTGGAGATCGCGGAGCTGCCCGGCCTGGTCGAGGTCTTCTACGCCATCACGCTGTCGCGCCGCTACCCGAACCAGCTGTTGCGGCTGCTCATCTCCGGGCCGAGCCCGATCTAGCAGGCGTCTACACGTGGGCCTCGCCCGCCGGCGCGGGCGCGGGTGCCTGCCGGACGGGCGCGACGACCGGAGCCAGCACGTGCGCCACCTGCTTCAGGGTCACGGAGCTGTCGACCAGCGTGTCGTCGAAGAACGTCACCATGCCCGTGGCCAGGTCGTGCACGCCACCGATGATCGCCACACGGCCCGCCGCGATGCACTCGGACAGCACGTGGCTGCGGTTGACGATCGTCCGCACGGATCGCCGTACGTTCAGCTCGGTCACGCGGTTCACGAACTCGGCGTTCTTCGAGTTCCGCTTCGCCGGGTCGGCGGTCTCCGCCTCCTCGTAGACCGCGGGCTGGATCTTGGCGAGGAGCTCCGTCAGGTTGCCCATCTCGACGTGGTCGCAGGCGCCCTTGATGGCGCCGCAGCTCGTGTGGCCCAGCACCGCGATCAGGCGGGACCCGGCCAGCTGGCACGCGAACTCGAGGCTGCCGATGATGTCCGTGTTGATGACGTTGCCGGCGATCCGGATCGAGAAGATGTCGCCGAGCCCCTGGTCGAAGATCAGCTCCGCCGACGTGCGGCTGTCGATGCAGCTCACGACCGTGGCGAACGGCCACTGGCCGTCGCGGGTCTCGTTGGCCTGCTGGAGCAGGTTCCGGTTCACGCGCAGGTTGCGGACGAACCGCAGGTTGCCTTCCTTCAGGATCTCGAGCGCGCGGGCGGGCGTGATGGTGGCCTGGGAAACAGACGTGTGTGCCTTCATGACGTGCAGTCCTCTCGCAAGCGCCCGGCGGACCGGGCGCGGAAACGGGCTCCGTCCGCCGGAACGACCGGCGTACGTCCAGCCGGACGGCGCGGCAGGGGACGGAGCAAGCGTCAGCTACGAGTGGAGTGCGGGGGCGCGCGACCGCGCCGGGGGCCCGGGGGCATGCGCCCGGGACGCGAGGGTGGCCTGGGAACGGCGAGGGCGGAGACGGCCGGCGACGGGCCAATGCCCGGGGGCGTGACAATGGCCCCCGGCGGGGCGTCGGGCCGCTGCCGGGCGGCGTCGCCGCCGTCACCGGGCGTCGTGGCGCCGATCTCCTGGTCCGGGACGACCCACACCGCGGAGCCGACGGATCGGGCGCTCCAGCCGGTGCGCGCCGCCCGTCGGGCCGGGCGTTCACGGCCGGTCGGCCGGGACCCGGGCAGCCAGAGCCCGAGCGTCAGCGTGACGGCGAGCGTGGTGGCGAGCGACGCGGCGAGGCGATGGTGGCGAATCACCGGAGCGGCCCAAGCATAGCGGCTCGGCGCGGAACGCGCCACACAGGACGGCAGGCAGCTCATGCAGCCCGGAGCGTGCGGCGCGGCGGAACGGCACAATAGGGGCGTGAGCGACGCGCCGGTCTTCGTGGCCCGTGGGCTGACCAAGGTCTATGTCATGGGGGAGGTCACCGTGCACGCGCTGCGCGGCGTGGATTTCGACCTCGCGCCGGGCGAACTGGTCGTGCTGCTCGGGCCGTCGGGATCCGGCAAGTCGACGCTGCTCAACATCCTCGGCGGGCTGGATGTCCCCACGGCCGGCACGGTGCGCTACGAGGACCACGACCTCACGACCGCCGGCGAGGCCGCGCTGACCCAGTACCGGCGGCAGCACGTCGGCTTCGTGTTCCAGTTCTACAACCTGATTCCGAGCCTGACGGCGCGCGAGAACGTGGCGCTCGTCACCGACATCGTGGACACGCCGATGACGGCGGAAGCGGCGCTCGACATGGTCGGGCTGACCCAGCGCCTCGACCACTTCCCCGCGCAGCTCTCCGGCGGCGAGCAGCAGCGCGTGGCGATCGCCCGCGCCATCGCCAAACGTCCGTCGGTGCTGCTGTGTGACGAACCCACCGGCGCGCTCGACATCACGACGGGCATGGTGGTGCTCGACGCGCTGGCCCGCGTGAACCGGGAGCTGGGCACCGCCACCGTGGTCATCACGCACAACGCGGCCGTGGCCGGCATGGCGGACCGGGTGGTGCGCCTGGCCGACGGCCTGGTCGTGAGCGTCGAGCGGCAGGCGGAACGCCGCGCGGTCCGGGACCTCGCATGGTGAGGCCGCATCTGTCCGCGCTCTCGCGGAAGCTGTTCCGCGACGTGTGGGCGATGCGGGGCCAGGCGCTGGCGGTGGCGCTGGTGATCGCGGCCGGCGTGACGATGTTCATCGCGTACTTCTCGAACTTCGAGTCGCTGCAGCGGACGCGGAGCGCGTTCTACGAGCGCGCCCAGTTTGCCGACGTCTTCGCGTCGCTGACCCGGGCACCCGCCCGCGTGGCCGCGGAGCTCGCGCGCATCCCCGGCGTGGCGGCCGTGGAGCCGCGCGTCGTCACACAGGTCACGCTCGAGCTGGACGGCATGCCGGAGCCGGTCTCCGGTCGGCTCGCGTCCGTGCCGCCGACGGCGGGCACGTCGCTCAACCAGGTGTACGTGCGGCGCGGCCGGTGGGTGGACCCGGCCCGGCCGGACGAGGTGCTCGTCAGCGAGCGGTTCGTCGAGGCCCACGGATTCGACGTCGGCACGCGCATCACGGCGCTCATCAACGGCCGGCGCCGCACGCTGACCATCGTCGGCGTGGCGCTCTCGCCGGAGTACGTCTACGCGATCCGCCCCGGCGACCTGTTCCCCGACTTCCGCCGCTTCGGCGTGCTCTGGATGAACCAGGCCGCGCTCGCGGCGGCGCTCGACATGACCGGCGGGTTCAACGATGTCGCGCTCGCGCTGACCGCCGACGCGTCGCCCGCCGACGTGATGGCCGCGGTGGACCGCGCGCTCGTGCCGTACGGCGGGCGCGGCGCCGTGCCGCAGTCGCTGCAGCCGTCGGCGTGGATGCTCGAGAGCGAGCTGGCCCAGCTCCAGACGTTCGGCGTCGTCGTGCCGGTGGTCTTTCTCGGCGTGGCCGCCTTCATCCTCCACATCTCGCTGAGCCGGATGCTGACGCAGCAGCGGTCGCAGGTGGCGGCGCTGAAGGCGCTCGGCTATACCAACGGCGAACTCGCCCGGCACTACATCGCGTGGGCGCTGGTGGTGGCCACGGTCGGGGCCGGGGCGGGCGTGCTCGCCGGGGCGTGGGCCGGCGCCGGGTTCATCAGCCTCTACAACGAGTACTTCCGGTTCCCGTCGCTCGACTACCAGCTCTCGTCGACGGTGGGCCTCGCGTCGCTGGCCGGGAGCCTCCTCGTGGCGGCCCTCGGCGCGCAGTCCGCAGTGCGCCGCGCCGTCCGCGTGCCGCCGGCCGAGGCCATGCGGCCCGAGGCGCCCCGTGTGTACCGGCTGGGGCTGCTCGACCGGCTCTGGCGCGTCCTCCGTCTTGGCGCCGTGGGCCGGATGCTCGTGCGCAACCTCGCCAGCCAGCCCGGGCGGACGGCGCTCTCCACGCTGGGCATCGCGCTCGCCGTCGGCGTCATCTTCATCGGGCTCGCGTTCGTGAACATCATGGAGACGCTGATCGACGGCCCGCTCATCCAGTCGATGCGGCAGGACGCCACGATCACGCTGACCGCCGCCACGGAGGACCGCGCCGTCTTCGACGCCCGCCACCTGCCCGGCGTGCTCGACGTGGAGCCGCTCCGCTCCGTGCCCGTCCGTCTGCGCGCGGGGGCCCGCTCCCGCACCGTCGCGCTGACGGGCGCCTCGACCGAGCCGCACCTGTCGCGCGTGGTGGACCGGCACGGACGGGTGGTCGCGCCGCCGCTCGACGGGCTGCTGCTCTCGCGCAAGCTGGCCGAGGTGCTGGGCGTCGCCCCGGGCGAGACGGTCGCAGTCGAACTGCTGGAGGGGCGTCGGACCACCTCGCACGAAGTCGTCTCCGCGCTGGTCGACGACGCGCTCGGCCTGAACGCGTACATGCGGCGCGAGGCGCTCGACCGGCTCGCGCGCACGGGCCCGCGCGTCACCGGCGTGGCCGTGACACTGGACCCGGCCCGGCAGGCGGAGCTGTTCCGGACCGTCACGCTCGTGCCGGCGGTGGCCGGCATCGGCCTCCGCCAGGCGGCCGTGCAGAACTTCCGCGACACGATGGCCGAGAACATGAACCTGTCGATCGGGATCAACGTGCTGTTCGCCGCGATCATCGCGTTCGGCGTCGTCTACAACGCCGCGCGCGTCTCGCTCTCGGAGCGCGCGCACGAACTGGCCAGCCTGCGCGTGCTCGGCTTTACGCGGGGCGAGATTTCCTACATCCTGCTCGGCGAGCTGGCCGTCATGACGGCGCTGGCGCTGCCGGCCGGCGTGGCGCTCGGCTACGGCCTCGGCGCGGCGATCATGCTCGCGTTCGACAACGAGGTGTACCGGCTGTCGTTCACGGCGTCAGCCGCCACGGTCGCCTGGTCGTGGCTCACCGTGATCGCCGCCGCGATAGTGTCGGCCCTCGCGGTGCGCCGGCGGCTCGATCGGTTGAACCTGGTGGGCGTGCTCAAGGCCAAGGAGTAGGTGCGGATGCGTCTGACCCGGGTGCACATCGCTGTCGCAGGCGTGACCGTCGCCGTGGCCGGCCTGATCGCCGTGGCGTTGCGGCCCGTGACGGAGCCGGTGGACCTCGGCACCGTCGTCCGCGGCCCGCTCCAGGTGACCATCGAGGACGAAGGCCGGACGCGCGTCCGTGACCGCTTCGTCGTGTCCGCCCCGGCCGCCGGCCGCGTGCTGCGGCTCACGCTCCAGCCCGGCGACCGCGTGCGCCGCGGCGACATCGTGGCCCGGCTGCAGCCCGAACTGGCTCCGCTGCTCGACGCACGCGCCCGCGCCGAAGCCGAAGCGGCGGTCACGACGGCGCGCGCCGTCGTCGGCCGCGCCCGCGCCGAGGCGGCACGGGCGGCCGAGGCGCTGGCCTACGCCGAGCGGGAACTGAAGCGCAGCCGCGAGCTGGCGCGCGAAGGTCTCGCGCCGGCGCAGGAAGTCGAGGCGCGCGAGGCGGAGGCGCGGCTGGCGGGCGACGCCGCCCGGGCCGCCACCTTCTCCGTGGAAGCGGCGGAAGCCGATCTGCGCCGCGCCGAAGCCCGGGTCGCGCCGGCCGCCGCGCGTCAGGCCGCCGCGCTCGACGTCCGCGCCCCGGCCACGGGCGTGGTCCTGCGCCGCATCCGCGAGAGCGAGAGCGTCGTGCCGGCCGGGGAGCCGCTGGTCGAGATCGGCGACGCGTCACAGCTCGAGGTCGTCGTCGACCTGCTCTCGACCGACGCGACGCGCGTGGCGCCGGGCACGCGGGCCAGGGTCGAGCAGCCGGGCCTGCCGCCGCTGCCGGCCCGCGTCCGGCTGGTCGAGCCGGCCGGGTTCACGAAGATTTCGGCGCTCGGCGTCGAGGAGCAGCGCGTCAACGTCATCCTCGACTTCGAGCCGGGCGCGGCCCTCGGCACGCTCGGCGACGCGTTCCGCGTCGACGTGCGCCTCGTCGTCTGGGAGACCGCGAACACGCTGGTCGTACCCGCCACCGCACTCTTTCGCACGGGGGACCAGTGGGCGGCCTACGTCGTCGCGGACGGGCTGGCCCGCCGGACGACCGTGAAGGTCGGCCAGCACGGCGGCCGCGCCGTGCAGGTGCTCGACGGCCTCAGCGAAGGCGCGCAGGTCATCCTGCACCCGGGCGACCGCGTCACCGACGGCGTCCGCGTCGCCCCGCGTGCGCCGTAGCGCCTGCCTCCGGGTCTCCCTCTGAGCCACGGCCAGGGTCTCCACAGCGTGACCGGATATAACCGTATGTGTTATATCCTGATGGAGCAGCGATGTCATGACAGGCGCAGCGATGAAGGACGCGCGACGCGCGCGGAGATGGACGCAGGCAACGTTGGCGCGGCGCCTCCGCGTCACGCAGGCCTATGTCTCCCTCCTCGAAGCCGGAGAACGGCCCGTGCCCGACGCCTTGGCCGCGAAGGTCGTCCGACTGCTCCAGCTCCCGCCGACGGAACTGCCTCACGACGATCCCGATCGTCCGTTCAACGCGGACGCGTCAACCTGCGCACTCGCGGCACTGGGGTGTCCCCGCCTTGAGCATCTCAGCCGCGGGACCTCACTCAATCCGGCGGAGGCCTTGTTCAGAACGTTGCGAAGCCAGCCCGTGGAAGCCCGCACGTTCGAGGCGCTTCCGTGGCTCGCGCGACGGTACCCGTCACTGGATTGGGATTGGCTCCTGCCGCACGCAAAGCAGCACGACCTGCAGAATCGCCTGGGCTTCGTGGTGTCACTCGCGCGCGATCTCGCAGAACGGGACGGCGACACGGAGGCCGTGGCGATGCTCGACGCCCAGACCGACAAGCTCGAAGGAGCGGTGCTCCGCAAGGCCGACGATCTCGGGGCAACCCTCACGCGAACTGAGCGGACGTGGCTGCTCGAACACCGGTCGCCACAGGCCGCCCACTGGAACGTCCTCTCGAACCTGGCAGTGGACGCACTCACGCGTGCCTGAGCCGCAACTCACCGAGCCCTGGCGTTCCTTCTTGAAGGGACTCGACGAGAACCTCGAGGGACCGATCGAGCTGCACTGCTTCGGCGGCTTCGTGATTGCCTCCATGCACAACTTCACCCGCGTCACGGCAGACGTCGACGTGTTCCAGGTTCTCGGTGCTGGAGCCCAGTCCGTCGTGGGGCTGGCCGGCTTCGGCAGCCGGCTTCATCAGGAACACAAGGTCTATCTGGACTTCGTGACTGTGGCTTCGGTGCCGGACAACTACGACACCCGCCTGATCCGGCTCTTCCCCGAGGAGTTCAGGCATCTGCGCCTGATGGCCATGGAGGCACACGACCTCGTCCTCGCGAAGCTGGCGCGCAACGTCGATCGGGACCGCGAGGACGTCAGGCGCCTGGCGCTGAACGGGAGCCTTGACGTGGCGGTGTTGAAGCGGCGCTACGACGACGAGCTGCGATACCAGTCCGGGTGGCCTGAGCGCGAAGATCTGACGCTCCAGCTCTGGGTCGAGATGATCGAAGAGATCGCGGGCTACGGCAGGCCGTAGGCCAGGACGGTGTCGTTGGCGACGACGGCGACGAACTGTCTGCCGTTGACCTGATACATCAGCGGGCTCGCGCTGGTCGTGCCCTTCACGCCGAAGCGCGCGACCTG
>JBFWUM010000058.1:0-23341 GCA_050247255.1 Vicinamibacterales bacterium | reverse complement strand
ATGGGCGCCTACTTCGTCCTCTACCCCCACTCCCGCATCGTCACGCTGGTGCCGATCTTCTTCTTCATCCAGATCGTGGAGATTCCGGCGATCTTCTTCCTCGGGATCTGGTTCCTGATGCAGTTCGTCAACGGCCTCGGCTCGATCGCCGTGACCGCCGACGGCGGCGGCGTGGCGTTCTGGGCGCACGTCGGCGGCTTCGTCGCCGGCTTCATCGGGGTGCTGCTGTTCCGCAAGCCGGAGCGGCAGCGGGTGGAATGGTGGAACGATCTGCCCAGATAGATCTCACAGGAGGAAGGAGAAAGGAGATCTAAGTTGGTCTCCTTCCTCCTTGCTCCTGTGAAACACGATTAGACGCCGCCGTCTACCAGCTGCAGCAGCAGGTCCTGGGCGCGTTCGAAGGAGGGGGCGATCTCGAGCGCCGCCAGCACCTGGCGGCGCGCCTCGGTGCGATCCCCGGCCAGCACGAGCGCTTCCGCCAGGTCGAGGTGCGAGGCGGCGCGGTCCGACGGCGACGTCGCCAGCGCCGCGCGGAACGCGCGCACCGCGCGAGTGACGTCCTTGCGCTGCATGGCGAGGCGTCCCACCATCGACTGCGCGCTGCTGTCGAACGGATCGAGCGCGACCACGCGTTCGTAGGCAGCGGTCGTGCGCGCCGGTTCGTTCAGCGAGACCACCATCGACGCCAGCCGGCGCGCGGTCTCGACGTCGTTGACGTCGGTCTTGAGCTGCGCTTCGATCGCCTCGATCGCGCGCGCTTCGTTCTGCTGCTCGAGGGCAATGGCGGCAATCATCGCGTGCGGGTTGGCCTGGCCAACCGCGGCCGGGACCAGCTCCGCGGCGCGCTCCAGCTCGGCGATCGCGGCGGCGGTGTCGCCGGCTTCGCGCAACGCGTTGCCCAGGCGCAGGCGCAGCGGGAAGCTGTCGGGATTGGCCTGCACCGCTGCGCGCAGCACCTGGACGCCGGCGTCGTCGGGCAGGTCGGGCGCGTTCAGGGCGCGGCGAATCTGGCCGAAGTCGCGTTCGAGCTTGGCGTCGAACGACGCCTGGATGTCGTCGGCCGTGGCGTTGAACGCCTCCCGCAGCGCGTCATCCCCCTCCAGTCCGTTGCCGTAGGCGCGCAGCAGCGTGCGCAGCGCCGGCTCGCCGTAGGTCGCGGCGAGGTGCTCGACCAGCAGGGACGACTCGAAATAGGCGAGCGAGATCAGCTCGGGATCGGTGAAGCCGTCGTTCAGGTCGCGCAGCTTCAGCACCTTGTCGGCGTTCATCGCCTGGGCGAAGGACACGACCATCTCACGCCCCCAGTCGGGGCTGGCGCGCCGCTCTTCCCACTCGGAGATCCCTTCGGTGAGCCACCGCGGCACGCGGTTGCCCGACATCTGCAGCGTGATGACGTGGGCAATCTCGTGCCAGAGCGTCGCCTGCCACGAGAACTGGCCTGGCGGCCGCGCGCGCGGCGAATCGAGCGTGACGACGCGGCCGAAGCACGCGCCGAGCGCGCCGATCATGCCGGGCAGGCCGAGCGTGCGCACCGCGAAGTCGTCGTGGCGCGGGAACATCTCGATCAGGATCGGCCCGGTCGGCGTGAAGTCCCACTGCTTCGACAGCGTCTCGATGGCGCGCTTCGCGAGCGGCAGCGCGTATTCGCGCATCACCGCCGCTTCCTCCGGGTGGAACCGCATGACGATGTCGCCGTCGCGGATCGTTTCGAACTTGTCGAGCTCGTCGAGCATCTCGAGCAGGTTGCGCGTGACGAGGCTGGTGTACGAGGCGTCGAGGCGGAACGCCGTCTCGAGCGCCTGGCGGGCGCCGGCTTCGTCGCCGGTGCGCAGCAGCTGCATGCCGAGGTCGCCGTAGGCGCGGCTGTTGTTCGGCTCGATCATCAGCGCCCGGCGCGTCAACTCCACCGCTTCGTCGAAGCGGTAGTTGAGCGCGAGCTGATCGCCGGCCGTGCGATAAATCTCGCCGTAGGACGGGTTCAACCGCAGCGCCTCGGCGACGCGGGCGTTGTAGTCGTCGGTGCGCCCCTCGACCATGGCCACCGCGGCAGCCAGCGCAAGCGCCTCGAGGCTGTTCGGGTTGATGTCGAGCGCCTCGTCAATCGACTCGCGGGCCTCGGCGCGGCGGCGGTTGCCCAGGTCGATCTCGGCCTTCAGCAGGTGCGCGGGAACGAAGCGGGAATCCGCCTCGAGGAGCGCGTCGAGCATTTCGCGCGCCGCCGGCGGGTTCTCCTGCACCGCCACGCGCGCCATCCCGAAGCGCGCGCGCACGTTCTGCGGATCGGCCTTGATCGCCGGCTGGAACGACTTCAACGCCTCGCCGAATTCCGAGTTGTCGAGGAACAGTTCACCCCATTCCGTGTTGATCGTCGGATCATTCGGCTGCAGCCGATCGGCCTGCCGGAAGTAGTCGTTGGCGTCGCGCGACTGGCGCAGGGCGCGGGCGGCGCGCCCCATGCGCAGGAAGTCGGCCGCACTGCGCTGCGGGCTCTGCTGCATGAGCCGCTGCAGGGTCGCCGTCGCCGCCGGCCGGCCGAGGTAGCGCTGGAGCAGCCCGAGCTCGAGCGCGGCATCAAGGTTGGTGGCCACGGCCGGCGTCAGGATCGCCTCGGCCTCCTGGTAACGGCCACGCTGGATCTCAGCCTGCGCCCGGGCGACGAGCGGATCGACAGCCGGCGCCGCGTTCTGACCCGGCTGGCTCGACGAGCTGGTGCTCGCTGCCAGCAGCAGCGCGAAAACAAGAAGAAGGCGTCGCGCAGTCATATGAGTTGGGCGAAGTATAGCAACTTAGGTGCCGCGCAACGCCGCCTCTTCGACGTCGATGCGACGCCAGATCAGACGCAGAAACACGAGGATGACCGTGCCCCCGGCGACGGGCGCGCCCGCCAGCACGGCAAACCCGAGCAGCTCCCCGATGACCGCAACGTAGTTCGGATGGCGCAGCCACCGGTACGGCCCGTTCGTCACGCGAGGGCTCTGCGGGGGCACGAGGACGCGGAACGTCCAGCGCTCGCCCAGCGAAGCGATGGCCCAGTATTTCAGCGCTTTTGCCGCGGCGAACAGCACGAGGCCCGCAAGCAGGACGGAGGACCGGGGCGCGCCGCGCCACCACCCTTCGACGGCCATGACGATGAACGCCGCGGGATAGACCCACGCCATGGCGCGATACACGTCGTCAGGCGGTTCGGACGCGCCGCGCTGGCGCAGCAGCCGCTCGTGGCGGAGCGACCGCTGCTGCTCGACGAGCATCAGCAGCGCCGCCACGGCCAGCGCCGCGGCCGCGATCATGCCGACTGGGGTGCGGGGGCTTTGTGGTCGGCCGGTTCGTTGGCGATGGCGCAATCGCCGGCGATGCCGATCACCCGCTCGAACGGGCCGCGCCACCGCGGCGCAATCGCCGCCGCGACCGACAGCGCGCGCGGCGAGGTGGTGAGCCAGCGCAGCGATCGGTTGACGCGCCACTTGGCGGCAAACTCACGCTGCCGTGCGGCGGCAAGCTCCTGGTGCGCCGACCGGCCGGTCTGGAGCTCGCGCATCGCCGCTTCCGCCGCCAGCTCGCCGCCGCGGATGGCGAAGCGCAGGCCATCGCCGGTCATCGGATCGACGAAGCCGGCGGCATCACCGGCCAGCAGCAGTCCCGGATACCCGGCCGCCTTCGCCTCCACCGCCAGCGGGCCGAGCGACACGACCTCCGAGACCTGCCGGGCGCGCGTGAAGCGATCGCGCAGTTGCGGGTCGCCGTCGATGGCCGCCTGCACGACCTGCTCGGCGTCCATCCGGTGCGCGCGGAACGCCGTCTGCAGCTCGCGGACGACGCAGACGTTGGTGACGCCGCCGGCCAGCGGCGCCAGCCCGATGTAGCCGTCGGTCCGCAGGTGCATCTCGCCGCGGGTGCCCATGCCCTCGACGCCGATGTAGTACGCGCCGAACGCCCACCGCTTCGGAGTCGCCGCGTAGCGGGCGAGCCCCAGGTGAAAGGCCAGGCGCGAGTGGCGGCCGTCAGCGGCAATCACCACCTTCGCGTAGATGTCGTGGTCCGCCGATCCGGCGGCGACGCGCACGCCGGCCAGGCGATGCCGCTCGCCGACGAGCGGCGCGCGGACCATCACGCCGGCGTCGAACCGCGCGCCGGCGCGCGTCGCCGCCTCGACGAGCAGCAGGTCGAGCTCGCGGCGGGTGACGGCGGCGCCCTTGAGGCCGTCCGGGTAGTCGGCATGAATCGCGGCCCCACCAGGGCCGGTCACCACCATGCCGGTAATCGCCTGGGCCCGCTCGCGCAGCGGCGCGCCCGGCCCGAGCCGGTCGAGCAGCGCAAGGGTGCCGGGGTTCACCGTGTCGCCGCACAGTTTCTCGCGTGGGAACCGCGCGCGGTCGACCATCCGGACGTTGACGCCGGCACGCGCCAGCGTCAGGGCCGCGGTGCTACCCGCCGGCCCCGCGCCGATGACGAGGACGTCGACGATGTTGGCCGACGGGGCGGCGGAACTGCTCACGATTCCCGCCCGAGTACCAAGGCGCTGTTCTTGGAGCCGAAGCCGAGACAGTTGCAGAGCGCGGCGTCGATGGCGCGTTCGCGCGCCTCGTTGGCGATGAAGTCCAGGTCGCAGTCCGGGTCCGGGTCGTCCAGGTTGATCGTCGGCGGCAGCACGCCGCAGCGGAGCGCCAGCACCGCCGCCGCCACCCCCGCCGCCCCGCTCGCCCCCTGCGGGTGGCCGATCATCGACTTGGTCGAGGATCCGGGCACGGCATCGGCCGCCGCGCCAAAAACCCGACGGACACAACGTGACTCAATGGTGTCGTTCAGCTGCGTCGAGGTGCCGTGGTAGTTGATGTAGCCAATTTCTTCGGGGCGTCGTCCGGCGGTCACGAGGGCCATGTCGATACATCTACAGATCTCGGCTCCATCGGGGTCCATCTGCACCCTGTGGTAGGCGTCGCAGGTCGCCGCATACCCCTCGATGCGCGCGTAGATCCGGGCCCCGCGGGCCCGCGCCCGATCCTCGCGCTCGATCGTGAACATCCAGGCGCCCTCGCCCAGGACGAACCCGTCGCGCCCGCGGTCGAAGGGGCGGGACGCGGCTTCGGGCCGATCGTTGTAGTGGGTCGAGAGCGCGCGCATGCGCGAGAAGCCAAACATCATCCCGGGCAGCACGCAGCCGTCGGTGCCGCCCGACAGCAGCACATCGGCCTCCCCCGCCCGCACGAGCGAGGCCGCATAGCCGAGGGCATCGGTGGAACTGGTGCAGCCGCACGACAGGACGTGGCTGATGCCGCGCAGCCCAAGCGAGATCGAGATCTCGCTCGACACCATGCCGCAGATGCCGACGGCGATCGCGTACGGGGTGACGTGCTTACCGCCGGCAGTAAAGAAGTCCTCATACTGCCTTTCGCCGACGTCGATGCCGCCGCCGCCGCTGCCGATGATCACCCCGGCGTTCGGCTCGCCGGCCCGCAGCCCGGCGTCGCGCCACGCCTCGCGCGCCGCGATCACACCAAACAGGGCTGCCCGTGAATAACGTTTCGGATCGGCGCGGCCGTCCAGTTCGCCATCGCCCTCGAGCGCGACCGCATCGTCGATGGACACCGGCGGCACCCACGCCGCCACGTGACTGGTGCAGGAGGAGACATCGAAGTGGGTGATGCGGCGCGTGGCGCTGACTCCCCGCTTCACGCCGTCCCAGAAGCGGTCGCGGCCGACGCCGTATGGTGAGACGACGCCCACGCCTGAGATAACGACCGCTGGCCGCACGACGTCTATCGTAGCGTGGCTTCCACCTTCTCGCCCGTGGCTTCCACCTTCAGGTGGAAGGCCCCATAATCAGCCCGTGCGCGCATTCGCCTGGGCTGGGGCCCTGCTATTCGCCGGCGCGCTCGCCTGGTTCGCTTACCGTTACTTCGTCATCTTCGGAACACCTGTCGCGGGTGTCCTGCAAGCGAACGTCGTTGGCGTTAACGTCGCCCTCTTTACCGCATTCGCCTTCCATCACACGCTCTTCGCGCGGACGCCGCTTCGCCGGTGGATCTTTGCCCATGCGCGCGACGCGGAGCGTTCCATCTACGTGTGGGTGGCGAGCCTGCTGTTCATCGCGGTCTGCACGCTGTGGGTGCCGCTGCCCGGCGTGTGGTGGACGGTGTCAGGGCCGGCCGCCTGGCTGCTCCGCGCGGCGCAGCTTTTTGGCGTCGTGCTGACGCTGCGCGGCGCGGCGGTGATCGATGTGTGGGATCTGGCCGGCATGAACGGAGCCCGGGACTTCAGTCCCGGTGAGAACGGAGCCCGGGACTTCAGTCCCGGCCCCTTCTCGACCACCTGGCCGTACGGCTGGGTCCGGCATCCGATCTATCTCGGATGGTTCCTGCTCGTCTGGCCGGTCGGCGTGATGACGACGACGCGGCTGGTGTTCGCGGCGGTCAGCAGCGCCTACCTGCTCATCGCCATCCCGCTCGAGGAAGGCACGCTGCGTCGCACCGCGCCCGAGTACGACGAATACCGCCGCCAGGTTCGCTGGCGCGTGCTGCCGGGCGTTTACTGATCGTCTTCGTCCTCTACGTCCTGGGGTAATCCTTCCAACTCCTCCAGGAAGATCAGCCCCCGGTGGGACGGGATCTCGAAGCGCGTGCCGCACGACCGGCATGTGACGTCGTCGTCAACGCGGATGAGATGGTCTTTCGACTTGTCGAAAATGGCGCGGGCACGGGCGTCGGCGCCGCCGGGCGGCTGTGCCTTCTTCGTCCGCCGAATCCAGCGGATCGTGTAGTCGTTGGTGCGCCGGCAGCGCGGGCACTGGAAGCGCGCCGGGCGCTGTTCAGGCTTTTCGGTGAAGAATTGGCGTTCGTCCACAGGTAAACTATAGCCTCGTGGCCACCGACGCCCCCGCGCTGCCCGCGGAACTCCCCGTCCTGCCGCTCCGCCGCACCGTCGCGTTCCCGCTGACGCTGCTGCCGCTGGCTGTCAATCGACCCGTCTCGATGGAGACGGTCAACCGCGCGCTCGGCAGCGACCGGCTCATCCTGCTGCTGCTCCAGGAGAACGACGAGGACGACCCGTCGCCCGAGGATCTCCGGAAAATCGGGACGGTGGCAGTGGTCCGGCAAATGGCCAAGGTCGGCGGCGGCCTCAACATCATCGTCGAAGGGGTCGCCCGCGTCCGCGCCGACGTCGTCACGCGCACCGGCACCTCGATGCGCGCGCAGATCACCCCGCTGCCCGAGAGTGTCGAGAAGACCATCGAGGTCGAGGCCCACGTCCGCCGCATCCAGGAACTGATCGAACGGGCGCTGTCGCTTGCCGCCGGCCTCTCGGAAGAGCTGCGCGGGGTCGTCATGAACATCGACGATCCGCTGCGCCTGGCCTACGTGCTCGCCAGCCTGATCGACATGAAGCCGGCTGACAAGCAGGCGCTGCTGGAAGAGAACGACCTGCTGAAGAAGCTGCAGGCGATCTCGGCGGCGCTGACGCGCGAAATTTCGCTGCTGGAGCTGAAGGGCAAGATCGAGTCGCAGGCGCAGCAGGAGATGACCGACGCGCAGCGGCAGTACTACCTGCGGCAGCAGATGAAGGCGATCCAGCAGGAGCTGGGCGAAGGCGAGGGCAACGAGATCGCCGAGCTGCGCAAGCGCGTCGAGGACGCGAAGCTGCCCGAGGCGGTCAATACCGTCGCCATGCGCGAGGTCGATCGCCTGGGCCGGATGGGGACGGCGTCGCCCGAGTACCAGATGCTGCGCACCTACGTCGACTGGGTGCTCGACATCCCGTGGTCGACGGTGACCGAGGATCGCATCGACCCGGTCGAGGCGCGGCGCGTGCTCGACGAGGACCATTACGACCTCGACAAGGTCAAGGAACGGATCGTCGAGTACCTGGCGGTGCGGAAGCTGAAGGGCGACATGAAGGGGCCGATCCTCTGCTTCGTCGGCCCGCCCGGCGTCGGCAAGACGTCGCTCGGCCAGTCGATCGCCCGCGCCATGGCGCGCAAGTTCGTGCGCATCTCGCTCGGCGGCCTCCGCGACGAGGCGGAGATCCGCGGCCACCGCCGGACCTACATCGGCTCCATCCCCGGGCGCATCGTCCAGGCGCTCAAGCAGGCCGGCTCGATGAACCCGGTGTTCATGCTCGACGAGATGGACAAGGTGTCGGCCGGCTTCCAGGGGGACCCGGCGGCGGCGCTGCTCGAGGTGCTCGACCCGGCGCAGAACCATACCTTCCGCGACCACTACCTCGAGGTCCCGGTGGACCTGTCGAAGGTGCTGTTCATCGCCACCGCCAACCAGCTCGGGACCGTGCACCCGGCGCTGCTCGACCGGATGGAGATCATCCCGCTCGTCGGCTATACCGAGGAGGAGAAGCTCCACATCGCCCGCAAATATCTGATTCCGCGCCAGATGTCCGATCATGGACTGACCGGAGGCGCCGTCGACCTCACCGACGCCGGGCTGCGGCTGATCATCAGCGAGCACACCCGGGAGGCGGGGGTCCGCAACCTGGAGCGGCAGATCGGGACGATCATGCGGAAGGTCGCGGCGAAGGTGGCGACACGCCCGGCCGACGCCGCGCCGCCGGCCCCGACCCACGTGGATCGCGACGAGATCGACGATTACCTGGGACCGGCGCGGTTCAAGAAAGAGGTGGCGTTCCGGACGTCCCGGCCCGGTGTCGCCACCGGGCTGGCCTGGACCGAGGCCGGCGGCGACGTCCTGTTCATCGAAGCCACCTTGCTTCCGGGCGGGAACCAGAACATCATTCTGACGGGCCAGCTCGGCAACGTGATGCAGGAGTCGGCGCGGGCGGCGCTGAGCCACATTCGCGCCTCGGCCGCCGAGGTGGGGCTCGACCCCGAGTTCCTGGCGAAGCAGGACCTGCACATTCACGTGCCGGCCGGGGCGATCCCGAAGGACGGTCCCTCGGCGGGCGTGACCATGGCGACGGCCATTCTGTCGGCCGCGCGGAAGCAGGCTGTGCGGCAGGACGTGGCCATGACCGGCGAGATCACGCTGAGCGGGCTGGTGCTGCCCGTCGGCGGCATTCGCGAAAAGGCGCTGGCCGCCAGCCGGTTCGGCGTCAAGACGATGATCCTGCCGGCATTGAACGAGCCCGATCTCGCGGAACTCCCGGAAGAAGTCCGGCAGAACATGACGTTCGTGCCGGTGGAAACGCTCGAACAGGTGATCAAGGTCGCCTTCACCGACGCAAAGGCATAGTGGCAGCAGCGATCGTCTTTTACATCTCCGGGCATGGCTTCGGCCACGCCTCCCGCTCCATCGAGGTCATCAACGCCATTCTCGCGAAGCGTCCCGAGACGCGCATCGGCGTCCGGACGCCGGCGCCGCGCTGGCTGTTCGACCTCACCGTCAAGGGCAAGGTCAGCTTCAGCACGCTCGAAACCGACACCGGCGTCGTGCAGGTGGATGCGCTGACGCTGGACGAGGCGGACTCGATCCGCCGCGCCTCGGCGTTCCACAGCGACCTGGTGACGCGCGCCGCCAGCGAGACGCGCGTCCTGCGCGAGCTCGGCGCCGGCCTGATCGTCGGCGACATCCCGCCGCTGGCGTTCGCCGTCAGCGCCTCGTCCGGGATCCCGTCGATCGGCCTCGGTAACTTCACCTGGGACTGGGTCTACGCCGACTACCCGCGCGTGCGGCTGGCGCCGTCGCTCCTCCCCGCCATCCGCGGCGCCTACGGCAAGGCGTCGATGGCGCTGCGGCTGCCGATGTCGGGCGGCTTCGAGAGCTTCAACAACGTCAAGGACATCCCGTTCATCGCCCGCCATGCGACGCGGACGCGCGAGGAGGTCTGCAAGATCCTGAAGCTGCCGGCCGACAAGCCGATCGTGCTCGCCTCGTTCGGCGGCTACGGGCTGCCGGGGCTCGACACCGACGCGCTCGCCAAGTTCAAGAAGTACACGGTGGTGACGACGGCGAACCTGCCGCTCGGGCGCACGCGCAAGGAGACGCCGGCGGCGGAGCGCAAGGGCTCCTACATCAGCGTCAACGAGGAGGCGATGTACGACCACGGCGTCCGCTACGAGGACCTGGTCGGGGCCGCCGAGGTCGTCGTCACCAAGCCGGGCTACGGCATCATCTCGGAGTGCATCGCCAACGACGCGGCGATCCTCTACACGTCGCGCGGCCACTTCCCCGAGTACGACGTGCTCGTGCAGGAGATGCCGAAATACCTGCGCAGCGCCTTCATCGGCCACGACCAGCTGTTCGAGGGGACGTGGGAGAAGGCGATCGACAAGCTGCTGGCGCAGCCGAAGATCAAGAAGAAGCCGGAGACCAACGGCGCCGACGTCGCCGCCGACATCCTGCTGAAGGCGCTCGACAAGCCGCCGAAGAAGCCGAGAGGGCGGCCGAAGGCCAAGTTCTAGGTGGTCGATGGTCGTTGGTCGATGGTCGGTGCGTGATCGTCGGGGGCCGGCTTCCAGCCGGCCCTTCGTTTGTACCCATCACCCCACGTCGCTGACCTGGAAGATCGGCTGGATGTTCGTGAAGTTCGGGACATCGGCGGCCAGGGCCGCGTTGTGGGTCTCGAGCGCCTTCGTCAGCTGTTCGACGGTCTCGAAGTAGATGTGCACGGCCGCGGCGAAGGGCGCCGGCTGCCCGGGCAGCCCGCCCAGCGGGCGATCGAGTTCGGCCTTCACCACGCCCATTGGGCCGAGCAGGCTCCCGGCCATCGGCATGTGCGTCGCCGTGTAGTAGCCCATGTCGAAGTGCGTGCCCTCGCCTGCCGGGTAGAACACCGAGAATTTCACCATAACGCGTCTCCGTACGTGAGAAGGGCCGGCTTCAGCCGGCCCCCACGGTCTTCCGGCTGAAGCCGGAAGCCACAACTCAGATCGACCACCTACCCCCTACCATCGACCACCGACCACCTAGTCTTTGCGGCACGTCACCAGCGACCAGATCTTCGGCACGTTCACCTTCTCGATCGAGATCGGCTGCAGGTCCGCCTGCGCGAGGAACCCGGGCAGGTCGAGGTCCGACTTGAACCCGATGTGCACGGTGAGCGGCGAGATGGCGCGCTCCATGGTCGCCAGCATGCGGTTGGCGCTGCGGAAGTGGTTCAGGACGATGATGCGCCCGCCGGGACGGCAGACGCGGCGCATCTCGCGCACCACTTTGACCGGGTCGGGTACGACGCTGATCAAATACGGCGCATAGACGATATCGAAGCTGTTGTCTTCGAACGTCAGGTTCGCGGCGTCCATCTCGAGCAGGCGCACATGGCGCAGCCCTTCCCGCTGCACGCGCTCGCGCGCCTTGTCCAACATCGATGACGACAGATCGATGCCGGTGATGTGGCAGTTGCGCGGGTAGAGCGAGGTGTTGATGCCGGTGCCGACACCAACCTCGAGGACACGGTCGCCGGCCTTGATTCCCATCCGCTCGAGCGCCACGAGGCGCCCGGGATGGAGGGTCGGGCCGAAAATCAGGTCGTAGACGCTCGCGAGCTTTTCGTAGACGCGGGCGACGAAATCGTTCTCGACGGCGGTAACCGACAGCGCGCGGGTGCCGACGTCGGATCCAAAATCGTCGTTTTCACGCTCAAAGAGCGCCATTCAGCCTCCAAATCAGCCCGGCACGACGGGCTGCGGGCGATGGACGTGCCCGGGCACTATACCTCATCGCATCCCGTCCAGCACGGCGAGCGCCGCCTCGGTGCGCCCCGATGGCACCGACACGTGCACACCGTGGACCGTGCCCCTGAGGGCCCGCCCGAGCTCGCCGGCGATCGCAATGCCCTCGGCCGCGGGGTCGGCGGCACGCCTCATCCGCTCGACCACGGCCTCCGGCACGCGGATCCCGGGCACCTCGTTGGCCATGAACTCGGCGTTGAGCGCCGACTCGAACGGCGTGAGCCCGACGACCACCGGGACGCCGAAACCCTGGATGCGCGTATAGAGCCGGTTGAAGGTGTCGAGGTCGAACACCGGCCCCGTCACGGCGAACTCGGCGCCGGCCTCCACCTTGTACTCGAAGCGGCGCACCTCTTCGTCGAGATCGTCGGCGCCCGGGTTCAGGTGCACGCCGATGTGGAACGCCGTCGGCGATCCGATCGCCTGGCCGCCGACGTCGAGCCCCGCGTTCAGGCGCCGGACGACGTTGGTGAGGCCGATCGAGTCGACGTCGAACACGACCTTGGCGTCCGGGAAGTCGCTCATCGCGCGCGCATCGCCGGTCACGAGCACCAGGTTGCGCAGCCCCATCGCGTGCGCGCCGAGCAGGTCCGACTGCATGCCGAGCAGGTTGCGATCGCGGCAGGCATACTGCAGCACCGTCTCGACGTCCGCGCGGTGCTGGATCAGGACCGCGAGCGACAGCGCGCTCATCCGGCCGCCGCGCGGCCCCTCCGAGATGTGCACGGCGTCGACGCCGTGCGCCTTGAGGGCGCGGGCCTGCTCGACCAGGTCGTCGCTGACATGTCCCTTCGGCGGCCGCAGCTCGACGACCGTGGCGAAGCGCCGCTCGCTGAACGCGCGGGCCAGCGCCGACCGCTCGGCCCGCGCCACGGTCGCCACCGCCGGCTCCTCCACCGTGACCGCTGCCGTGGCGACCGCCGGCCGCGCGGCGCCTGCCGCGGCGCGCGCCACCGCCGCCTTGATCTGCCGAATGTGCTCGGGTGTCGTCCCGCAGCAGCCGCCCACCAGCCGCACGCCGTTGCCGATGAAGCGCCGCGCGTACGACGCCATGTACTCGGGCGACGTCAGGTAGATGTTGCGCCCCTCGACGTCGCGCGGACGACCGGCGTTCGGCTGCGCCGCCAGCGGCGATCCGGTCATCGAGGCGATCCGTTCGATGGTCTCGAGCATGGGCGCCGGGCCGATGCTGCAGTTGAGGCCGATGACGTCGGCGCCGCTCGCGGCCAGCGCCGGCGCAAACTGCTCCGGCGGCGTGCCGTCGAGGCTGTTGCCGTCTTCCTCGGTGGTCATCTGCGCGATGATCGGCAGCGCGCTGACGCTGCGCACCGCCGCCATCGCCGCGCGGATCTCGTTCAGGTCACGGAAGGTCTCGAGGATGAACAGGTCGACGCCGCCGTCGACCAGCGCCTCGGCCTGCTCGCGGAAGTAGGCCTCGGCCTCGTCCTTGCCGATCTTCCCCCACGGCTCGATGCGCACGCCGAGCGGCCCGATGGCGCCCGCCACGTAGGCGCGGCTGCCGGCGCTCCGCTTGGCGATGCGCGCCCCCTGGAAATTGATCTCCCGAATCTGGTCGGCCAGCCCGAAGCCGCGCAGCTTCACCCGGTTGGCGCCGAAGGTGTTGGTTTCGATGACGTCGGCGCCGGCGCGCAGGTAGTCGGCGTGCACGTCAGCGACCCGGTCGGGATCGGTGACGTTGAGCGCGTCGAAGCAGCGGTTGATGAACACGCCCTTCGCATAGAGCATCGTCCCCATCGCGCCGTCGCAGACCAGGACCCGTTCGCGCAGGGCGTCGAGGAATGGTGTCATGCCAAACCTCGATTATCTCATGCCGCGGTGGCCCTGGCCTCGTAGGCCAGCGTCTCGGCGTCGATCAGCAGGTAGGCGCGGTTCATCCGGTCGATGCAGACCGACCGGGGGCGGCTCCATCTACCAGGATGAACGGGCGCGCGGCTTCGTGCGTCATCAGGATGTCGACGCCGCGCAGCCGCTTGCACGCCTCGGCCTCCTCGCGGACGAAGTGGCGCCGCTTATCGTCGCTCTTCTTCGCCGGCAGGTCCGACGCGGACCGCGGTGCCGTTCGGGATGCAGTGGAGGTTCGGGATCGCATCGGTGCCCGCCTGGAAGGCGGCAATGCGGTCGAAGTCTTCGTTGTTGCCCTTGATCCAGTAGAGCGGTTTCGAAGGGGCCGGATAGGCGCCGGTGCGGCTGGCGAGGTCGCCGACGCAAATCCAGAGCGGCACCTCCGGGTGCCGATCCATCACGAGCGCGAGGGCGTCGAAGTTGCCGTGGATGTCGGCCACGGCCCCGATGCGCATGGGCCTACTGCTGGGCGGGCGTCTTGGCGTTGGCCGGCGGCGCGACGAGCAGGTCGGTCTTGTCCCAGATGAAGTCGTCCTTGCTGTAGACCGCCAGCTCGTAGTCCTTGCCCATGAAGATCGCCGACACGGGGCAGGCTTCTTCGCAGTAGCCGCAGAAGATGCAGCGCGTCTTGTGGATCTGGTAGATCTTCGCGTAGCGGGGGCCGGCCATCACCGTGCCGTCGTTCTCGGCCGGCTCCAGGTAGATGGCGTCCGCCGGGCAGGCCACCGAGCAGAGCCCGCAGGCCACGCACTTCTCCAGCCCGTTCTCGTCCCGCATCAGCACCTGCTTGCCGCGGTACTTCGGGAACACCGGCACCTTCTCGTCGGGATAGTTCACGGCCACCTTCGGCTTGAACATGTGCTTGAAGGTGGTCGCCAGGCCGGTCAGGAGCGGACGGATCATATCCAGACGATTTTAGTCGGGTAGGAAGCAAATCCCAAATCCTGCTGGTGAGGGCCGGAGACGGGCGGAGCACGCAGCCTCACCACGGCCTCCGCCGACCTCACTCAGGGCGGCGCTACAATCTCCGCAAGTGGAACCCCGGTTTCTCTCCGCCGAGCAGATCCTGCTCACCACGCTCATCGTCAAGCTCGCCATCATGGCGGTGCTGGCGACGATGCTGGCGCGGTATCACCGGTTCCGCCACATCCTGATCTTCGAGCGGCGCGGCTGGCTGGATCGGCTGGTCTTCATCCTCGCCCTCGGCCTGCCGCTGACCGCCGGCGTCGCGGCGCGGCTGCTGCTCAACTACAACGCCGCCGACCTGACGCTGGAAGGCGCCTTCCTGGCCGGCCTCATTGCCGGCCCGTATGCCGGGGCCATCGTCGGGCTGATGGTCGCCGGCCCGGCGCTCGTCGCCGGCGAGTTCATCGCCCTCCCGTTCGCCGTCGGCTGCGGTTTCGCCGGCGGCGGCCTGCGCGAGGCGTGCCCCAAGGAAACGATCTGGCAGTTCACGCCGTTCGTCTTCGTCGACCTGCACAAGCACGTCTGGCACATGCTCCGGAAGCTCGAACCGAACTGGCAGCTCGTGCTGCTGCTGGCCCCGGTCGCGCTCGAACTGCTCCGCCAGGCCCTCGGTGTCCGCTTCGGCGCCGACCGGCTCTTCTACCTGGGATCGCCCTCTCCCGGCATGACGCTGCTCGTCATCCTCGCCACAGTGCTGGCCGTCGCGACGCCGATCAAGATCTGGAACAGCGCGCGCATCGAGCACCGCCTGCAGGAGCAGGAAAAGCTGCTGCTGGCGGCGAAGATCGAGGCGCTCAAGAGCCAGATCAACCCGCACTTCCTGTTCAACACGCTGGCGTCGATCTCGTCGCTCATCCGCTCCCAGCCCGACACGGCGCGCACGCTGATCACCAAGCTGTCGGGGCTGCTCCGCCGCCTGCTGCGCAGCCAGGAGCACTTCGTCACGCTGCGCGAGGAGCTCGAATCGATCGACGAGTACCTCGACATCGAGGTCGTCCGCTTCGGCTCGAAGCTGCGGGTGCAGAAGGAGATCGCCCCCGAAACGCTCAACGTCGTCGTGCCAAGCATGATCCTGCAGCCGCTGGTGGAGAACTCGATCAAGCACGGGCTGTCGCGCAAGATCGGCGGCGGCTACATCCTGATCCGCAGCCGGCGCGAGCACGGCCGCGCGGTCATCGAGATCGAGGACGATGGGATGGGCTTCCTGATGGAGCGGCTGGACGAGCCGATGTCGAGCGGTATTGGCCTGGCCAACGTGCGCGAGCGGCTGCGCGTGATCTACGGCGCCTCGTACCAGCTGAAGCTGACGAGCGAGCCCGGCCGGGGCACGATCGCCCGCATCGAGATCCCGGAGCTTGCCGTCGTGGAGCCGATCACGGCCTAGTTTCGAACAATGCACAATGCGCAAGGCGCAAGGCTCAATGACAAAAGGCAAAAAGCAGCGTCCTTGTCATTGAGCATTGAGCATTGAGCATTGGGCATTGGGCATTGAGCATTGATATGTCCTTGAGAGTCATCGTCGTCGACGACGAGCAGCTGGCGCGCGAAGAGCTCTGTTACCAGCTCGAACAGGCGGGCGAGGTCGACGTCGTCGCGCAGGCCGGCAACGGGGTCGAGGCGCTGGCGGCAATCGACAAGCTCGCGCCGCAGGCGGTCTTCCTGGATGTGCAGATGCCGGGATTGACCGGGTTCGAGGTCGCGCGGCGCCTGCTCGACCGGCCTGACGCGCCGGTGGTCATTTTCGTCACCGCCTACGACCAGCACGCCATCGAGGCGTTCGAGGTCAACGCCGCCGACTACCTGTTGAAGCCGGTGGATCCGGAGCGGCTCGAGCAGGCGCTGCAGCGGGTGCGCCGCCGGTTGAGCTCGGGGCGGGCCGCGGCCGGACCGGCCGATCTCAACGACCAGCTCGAACGCATCGTCAAAATGATGGCGGGGCGCGGCCTGGGCGATGCCGTCCGCCGCGACCAGGTCGCCGTCAAAGTGGGGGAACGGTTCCTGCTCGTCCAGGCCGAGGAGATCATCTATGCCTCGCTGGCGGACGAGTCGATTAACATAGTGACAGGGCAGGTGTCGGGGACCTCCAACTACCGGACGCTGGACGACTTGCAGGCGCGTCTGGATCCGGACGTGTTCTGGCGGGTCCACCGGTCGCACCTGGTGAACATCAACAAGATCAAGGAGATAGTCCCTTGGTTCAGCAGGAACTACATCCTGAGGATGAAGGACGCGAGGGGAACGGAGATTCCCGTCAGCCGGGCGCAGACCAAGCGCCTGCGGGAGTACCTGAAGCTCTGACCCCCGAACGCGCCCCCTGGGATGTCGCCCAGGAAGCGGCGGCCGACGCCGACCGCTTTGCGCTCGACCCGGCTCGCTTCGAGCGGGAGCGCGCCCCCTGGGACGTGCAGCAGGAAGCGGCGGCGGAGCCGGTCCCCGGTCCGGAGGCGGCGATCATGCCAGCCCCGGCCGACATGCGGCTGGAGCTCGACGACCCGACGGCGGCCATGATGCGCCGGCTGGCCATCTGGCGCGACGAGCTGGTGGCGTGGTTCAAGACCCTGGCCTCGGCGGCGGTGTATGCCACGCTCATCGTGACGTTCGGCTTCCAGGTGGCGCGCGTCGAGGGGCTGAGCATGGCGCCGACGCTGGCCGACCAGGACCGGCTGATCGTCAACAAGTTCGCGTATCGCATCGGCGCGCCGCGCCGCGGCGACATCGTGATGCTCTACTACCCGCTGAACCCGGACAAGTCGTTCGTCAAGCGGGTGATCGCCGAGGAAGGCGATACCGTGCGCATTGTCGACGGACAGGTCTACGTCAACGACGTGCCGATGCGCGACGACTTCGTGCCGCCCGAGTACCGCAGCCACGACGACTTCGGGCCGACGGTGATTCCCGAGGGCTACTACTTCGTGCTCGGCGACCATCGCAACAACAGCTCCGACAGCCGCCACTGGGGCTTCGTGCCGAAGAAGTACATCATCGGCAAGGTGCAGCTGCGCTGGTGGCCGATTCCGAACGCGCACGTCTTCTGACGCGGCAGGACGACCGCTACGCTGCCGTCGTCGCGGTCCTCTACAAAGTCCTCGTCGCCAACCTCGCGGTCGCGCTGGCCAAGATTGCCCTTGGCTACGCGACCGGTGTCATCTCGATCCTGTCTGACGGCTTCCACTCGCTGACCGACTCGTTCTCCAACGTCGTCGCGCTGATCGGCATCGGCGTGGCGCGCCGCCCACCGGACGAGAACCACCCCTACGGTCACCGGAAATACGAGACGATGGCGTCGATCGGCATCATCGTCTTCCTCCTGCTGGTGCTGGTGCAGGTGGTGCGCGCCGCCTGGACGCGGCTGATCGAAGGGGGCGCGCCTCGGGTATTCCCCGAGGGCATCGGCCTGATGACCCTCACGCTGTTCGTGAACCTGTGGGTCGTCTGGTACGAGACGCGGGCCGGCCAACGGCTCGGCAGCGAGGTGCTGATTGCCGACGCCAAACACACCCGCAGCGACGTGCTGACGACCATCAGCGTGCTGGCGGCGCTCGTCGGGGTCTGGTATGGGTTCCCGATTCTCGATCCGCTGGCCGCGCTCCTGGTCGCCGGCTTCATCCTCTACGCCTGCTGGCAGATTGCGCAGGAAGCGTCACGCATCCTGGCGGATGAAACGGTCGTGCCGGAAGCCGAGGTACGCGGCGTCGTCGAGTCGATCCCCGGCGTCCTCGGCTGCGAGAAGATCCGGACGCGCGGCCCGCGCGACCACGTGTTCATGGACCTCCACGTCTGGGTCGACGGCCAGACCTCGCTCGACGAGGCGCACCGCCTCTCGCACGTCGTCAAGGATCAGCTGATGTCCGCGTTCCCGCAGGTGGCCGACGTGGTCATCCATATCGAGCCACCCCATTCGTAGTCCGGCTCGTAGTTTGCTCGGGCACTACGACATGGAGCGACCCACCACGCACGAGGACTCATTCGGCGGGCTGATCCGCGGCATCATGCACGACCTCCGGACGCTCGTGCGCGAGGAAGTCGCGCTGGCGCGCGTCGAGATCCGGGAACAGGTCGGGCACGCGCGCGCCGCCGCCCTCAGCTTCGGCATGGCCGCCGGCGCGCTGCTCATCGGCATCGTCTTCCTGCTGATCGCCGCTGCCACTGCCCTCGCGGACATGCTCGACTGGCCGGCCTGGGGCGGCTTCCTGATCGTCGCCGCCCTGCTCAGCCTGATCGGTGTCGTGGCGCTCGCGGCCGGGCGCCGCCAGGTCCGGCAGGTCCGCGCCGTGCCGGAAGAAACCGTCACCACGATCAAGGAGAACTCGGAATGGATAGCGAAGCGGCTGTCATCCGCTCGGAGATGACGCAGACCCGCGCCGAGCTGGACCGCAAGCTGTCACTGCTCGCCGCCCGGACGCAGGAGTACACGCCACGGGCCGTGGCCAGGCGCCACCTGCCCGATTACGTCGCCGAGCGCGTGATTGGATCGGTGCTGACGGCGACGGGCCTGTTGATGGCGCTGCGCCAGGTCCGGCAGCGGCGCGCGCGGCGGGCGCGCATGCAGGCTGCGTTCAGCGGCGAGTGTTGGTGAAGGTGCCCGACTTCCCGCCGCGCTTCTCGAGCAGGCGAATGTCGCCGATCACCATCGCCTTGTCGACCGCCTTGACCATGTCGTAGACGGTCAGGGCGGCGACCGCCACCGCGGTCAGCGCTTCCATCTCCACACCCGTCTGTCCGCTGGTCCGGACGCGCGACTCGATGCGGTAGCCTCGCCGCGCCGGCGTCAGCTCGACGCTGACGTGCGTCAACTGCAGCGGGTGGCAGAGGGGAATGAGGGCGGCGGTGTGCTTGGCAGCCATGATGCCGGCCAGCCGGGCAGCCTGCAGCGGGTCCCCCTTGGCGACGCGGCCGCTGCGAATGAGCTTCAGCGCTGCGGCCGACATGGTGATCTGCCCCGCCGCCACCGCCTCGCGCGCGGTGACAGGCTTGTCGCCGACGTCGACCATCGTGACGCGCCCGCGCGCGTCGACGTGCGACAGGCGCGATGCGGCGCGCTTACGTTTTGACACCGCTGTCCCCCTGCGCAAGATAGAACGACAGGCTCTCGAGCGACACCGTCAGGTCCACGCTCTTCACCTTCACCTCGTCAGGCACCTTGAGCGCGCCGGGTGAGAAGTTGAGGATCGCCTTGATCCCCGCCGCGACCACCTGCTCCACCACCGGCTGCGCGAACGGCGCCGGCACGGCGAGCACGGCGATGTCGAGCCGATCGCGGCGGGCCACTTTCTTCAGGTCGCGGATGTCGTGGATGGGCACCCCGCCGCGCGAGCGTTCCCCGATCTTGTCCCGGGCGGTGTCGAAGAGGGCGGCAATCTCGAAGCCCTCCTGGCGGAAGCCCGGATAGTCGGCGAGCGCCAGCCCGAGGTTGCCGGCGCCCATGATGGCGACGCGCAGCCGCCGATCGAGGCCGAGGATCTGCCGCAGGTGGCGCTGCAGGTCGGCCACGTAGTAGCCCACACCGCGCACGCCGAACTCGCCGAAGTAGGCGAGATCCTTGCGGATCTGCGCCGCATTCAGGTGGAACTGCTCCGCCAGCGCCTGTGACGAGATGGTCTGCACGCCGGCCGCATCCAGCTCGTTGAGGCAGCGCAGGTAGACCGACAGGCGGTTGGTCGTGAGCTCCGAGACCGAATCGGGGGCCTGGCGGCGCTTGTTCGTCCGATTCACAAGGTTCAATGCTACCATCCCCCGCCTATGGCCCATGCCCCGACCCGCACGCCGGAGGCGACCGCCCCGGGGACGTTCAAGCCGTACGTCGCCGCGTCGATGTCGCCGGCGGAATTCACCGTGCGCGCCATCATCCTCGGCGCGCTGTTCGGACTGCTCTTCGGCGCATCGACGGTGTATCTCGGGCTGCGCGCCGGCCTGACGGTCAGCGCCTCGATCCCGATCGCCGTGCTCGCCATCTCGGTGCTGAAGAAGCTCGGGGGCTCCACCATCCTCGAGAACAACATCGTCCAGACGATCGGGTCGGCCGGCGAGTCGGTGGCCGGCGGCGTGGTCTTCACGATCCCGGCGCTGATCTTCCTGGTGCCGTACGGGCCGAACTACTTCAACTACCTGCAGATCACCCTGCTGACGCTGGCCGGCGGCATTCTCGGCGTGCTGATGATGGTGCCGCTGCGGCGGGCGCTGATCGTCAAGGAGCACGGTGTCCTGCCCTACCCGGAAGGCACCGCCTGCGCCGAGGTGCTGGTCGCGGGCGAGCGCGGCGGCAAGCTGGCAGCGCTGGTCTTCACGGGCCTCGGCATCGGGGCGCTGTGGAAGAGCCTGTCGTGGATCTTCAACCTGTTCCTGACCGAGATCGGCTACTCGGCGCCGCGCACCAGCCAGTTCCCCAACGCCACCCTCAACGTCGACATCTCGCCGGAGTACCTCGGCGTCGGCTACGTGATCGGACCGCGCATCGCCGGCACGATGTTCGCCGGCGGCGTGCTGTCGTGGCTGGTGCTGCTGCCGCTGCTGTCGATCCTCGGCTCGTTCATGAACGTGCCGCTGCCGCCGATCCACCCGAACTACGCCAACAACCCGGCGACCGGCATGCCGTTCCTGATCTCCGAGATGGGCCCCGGGGACATCTGGAGCGCGTACATCCGCTACATCGGCGCCGGCGCCGTGCTCGCCTCCGGCCTGATCACGCTGGCGCGGACCATCCCGACGATCATCTCGTCGGCCCGCGGCAGCTTCCGCGACCTTTCCGCGGGCGCCGGCGGCGAAGGCCAGGCGCGCACGGAGCGCGACGTGCCGATGAAGGCGGTCATCGGCGGGTCGCTCCTGCTCGGCCTGTTCCTCGTGCTGGTGCCCGGCCTGCCGACCGCCGGCAACATCGTGGCCGCGGTGCTGGTGCTGGTCTTCGGCTTCTTCTTCGCGACGGTGTCGTCGCGCATCACCGGGCTGATCGGCTCTTCGTCGAACCCGATTTCGGGGATGACGATCGCCACGCTCATCCTGACGTGCGTGCTCTTCGTGGCGCTCGGATGGACCGGGGACATGTACGCGCCGATTGCGCTCTGCGTTGGCGCACTGGTCTGCATTGCCGCCGCCAATGCCGGCAACACGTCGCAGGACCTCAAGACCGGCTACATCGTCGGCGCCACGCCGCTCTACCAGCAGCTCGGGCTGCTCATCGGCGTGACCGTGTCGGCACTGGTCGTCGGCGTGACGATCCTCTACCTGCACCAGGTGTTCGGCATCGGCTCGGCAGACGTGGCGGCGCCGCAGGCGACGCTGATGGCGACGATCATCCAGGGGCTGCTCAACCAGAACCTGCCGTGGGGGCTGGTGCTGGTCGGCATCTTCATCTCCGTGACGCTGGAGCTGTGCGGCATCCACTCGCTGTCGTTCGCGGTCGGCTCCTACCTGCCGATCGCCACGACGGCGCCGATCATGGCCGGCGGGCTCGTGCGCGCCTGGGTCGAGCGCAAGACGGGCGTCGGGCAGGAGTCGGACATCGGTGCCGGCACGCTGTTCAGCTCGGGCCTGATTGCCGGCGGCTCCATTGCCGGCATCCTCTTCGCCATCCTCGTCGGCACCGGCACCATCGCCCCGCTCCAGGCGATCGGCAACGCCTTCCCATGGCTGCGCGCCGAGGGCCTCGGCGGCCAGCTCGCCGGCGCCGCGCTCTTCTTCGCGCTCGCCGTCATCGTCGCGCGCATGGCGATGCGCAAAGTAGAATGATCGTGTGCGCCGGCCGTGGCTTCCCCGGCTTCCGTGGCTTCCGCCTTCAGGCGGAAGAGTCCTCGCTGCCCTCTTTCTGATCTGCCTCGCCGGCGCGGCGTTCGCGCAGGCCCCGGCGCGCCGCCTCACGACGGTTGAATCCATCCGCCAGTTCCCCGGCTTCTACCACCTGCAGAACGTGCTCGTCCGCGGCGAGCTCGTGGAGTCGAACCAGCGGATCGTGCTGCGCGCCGACGACCGGGACATGTCGGTGATGCTGGGGGAAAACGCCATCCTGTCGGGCCTGCTGGAGGCGCGCGCCACGGTCCTCGACGTCGGCCGCCTCGAGCGCGGCGACCCTCGACTGAGCGGTTACGACGCGCCGCCCGAGGGCGAGCGCTGGCCACAGCCGGGCGAGGAGTTGCTGCTCCGCATCGCCGGTCTCACGCAGGTGGATACGTTCACCACCGCCACGCCGCGGGCGCTCGCGCTCGAACCGTGGAAGTTCGAGGGGCAGACCGTCACCGTGACCGGTCAGTTCCGCGGGCGCAACCTCTTTGGCGATGCGCCCAGCTCTCCCGGCCAGAGCCAGTACGACTTCGTGCTGCGGGCCGGCGACGGCACCGTCTGGGTGACCGGCCTGCGCCCGCGCGGCCGCGGATTCAACCTGGACGTCGATGCGCGTGTCGATACCAACCGCTGGCTCGAAGTCACCGGCGTCGTCCGCCGCGTGCGGACGATGGTGACGATCGAGGCGAAGACGCTGGCGGCAGCGACCGCGCCAGCCGAGGCGCTGGTCGAGGAAGAAGCGGAGGCCCCGCCGCCACCGCCGACGCCGGCCGAAGTCATCTTCAGCACACCAACCGCCGACGAAACGAACGTCGGCCTGGCGACCCCGGTGCGCCTGCAGTTCTCACGCGGGTTGGATACGGCGACAGTGGTGCCGGAAAACTTCCGCGTCGCCTACAGCGGCGCCGCCGCCATCCTGCCGGCGCCGGCGTTCGAGGTGTCCTACGACGCCGGCAACAGCGCCGTCACGCTCCGGTTCATGGGCAGCGTCGAGCGGTTCAGCACGATCACGGTCGAGACGCTGCCCGGCTTGAAGGCTTTCGACGGGGCACCCGTGACGCCGTGGAGGCTGACGTTCTCGTTTGGTGGCTAGAGCTTTCTAACCACGAA
>JBFWUM010000057.1:0-23436 GCA_050247255.1 Vicinamibacterales bacterium | reverse complement strand
GGCGTCCGGTGCCCGCTTCTCGACGAAGGCGGCATAGTCGCCGGAGACGATAGGCGATATTAGCGGGCTTCCGCCCGTTAACGGAACCGCCGTTATGCGCTCCTTGGCTCCTTGGCCGCTGACACAGCCAAGGTCCGCGAGGCCAGAACGGCCGGGACGCCGGCGGCTGCGACGGCCGCCCTCGCCGACGCCGAGCGGGCGCTGGCTGCGGTACAGGCGCACTTCAACACGTGCGAGGCCGGCATGGAGAAGATGAAGGAGAAGATGCAGGGCGGCGCCGCGACCGCGCCCAAGGCGGACGAACACAAGCACTGACGTGCGCCGGCGGGCGGCCGGGACTCGACGCGGAGAGGACGCGGTGCCGCGTATAGTCGACGTCACGCATGACGAGTCTGGGCCAGCGACTCACGGTGGGCACCGCCGAGCTCCACACCCGGCTCGACAGGCAGCCGTTCTTCCAGGCGCTCCAGGCCGGCACGCTGCCCGCTACGTCGGCGGTCGGCCTGCTGCGCGCCTTCGCCATCGTCCATGCCGTCGTCGAACGGGCGCTCACGCAGACAGCCGACACCCGTCTGACGACTCTCGCCCGCGTTCCGGACAAGACTCCCCTCCTGGCGGCGGACCTCGAACGAGTGGGCGGGCCCGCCGTCCCGAGCATCGCGCCGGCCATGGAGCACGCACTCGGGTGCGGGGCCGGAATCCTCCGGGATGCGGACAACCCGCTGACGCTGCTCGGCGTGCTCTACGTGCTCGAGGGATCCCAAGGGGGCGCCATCGTGCTGCGGCCGGCGTATGCGCGGTCCCTTGGTGTGCCGGAAGCGACGCTCTCCTACTGGGGCTGCTACGGACGCCGCACGGCCGCACACTGGAAGGCGTTCACGGACAGCCTGAACACACTCGAATGCGACGAGGCCGAAGCCGGCCAGATCGTCGCCGCCGCCGTCCGCTGTTTTGAGGGATTCGACCGCATCTGCGCGGCCCTGTATCCCTACGACGAATCGAGCCTGACGCAGCACAGTGCGGCCATCAACTTCGAGGCGGGCGACCACGCCGTTCCCCAGGATCCGCGCGAGGTCGAGCGTGCGCTCCGCGCCGGCAAGGCGGCCTGGGAGCGGTACCCGTATCTGGAGCTCCGGTTCGGCGAGCGCGGCCGACGCTTCACCAGCAGCGACAGTTGCTGGCTGTACACGCTGGCCGGAGCCCCCGAGGAGCGCGCCACGAAGAGCCTCGACTGGCTGCGGTCGGTGCTGGCGAGCCGCGGCATTCCCACGGTGATTCTCGAGACACACCTGCAGTGCATCGCGCGGCTCTGCGCCGAGGAAGCCGCTGGCGGGGCCGGCGCGGCCGCGGGCTTCGACCGCTTTCTCTCCGGGCTGCGCGGCGAACGCGAGGCGCTCCCGGGCGGCACGACGCTGTCCGAGCTCGTCGAGCGCGGCGAGCGGCAGCTCCAGGCCTGCAGCGGCTTCACGGTGCCGTCGGCCGCGTCCCTGCTCGCCTCGGCATGGGTCGACGAACGCGCGGGGGTGCAGGGGGCACTCGCGTCGACACGCGGCTGGCTGACCGACCCGGCGCGTTTCGGGCCCGAGTGGATTGCCGGCGTCAACACCTTCCTCGCATCACTCGACGCACTCGATGCCACGACGGGAACGTCATCATGCTGAGCTGGTGTTCGTACTGTCAGGAGTTCCAGGGCGAGCGGCCGCCCTTCGACTTACTGGCCCTCACGCACGGAATCTGCGACAGCTGCGCCGAGAACGTGTTCACGATCACGGATCGCGAAATGCAACACGCGCGGGTGCTGCAGCGCATCCAGACATCGCTCTCCGAGGCGGGTCACCAGAACGACGTTGAAGCCGCCGCACGGGCGCTGGACGATGCCACGACCGCCCAGATTCGCGCCGTCGATGTCCTGCTGGGCATCATCGCGCCGCTGCTGTACGAGATCGGCGAGGACTGGCGACGGGCCGTGATCTCCGTCGCCGAGGAACACCGGTTCTCGATGTTCTGCGAGGAAGTCGTGAAGCTCGTGGAGGCCCGGCTGCACGCGGATCCGGATGCTGCGCGGGTGGCGTCAGGGCCGGTTGATGCGCTGCTGATGAACGCGCCGGGCAATCGGCACACGCTGGGCATTCACGTGCTGCGGCTGTGGCTGCTCTCGAAGGGTGTGCACGGCCGGGTGCTGGACCCCGCCCCACGGCCGGACGAGTTTGCCGCCGTCATCCAGACGCTGCAGCCCCGGATGCTGCTCATCTCCATCGCCATGGCCGAGCAGTCGCGCGGCGCGCAAGCGATCGTCGAACGCGTCCGGGCTCTCCCGGGTCCCGGCGGCCGCATCAGGATCATCGCCGGCGGCAACGCGGTGAAGCTGGGCCACGTGACCTCGATCCCCGGGCTGGAGTTGACGACCGACATCCATGCCGTGCCGGAGATGCTGACCCGATGGGAGCAGGAACCCTCGGAGACGGTGGGATAAACGGAAAACGCTGAGCGTGCGCCCCGTGTAATGAATCCGGCCCCGGTGCGTTCTACGGGGCAGAGGAGGCACCACCCGATGTCCGGACACCCCACCGCCCACCATTCCCACGATCCCGTCCCCACGAAACCGCCCGCGACCGACCCGGTCTGCGGGATGACGGTCGACCCGGCCCGCACCGCTCATCACGCCGAGCACGAGGGACAGACGTTTCACTTCTGCAGCGCGGGCTGCCGGACAAAGTTCCTGGCCGACCCGGTGCGGTATGCGGGTCCCGGTGGAGCACCGCCGGCGGCCGGCACTGGTTCCTGCTGTAGCTCCCATGCGCACCACGCCGCGCCCGCGCACACGGCACACGAGACGCACGCACCCGCGGGCGCGGCCGCGGCCGCGCCCGCGCCTGCCGGCGCACTGTGGACCTGCCCGATGCACCCCGAGGTCCAGCAGGACGGACCCGGCGCCTGCCCGATCTGCGGCATGGCCCTCGAACCGATGGTGCCGACCGGCGACGAGGACAACCCGGAACTGCGCGACATGTCGCGCCGGATGTGGGTCTCGCTGGCGCTCACGGCGCCCATTCTGCTGATGATGCTGGCCGAGTGGCTGCCGGGCGGGCTGCTGGCGCGCCTGCTTCCGGGGGCGGCCATGACGTGGGCGCAGCTCGCGCTGGCCACGCCGGTTGTGCTGTGGGGCGGCCTGCCGTTCTTCGAGCGCGGCTGGACGTCGATCCGGACGTGGCGGCTCAACATGTTCACGCTGATCGCGCTCGGCGTCGGCGCGGCCTACAGCTACAGCCTCGTCGCCACGCTCGCCCCGGATCTCTTCCCGCACGAGATGCGGCACGGCGGCATGGTGCCGGTGTACTTCGAGGCCGCGGCCACGATCGTGCTGCTGGTGCTGGTCGGCCAGGTGCTGGAGCTGCGCGCGCGCAGCCAGACGAGCGCGGCGATCCGCCGCCTGCTGACGCTGGCGCCTTCGACGGCCCGGCGCATCGGCGCGGACGGGTCTGAGGCGGACGTGCCGCTGGCGGATGTGCAGGTCGGCGACCGGCTCCGCGTGCGCCCCGGCGAGCGCGTGCCGGTGGACGGAGTGGTACGCGAGGGCACCAGCGCCATCGACGAGTCGATGGTCACCGGCGAGCCTGTGCCCGTGGACAAGACGGCCGGGAGCGCCGTCACCGGCGGAACCGTGAACGGCACCGGCGGCTTCGTGATGGAGGCGCGGCGCGTGGGCGCGGATACGCTCCTCGCGCGCATCGTGTCGCTGGTCGGGCAGGCGCAACGGTCGCGCGCGCCGATCCAGAGCCTGGCCGACACGGTCTCGGCGTGGTTCGTTCCGGCGGTCGTCGGCGTGGCGGTGCTCACCTTCGGACTCTGGGCCACGCTCGGTCCGGAACCGCGCTTTGCCAACGCGCTGGTCAATGCCGTCGCCGTGCTGATCATCGCGTGCCCGTGCGCGCTCGGCCTCGCCACGCCGATGTCGATCATGGTCGGCACCGGACGCGGCGCCGAGATGGGCGTCCTGCTCCGGAGCGCCGAAGCGCTCGAACGGATGGAACAGGTGGACACGCTCGTCGTCGACAAGACCGGCACGCTCACCGAGGGCCGGCCCACACTTGCCCGCGTTGTCGCGCTGCCGGGCGGAGACGAATCGCAGCTGCTGCGTCTGGCCGCCAGCCTCGAACGGGCCAGTGAGCACCCGCTGGCCTCGGCCATCGTGGCCGGTGCCGAGGCGCGCGGCCTGATGCTCGACGCGGTGGTGGACTTCCGGTCCGTCACCGGCAAAGGTGTCGAAGGCCGGGTTGGCGGCGCGCGTGTCGCGGTCGGGACGTCCGCGTTTCTCGAGGAGCTCGGCGCCAGTCCGCAGACGCTCGCCCAGGCCGCCGACGCGCTCCGGAAGGACGGCGCCACGGTCATGCACGTCGCCATCGACGGAACAGCCGCGGGCCTGGTCAGCGTGGCCGACCGCGTGAAGCCCGACGCCGCCGAGGCGGTCCGCGCGCTCAAGGCCGACGGGCTGCGCGTGATCATGCTGACCGGCGACAACCGCACCACCGCGGCCGCGGTCGCCGCAGCCGTCGGCATCACCGAGATCGAGGCCGAGGTCCTGCCCGACGCCAAGAGCGCCGTCGTCGCACGCCTGCAGGCGGCCGGGCGACGCGTCGCGATGGCCGGCGACGGCATTAACGATGCGCCGGCGCTCGCGCTGGCCGACGTGGGCATTGCAATGGGCACGGGTACCGACATCGCGATGGAGAGCGCGGGCGTCACGCTCGTGAAGGGCGACCTGCGCGGGCTGACGCGCGCGCGGGGGCTCAGCCGCGCGACCATGCGCAACATCCGCCAGAACCTGGTGTTCGCGTTCGCCTACAACGTGCTCGGCGTGCCGATCGCGGCCGGGCTGCTCTATCCGTGGTTCGGCCTGCTGCTGAGCCCGATCCTCGCCAGCGCGGCCATGACGCTCAGCTCCGTCTCGGTGGTCGGCAACGCGCTGCGGCTGCGGCGTGCGAAGCTGTAGATGCCTGCGATGACACCCCTCTCACGACGGACCTTCGTACGCGGCCTCGCGATGGGCAGCGCCGCCGCCGGCCTCGGCGCCGTCGGGCGCACCGCCTGGGCGCAGCCGCCCGCGGGCGTCGCCCCCGGCGATCTCTCCGGCCAGACGTTCGACCTCGCCATCAACGAGACCACGGTGAACCTGACGGGCCGTACCCGCACCGCCACCACCGTGAACGGCTCGCTGCCGGGCCCGCTGCTGCGCTGGCGCGAGGGCGACACGGTGACGCTGCGCGTGCGGAACACGCTCGATGAGGAAGCGTCGATCCACTGGCACGGGCTCGTGCTGCCCGCGAACATGGACGGCGTGCCGGGCCTGAGCTTCCACGGCATTCCGGCCGGCGGCACGTTCGAGTACCGCTTCCCCGTCCGCCAGAGCGGTACGTTCTGGTACCACAGCCACTCCGGCTTTCAGGAACCGCTTGGCCTCTACGGCCCGATCGTGATCGAGCCGCGCGCGGCGGAGCCCGTGCACGCCGACCGGGAGCACGTGATCGTGCTCTCGGACTGGAGCGACGAGAACCCGGCCCGCACCTGGGGGCGGCTCAAGAAGCAGTCGAGCTACTACAACTTCCGCCAGCGCACGCTCGGCACGTTCGTGCAGGACGCACGGCGGAACGGCCTCGGCGCCACGCTCGCAGAACGCCGCGCCTGGGGCGAGATGCGCATGGGCGCGACCGACCTGGCGGACGTGACCGGCTACACCTACACGTACCTGGTCAACGGCCGCCCGCCCGCCGCCAACTGGACGGGCCTCTTCACGCCGGGCGAGCGCGTGCGCCTGCGGTTCATCAACGCGTCGGCGATGACCTACTTCGACGTGCGGATTCCCGGACTCCGCATGACGGTGGTCGCCGCCGACGGCCTGCCCGTGCGGCCGGTGGACGTCGACGAGTTCCGGATCGCCGTCGCCGAGACGTACGACGTCATCGTTGAGCCACGCGAGCAGGAGGCCTACACCGTGTTCGCGCAGGCATACGACCGGACGGGGTACGCCGCCGGCACGCTGGCAACCGCGCCGGGCCTGGCCGCCGCGGTACCACCGCTCGATCCTCGCGCGGTGCTGACGATGGCCGACATGGGCCACGGCGGCGCCGGCCACGCGGGCCATGCGTCACCCGCAGCAAGCGCGACCCCTGACCCACATGCGGGCCACGGCGCTCCGGCATCGGACGAACACGCCGGACATGGAGCGCCGGCCGCGCCAGTCGCAGCGGTCGCAGCACTCGTCCACCCGGCCACCGAACGCGGCAACCCGCTGGTGGACATGCAGACGATGGCCCCAGTGGCGAAGCTCGACGACCCGGGCATCGGCCTGCGCGGCAATGGACGGCGCGTACTCACCTACGCCGACCTGCGGAGCGTCGCGCCTCCGGTGGACGACCGCGAACCGTCGCGCACGATCGAGCTGCACCTGACCGGGCACATGGCCCGCTTCGCGTGGTCGTTCGATGGCGTGAAGGCGTCACGCGCGCCGGTCGTGCCGCTGACCTACGGCGAGCGCGTGCGGTTCGTGCTCGTAAACGACACGATGATGACGCACCCCGTGCATCTGCACGGCCTCTGGAGCGACCTCGATGACGAGCAGGGCCGGTTCCTCGTGCGCAAGCACACCATCGATATGCCACCCGGCAGCCGCCGCACGTTCCGCGTCACGGCCGACGCGCTGGGTCGCTGGGCGTTCCACTGCCACCTGCTGTTCCACATGGACGCCGGGATGTTCCGCGAGATCCGCGTCGACGAAGGCGCACGGTCATGACGCGCGCGCTCGGCCTGCTCACCACGCTCGCGCTCTCGATCTCGGCATCGCTGGCCTACGCACAGGCCGCACCCGCGCCGCACGACCACGGCGCCCGCCAGTCGCCGGCGCCACAGGCTCCGCCGTCGCCGGCCGCGCCTGATGCGCACGCCGACCACGACCACGAGTCCGCAGCGTCGCCCGCATCGACCGCCGGCGCTGCGGCCCCGCTGCCGGCGTTCATCCGTCCGCTGACCGACGCCGACCGTTCCGTCGCGTTTCCCGATGTCGGGTACCACGCGATGCTCGACAACCGCGTCAACTACTTCGTCCTCGCCGACCACCTGGAGCTGCCATCCGGCGACGACGGCGTGCGCTGGGACACGAAGGGCTGGATCGGCACGGACCTCGACCGACTCTGGTTCCGCTTCGGTGGCGACAGCCAGCGGTCGCGACTGGAATCCGCGCGGACCGAGCTGCTCTATGGACGGTCGATCAGCCGCTGGTGGACGGCCGTCGCCGGCGTCCGTCAGGACGTGCGCCCCGGCTCGCCGCAGACGTGGGCTGCCGTGGGGCTGCAGGGCCTGGCGCCGTACTGGTTCGCCGTCGAGGCCACGGCATATGTCGGCGCGGGCGGCCGCACGCACGTCCGTCTCGAAACGGAGTACGACCTGCTGCTGACGAATCGCCTGATCCTCCAGCCCGTCGTCGAACTGGACGCCTACGGCAAGGCAGACAGGGCGCGGCAGTTGGGCGCCGGCCTCAGCCAGATCGACGCGGGCATCCGGCTGCGCTACGAGTTCAAGCGCGAGTTCGCGCCGTATGTCGGCGTGACGTGGAACCGGGCGCTTTTTGGCACGGGAGACCTCCGGCGCGCGACTGACGAGTCCGTCGGGCGGCGCCGGCTCGTCGTCGGCCTGCGGCTCTGGTGGTAGAACGCCAGGGACAGAGCCTCACTCGATTGGGCGGTTCGCCGATTCCTCGAAGAGGGCCTTCACATAGGCATCCGCAGCCAGCAGGTCCTCGTCGGAGAACGAAACCGTCCCGACGACCGAACGGATTGGCCCTGAGCCGACGCCCCTGATGCGGGCAGCCGTCACCACCTCGTCGAGCGTGTCGCTGAGACTCCGGTGCTTCCGCTGAGCAGTTCGCGCCCGCAGCCACAGAAGATTGTCAGCGTCGAGCGTCACGGATACGCGGGTCTTCGGCATGAACACACGATATCGCGTGTTCGCACGATTGGACATCGGCGTGACCGGCGGCAGCCACGCTGTACTGGACGCGTCGAACCTGAGCAGGCTCGGTGGCATCCTCCCGGTCAGGAACCGAACGTCCGACGACGGCTGCTGATGCGCCGGGCGGAGGTTCCGCGCAGCACCTGGGCCTGCGGCTTCAGAGTGTCCCGAGAAACGCCAGCAGCGCGCGCTGATCATCCGCGCCGAGCGCGCCGAAGCGCCTCCGCGCGAGGGTCGCCTCGCCGGTGTGGCGGAGGATCGCCTCCGTAACGGTCGGCGCGGATCCATCGTGCAGCAGTGGTCGCCGAAAGCGAAGGCCCCATAACGCCGGGGTCCGGATCTCGTCCGGGCCGCCGTCGGCCTGGCCGATCCCGTCGCCGGTGCCCACGTCGTGGAGCAGCAGGTCGGAGAAGAGCGGCACCGGCCGGCGACTGAGTTGCGGGTCATCGGCCGGACCCGTGGTCAGTGAGGGAACGTGGCACTGGGCGCACCCGACGCTGGTGAACACGTCCTCGCCCGCGCGCGCCGGGTCGGCGCGGTCTCGCACGACCGGCGCCAGCAGGCGCATGAAGCTCGCGAAGTTATCGATGCCCCGGCGGCGCGTCAGCGGATCGCGCAGGTCCTCGGGGTCGGGGATCGGATCACACAGCCGCATCCGGGCATCGTCGATGCCGACGGCCAGCTCCGAGGGAAACAGGTCGTTGGTGATGCCCATCTCGTTACGGTAGGCGTCCGCACTGAACGCCAGCAGCGTGGCGTGCTGGGCCTTCCAGCCGAAGCGGCCTACACGCCGCGTGCCCGTGGCGCGATCCATCACAATCGCGGGGCGACCGTGAACACCCGTCCCCGATGCGGCCTGGTCCCGCGCCAGCGCGAGCAGCGTTTCGTCTTCGATCGCCTCGACAAGCCCGGCGCCGAAGACGGGGATGGGCACGCGGCGCGCGACGATCGTCGCCTCCGCCGGAATCACGGGCTGGCAGGCGTGGCCGGGAATGGAGAACAGATGAAAGAGAGATTCGCCCTCGGGCGCCACGGCCTCGAACGAACCATCGGCGGCACGACGGCCGGCCCGTACCTCGGCAACCGGGCTCGTACCGCCGACCGCCGGCACGCTGTGGCACGACGCACAGCTCGTTCCGTTGAACGCCGGGCCGAGCCCCTCTTCGGCCGTCTCCACCTCGAGAAAGTCCTCAAGGCCAAGCGTGAACTCCTCGAACTGCGACGGCGTCAGCCCGGGGAGCGGGTCGCCCGGCCGCAGGACCCGCCCCTGCGCCCCGAGCGCCGCAACGGCCAGCAGCCCGAGCCCGCCCGCTGTGATCAGCCAGCCCCAGCCCGATGTCATCTGGAGGCCGCCGCCTCGCGCACCACGATGATGCCGCGCATGAACGCATGACCGGCGCCGCAGAGCTGCGAACACTCGAACGTGTAGCGACCGGCCGCCGGCGGTTGGAAGGTCACGGTCGCCGTCCCGCGGTTCCGTTTGGGAATCTCGATGTCGACGTCGGTGCCGACGATTCGGAAGCCGTGGGACGTGTCGTCGCTCGTCAGACGGATCTCCAGCACCGTGCCGACCGTCGTCTTGATCTCCGACGGCGTGAAGGAAAAGCGCTCGGCCAGCACGTCGACCCGCTGGATCGGTGGCGCGGGCGTCTGACGCGCACTCGACGCGCCGGAGAACACCGCCAGCAAAGCCACAACCGCGCATCCCGCGAGTGCTCGTGTGTTCAGAACCACCACCCTACCCCCACGTTGATTGAGCGCGGCCCGGGAATGACCTGGCTGGCCGTGCGCTGATGTGTGTAGTCCACTTTGATCGCAATGTCAGGATCGGGCCAGTAGGTGCCGCCCACAACCCAGACACGGCGATTGAGCGCCGGCAGCGGCACATACCCATCGGGCATCCGGTGCTGCGTGTTCACATGCTCGTAGCGCCCGAACACGCCCACGTCTCCCCATGCCGCGCCGGAGACCACGCGGTAGCTCCCCTCCAGGTAGCCACCCCGCATCGCCTGCGCGACATTCGGATTCACACCCGCCGTCCGCATGCGAGCGTCGTTCATCAGCCCGGCGCCATCCACTGACACGCTGACAAACTGCCCGCGCCCTTCCGCCCGCCGACGTCCGAAGCGCACGTCGGCCTCGAGGATCCGCACCGGCACGTCGAAACGCGGTCGGAACTCCGCGCCGGAGGAGCCGGCCCAGATCCCCACGCCCGCCGCCAGGCCCCGGATGCCGACGTACTCGACGCGTCCTGTGCCGGCCACGCGCCCGGCGTTCGCCTGGCCGCCCTTCTGCCGTCCATCGCGAATACCGTCGGCGGTGAACTCGGCCGCGTTCAGGGGTGCGACCACGAAGGCGCGATAGCGCCAGCCGCGACCGACTTCGCCGTGCGCGCCGGCCCCGACCTCGAACCATGTCGTCGGCAGGAGGACCGTGTCGACCAGCGGGCGCTCGACGCCGTAGTAGACGGGTGGTTCGTGGCGCTCGTTGATGATGCCGAGCGGCATCAGGAGCATGCCCGCACGCAGGTTAAAGCGGCGCGTCAGCAGGAAGTCGACGTAGGCCTGTTCGAGCTCGAGTTCGCCCCCATTGGGCTCAAGACCCTCGACAAAGGCGTGTTCCAGTTCCAGCTCGCTGACGAATCGCACGCGGCTCGAGTACTGGTGGGTGATGAGCAGGACAAACCGGTGGAAGTCGAGGACGCCGTCGGCCTGGGTGTCCTTGGTGTAGTGGACGTCCATGTAGCCGGATATCCCGGTCGACGGACGTGTCTCGGGCACTGGCTGGGCGATGGACGCCTGGGCGAAACCGCCTAGAAGGGCGAGGAAGAAAACTATTCTTTGAAGACTCAAAACCAGAACAGTAGAGCCTCAAAGTAGCCCGGCCGTCAAGTCGCGATCCGCGCATTCTTCAGATGGAGCTGAGGTTTTCCGTTGAATTCTTCAAGAAACCGCTACATCGCATGTTCGGCGGCCCGGACACTGAGAAACACCGCAACGCTCGGCGCGGCGCGCCCGAAGTAGCGCGGCGCGAGGTCCGGCGGGAGAAGGCTTACCGCGACCGTGCCGCCGATGCCCGGGACCAGTCCCTTGACCTCCCGCAGGTGCCGTACGTATCCGACCTGCACCTTGCCGACCGTGAAGATCGACTCGGGATACTCCCGTGCGTGCAGATGATGTGCGGGCACGCCTCCGACCTCTCCCCGGCCGAACAGTGTGTGGCGCCCGGACAGGCTCAGGCTGCTCTCAAGCAGGGCGCCCACCCGCGTGGCGTCCAGGAGCCCTCCGGCGACGACTTCGCGTGCGTGGTTGGCCCCGACCGCCAACGTGGTCGCCCAGAAGCCGCCGGCATGAAGCGGCATGTGATACACGGCGGATGCCGTGCCGCGCGTGACAGGGTCCTGTCCCGGAAACGGAAAGTCGGTGGCCACTTCGCGCAGTCGCGCGGCCGAAACCTGCAGCGCCAGGCGTTCCGTGGGCAGGAACGACAGGCGCCCGGCGAATGAATCGAACCCACCGAGGTCCAGATCGGCACGGCGCTCGTCCGGTTCGCGTCCGTTGAACACGGACCACTCGGCCTTCCAGCGCTGACTGTACGCCGCGGCGGTCGCCACACCGAACGTGACGTGCGTCGAGTCCAGCCAATGGTGGGAGATCGGGCCGATCGGATTGACCATCGCGGACACGCGGTGAGGGTAGCCGGGCGGACCCAGCGCGGGTTCGCCCGCAAGCCCCGCGTAGATCTGCCAGCGCCACGATCCTCGCAAGTGATGGTCGTAGTCGACGGCGAGCTCCATGAACAGATCGTGCGGCTGTTGCCGGTCGTGAACGGTGTCGTCGTCGCACACCTCTCCGGTGGCCAGAAAACTCAACGTGCCGCACCCGGGCACCGTCCAGGGCTCGGCGCTGAACATGGTCCGAATGCCGAACCGGCCGCCCGCGAGGCTGCGGCGGGCCATGAACATGCCCCAGTTGAGGCTGCCTCCCTGGCGCGTGCCGGCGCCGCCGGTTCTGTGGCGTTCGCCGGGTTCATACACGGCGTGTGCGAACGCCACGCCATTGACGCGCACGTCCCAGCCGCGGCACGGGCGGTGCACACCGAACATCGGCGTGGCCGGCGGCAGCCATGCGGTACCCGACGCCTCACGCGTGGGCGTGAGCAGCGCGGCGTCCACCGCGACGTGCTCGTGCACCTCCGGCATCTGCGCGGAGCCCTGCGCCTGCGCGTTCGCCACCGCGGGCCACGCAAGCCACGCGCCGACCAGAACCGACACGACCACTCGGCTCAGGAATCGATCGCGGACGATGCGCACGCGGGTGCGCTCGTTACCGGGCGGCGCGCAGCAGACGGAGGGCATTGGCGATCACGAGCAGCGAGACACCCATGTCGGCGGCGATCGCGGCCCACAACGTTGCGGCGCCGAGGGACGCCAGCACGACGAACAGAGCCTTCACGCCGAGCGAGAGCACAACGTTCTGGCGAATGATCCGCAGCGTGCGGCGAGAATGCCGGATGAGCCACGGCAGCTTCGACAGGTCATCCGACATCAGAGCCACGTCTGCGGCCTCAATGGCCGCGTCGCTGCCCGCCGCACCCATCGCCACGCCCATCGTGGCGCGCCCCATGGCGGGTGCGTCGTTGACGCCGTCACCGATCATCGCCACGGTTCCGAACTGTGCCACCAACTGCTCGACCGCGTTCACCTTGTCGGCAGGGAGCAACTCGGCGCGCACATCGTGGATACCGGCCGCGGCGGCGATCCGGTCCGCGGTTGGCTTGTTGTCGCCGGTCAGCATGACCACATGCTCGACGCCCGCCCCGTGCAGCGCGCTGATGACGTCGGCTGACTCCAGCCGAAGCGCGTCCACGAGCGTCACAAAACCGCAGACATGCTCCGGCGTGCCCATGACCACGACCGTCCGGCCCGCGGAGGACAAGGACGCCAGGCGGTCGTGGACATCCGGCGTCTCCTGCCCGCGCTCCTCCAGATATCTGTGCGACCCCAGCCAGTAAGCCACACCGTTGATGCTGGCGGTGACGCCCAGGCCCTGAATGGCTTGCACATCCTGCGCCGGCGTGATCGACACGCCTCGTTCGCGCACATGGGCGGCAATGGCTCGCGCAAGCGGATGGTCGCTGTGGGCCTCGAGCGCGCCCATCGCCGCCAGTAACTCGGCCTCGGTGTGACCGTTCATGGCTGCGACATCAGCCACCCTGGGGGCGCCCTCTGTCAGGGTCCCCGTCTTGTCCAGGGCGACGGCGCGCAGCCGCGCGGGCACCTCAATAAAGGTGCCGCCCTTGACGAGGACGCCGTGGCGGGCGGCGGCCGCCATACTGGCGACGATACTGACGGGCGTGGAAATCACCAGCGCGCACGGACACCCGATGACCAGCAGCACGAGCGCCCGGTAGAACCAGTCGCCGACATCACCGCCACCCAGGAAAGGGGGTAGGACTGCCACGACGACCGCCGCAGCAAGGATCGCTGGCGTATACACCCGCGCGAACCGGTCGACCCATTGTTCTGAGGGCGCACGGCGGGTCTGCGCCTCACCCACCATTCTGACGATCTGGGCGAGGGTGGTCTCACCAGCCAGACGGGTCGCCTCGACCTCAAGCACCCCGTCGCCATTGATGGTCCCGGCGAACACGTCCGACCCCTCCCGCTTCTCAACGGGGAGGCTCTCCCCCGTTATGGGTGCCTGGTTGACCTGTGAGATGCCGCGGCGGACCGTGCCGTCCACGGGGATTCGCTCGCCAGGTTTGACCAGCGCGCGGTCGCCGACCCTGACATCGGCGGCATCAACCTCCCGGCTCGCGCCGTCCGCGTCCAGGATATGCGCCGTGGGAGGAGTAATCGACAGCAGCGCCTGCACGGCCCGACGTGCGCGGCTGATGCTCCACGATTCGAGCGCCAGCGACAGGGCGAACAGAAAGGCCACCACGGCGCCCTCGAACCACTCTCCGATCGCTGCCGCACCGCATACCGCAATCGTCATGAGGAGGTTCATGTCGGGCCGCAGACGCCGCGCGGACGCCCAGGCTCTGGGGACAATGAACCAGCCGCCCGCCACGATGCCGGCCAGGTAGAGGATCCGACTGAGCAGCGGCACCGCTGCAGCCAGGTCCACCCCTTCGGACCCAAGGGCAGCGCGCAAGCCACTGTCGGCGGCGTGCGCGATGAAGCCTGCGAGGAGCAGAGCCCCGCTGAACGCGGTCATGGCGGTCCGGCCACGCCGCTGCCACATACCCGATTCGGCGCCACCGGGGCGAACCTCCTGCCACGGCTCAGCCCGCATGCCGGTACGGCCGACCGCCCGGACAATTCGATCAGCTGGCACAGACGGCGCTCCCGCCCGGATCAGCATCTTGCCTCGCAGGATGTCGAACGCGAGGCGCTCGGGGTCACCGACAAGTGGCTCGATCTCCCGCCGCAGGATCGCGACCTCGTCGGCACAATCCATACCGTGAATACGGAACTCCAGTGGGCCGTTCATTGAAGCGGCCCCCCTGCCGCGGCATCAGGCACGTCCGCAATACGGCGAGGGTCTTCGCGTTCGAACCATCGATAGAGGGCGGGGAGCACCAGTAACGTCAGGAGCGTCGAGGTGACGAGCCCTCCGATCACCACGGTCGCCAGCGGCTGCTGCACCTCGGCGCCAGCGCCGGTCGAGAGCGCCATCGGAATGAAGCCGAGTCCCGCCACGAGGGCCGTCATCATGACGGGTCTCAAGCGCAGTTCCGCGCCGGTCATGACGGCCTCGTCCACGCCGAGCCCCTGGCGACGCAGTTCGATGAAGTACGACACCATCACCACGCCATTCAGCACGGCGACACCGAACAGCGCAATGAAGCCGACGGCGGCCGAGATACTGAACGGCATGCCGCGCAGCACCAGGGCGACGAGCCCTCCGGTTGCCGCGATGGGAATGTTGAAGTAGATGAGCAGTGCCGGGCGGACCGCGCCGAACGTCGTGTAGAGCAGCACGAAGATCAGGAACAACGCCACCGGCACGACCAGCAGGAGCCGCTGCGACGCGCGCTGCAGGTTCTCGAATTGCCCGCCGTACTCCACGTAGTAGCCGGCGGGCAGGGTCACCTGGTCGCCCACCGCCCGCTGTACGTCCGCCACGAAGCTGGCCAGGTCCGTTCCGCGGACGTTGGCCTCGACGGCGATGCGGCGATGGATGTTTTCGCGCGTGATCTGCGCGGGACCCTCCTCGATCACGATGTCGGCGAGCTGGGAGAGCGGAATCATGCGCCCCTGTGGATCCGCGACTTTCAACGTGCGAATCTTCTCCACGTCGCTCCGGGACTCCGGTGTGAAGCGCACCTGGATGTCGAAGCGCCGCTGTCCTTCGAGCACTTCACCGACCGCGCGCCCGCCCATGGTCTGCACCACGTCGAGCACCTGCGAGGCGTTGATGCCGTACCGGGCGATCTCGTCCCGGCGGATCTTCACGCGGAGGAACGGCAGGCCGCTCGTCTGTTCCAGCTTCACATCGGCGGCGCCGGGCACCGACGACACCACGCGCGTGATCTCCGCGCCGATACGCCTCAATTCGTCGAGGTCTTCGCCGAACAGCGTGATGGCCAGGTCTGACCGCACGCCAGCGATCAGTTCCTGGACTCGCAGCTCGATGGGCTGCGAGTAGCTCAACACGTTTCCGGGTACCTCCCGTTTGAGCGCCACGTTGAAGGCGTCAACCAGGTCCTCCTTGCTGGACGCTGTGGTCCACTCGGCGTGGTCCTTCAGAATCACGTAGATGTCGCTCGTCTCGACGCCCATCGGGTCAGTCGGAATCTCGGCCTGGCCGGTACGCGACACGACTGTGACCACTTCAGGAAAGCGCATCAGGGTCCGTTCGATGAGCGTCGTGCTTTTCAAGGATTCCGTCAGCGACACGCTCGGCAGGCGCCAGGCCTGCAACGCCACCGCGCCCTCGTCGAGCTTCGGAATGAACTCGGCGCCCATGAAGGGCACGAGCCCGAGGGACGCCACGAAGACGCCCGCGGCGATGCCGCCCGTCAGCAACGGCCGCGTGACGGTGCGCTGGAGCCACGGCCGGTACCGCGCCTTGAGCCAGAGAATGAGCCGCGGCTCGTGCTCGACCGCCGTGGACTTGAACGCCAGCGAGGCCAGCACGGGCATGAGCGTCAGCGCCAGGATGACTGAGCCGATGAGCGCGAAGACGACCGTCAGGGCCATCGGCCGGAACATCTTGCCCTCCACGCCTTCCAATGTGAGGAGGGGCAGGTAGACGATCATGATGATCAGGACGGCAAAGAACACCGGTCGTGCGACTTCCCGCCCGGCATCGCGAATCACCTCGTCCTTCGCTCGGCCCGGCACGCGGGCCTCCCCAAGGCGCCGGACGATGTTCTCGATCATGACGACGGACCCATCGACAATCAGGCCGAAGTCAATGGCGCCGAGGCTCATCAGATTTCCGGACAGACCGGCCTCGACCATGCCCGTGAAGGCGAAGAGCATCGACAGCGGGATGGCGGCGGCGACAATCAGACCGCCGCGAACATTGCCGAGCATCAGCAGCAACACGGCGATGACCAGGAGGCCGCCCTCGACGAGATTGGTCGCCACCGTATTGATGGTCCGGCGCACGAGGTCCGTGCGGTCGTAGTAGCTGTCGACCGTAATGCCCTTCGGCAGGCTGGACGCGATGACCGCCAGCTCCGCCTTGACACGTTCGGCCACCACGCGTGAGTTCTCGCCCATGAGCATCATCACGACACCCGTGACGATTTCTCCGCGCCCGTCGCGTGTGACGGCGCCCTGGCGCACCTGAGGCGCAAAGACGGTCCGGCCAAGATTCCGAATGAACACCGGCGTGCCGTTCCTGGCCGCGACGACGATGTTGTCGATGTCGGCCAGTTTCTCGACGAGGCCTTCGCCGCGGATGACATACTGTTCCTGCGCGCGCTCGATGTACGCGCCGCCCGCGTTGGCGTTATTGCCTTCGAGCGCCTGGAACACGGCGTCCAGACCGATGTTGTAGGACACCAGTTTGTCCGGGTCGAGCTGGACCTCGTAGGTCTTCAGTTCTCCGCCGTAGGAGTTGACCTCCACGACCCCCTGGACGGACCGGAGCTTGAACGCAATCTCCCACTCGAGGATCGACCGCAGGTCCATCAGGGACTTGCCCTCACCGCGGACCTCGAACTGGTAGATCTCGCCAAGACCGCTGGTGATCGGCCCCATCGACGGCGTGCCGAGGCCGGCGGGAATGGCGGCGCGCGCGTCGGGAAGCCGTTCCAGGACCAGGCGCCGCACGAAGTACAGGTCGAGGTTCTCCTCGAAGTAGATGTACACGGCCGACAGCCCGAAGCGGGACACAGACCGGATCTCGGTAATGCCCGGCAGCCCGCTCATCGCGGTTTCGACCGGGAATGTGATGAAGCGCTCGACTTCGAGCGGACCGAGGCCCGGCGCCTGTGTGAGGACCAGCACCTGATTCGGCGTGACGTCCGGAACGGCGTCAATGGGCAGGCGCAGCATGGCCCGGACGCCGAACCCCACAAGGACCGCCGTCAGGACCAGGACGAGAAACTTGTTGCGCAGCGAGAAGTCGATGAGTCGATGCATGGAAGGCTCCCGACTAGTGCTCGTCGCCGATGCGTTCCTGCAGGAGCGCCGTCTTCAGATAGAAGCTCCCCGCGGCAACGACGGTCTCGCCCGCCTTCAACCCGGTGCGCACCTCGACCACGTCGCCAGCCGTGAGACCGAGTTCGACATCCCGCCGCGCGAAGCGATGCGACGCCTGCTGCACGAACACGATCGTCTGGTTGTCGACCGTCTGCACGGCGGTCAGCGGAACGAGCAGCACGTCTCGCTGCTCCGCCGTCGGGATCAGGAGGCGCGCGAACATGTCGAGCTTGAGCGCCGCGCCGGGGTTGTCGACGACGACCCGGGCCTTGGCGCTGCGGGTCTGCGGATCGATCAGATCGGCCACGTAGGTGACCCTTCCAGCAAACGACCGGTCGGGGTAGGCATCCACGCGGACGACGGCGTCCGTTCCTGGCCGGACCTTCGTGAGGTCCTGCTCGTAGACATCGGCGAGGACCCACACGCTTGAGAGGTCCGTGACGGTGAACAGCTCGCGCTCAGGCTCGGTGACTTCCCCTTCGGCGACGTCGTATTTCGTGACCACGCCATCGAAGGGCGCCCTGAGGATCGCGTGCGAGGCGTCACGATGCGGGCTCGTGCCCTCCGTCGGCGAGAGCTGGCCCAGGTCAGTGTCGCTCAGTCCGAAACGATGGAGCTGCTCTTCGACCCGGGACACGGCCGCCTGATCGCGGGCGACGGAGGCTTCCGCCGTCTTGAGCTCCGCCTCACGCAGTTCCAGCGTCTGCTGCGCAATCGCCTCGAGCGTGATGAGAGCCCGGCTCCGATCGACGATCTTTCGCTTGACCTCCAGGTCGGCCTGCGCCTGTCGCAGGACCGCCTTGGCCCCCAGATAGTCGCCCACCAGCTCGCCGAGCTGGATGTTGTCGTAGGTCGCCAGCGGCTGGCCTTTCTTGACACGTTCGCCGAGCCGCACCCACACGCGTTCGATCAATCCCCGCGCCAGCGGCCGGATGTGCGCCACGCGTGCATCGTCGGCCGTGACGGTTCCGGTGACGTCGATGGTGGTGGGCAACCGGCGTGCCTCGACCGCGACGAGCCCGAGAGCGGCATTGCGCTGCGCCTCGGGTGTGAGTTCCACCTGCCCGGCCGCTGGTTCGCTCTCGTGCGCACCCGTCGGGGCCGGCACCGCCGGCGAAGGCCGGAACAGCAGCCGGGCCGCCGTGCCGCTCAGCACCGCGGTGACCCCGATGGCCGTGAGCAGGACGGGCACGGACACACCGCGCCTGGGACGAGTCGTCTCTGTCGCATTCATGGTCAATGGCTCCTTATGGCTGCCCGTCGGGCAGCCCGACGGCTGCGGCGAGATCGAAGAGGCTGATGCGCTGGTCGAACAACGCGCGGTTGTAGGTGCGCTGCGTGTCCCGATAGGCACGCTGTGCGTCGAGAAAGTCGATGAGGTCTGCCACGCCGAGCCGGTAGGACGCGAGCACGATGTCGCGCGACTCCTGTGCATTGGTCAGGTACTCGCGCTCGATGTACTCGACCCGCGCGCGGTTCGTCTCGACGGCGTTCAGCGCGCGTTGCACGTCGAGGCGAACGCTCATGGTGGTCGCGGCCGATCGCGCGTCCGCGGCACGGCGCTCCGCGTCGGCCCGGGCCACGCCGCCCTGGTTCCTGTTGAAGAGCGGCAGCGGAACGGTGACGCCGAAGACCACGCCGTCCGACCCGAAGTTGTTGAAGTAGCCGCCCCCCACGGTGACGTTGGGCCTGCGGAGCGCCCGCTGCAGGCGGGTCGAGGTCTCGGCCCGGCGCAGGTCCTCGCGCGCGGCCAGGGCATCCGGCCGCGTCTCGAGTGCCTGGCCGACGACGCCCTGGGCGCGAGCCGCCATCGCCGCGGCGGCCGCGACGGGCCCGACATCCGACGGAGGCGCCTTCAGGCCGTCAACCAGTTCCAGTGGTTGGTCGAGTTGAGAGGCGTTGAGCAGCGCCAACAACGCGCCACGCGCATTCTTGAGCGCGAGTTCCGCCCCGAAGACGTCCTCGACGAACCGGAGTCGCTCAACCTGGAGCCGTCGAAGCTCCGCACCCGAGATGTCCCCCTGTCGCAGGCGTGCGCGATTGAGCGCGATGACCCGATCGATCTCGTCGAGCGAGGTCTGCGCCACGCCGCGATCCGCCTGGGCCAGGACCGCGGCGAGGTAGGCGCGCTTGACGTCCAGGGCGAGTTGCCGGGCGCGGTCCTGCACGGTGAGCTGTGCCACGGTGCGCCCCGCGCTCGCCACGTCCGTGCGGAGACGGCGCCGCGACGCCGTTTCCCACTCCTGGTCAATTCGGACCATGAACTCCGAGTTGCCCCAATAGCCAGGCCGCGCCGGCTCGAAGATGGGATAGCCTCCCGAGTCGAGCGTGACGGCCGGATTCGGCCGGAGCGCCGCGGCTACGGCATCCGCATCGGCCGCCTCGGCCCCGGCCCGGGCTGCCACCATCGCCGGATTCCGCTCCACCGCCAGCGTGACGGCCTCGAACACCGACAACCGGACGGGAACCGGGGCCTGCGCCGTGGCCACCCGTGGTGCTGCCACGGACAGCGCCAGAACGGCGAGCCCGGTGAGCGCCCGCGCTCCACGCGGGCGGCGTGCTGTGTCGTCAGTCATGCGATTCCTTCACTCTCGGCGGGCACCATGCCCGCGGCAGGCCGCGTGCCGATGCGGTGGAAGCCACACAGACGCGCGTCCACGAACGCCTACGCACCGGAGGTACCGCACTGGCGCGGCGCCGACCGGAGCAATGACAGGGATTCGGGAGTTACGAGTGAAGAGGAGGGTGGTACAGACTGCGCGGAACGCCCGGGGCTATGCGATCCGCTGTGACGTGCAGGGCCTGTGTCGTCTCCGTGGGCACGAAGACCGCCACCAGCAGCACGGCGGTCTGCGTGTGCGTGCAGCAGCAGAAGCAGTCGTCACGGTCGTGCGAATCGAGCGGACCGTCGGACGCAGACACCGGGGACGCCTCCGCCGCGCACAATTCCGGCATCAGCATGTCCGCCCCGGTCCAGGCCAGGAGGAGACACACCAGAACCCGCGAGACGACGTGCCGGCGAAGCGCGCGCACGGGAACAGCGTAGCAGAGATCCGAGTACGGCGAAAAAGGGACCCTACTTCGCGACCACGGCGCCGGTGAACATGCGCAGGCCACAGGTGAAGGCCACCTCGCCGCGAGTCGCCGTCACCTCGACTGCCACGGGCTGGTTCAGCGGCAAGGGTCGCCTGATGTTCACCGCAGGGATGACCACCTCGGTGGCGCAGGTGTCCTCCACCCGACGCGTGAAGATAAGTGTCACCACCGTACCGGGGCGCACTGATACTCGCGCTGGTTCGAACCCGGTCGCGGTGACGGCCACGTGGATCGTCTGCGGGGCGCCGTTGCCGGCCGTGGTGCGGTCGGACGCGGCGGTCGGCAGCGGGGCGGTCGCGGACGGTGGCGGCGTCGCAGCCGCGTGGTCTCCCGTCGAGCGGTAACGCAGACCGAGCCGGTCGATCTCCGCCCGCAGGGAGAAGCCGCCCTCGGTCACCACGACATCACCTGCAGCAAGACCGCTCAGCACGGGTACCTCGTCGCCACTGGCCTCGCCGAGGCGGACCTCCCGCTCCACGAACGCACCGGCACGACCCGTGACCGGCAGGTAGACGACCTGCCGATTCCCGATTGTCTGGACGGCCGACCGGGGCACGACGACCGCCTCCGTGCCGGATGAGCGCTCGATCCGGACGTCGGCAAACATGCCCAGGCGAAGGTGGCCCGTCGGGTTCGGCACGTGGACACGCACCTGTGCCGTGCGCGTCTCCCCGCGCATCGCCGGATCGATGTAGGTGACGCGCCCGGCCAGCGCCTGATCCGGATAGGCGCCGGCCGTGACGCGCGCGGCCTGCCCCACACGCACGGCGGCGAGATCCCGTTCGTACACGTCGGCGACCACCCAGACCGATGAGAGGTCGCTGATGGTGAAGAGCGCCATCGCCGGGTCCACGTTCTGGCCAGGATTCGCGGCGCGAGCGGTCACGATGCCCGCTGATGGCGCTCGCACCTGGATCGTCGACGCCGCGGACCCCGCCTCTTCCTCCGCTCCGAGCAGCGCGAGCCGCGCCTGCGCAGTCTCGATGCCGGCCGTCTGGGCCGCGTGCTCGGCGTGCGCCCGTTCGAGCTCCTGCTGGCTGGCGGCGCCGATCGCACGGAGCTGCTCCAGGCGCCGCAGTTCGCGGTCGTGGGCATCGAGCATCGCGCGGGCGGACACGAGACGCTCGCGCGCCTCCGCCACATCAGGGCTGTACACGCGCGCCAGTACCTGCCCGGGCCGAACAGCGCCCCCCAGTTCCACACCGACGGACTCGACCCTCCCGCCGACCAGGGGCGTCACGACGGTCTGACGATAGGCATCGGCCGTGACAATCCCCGGCACGCGGAGCACCGTGGTGACGCGCCGCTCGGTGGCTGCCGCGGTCACGATGGTCGCGCGGGCGAGCGACTCCGGGCTCAGCGCAATCGTGACGTCGCCAACGGATGCCGGCGCGTGGGCCGCCGCCGGTGACGCCGGTGTCGGCTGACCAGCGGCCGGCATCGGCACGGGCGCGCGGGCAACGTCCCACCGCGTCACCGCCAGGCCTACGACCACACCGGCCGCCACCAGCCCGAGGGCAACCAGTGCGGCGTTACCTCTGCTCAACCTCACGGCAGGACCCGTCATCGCACACCTCCCATGGCCAGATTCAGCATCACCGCCGCGTCGTACTCCGCGCCGAGCGCTTCGATGTAGGCGCGCTCGACCTCCACGAACCGCCGGCGCTCGGCGAGTACGTCCGCCAGCGTCCCTCGACCCAGTTCGTAGCTCTGCCCCACGACGCCGAGCAGGCGTCGGGCGGTGGCCCTCGTGGCGTCAAGCACGCGGGCGGCTCCGCGCGCGGCATCCAGACGGGCGCGCGCCGCCTGACGCTCGGCCTCGACGGCCAGCTTCACGCCATCGACCTCCGCCAGCGCGCCCGCCCGCTCGGCCCTTGCGGCTTGCGCGTCGCCCTGGCTGCGGTTGAACGGGAGCGTGACCTTCAGACCCCCGGTGGCGTAGTGGAAGACGCCGCTCACCGGCTCCAGTGCACCGGCCGCCGTCTGGCCGAGCTGTGAGAAGCCGCTGTCCATGCGCATGTAGCCGCCGAAGATCTTCAGTGCGGGACGCGCCTCCTGCCGGACCTGCTCCACGCGCGCGTCTGCCACCGCCAGGCGGGCCTCGGCCTCGAGCACGTCGGACCGGACGGCTCCGGCGGGCGCGGCGGCCGCCCCGTCCGCGGTCACACGCTGGCGCCCCTCCTCGAGCGTGTCCTTCAGCAGGAGTGGATCTTCCGGCGGGGCCGCCAGGAGCCGCCGCAACTCGGCCATCGAGGCGCGGACACGGCCAGTCTGCACGAGCACCTCCGCGTCCAGCCGGCCCAGCTCCACGTCCAGCGTGTCCCGCTCAACGTCCGCTGACGCCCCGGCGGCGACTCGGGCCGCGGCCAGATCGCGCTGGCGACGGGTGACCTCGGCCATCTCGTTCAGCACGTCCAGCACCCGCGCTTCCGTCAGAACGGCGCCGTAGCGCGACCGGACATCAGCCGCCAGACGCCGCTCGCGGTCCGCCACGCTGCGTTCGGTCACGGCGATCTGCCGCTCGGCCACGGCGATGCGCGCGGGACGGCGGCCCAGCTCCAGCGGCCACTCCACGCTCGCCATCGTCTGGGCGTCCATCCCCGTTGGCGCATCCCGGCGCTCGACCATCACTTCCGGGTTCGGACGAAGCCCCGCCTGGAACCGCATGCCACGAG
>JBFWUM010000056.1:21424-23667 GCA_050247255.1 Vicinamibacterales bacterium | reverse complement strand
ACGCCGGCTGGTGCGATGCTGAGCCGCCGCGGTTGACGGACCGATCGGAGGACATGCGATGACCACTCGATGGCGTCTCCAGGTTCCGGTGTTGCTTCTGGTGTGTACGGCGCCGACCGGCGCGGAGGCACAGGTCGATCCCCAGCTCGCCGCGGTCTATTTCGAGGAAGCCAGGAGCACCTGCGAGCGGGACGCGGGCCGGCTATGGGGCGTGTCACTTTGTGGTCCGCTGGTGATCTTCGACCCAAGGACCGGCACGCGCGCCACGAGCCAGCCGGAACCGGCGGGTCCAGCACCACGCTTCAACTTTTTTGCCGACGGACCGGTCTCATGGGGCGGGCAGCGGTGGTTTGCCCTTCCGTTGTTCCTGTTGCCGCTTGATGACGCCGAAGTTCGCCAGCAGATCATGCTCCACGGGATGTTTCATCGCGTTCAGCCCGAGCTGGGGCTCATGACGGATGACGGCTTCAATGAGCATCTCGATAGCCTGGAAGGACGCGTGTGGCTGCGCCTCGAATGGCGGGCTCTCCGCCGGGCGATCGAGTCGGGTGGGAGCAACCGGTCCGAAGCGATTGCCGATGCGCTGGCCTTCAGGCTCGAACGCCGGCGCCTGTTTCCGGGTGCGGCCGAGAACGAGCGCCGCGAAGAGATTCGTGAAGGTCTGGCGTCGTACACCGGCGTTGCTGCCTGGGCGAGTTCGCCGGCGGATGCCCGGCGTGCAGCCGCTTCCGGGCTTGCCGGCGCAGATTCCCAGCAGGCGTTGGTTGGAAACTTCGAAGGCGCGTCCGGCCCCGCCTACGGTGTGCTGCTTGACGACCTCCTGCTGCAGGGCGACGGCTGGAGCGTCACGGTGAACGCCGGGTGGGTCGTGATGCCCGCCGCGCGCCCCGGGTCTTTCGCGATCGTTCCCGAGAATTAGCGTCCGGACGATGAAGAGGAGGTTCGAATGAGCACTCGCGTGCGTTCGTGGATCCTGATGCTCGCCGTCAGCGGGTGCCTCTGTTCAGCGCCGGCGCGTGTGTTCGGCGGTGCGCAGGCAGCCGGGCGTCAGCCGGCGGTGACGGCTGGCGTGGTGTACGGGTTCAAGGACGACGGGCTGGCCTTGGTGCTCGACGTGTACCGTCCGGAGCGCCCAAACGGCGCAGGAATCATTGCCATCGCGAGCGGCCTGTGGCAATCGGACGTGGCGCTTGCCCGGGTGTTCGCCCAGACCGCCCCCCCGTTGAACGAGAGGGGATTCACGGTCTTCGTCGTGACACACGGCAGCCGGTCGAGGTATCCGTTGGCTTCGGTCGTGGCGGATGTTCGGCGGGCGGTCCGCTTCATCCGTCAGCATGCGAAGGAGTACGGCGTGGATCCCGACCGCATTGGCGTCTTCGGCGACAGCTCCGGTGGGCATCTGGCGCTGCTCCTTGGCACGACCGGCGACTCGGGGAATCCGTCGGCCTCCGACCCCGTGCTCAGGGAATCCAGTGAGGTCGCGGCGGTCGTGGCGAACTATCCGGCGACGGATCTGGCGCGATTGGCGGTGCAGCAGCCGTTCCTCAACATCACCGCGGCCGAAGCAGCAGAGCTCTCACCCACTCGTTTCGTCTCTGCCAGATCAGCGCCTTCGCTCATCGTGCACGGCGACGCCGACACCACGGTCCTGATCGAGCATGGGGAGAGGATGTACGAGGCGTTGAGGACGGCGGGCGTGGCAACGTCATTCATGCCAATCAGGGGCGCGGGACACGGGTTCGAGGGCGCCGATGCGGGGAGAGCCTTTGCGGCACTGACCCAGTGGTTTGAGCAGCAGCTCGGGGTGCAACCGAGTGCGGAGGCAGCGACGGCTGCCGCGCCCGATGGAGACGCCGGGCGTCGCGCGGCTGAAGGACTGCGCGAGCGGCAGCGGCAGGCACGGATCGACGAGTTACGCCTACGGTTTGTGGTCGGCCCGGTGTTCGTGATGGCGTGCGGAGGCGGCGGCACCTCTAATTCTCTGGGCGCCGTGGTGATTCCCGGTGCCGGGACGGTGTACTTCAATCCCTATCGCCTGTCGGGACGCTGCGGCACGCTGGCGGCAGAGAATGGCGTGCTGGTAGCACCAGACGGCGGCTCACAGCGCCTGTCGGCGCCTGTCCGCGGCGACGACGTGACGATAGCCGGGGAGGGGTGGACGTTCAAGGCGGCGGCGGGATGGGTCATCCGCGAGGGGGCGCGGAGAGGAGACTACGAAGTGGTCCCGCGGCGGCCTTGACGAC
>JBFWUM010000056.1:9691-21324 GCA_050247255.1 Vicinamibacterales bacterium | reverse complement strand
TGGGTCATCGCCGAGACGATGGCGCTGCCGACACCGCTCCGCAAGATCGTCGTCACCGACGACCAGGGCCGCTACCTGATCCCCGATCTGCCGCGCGCGCCGTACCGCGTGTTCGTGCGCGGCTACGGCCTCGTTGACTCGGAGCCGGTGCAGGGCCTGCCCGGTCAGAATCTCGCGCTGACGGCTGTGCCGGCGCCGACGCCTGCCGCGGCGGCGCGCTACTACCCGGCCAACTACTGGTATTCGCTCCTCGAGGTGCCGCCGGCGAGCGACTTCCCCGGCACGGGCCCGACAGGCAACGGCATCGATCCGCGCGTGCAGACGCAGCATCAATGGATCAGCACGATCAAGGCGGGGTGCAACGTCTGTCACCAGCTCGGGAACCAGGCGACGCGCGAGATTCCGGCGGTGTTCGCCAACGGACGGTCGAGCATGGACGCCTGGGACCTGCGCGTGCAGTCGGGCCAGGACGGCCGCGGCATGAGCAACGCCGTCACCAACCTTGGGCGGCAGCGCGCGCTGCGGATGTTCGCCGACTGGACGGATCGCATTGCCGCCGGCGCGGTGCCGCCGGCGCCGCCGCGCCCGCAGGGCGTTGAACGGAATCTCGTCCTCACGCTCTGGGACTGGGGCCAGGAGTCGACCTTTGCGCACGACGAGCTGACGACCGACAAGCGCAACCCGCGGCTCAACGCCAACGGGCCGATCTACGGCGTCGACTGGGGCAACGACGCGTTCCTGATCCTCGACCCGAAGACCAACACGACGCGCCAGCTGCGGTTGCCGGTCCTGGATCCGGAAACGCCGCCCGGCAAGGCGCAGACCATGCCGGTGCCCTCCGCCTACTGGGGGAATCGTCTCTACTGGTACGACCCGGCGATCCCCAATCACGCGGCGATGGACAGCCAGGGGCGGGTCTGGATGTCGGCACGCTTCCGCAAGCCCGAGAACCAGCCGGACTTCTGCCGCGCGCATCCGTCCACCCTGCTGTCGCCGCAGGAGACCGGCTTCCGGCAGATGCAGTACTTCGACCCGAAGACCGAGACGTTCCACCAGGTCGACATCTGCTTCGACGTGCACCACGTGCAGTTCGCCGGCGATGCGGATGAAACGATCTACGGCAACGGGCCGTTCGGCGGCGTCATCGGCTGGGTGAAGACCAGGGTCCTCGCCGAGACGGGAGACCTGGCCAAGGCGCAGGGCTGGTGCCAGGGCTACTTCGACATCAACCGCGACGGCCGCATCGATCCGGCGGTGGATCGGCCGATCCCGATGGGCGGCATCTACAGCGTGATCCCCAACAACACTGACGGCAGCGTCTGGGGGGCCGTGCTCAATCCGATGCCAGGCAAGATCGTCCGCATCGATCCCGCCACCTGCGTTGGCGAAGCCTACGAGCCGCCGTTCAACAACGCGCAGTCGGCGGTGAGCGGCTACACGCCGCGCGGCATCGACATCGACGACAACGGCGTGATCTGGACCGCCCTTGCCGGCAGCGGCCACCTGGCCAGCTTCGACCGCCGCAAGTGCCGCGTGCTGAACGGGCCGGAGGCGACAGGCCAGCACTGCCCGGAGGGCTGGACGCTGTACCGCGCCCCGGGGCCGTCCTTCCGGAACGCGCCGCAGGAGATCGCGACCGATTTCCAGTACTACAACTTCGTCGATCGCTTCGACACGCTCGGCCTCGGCCGCAACGTGCCGGTGGCGACGGGCACGACGTCCGACTCGATGCTGGCGCTGGTCAACGGCGAGTGGGTCGTGCTGCGGGTGCCGTACCCGATGGGCTTCTTCTCGCGCGGCCTCGACGGGCGCATCGACGACCCCGACGCCGGGTGGAAGGGGCGGGGCATTTACGCCAACTACGGCCCTAACGCGGCGTGGCACATCGAAGGCGGCCTCGGCACGCGCAGCAAGGTCGTCCGCTTCCAACTGAGGCCGGACCCGCTGGCACGCTAGGGCCTGTTTTGAGGGCCTGAACAAGGCGTGCCAAATTTTTAGCAACTTTTCCAGGCGGCTGCTCGTCAAAGGAGCCGATGCCAGCAGCCGCCGTTCTCCTCGCCCTCGCGCTCACCCTCCTGGCCGTCCCGGCGGCGGCCCAAACCGCAGCGCCTGAGCTGCGCGCCCTCCGGGCAACAGTCGCCCCCAGGCTGGACGGCGTCCTCGACGATGCCGCCTGGACGGGGCAGCCGGTTGGCCCGGAACAGTGGGTGTCCTATAACCCGCTGCGCGGCGAACCGGGACAGCTGCGGACCCGCGTGTGGGTCGCCTATGATGATGAGGCGATCTATTTCGCGTTCCGCTGCTTCGACGCGGATCCCTCCGGCATCCGCACGACCATCACCCGCCGCGACAACATCTGGAACGACGACTGGGTCGCGGTGAGCCTCGACTCGAGCCGCGCCGGCCAGGTGGCGTATCACATGTTCGTCAACCCGAGCGGCATCCAGATGGATGCGCTGCAGACGTCGAGCGGCGAGGACACCGCGGCTGACTGGACGTGGCAGACCGCCGGGGCCGTTGACGATGAAGGCTACGTCGTCGAGATGCGTGTACCGCTCGAGAGCATTCGTTTCAAGGGCGGCGACGATGTGCGCATGAACGTGCTGTTCATGCGCCGCAACAGCCGGATGGGGATCTCCTGGGCGTGGCCCGAGATGGCCCCGGGCAAGTGGGTGTTCGAGTCGAACGTGCCCGTGGTGTTCGACCGGCTGCAGCAGCCGCTGCTGCTCGAGGTCATCCCGAGCGCCACCGTGTCGAGCAACCAGGCGCGGCTGACCCCCGGCGGAGCGTGGGGCAGCGCCTCGGCACGCTCCGATTTTGGCGCCAGCATCAAGTACGGCATCACGTCGACCATGACGCTCGACGCGACGGTGAATCCCGACTTCAGCCAGGTTGAGAGCGATGCCTTCCAGGTGGAAGTCAACGAGCGCTTCCCCGTGTTCTTCAGCGAGAAGCGGCCGTTCTTTATGGAAGGACTCGGACTCTTCAACCTGGCGGGGCAGGGCGGCGATGCGACCATGCGCACCGCCGTCCACACCCGACGCATCATCGAGCCGAGCGTGGGGACGAAGCTCACCGGCACCGCCGGACGGCAGACGTACGCGTTCCTCGCGGCGGCCGACGAATCGCTCGATGGCGAGGCGCAGAAGTTCTTCACCATCGGCCGCGTGCAGCGGAACTACGGCCAGGCGCAGTACATCGGCGGCCTGTTCACCGACACTGAGTATCGCGGCTCGCACAACCGCGTCGCGGCCGCTGACTTCGAGATGCGGGGGAGCGACGCGTTCAAGTATCGCGGGGCGCTGATGTACTCACAGTCCGAGTCGCTCGATGGCCGGGACACGTCCGGCGCAGGCGCCCATCTCGGCTACGACTACAACACGCGCCGGTTCAACATCGCCGGCCACCTGGAGCACTTCGATCGCGGGTTCCAGATGGACACCGCGTTCATCAACCGTGTCGGGCTGACGCGCACCTGGCAGTACGGCGAGGTGCAGTTCTACCCGGACCAGGGCCGGTATCCCTGGTTGAAGCGTGTGGCGCCGTTCGTCTGGGGGGTGGCGGCGGAGGATCGCGTCCAGGACGGCACCGAAACGCTCGTCATGCCCGGCGTGCGCTTCAACTTCACCCGGCAGGGCTACCTGAGGCTCGACATGAGTCGCGGGCATGAGACGTTTGCCGGTCGTCGATTCGACGTGGGCCGCCGGTACATGGACGGCAACATGCAGATCTTCCGGTGGCTCAACGTCGGCGGCAGCCTGAACGTCGGCGACGCGATCTTTTACGATCCCGTCAGCCCCCAGGGCGGCACGAACACGCGGCGGCGCATTCGCGTCAACCTGCAGCCGAGCTCAAAGCTGAATCACGAGATCGAATACAACTTCGTGAAGTTCGTGAACGATGCCGGCGACAGGCTGTTCGATGTGCACGTTGCCAACGTCAAGAACACCTACCAGTTCAGCCCGCGGTTCTTCGTCCGCGCCCTCGCGCAGTACGACAGCTCGCGGCGGCGGGTGCTGGGCGACTTCCTGGCGTCCTACGAACTGACGCCCGGCACGGTCGTGCACCTCGGCTACGGCACGCTGGTCGAGAGCGAAGACCGCACGCGCCCGTATGAGGCGACGTCGCGGGCGCTGTTCTTCAAGGCGAGTTACCTCGCGCGGTTCTAACGCTCGGCGAAGGGGATAGGGGGAAGGGGATAGGGGGAAGGGCTGTGTCAGGAATCAGTCGGCCCGTAACGTAGCTGCGGAATGTTAGTTCCGCGTCAGCGGAACAGATCTTCCGGCGGCTCGGTGACGAGGAGTTGCAGAGTCGCCGGTTCATCCGCGCCGATGCGGATCGATTCGGACGAGGACCATAGGCGGGCGAGCACGTCGCCGTCGTTCCACGCATCGCGGGGCAGCCAGCGCACGGCTGCGGCCCGGTAGCTACCCGGCGCCACCTCCGGGATTTCGAAGCGTCCACCCTGGACCGAGAAGGCGGTGCGCACGAGGCGCGTTCGCGACAGCCGCGTCCAGTCGTCGGGGAAGAGCACGACCAGCGCCTGAGGAACCGGCTTCGCATCATCATCGGTTGTCACGCCGCCCAGGACACCGCCGCGTCCCGAGATCACGATGTCGATGCGTCGACGGTCCGTCGGCAGTACGTCGAAGACTCGATCCGTCATCTCGACGCCATCGACATGAACGGACCGCACGTGCCATCCCGGCGGCAGCCTGGTAAAGGCCACCATCGACTCGCCGACCCGCCCCTCAAACGAAAACCGGCCGTCGGCCTCGATGTCACCAGCCGCGGCGAAGTCCCCGGTCACTCCCGGAACGCGCTGGTCAATTCGCACCGCCAGCTGTGCGAGCGGAATCGGTGACGATTCACCCTCGGGAACCACCACGCGCCCTTCGAAGTGTGCGCCGGGAGTGGCCGGGATGATCAGCACGCTGCGATCGTCCACCACCGAGATCTGCTGCATGACCCCGAGCCATCGCTGGCCGGCGGTCTCGTCCTGAACGGTCACCATGTACCGCCCGGGGAGGACCCGTTCGGCGCGAAACGAACCATCCGCCGCCGCCGTCGCAAAGACATCATCGACGATGCCGCCCCGTTCCATTGGCGAGAACCGAATACGTACGCCGGCTAGCGACGGCCCCGCGGCATCGACCAGAAGTCCGGTCACGACGTGGGTTGCGGCCACCTGCAGGGCGAAATCCATTCCAGCAAGCGCCTGTCCGCTGCTCACGGCGACGCGCTGGCCTCCATCAAGGTCGGCAGCGTCAGGGTAATAGGTCGACGTGTACGCGTAACTGGAACCACTGCGTGTCGGCTGATGCCCGCCAGGGGAGTACGCGTGAACGTAGTATTCGCCCGGACGCACATTGCGGAAAAGGAAGACGCCATCGGCCTCCGTCTGGACAAAGGCAACACCCCGGTACGAGGCGCCTCCCGGCGCGTACACACGACGAACGAGTTCGACCTCGAGGCCGGGCAGGCCTTCCTTCGCGTCCGAGACAATGCGCCCCGATACCGTCCCCGGCTGCTCGAGTGTGATGTCGACGGTGGTGGCTCTGGCTGGAGGCACGTCGATGCGACCTTCGGGTGCCCCGTCATCGTTCTGCCCGAATGACCGCGTCAGATAGCCCGCGCCGCCTGCCGTGACGATGTATTCACCGGGTTTCACATCGAGAATGTCGTAGCGACCGTCGGCGCCGGTGATGGCGTAGTACGTCGGGTTCGGTCCGACCCGCTCCGGACCGTTGCAGTCGTCGATCGGGCAGATCGGTCGGATGGGGCGCCCGGTGGCGTTGATCGCGCGGATCCGTGCACCGGCGACCGGTTGACCAGTCAAGATGTCAGTGATCTGGCCGCGAAGCGTCGCTGTGGCGACGTCCGGCGCGCCTGCTGGAGCCGGCGCCGGGGCCGGTGCTTGTGCCGAGAGGACCGTGAGAGCAACCAGGGCAGCGGCAACCATCGGACACCTCGCAGGAGAGTGGCCCTGGGAGCATCTACCCTGGTCACGCCCACGTCAAACAACTTCTTCGTCAGGCGCCAGTCAGGATGCCGTCAGGTGCCGGGCGAGCGCCGCCAGTGCCCCTCTCCAGTGGGCCCGGCGCGTATCCAGCGCCGCCTGACTCGCCAGCTTCGAGTGCTGCACCACGAGCATCACCGTGTTCTTGCGCGCGGACGACGAAGCCCTTCGAGGACTTGTCTTTCAACGCCGCCTCGAGCGCCTGCACGAGGCCGAGATCCGCGTCGGCGGTCCACTGCTTGCGCAGCTGTTCGCAGGCTTGCCACGACTGACGATGCTACAGTACGGGGTATGGAGCGTAGGGGCCAGCCTCTCGTTCGAGAAGTCCTCGAGCCCGATCCGCTGGTGGAGGAATACAAGCGGGGCGTCGATCGCACGCTCATTCGTGAGAACCTGAAGCTGACCCCCGATCAGCGCCTGCGCAAGTTCGAGGCGTTCATGACCTTTCTGGGCGAGGTGCGGGGGGCAGCGCGGCGGAAGCGGTGAAGACTGAATACGGCCGTCTGTTGCAGGTCCTGGTGGCCTCGCACGTCGATTTCATCCTCGTTGGCGGAGTCGCGGCGGCGGCGCACGGCTCGGCGCGCGCTACCTACGACGTTGACGTTCTCTATGCGCGTGACTCCGCCAACATCAAGCGCATCGTCGCGGCTCTTGCACCACTGCAACCGTATCTGCGCGGCGCTCCAGCAGGGCTTCCGTTCTCCTGGAACACAGCAACCCTCACCGCCGGCCTGAATTTCACTCTCACCACCACGATTGGTGACATCGACCTTCTGGGAGAAATGACCTATGGAGGCTCTTACGAGAAGTTCCTGCCCGGCTCAGAGATCATCGAGGTATTCGACATCCGCTGCCGATGTCTTTCGCTGGATCAGTTGATCGCGGCCAAACGAGCGGCCGGACGCCGCAAGGATAAGGACGCCATCGCGGAGCTCGAGATCATTCGCGAGGAGGGCGCCCGGCCGCCGTCAGGCTGATGCCGGACACTACGGAAGAACGACGATTGGCGCGCGCCAGAAGGCGACCTTCTGCCCATTCGGTTCGAGCACGGTGATCTGGCAGTCGTAGCGGCCTGGCGCGAGGGGAGCCAGCGGGGTCGAGAAGCTGATCGGCACCGCCTTCGACCGCTCGTGCATCCCGTCGGTCACCGTGAACGGCTCCGTCTCGTACACCTTGCGCTCGCCGTCGAAGAACGTCGCGAAGGCTACCAGCGGCTGCGTCGACGTGGCGCTGCGCTCGTAGGCCTGCAGGTAGACGTGCATGTCGCGCGACCGGCTGAACACGCGTGTGACGCTCGGCAGCAGCTTTTCGCCGCCGTTGACGAGCGGATGCACGGCCGTCGCGCCGAGGGAATCCTTCGCGTTGAAGAGCGCCTGCGCCAGCGGCACTTTCTGGCTCCCGAGCACGACGGTGCTGATCGGCAGCCGCTGTTCCTCGCGATTGAGGTTCGGGATGGTGAAGGCGGCCTGATACGTGCCGATGCGGCCGGTCACGGCGTCGCGCGCCAGGATCTTCAGGACGTACTTCCCGGGAAGGAGCGTGAACCCGGTCTCGTACTGCAGCGGCCGCGTCGCCAGCTGCTGCGCCGTCTGCTCGTCGAGGCGGATGTTCAGCGCGTCGCGCACGTTCTGCTGCGTGATCCCGAACTCGTCCTTGACCTCGCCGATGAAGTCGATCGACGTGCGCAGGGCGCCGCGCCGTCTCGCCAGCTCCAGCTCGCTGCCGGGGATCTTCACCGCCACCGGCACGAAATATTCGGCGCGATTCAGCTGGAAGTAGTTCACCTCCATCGCGATCGGAATCTCCGTGACCGGGTCGTCCAGCAGCAGCGCTTCCTCGAGCTGTCGCTCCTTGTCCGCCTCGCTGAACCGGGCGAACGTCTTGTCGGCGTAGTAGCCCTGGCGATAGGTCAGCTCCGCCTGCCGGTTGCCCGTCAGCCCCACGCGCACGCGCCGGAACTTGCCGTCCTCGGCGGTGTTGGTCGTGTAGTAGCCGACGATGTAGTAGCTGCCGATGCTGCGGGCGGCAGTGACGATGCCGAGCGAGAGGTCGTTGTAGTCGAACATCGCCGTGCCGCCGGTGTCCTTGGCGAGGGCAAACAGCGTGTCCTGCGATCGCTGCAGGTTGTTGGTGCCGGCCATCGCCAGCGTACCGGTGAACATGCCGAGGCCGCCAGGCGACGGCCGGCTCGCATCGCCGAGCGGCGCCTGCGCGACCAGGCCGCGCGCGTCGATCGGGTGGATCGCCACGTTCGCCTTGACCGCCGCGTTGACGGTGGCGCGCATCTGCGCCTGGTTGTCGGTGCCGTTCAGCCGCAGCCCGCTGCCGAAGTAGATCAGGGCCTTCTGCTCGGGCAGCGGCCGCAGCATCGTCACCGCCGTCTGCAGCGCTGCGAGCTGGCGGTCGGTGTTGAAGATGTTGAACTCGGCGTCGTTCTGCCCGAACTCGGTGCCGACGTCCGGGTTGTCGGGAATGCCGTCGCCGTCGAGGTCGTCGCCGAAGATTAGCCGCTGGATGACCTCGCGCAGCTGCGCCTTGTTGTCGGTGAAGTCGGTCTTGATGCGGACGCCGCCGCCTTCGAACGTGATGATCGCAATCACGTCCTCGCGCGCCATCTGCGTGTCGATGTACTTCAGCGCGTTCGAGTAGGCGCGCGACTGGTCCGCCGGCGGCATGGCCGACAGGTCGAAGTAGAAGACGATCAGCCGCCGGTTGCGGTACTGGATGTCGCCTGGGGCCGCGGCCGCGATCTGCGGCTGCGTCACCGATGCGACGGTCTGCTGCACGGCAGCTGGCGTCTGCGCCTGCAGCGGCGCCGGGTCGGTCCCCGGCGTGGCGTCGACGCGCTGGAACTCGACGAAGGCGATGTCCTGGGGCATGCCGTCCTCGGTCACGGTGAAGTCGGCGGCGGTCAGCCCTTCGATTACCTGGCCCTGGGCGTCCTTCACCGTGACGGTCTGGACGACCAGCTTGGTGCTGGCGCGGAAGGTCGGCTGCTGGGCGGACGAGGAGATGCCCAGTGTGATGGTGAAGAGAAGAATGAGTGCGCGCTTCATCAGAATCGCAACCTCAGCGTCGTCTGGATCTTCCGCATCGGGTTGGCCCGTGTCGGCAGGCCGAATTGCGGGCTGCCGACGGTGGCATTCACCGCCGCATAAGTGACCCGGTTGAGCACGTTGGTGGCGTCGATGCGCCAGTCGATCGTCCGCCGCTCACCCCACTCGAAGCTGCGCGCCAGGCCGGCCGTCATGCCGAACTGCGCCGGGCCGCGCAGCGAGTTGCGCCCCGCGTCGCCCCAGGTGCCGGGTGCCGGCAGGGTGAACGCATCAGGATTGAAATAGTAGCCCTCGGGCGCCGTGTCGGTCGGCGCGCCGGTCAACGAGGCGCGCAGCGTGCCGGTGACGCCGGTCCCCGCTACTGGCGCCAGGAATACCGGGGTGACCGGCAGGCCGCTGCCCGCGGTGATCTGGCTGGTCATCGTCCAGCCGCGGAACAGCAGTCCCTTGATGCCGTCGATTAACCCGCCGCCCTGCACGCCGACGCCGGTGGTGTAGCTGAAGTCGGCGGTGAACAGGTGCCGCTGGTCGAACGGCGAGGGGCCGCGCTCGGCGCCGAGATCCCGCCAGTCCTGCGCGATGGACGCTCCGCCGAGCGACGCCCCGTTGAACGCGCCCGCATCATCGGTCGCCTTGGAGAACGTGTACTGCGCGGATGCCGTGAACCCGTTACGCAGGCGGCGGCGCAGCTGTACCTGCAGCGCGTTGCGCACCGACGATCCGTTCGATGTCAGGTAGGCAAATCCGCTCGGGCACGTGGGGCACGGGTTGGCGGCCCCAGCGGGATAGGTGTTCGGCAGGAACTCCTGCATCAGGTTGCGGCCGTAGGCACCAAGATACGCGACCGATGCCGTCAGCGATGCCGGGAAATCGCGCTGGAGCAGCAGCTGCCAGTTCTGCGCGTCGCCAATCTTGAAGTCCGGATCGACCGCGAACGTCGCCGGCGCGGCACCGCCGCCGATGAAGCCGTTTGCGAGCGTCAGCGGCGCCGACGCGCTCCGCTGCACCGACAACGCGGTGGAGAAGGGCGGTTGCTGCGCCATCAGCAGCGCCAGCGTGCGGTAGGTGTTCGTGTTGCGATAGATGCCGTAGCCGCCTCGAATCACGAGCGAGGACCCGGGGATCGGCCGCCAGGCCACGCCCAGGCGCGGCTGGATGCCCATGCGGTCCGGATTGAGCAACGCGTCGCGCTCGCGGCCGGTGACCAGGGTCGCGCTGGAGAAGTCGGGCGCCACGTCGAGGTTCGACAGGCGTCCGTCCACCTCGGTCATCGGCCCTTCGTACTCCCAGCGCACCCCGGCATTGATGGTCAGCCCCGGGTGCACGCGCCAGTCGTCGGTGAAAAATGCCTCGAGGGAATTGCTGCGCAGTTTCTTGTCGGCGTTACCGAAGGCGATGGCGCTGGCACTCGGCAGCCCGAGCAGGAAGTCGGCGAACGGCGATCCGGTGACGGCGCCGGTAAAGCTGAAGGCGCCGCGGCCGTTCTGCTGCCCGCGCGAGTTGAGCAGCGTCCGCCGCACCCCGCCGCCCATCGTCATGCTGTGGCCAGGGCGGTTCCACAACAGCTCGAACACGCCGCCGTGGGTCGTGGCCGCCGTCCGATCGAACTCGTTGCTCGACAGGCTGAGCAGCCCGTTTGAGAACGTCAGCGCCGGCGGTCCCCAGTTGTCAGCCGCCTGGTCGTTGCCGGTGATGCCGGCCAGGCCCGACACGTTGGTCTGTTGCGCGAAGTGAGGCGTCGCGGCCGTTGCAGCCCGCGACAGGTCGTAACGGACACGCGTGGCGAAAAAGGGCGATATGCGCCGCGACCAGGTGACGCTGCCGTCGATGGTCGTGCGGGCTGTCGTATCGGTGAGCCCGACGAGTGACGTCGCCTCCGTCTCGATGCGCCTCGCCGACACGGTACCGGTGATCGAGTTGCGGTTGTTGATGGCCTGCGCCAGGCGCGCCTGCATGTTGTCGTCGCGGGTGACGGTGACGAGCGGCGCCTGGTAGTTGAACTGGCCGGCGGTAATGTTCGGCTGCGGATACAGCGCCAGCAGGGCAGCGGCCTGCGGGCTGATTCGTCCTGCCGGAATGGCGTTGTTGGCAAACGGGGCGCCAGTCAACGGATCGGTAATCGTCGACTCGAACTGCCCGGCGCGCTGCGCCAGCGTGGGCACCAGAGCGGACTGCGTGGCCGCCGAGTTGTTCACGCTCCGCTGATAGCCGAAGAACGCATTCGGCCCGTTGCGCAGCAGCCCCGGGATCCGCAGCGGGCCGCCAAACGTGCCGAGAAACTGGATGTCGCTGTACGACGGCTTGTCCGCCTGCCGGGCGGTGAAGGAAAACGGCCTGGCGTCCCACGCCGAGGTGCCGAAGACGACGCCGATGCTCCCGTTGTAGAGCGAGCGCCGCCCGGTGCGGTTGTTGCCAAACGCGGCGGCCTGGGCGAATGGTGATGCCGCCCCGTTGTTGACGCTGCCGTTGACGAGGAGGCCGTCGGCTGCCCCAGCGAGCGCGTCGGGAACATCGGCCGGCGGCGGGGGAGCGGCGGCAGCCGGCGTCTCGCCGGCGAC
>JBFWUM010000056.1:6472-9591 GCA_050247255.1 Vicinamibacterales bacterium | reverse complement strand
GCGCCCGGCAAAGTTCGACAGATTGCGCGCGAAGCTCTCCATGGTCACGCCCCCGGCCATCATTCGACCCGGAGTGGTCTGGGTGCCGCATAAGGGCCGCTCGCCCGGGCGTGTCGGCGGTGGGCCGCCTCGTCGCGCCGCCGCTTCGACCGTTGCGCAGTCGATGGCTGATGGTCGTAGTGTCGGCCCAGTATCACCCTCGAGCACCAGAACAAGCGCGTAGATTGGGATCTCACGTGTCTCGAAGTGCACCCGAAGCTTGAACCGTTCGGTGAGCAGCGCCTGCACCATCTGTGCGAACTCCTCGCGGGAACGTGGCTCGACTGCGGGTTTTGCGAGAATGTCGAAACGGTCGCGATCGAACCAGTCCGGCCCGTCGATGATCTGGAAGTCCTGCAGGTTCCAGGCGTTTCGGACGATGTTGCGCAGACTGTTGTTCGTGACCACCAATTGTCCGCCGGGGCGAACACCGAAGCGGCTGCCGATGTCCCCCGACAGGTTCGGCTTGACGGAGGCCACCTCGAACTGAGGCCCCTGCGCGCCGAGAGTTGCAAACGCGAGTACCAGGACGCCCGCGAAACAGACGCTCAGTTTTGCCATGTCCGTACTACGTGGCGCGGGCCACAAGGTTAACGGCGTCAGTCCGGTGTCGGCCGTTCGACGCGCTCGATGACGAGCACCGGTACCGGACCGCGCGTCGCTTCGAGCTTCAGGCCCAACTGTTCCTGCAGCGCCGTGAAGATCGACGGCCCGTTGGGATCGACGGGAGGCAGCGGTGGCGCGCCCGGAGGCGGCGCCCCCTGCGGCACCTGGTCCGGCGTGAACGTCAGGTCGAAGTCGAAATTGCCGGTGAGTCCGGTCCGATCCTCGACGACCCGCTGCAGCTGGTTCGAGAGATAGCGCGCGAGTTCGGACAGCGCCATGCTCCCGCCGCGCGTTTCGCCGAACCCGGCGCGCATCCCGCACTGGGGGCGCTCGCCCGGTTGAGGGGGACCCGGAGGCGGGCCGCCGCGGCGCGCCGCGAAGAGCGCCTGACAATCCGTTGTCGATGGCTGCAGCTGCGGGCCGAACCGTTTGTCCGCGCGCGCCATGACCAGCGCGTACATCGGCATCTCGCGGGTCTCTTCGCGGACGACGAGCTTGAAACGGTCAGCGAGCAGGGATCGCACCATCATCTGCACGGGACCGAGCTGTCCGAGCGGCGTTGGCGGCAGCTCGCCTTCCGCTTTGGCGGCGACGTCGTACCGGTCCTCCCGCACCCAGTCAGGGGCGTCGACGAGCTGGAAGTTGAGGATCTGGTAGGCAAATGTGATCAGGAACTGTGCGGGCGTGCCGACGGCGTTGAACCGACCTCCCGGCTGCAGCCCAATCCTGACGCCCGGCGATCCGGACACGTTCTGCTTCACCGAGGCCACTTCGAAGGCCATCGGCCCCGGCGGTGGCGCCGCCGCCGAACCCGCTGCTGCGCCGCCGCCGATGATGACCTGCTGCGCGGCCTGCTGGGCGTCGGCCACCGTCAGGGCGCCAGCCGCAAGCGCAGCGACGAGAGAGATGCTGATGCGCGTCATGTCAGTCCCTTTCCGGATGCGCGACGTGATCGACGATGAACACAGGCGCCGTGCCGGTTCCTTCCACCAGTGACAGCCCGAGCTGCTCGCGGAGGGCGACGGGCAGCGGGTCGGTGATGGATGCCCATTCGAGCGCCTGCGCCACCCGATTTACCGGGGATTCAGCGCGGCGGGCGTACGGCGTGAAGCGAAGCTCGAAGTCGTAGGCATCGGAGAGCCCCGTGCGATCCACGACCGGGCGATCGAACGGACCCGCATGCGAGATGGTCGCAGCCAGCTGCGCCATCGTGATGCCGTGCCCTTCGGCGCGGCCGATCCCCTGCCAGCGGAGTCCGCAGCCTCCCTGGTACGGCTGCTCGAGGTCGAGGCCGTGGCACGCGGCCGGCGAGCGACTCAGCGAGGGCCCGAGGGGGCCGGCGGCGCGGAGCTCGTACACCGGCACGTCGATCGTCCCTTCGCGCAGCCGTAGCGCGAATCGATCTTCGAGCACCGCGCGCAGGGCGGCCGAGCCGTAGTGCATGCCGTCGCCGTCGCCGTCGGTCGTGACGTCGAATCGCTCGCTGTCGAGCCACGCCGGGCCGCCTACCAGCTGGTCCGGCCGCAACCCGTATGCGAAGCGGATGAGGTCGCTCAGGCTCGCGTCGCGGACGGTAATCCGCGAGGCCGTGAAGTCGAATCGCGGCTCCGCGCCGGCCGCCGGATCGGCCTGCCGCACCGTGGCAGCGGCGGGCGGCGGAGCCGGCGGGGGCGGGGGCGACAGGATGGCGCCCGCGTAGTCGGCGAAGGCGCGGTCGAAATCGGCCAGAGGCATGCCGAACGCGGCGTCAGTCGACGCCCCGACGTCGCCACCGGCGGTTCGCAGCGCGAGCAACAGATCCCGGATGCCCTGCTTACCCCACCGCGCATCGATGAAATCGAACGCCGCGTGACCGACGGTCGAGGCCACTTCGCGGTCCCCGGTGCCAGCGTTCAGCGAGGCGAGGGTCGGCAGGGCGCGGCCGCCGAGCAGCCGGAGCAGCCGGCTTCGCTCGAGCGCACCCCACACGCCGCTCTGGTGCGCGGCGACGCCTTCCGTAATCCAGAGGGGAACGTCGAGCGGCCCCAGTATCGACGTCACGAAAGCGTGGGTGAGCTCGTGCCGCAGCAGCGCGGCAGTCTCCTCGTCGCTGCGATCGACAGGGACCATGATGAGCGGTCCGACGGTCGACGGGAGCAGCCGGGCGTCGAGCAGGCGCCGCATCGCCGTGTCACTTTCAACCAGGGCAAGCGTCGGACGCGCTGCCAGGTCATGGCGTAGATCGGTGGCGACCTCCAGGTACGCGTCCTGCGCCTGTCGGGCGATCGTCGCGCCACGGAGCGCGAGCTCCGGCGTCGTCAGCAGATCGACGTTGTCGCTGGAGGTGCGACCCCACTGCAGGCGTATCCGTTCGACCTGCTGAAGCTGTCTGGCCCTGGCGCCGTCGGCGGCGGAGGCCCCGAGCTGCTGGACCATGCTGCCCCCGCCGATGAGCACGAGCGCAGCAATCGAGGCGACTGCCAGGCCGTTGGCGG
>JBFWUM010000056.1:5155-6372 GCA_050247255.1 Vicinamibacterales bacterium | reverse complement strand
GACGCGGCGGATGTGGCTCGCAGCGACTGGGCGGTCAGTACGGGTGCGGCCAGCATCAGCAGCAGCGCGCCGCAGGAAGTCGCGTAGCGCCACGGCGCCGCCGCGCCACGCAGTGTCCAGAGCAGCAATGCGGCGGCCAGCGCGATGGCCGTGCCCTGCCAGGCGAAGTGAATCAGGGTCCAGCCGACGAGCGAGACGGCCGTGGTCATGAGCGGCTCCCGCGATGCTTGTCGATCAACCTGCGAATCTCCGCCAGCTCCTCCTTGGACGTCGTACCCGAGGAAAGAGCCTGCAGCACCAGCTTCGCCGCCGAGCCGTCGAACGCCCGGTTCAGCAGATCGACGACGAGCTGCTTCTGCGTTTGCTGCTCCGAATAGGCGGCGGCGTAGATGTGGGTTCGCGCCGACTCGTCGCGGCTGACCAGGCCCTTGTCTGCCATGATTTGCAGCAGTTTCAGGACCGTCGTGTAGGCCTCGTCCCGTTTCAGTGCCTCAGCCACCTGGCGCACGGTGCTCGGCCCCCGTGCCCAGAGGACGCGCAGAATGCCAAGCTCAGCGTCGGTCGGTTTCCGCCGATCCTGCATGAGGCCGATCCTGTACGAATTACTTCGTAGATGTCAACGAAGATCTTCGTAGAAGTAAAAAAAGTAGAGAAGTGGAAAGGTGGAAAAGTAAGTGGAAAGCGCGTCATCTCAATTCGGTGTCGGCCGGGCGACTCGTTCGACGATGAGCACGTCCACCGGGCCGCGTGTCGGTTCGAGCCTCAGCCCCAGTTGGCGTTCGACCGCGGCGATGAGACCCGGTCCCATGGAGGGCAGCGTTGCGCCAGCATCCGCTCCCGGTTCCTCGGCTCGCAGGCCACCTGGCGTCCACTCGATGTCGAAGTCGTAGCGTTCAGTCCTGCCACTCTGGTCATAGACCATGCGGCCAATGTCTGGTTGCCCTGACAGCCAGCGGGCGATCCGGGGGAAATCTACTCCTCGTCCGGTCGCGCGGCCGATACCGCCTCGAACACCGCACGCCTCGGCAGGCGCGCCGCCAGGCGATTGAGGCGGTGGTGGCGCACCGGTGAACGCCACGCACGTTCCCGCCGACGAGCGCATACGCGAACCGCCCTCGAGAGGAGTCAGCACGTAGATCGGCACATCCCGTGTTGCCTCGCGGAGCCGCAGACCGAAGCGTTGCTCCAAGAGCGCCTGCAGGCGAAGCAGCCCGAAG
>JBFWUM010000056.1:0-5055 GCA_050247255.1 Vicinamibacterales bacterium | reverse complement strand
GCATCGGTCGTGCTCCTGGTTTGGAGACCGTTTGCGTCCGTGGAAGGGACGACGGTAATCTGGAGGGGCAGCGCCGTGCCGACGCTCGACGAACGGGTTTCGTATCTCGAGGGACGAGTGGAAGAACACGCCCGGCAGACTGACGGCATCCGCGATGCGTTGATCTCGCTGGAACGGCGGGTCGACGCGAGGTGCAACGCGCTCGACGTGCGGATCGATCGCCTCGAGCAGCGGCTCGATTCGCGGTGCGATGCCCTCGAGGTCCGCATGGACCGGATCGATGACAAGATGTCGCGCCAGTTCGTCTGGCTCGCCGGCGTGCAGGTGACGACCCTGGCGGCGGTCCTCGGCGCGTTCGCCGCGGCCGTCAGCGCCTTTGGTCCTTGAGCCGGCCGTCATCGCCTCGCCTTCATCGCCACGACCGCGAGGCATACCAGGATCGTCCCGGGAATTACCGCGCCGCCGATACCGTCCAGCAGGGTGAGGTGCGCGACGATGGCGCCCGCCATGGTGGCGCCGGCAAGGAGCGCGCCCCCCAGAGCCGTGCGCGGGATCAGCAGGAGCGCGCCGGCGAGCGCCTGCAGCGCGCCGGTCATCGTCATGAGCCACAGCCCGAGGCCGATGCGCTCGAACGTGACGACCCATGTTGACCCCTCACTCGGCACCAGCTTCAGGTAGCCGAGCGCGAGGAACCCGATCCCAGCCACCACGCGAAAGGCCAGCCCTCCGATGTCGAACGACGCCTCCGCGGCGTCTGGCGTGCCAAGTGTCGTCATCGGGCGAGCGGCGGTGGCGGCGCCACGACATGGGAGACGACCCGGACAACCAGCGCCGGATCGGCGCGATGGACGTAGTGGCCCACGTGGCTGGCTGCCACGAACAGTCCCTGTGGCGACGCAAAGGTCCACTCGGACTGTTTCTGGATCTGCAGCCGCGCCATCAGCCCGCCAGTGCCTTGCATGCGGCCTGGCGGCGTCGCCACGATGACCGCGATCGGGACGCCGGCAACGCGCTTCAATCGCCTCGTATCGGCATAGTCGCTGATCATGCTCGCCGCGATTGACTCCAGTTCGGCTCGCAGCCCAGGCGGCGCGTCGGCGGGAAGCGGAGGCATGACGGGCGGCCGCAGGGCTTCCTCCCGCTCGGCTGGCGGAAGCAGGGCGGCCTTCTCCTCGCGCGTCGACGTGAAGTCGGTGGTGTCGATGTACACGAGTCCGGCAACCTCGCTGGGGAACTGATCGCTGAACGCGGTGATGTAGACGCCGCCCCACGAGTGACCGACGAGGACGTAGGGAGGCGCGACCTGCATGACCCCGAGCATGCGATGCAGCCAGCGGGCAACCTGAATGGCGTTTGGTTGCTCCACGCCAGGTGCCGAGCCGCCCGTGCCGCGCCGGTCGTAGGCAATCACGGGTGCCACCGTTGCGAGCCGGTCGAAGACCGGTGTCCAGCTCTCGAGCCCGGCTCCCGCTCCCGGCTCGAGCACGATGACCGGCTGGCCCGCGCGTCGCGACTCGAGGCCTGCGGTCCAGACGCGCATCGGGCGGCCGTCGACGTCCACGCTGCGGGTGGGCAGGTCTTGCGCGTGCGCCACGGTCACCAGACCGCACAACAGCATCACCGCGATCCATGCGATTTGCGCTTTGTGCACTCCGATCTCCTTCGTGTTCTTCTAACTTCTGACTTCTAACTTCTAACTTCTAACTTCTGACTTCTAACTTCTTCGTCGCTACCGAACCATCACCAGGAACCGCCCGTCGGGCATGACGTTCCACTGCCGCCGCAGGCTGCCCGACTGCTCGATGCCGCGTACCGGCAGGCCACGCGGCTGTCCGAACGTCAGCTCGGCGTCGCCGATGACATCCACGACAAACAGCCCATCGCCATCGTCGTAGAAGATCTCGCGTCCATCGCCTGACCAGACTGGATTGCTGCCTCCCCCGCGGGTCACCTGGACGCGCGTGCCGCCGTCAATCGGTTGCACCCAGATCTCGAACCGGCCGTTTTCATCGGACTTGTAGGCGAGCCAACGCCCATCGGGGGAGATGGCGCTGCTCAACTGCCGGGATCCGGTGATGACGACAAGGGGCGACGTCTTCCTCGTCGTCTCGTCGAACAGGTAGATGTCGTAGTCGCCGCCGCTCAGGGTGATGAAGGAGAAGGCGTTCAGCGCCGCAGAGTGCGAGTCCGGAGCGCGCCCCGGGTCGCGGACCGGAGCCCCCTGACCGCCGGTGCCGTCGGCGTCGGTCACGAAGATCGCCTGGTTCGTCCCGGTGGATGCCGTGTAGAACAGGCGCTCGCCGCTGCTGTCCCAGGCGACGAATTGCGCGTCAGGGCGTGCCGGCACCTGGCGCGGTTCGCCCAATGCGGGAATGTCGACGATCCAGATCGCGCCGCCGCGCGTGAAGGCCACCCGGGTGCCGTCGGGTGACAGCCGCGGCGCGAAGGCGCCATTCGGCAGCGACCCAAGCACCGTCCGCATTCCCTCGCGATCGACGATGACGAGTTCGAGGGAGAGCACGCGTACGGCCATGCCGACCAGCGCGCCGGTGAGGAGCAGTGCCACGACGCCGACGCCGCCCCAGATCACCTGGCGCCTCACTACAACGCCTCCGACAGATTGAGGACCTCGAACTGCGTGTGCGGCGGCCCTTCGAAGTCGATCGGCTCGCGGCGCGCGCGCGCGACCCTGAGGGCGCGAAGGCCGAGGGCGATCGCGAGCATGATGCCGAGGTAGATGCCGCCGGCCCGGGCTGAACCGAGGCCGGCGAGCTGCGCATCGGCACCGCGGAAGGCAAAGATGTTCAGTGGAATCAGATAGAGCAGCCAGCGCGACTTGAGCCCCTCCTGGTCGGGTACGTGCGCGCAGGCGAACGGCACCCGCGCCCAGCCATGCAGCACCGCTTCGAGCAGCAGCCAGCCGGAGGCAAGGTTGAACATCAGCAGCCGCGCCGCGTCCCACCCGCCGCGGCCCGCGACCAGCATGGTGACCGCGAACAGCGCGGTGACCGGAACGATGGCCAGCACGAACATCGCCAGCTCGGTTCCCGCGGCGGCCTGGCGTGTGGACGGCGGCCAGAGGCGGAACGGCCAGTTCGCCTCGAGCTCACAGGGTGCGCGAAAGGCGGCGCGCAGTCCCAGCGCCAGGAAGAACATGATGACCAGCGGCACCGCCAGCAGCGACGTGGTGAGCTCCGCCGATAGCAGGCCGGCGCGGAGCCGGGCGGCAATCACGCTGATGGCGGCGATGGCGATCCCTGCGCCGGCATACGAGACGACGATGACGAGGTGGCGGCGGTTGCGCCAGAGCGTCGTAATGGTGAACTCGGCGACGGCGCGGGTGACGGGATGCGGCGCCAGCCGTCCGGCGGAGCGAACCGCGCGGGCCAGCGGGCCGGGCCGCTGCTTCGACAGCGACTCCAGCGCCCGCCGCGCCATGACCGGCGCCGACAGCAGGTAGAGCGGGACGACGATGAGGATCGCGGCGGCGAGCAGCGAGACGCCGCGCAGCGCCTGCACGCCGAAGCCCGCCGGCGATGGGCCAACCAGCCAGGAGTAGAGCGCGACGAACCAGGCGGGCGGCATCCAGAGGGTGGCATCCGGCCCGGCCAGCAGCCGTGCCGACAGGATCGGCAGCACCGTGGGCAGGTAGAAGAACACCTCGATCAGCGCGATCACGGCCACCAGTTGCACCACCGTCGCCAGGCTGTCGGCGGCGTCGGCGCCCAGCACAATGGCCACGGTGCCGCGCGCGACGAGCAGGACGAGGAAGACGAACAGGCAGGCGGCGACCGTCGAGAAGACGTGCGCCGCGAGCACCGTGGGCAGGAACCCCAGCACCGGATGGGTCGTCGCGGCGAATGAGAAGAAGACCGCGGTGGGGACGTTGAGTGCAAACGCGAACGCGACCGCCATGCCAACCGATGCCGTGAGCCGCGCAGCGGCGACGGTCCGCGGCCGCACCGGCAGCGGCCCCATGATTTCCTGGTCGGTGCGATCCGGGAACAGCGCCTCCCAGGTCAGCGCGGCAAGCAGCGCCATTGCCAGCATGCTGTAGACGGTGAAGAACATGCGGTCGCGCAGGACGGTGGCCTGGATGACCTCCGGGGCGAACAGCGCCAGCCGCGCGTACTTGAACGGCTGGCCGAAGGCGAACATCGCCGGCGGCGTCGCGACGATCACCGTCGTCCAGAGGGCGAACTGAACCGGGTCGCCGTCGCGCGTCAGCACCGCGCTGTTCAGCAGCTTGCGGATCGAGTCGCGCGACAGGATCCGGAACTGGGCGAGCTCATTCATGGGCCACGACATCTGCGAGGTCGCGCCCGATGCGTTCGACGTCCTGATCGACGGCCACCGTCGCGAACGCCTCTTCGAGCGTGCCGCGCGCGGTCAGCTCGCGCAGCCGTGACACCGAGTTGCAGGCGACGACGTGGCTCTTGTGGAGGATGACCACGTCCTGACAGGTCTTCTCGACCGCGTCGAGCAGGTGCGAGCTGTAGATGATCGCCTTGCCCCGCGCGGCCAGCGTGTCGACGAGCGCGCGCAGGATCAACGAGGAGGCGACGTCCAGCCCGGAGTTCGGCTCGTCGAGTACGAGGATCGACGGGTCGTGCAGCAGCGCGGCGGAGATCAGGACTTTCTGCCGCATGCCCTTGGAGAAGGACGACAGCGGCGCATAGCGGTCGCTCTGCAGCCCGAACAGCTCGAGGTAGCGCTCGATGCGCGTCGTGAGCGTGCGGTGCGACAGCCCGCGCAGGCCGCCGACCAGCTCGAGGTACTCGATGGCCGTCAGGTAGGGATAGAGCCGCGGCTCCTCCGGCACGTAGCCGACGAGCCGCTGGTACTCGAGCAGGTTGCGCTGGATGTCGACCCCCTGCCAGCGGACGAGACCGCGCGACGGGCGCAGCAGCCCGACAATCATCTTCACCGACGTGCTCTTGCCGGAGCCGTTGGGGCCGAGCAGACCGAGCACCTGGCCGGGGGCCAGGGTCAGGTTGAGCAAGCGGACCGCAGGGACGCCGTGATAGCTCTTGGAGACATCCAGGAGTTCGAGCA
>JBFWUM010000055.1:7210-24437 GCA_050247255.1 Vicinamibacterales bacterium | reverse complement strand
GCGCTCGCGGTCGGGATTTCCCGCAACGGCGCCAGCCGATTCCCTTCGATCCCCCCGGAACCCCCAGCACCGTGCACGACGCGGCCGGGCACGGTTATTGACCGGCCTTGCCTGAGAGAGGGAGACACATGCCAGGCCTGATTCGCACGTTGGGCGCGTCGTTGTTACTGGTCGTCTCGGGCGTCGCGCTGGCGGCGCAGGCGCCGACGGGCAATGGGCCGCGGACCGGTGCCGATGACTTCCGCGAGTACTGCGCCGGATGCCACGGCCGGAGCGGGCGCGGCGATGGCCCCGTCGCGTCCACGTTGGCGACGCGACTGCCGGACCTTGGCACGCTGGCCGAAGGCAACGGCGGGACGTTCCCGCGCCAGCGGGTGAAGGGCGCCATCCTCAACGTCCAGCGCCCGATCACAGCCACCCGAACGGGCGACATGCCGGTCTGGGCGCACGTGTTCAGCGCCATCGAGCGCGACAACGCGCGGCTCGAACAGCGGATCGACGGACTGGTGGGCTTCGTTGAGACGCTCCAGCGGCCGGTCGTCGCGAACGTGGGCCTCGGCAAGGCACTGTTCGCGGCCTACTGCGTGGCGTGCCATCCGTTGTCGACGGCGGGAGGCGACGCGCCTGCCCTTGAGGAGTTCGCCATGCGCAATGGAGGGCTGTTCCCGGCGGCGCGGCTGGCGGAGATCATCGACGGCCGCGGCATTTCGGCGCACGGCTCGCCGGCCATGCCGCGCTGGGGTGAGGTCTTCCAGGTGATTCCCGGGGAGCCTGGTGCCGCGGCTGCGGCGGCGCGGCTGGCCGCAATCACCGACTACCTCGAGTCGATTCAACTGCGGGCCAGCCACTAAGCGGTCTTCCGCCTCAAGGCGGAAGCCACGCATTACGAGCGCGGCACGAGCTTGATCAGCCGCCCCTGCGCGCTGTCGAGCAGCAGGTAGAGCGCGCCGTCGGGACCCTGGACCACGTCGCGGATCCGCTCCCGCTGCGGCTGCAGATCCTGCAGCAGCCGTTCCTCGCCGACAATCCGATCCCCCTGCACGGTGAGGCGCACGAGGTTCGTGCTGGCGAGGCCGCCGATGAACAGGCTGTTGCGCCAGGCGGGGAAGAGCGTCCCGGTGTAGAACGTCATCCCGCTCGGGGCGATGTTCGGGTCCCAGTAGTAGCGCGGCTGTTCCATCCCCTCGCGCTGCTGGATGCCGCCGGTAATCGTTCCGCCGGCGTACTCGATGCCGTAGGCGATCGTCGGCCAGCCGTAGTCGAGCCCCTTACGCGAGATGTTGACCTCGTCGCCGCCGCGGGTGCCGTGCTCGGACTCCCACAGCTCGCCGGTCTCGGGATGAAGAGTGGCCGCCTGGATGTTGCGGTGCCCGAACGACCAGATCTCGGGACGCACGCCCTCCTTGCCGGCAAACGGGTTGTCTCGCGGAATGGATCCGTCGGCGTTGATGCGCACGATCTTGCCGAGCAGTCCGTCCATCCGCTGCGCCTGCATCCGCCCTTCGGTAATCGACCGATCGCCGAGCGTGATGAACAGCGTGCCGTCGCGCCCGAACACCAGCCGGCCGCCGAAGTGCAGTCGCGACGCCAGCGACGGCCGCTGGCTGAAGATCACCTGCACGTTCTCGACCTTGGGCGCGCCGGTCGTCACCAGTCGCCCACGCGCGACCGCCGTGTTGTTGGCGTTCCCGTTCTGCTCGGCGTAGCTCCAGTAGATCAGCCCGTTCTGCGCGAACGCCGGGTCGATGGCAATCCCGAGCAGTCCGCCCTGCCCGGTGGCGTCGACCGCCGGCAGGCCGGTCACCGGCTCGGACATCTGCTTGCCGTCGGCGCTGAGCACCCGCAGCCGCCCCGGCCGCTCGGTGACGAGCATCCGGCCGTCGGGCAGGAACGCCAGCCCCCACGGGTTGACCAGCCCGTCGGTCACGGTGACCACGTTGAAGGCGACGCCGAGCTTCTGCTCGGGCGCCCGGGTCTGCCCGGCGAACGCCGGCGTCTGCCCGGGCGCGTTCGGCGGGCGAACGTTCATGCCGTTCTCGGGACCGCCGCCCGGAGGGCCGCCGCGTCCCGGCTGTTGGGCCATCGCGTACCAGGTGGCGCCGAGCGCCAGCGTCAGTGTCGTCGCCAATACCGTCTTCTTCATCTCGCCTCCGCTGCGTGCCGTTCATTATGCCCGGACTTGCCGGCGGCAGAGCGCACGGCCTGGGACGCCAGGCCGTGCGCCTCAGCGTGCGTTACCGCTCGTCGATGACGATGCGGCCGTCCTTCATCGTCAGCTTGACCGAGAGCAGGCCGTAGATGTTCTCGGTCGGGTCGCCCGACTGCAGGATGATGTCGGCGCGCTTGCCGGCTTCGAGCGTGCCGATCTCGCTTTCCATCCCCACGAACCGCGCCGAGTTCGGCCCCATGATGCGGTGAATGTCAGCCATCGAGAAGACGATGCTGAACGACTTCAGCTCGTGCTCGAGCACGACCTTATCGGCGAAGTTCTGGTCCGTGGAGTAAGCCATGGTGTTGTGCTGCGGGTCCGCGTCCCAGATCCGCCGCGCGTTGATGATGGTGTAGCCCCCTTCGGTGCCGGTGGCGCGCCCCCTGGCGTCGCGGTTGGCGCCGGCGAGCGACTCGGGCCACGGGCGGCCGTCACGGAACCGCGCACTGTTGTCGCGCGGGAACACAACCGACCCCTGGCACGGCTGCGGGCAGCCGGCCGGCGGCGGCGAGTCGCGATCGATCGTCGGCGCGCCGAACGCGATCAGCCCAGAGACAATCGCGCCGGCCTTGGCCACGGCCTCGGCCTGCTCGAAGGTCGTGAAGTCCTTGTTCGGCAGGTGCACCAGGCGGGTCACTCCGGCTTCAACCGCGGCGACCATCGCCGGGCTGCTGACCGCGTGCACGTTCACCTGGATGCCGAGCTTCTTCGCCTCGTCGACGATGGCCTTGAGCGTCTCGACCTCCGCCTGCGGTGGCGCCGGCTCCGGCGTCAGGCCGATTTCGCCCGTGTGCTTGACCCCGGCGGCGGCGAGCGCCTGCACGGCGGCGCGCGCTTCGGCCGGCGTCTGCCGGAGGTTGACGCCGCCCGATGGGATGATGCGCGGCCCGTTGATGGCGCCGGTTTCGGACTTCATGGCCAGCGACGAGGTGCCGGCCGCCTGACCGCTCACCAGGATCGTCGTGTAGCCGGCTTCGAGCAGCGAGCGCCCCTGGGCCTCAGCCTGCGGGCCGTCGTTGAGGTGCTTGTGGCTGTCGATGAAGCCCGGCATGGCGGTCAGCCCCTGGGCATTCAGCACGCGCAGCCCCTGCGTGCTCGGCGGAGCGCCGGCCGCCACCGCGGCAATCTTGCCGCTGCGGACGATGATGTGGCCGTTGTCGATCACCGTGCCGTTGCCGACGACGATCTTGACGTTGGTGATGACCGTGTCCTGCGCGGTCCGCTCGGGGATCCCCGCCTTGTACGGCTTCGCCGGGATCAGCGGCGGGCCCGGCGGCTGCTGCGGCGCGCCGCCGCCGCGACCACCGCCGCGGCCGCCGCCCTGCTGGGCCGCGACCCCGGCCATCCCGATCGTCAGGCATGCGACGAGGCCGCACGCAAGAATGCTCTTCATCTCGTTCCTCCAACTGGTTGTCATGAAGACGGTGCCCGTCGCATGGCTGAAACGGTCCGGCGAATGATAGCGCCGCCGGGCCGGATCTCATATTGGACAAAATAGCTAGAAAGGCGGACAATGGGGCATGGCCAAGTCCAAGCCGGCTGCCCCCGTGGTCACGGTGACGGCGACCGAAGCCAAGAACCGCTTCGGTCCGCTGCTCGAAACGGCGCTGCGCGGCGGCGCTGTGGTCATCACCAGGCACGACGCCCCCAAGGCGGTGCTGCTGTCGATGGCCGAGTACGAGGCGCTGCGTGGCGCCACCGCGCCCGACCTCGACGACCTGGCGGCGCAGTTCGACGCCCGCGTGGCGTCGCTCCAGTCGCCGGCCGCGCGCAAGTCGCTCAAGGCCGCCTTCGGCGCGGCCCCCGCCGAGCTCGGCCGCATGGCCGTGGCCGCGCAGCGGCGGCGTGGCTAGGGGCGAGCCCCCTTCTCTCTACGTCCTCGCGGGGCCGAACGGCGGCGGCAAGAGCAGCATCGGCGGCGCCGCCTTCCGCCAGCTCGGCGCCGACTACTTCAATCCCGACGAAGCGACGCGCCTGATTCGCGGCGCCCGGCGAGGGCTGAGTGAGGCCGAGGCCAACAGCCTGGCGTTGCACCAGGGGAAGCGCCTGCTCGAGCAGGCCATTGCGCATCGCCAGACCCACGCGTTCGAGACGACCCTGGGTGGTGAAACGATCACCTCGTTATTGCTGGATGCCGCGGCGGCGGGCATCGAGATTCGCATGTGGTACGTCGGGCTCGCGACGCCGGAACTGCATATCGCCCGCGTCGCGGCGCGCGTCCGGCGCGGCGGCCACAGTATTCCGGCTGGCAGGATTCGACAGCGCTACGACTCCAGCCGCCGCAACCTGATCCGCCTGTTGCCGCACCTGGCCGAACTGCGCCTGTTCGACAACAGCGTCGACGGCGATCCGGCGGCGGGGATCGCGCCGCAGCCGCTGCTCGTCCTGCAGCTGGCGGCGAACAAGGTGAGGACGTGCCCGGTGCCACGCATCCCGCGCTGGGCCGCGCCGATCGTCGAGGCGGCCCTCCGTCGGTGATCTGCTAGCATGCGCGCGTGCGCAGGATCCTTCTCGCGGCATCCGTGGTGGTGGCGCTTGCCGGGCTCGGCGCCGGCGCGCAGCAGCTGACGACCAACGAGCAGCTGATCATCGACTTCTTCAACTTCGCCGGCAGCAGGGATGCGCGCGCCGCGCGCTTCATGACCGCCGACTACCGGCAGCACAACCCGCGCTTCCTGCGCATGGACGAGTTCACCGGGGCCACCGGCAGCCAGGCGTGGGTCAGTGCCTTCGACGAAGCGGCGAAGCGCGGCGTCCAGCTGGTCGCCCTGAACGGCATCCGGCTGCGCGATCCGATCATCGTGATGCACGACGGCGATATGGCGATGGCGGTGTACCGCGGAACCCGCCCCGATCCGGCGCGGCCGGGATCGACGTACGAGATCTTCGCCTTCGAGTCGTTCCGCTTCCGTGACGGCAGGTTCTCCGAACACTGGGATCAGGTGCGCCTGGCGCCTGGATGGTTGACGCCGGCTCCAGCCCAGGGAGCGCGCCGCGGCGCCCCGCCGGCCCCGGCGGCAGCCGCGCCGCCGCCACCACCGATCCCGAAGCCGGACGCCGGCTGCAGCGCGACGCCAGCCCAGCTCGATGCGAACCGCACGCGCATCGTCAGCCTGTTCTCGGGCGCACCGGCGGCCCTGACGGCCGCGCTCGCCCCCGGCTTCGTTGATCACAGCCCGCGCGGCCTGGCCCAGGGGCCGATCCCCGAGCCGGATGCCGTGTCCGCGCGCGCGGTCGATCACGTCCTCGCCGAGTGCGATTACGTCAGCGTCGTCTGGAAGCAGGTCGTGCGCGATCCGGATACCCCATCGCGCACCTGGGAGGCGTTCACCTTCGACACCGTGCGCCTCGCCGCCGGCAGGATTGCCGAACACTGGGACGCCGCAGCGTCTCGATAGCCCTGGAGGATTCATGCGAGTGAGCATCAACGCGGCGGCGCTGGTCTGTGCTGCGCTGCTGGTCCCGATGGCACCGCCCGCGGCGGCACAGACGGCTGCCGCCAGCGATCGCTACAAGCAGGAGGTCCAGGTGGCCGTCGACGAGATGGCCAAGATGGCGCAGGAGATGGTCGACTCGGTGTTCAGCTTCTCCGAGATCGGCCACCAGGAGGTCGAGACCTCGCGCTACCTGACCGGCATCCTCGAGCAGAACGGCTTCACCGTCCGCCGCGGCGTGGCCGGCATGCCGACCGCGTGGGTCGCCACGTGGGGCTCGGGCCGCCCGGTCATCGCCATGGGCTCGGACATCGACGGCGTGCCGACGACGTCGCAGAAGCCGGGCGTGCCGTATCGCGACCCGCTCGTCGAGGGAGCACCGGGGCACGGTGAGGGGCACAACAGCGGCATGCCGCTGAACATCATCGCGGCCGTTGCCGTGAAGCGGATCATGGAGCGCGATCGGCTGCCCGGGACGCTCGTGCTCTGGCCAGGGGTGGCCGAGGAGCTGCTGGCGGCCAAGGCGTGGTACGTGCGCGAAGGCATCTTCAAGGACGTGGACGTCTGCCTGTTCGCGCACGTCGACAGCAACATGCGCACGGCCTGGGGCTCGACGTCGGCGAACGGGCTGGTGTCGGTGGAGTACACCTTCCGCGGCGAGTCGGCGCACAGCGCCGGGGCGCCGTGGCGCGGCCGCAGCGCGCTTGACGCCGTGGAGCTGATGAACGCGGCGTGGAACTTCAAGCGCGAGCACCTGCGCCTGCAGCAGCGGTCACACTACGTGATCACCAACGGCGGCCAGCAGCCGAACGTGGTGCCGGCCGAGGCGAGCGTCTGGTACTTCTTCCGCGAGACGCAGTATCCGCTGATCAAGGAGATGTGGGACCTCGGCAACAAGATGGCCGAAGGGGCGGCGCTGATGACGGGCACGACGTGGAGCTCGCGCATCCTCGGCGCCGCCTGGCCGCAGCACTTCAACAAGCCGGTGGCCGAGGCGATGTACGCCAACATCCAGCGCATCGGGCTGCCGCGATGGTCTGACGACGACCAGGCGTTCGCGCGAGCGGTGCAGAAGGAGATTGGCGCGGCCAACCAGCGGGGCCTCGACACGGAACTGTCGAAGCTGGATGAACCGATCCCGGACGAAGACAAGCGAGGCGCCGGTTCGGACGACATCGGCGACGTCTCGTGGACGGTGCCGACCGTGGCGCTGCGGTACCCGTCGAACATTCCCGGGCTGCCGGGGCACAACTGGGCCAACGCCATTGCCATGGCGACGCCGATTGCCCACAAGGGGGTCGTCGCCGGCGCCAAGGTGCAGGCGATGACGGTCGTCGACCTGCTGACGAACCCGGCGCTGGTCGGCTCGGCATGGAGTTACTTCCGCGACGTGCAGACGAAGGACGCGCAGTACACGCCGCTCATCGAGGCGACGACGCCGCCGCCGCTGCACATCAACGTCGAGACGATGAGCCGGTTCCGCGCGGAGCTGGAAAAGTTCCGCTACGACCCGTCGCGGTTCAACACCTACCTGGAACAGCTCGGTATTCGTTATCCGACGCTGACGCGGCCGGCCGGCACCCCGTAAAGGGGTGCCCTGCGCGCCTGTGGGGACGTCAGCCACAGGCTGACGAAGAGGATCCAGGCCACGTTGGCGATGAGCAGGTGCAGCAGCTGCAGCCAGACCGGCGCCAGTAGCAGCACGTTGATGGCGCCAGCGATCAGCTGCACGACGAGCGTGGCGGCCAGCGCGCGGCCACGGACGCGCATCGCGAACACGGCGACGCCGGCGGCGGACAGGATGGCGATGAGCGGGTGCAGCAGCCGCAGCCGGATCAGAACGTGAGAGCTGATCGACAGGTCCTGCTGCAGCGCCTCGGCCAGCGATCGCGCCGGATACAGGGTGTCGCCGAGCGCCGCGACGGCGCCGCTCATGTTCGTCAGCAACAGCGCCGCGCCCGCGACGTACCAGAGCGGCGAGACCCGCGCGCTCAGCCCCGGCAGTGCCCGGCCGCTGGCGGCCAATGCGGTCACGGTGAGCGCTGCGACCAGCGCGAACGTGTTCACCAGGTGCGCCGCCATGAACATGGCACGCGCCAGGCTCGCGTTGTCGGCCACCATCTCGAACAGCACCAGGCTGGCGCCGAGCAACGCTTCCAGCGACATGAACACGAATCCAAGCAGCGCCGCCTGCCTCGCCGCGGCTGGAACGACAGGCGAGCGCCTGGCCCGGAGCCAGAGCGCGAGCGACGCGATGAAGGCCACGCCGCTGGTCGCGCGGTGCGAGTACTCGATCAGCTGGGCGGTGGTCCCCGACGTCGGCAGCACGGCGCCGTCGCAGAGCGGCCAGTGACTGCCGCAGCCGGCGCCGGAGCCGGTGGCGCGCACGTAGGCGCCCCAAATCGCCACCGCAACGGTCCAGGCGAGGACGATCCAGGCGAAGCGCGCGAACGACGGGGAGGGAGGGGAAGCCGCGGTCATGGCGCCAACCCTTCCAGCGTAGCAGAGTGGATGTCGTGATGCGTCCGATCGCGGATGTGCACCACCGTGGCGCCGCGCAGGACCAGCGCGTCGGCGATCAGCCGCCGGTGACAGCGCCACCAGAGGAGGTCCGCGCACATGATGGCCGTCGGCACGCGCTCCGCGAGCGCCACCAGGGTGTCGAGTGCGTCGAGGAATTCGGGCGTCTCCTAGTCCAGATCGTCACGCTCATCCTTGCGCCTGAACAAAGAAGCGTGCCAGCTGTCGCGGGAAGATGCGAATCGGATGAACTGGATTCATCATCGTCTCTGCGCGTCGCGCTCCTGGCACCGGTTCATGGTGACCGAGGCGCTGCCGTGGGCGCTGCAGGGGGTGCCGCTCGTCCATGACCTGCTCGAGATCGGCCCCGGGACCGGCGCGGCGACCGAACTGCTCGGGGCGCGCGCCCACCGGCTGACCTGCGTGGAGATCGATCCGGCGTTGGCGCAGGCGCTGCGGCTGCGCATCCCGTCGCCGCGGGTGGCGATCGTCTGCGGGGACGCTGCCGACATGCCATTGCGGGACGCCAGCTGCGACGTTGCCGTGGCGCTGACCATGCTGCACCACGTGAGGTCGCCGGCCCGCCAGGACCAGCTGCTGTCGGAGGTGGCGCGGGTGCTGCGCCCGGGCGGCATGTTCGCCGGCTTCGACATCCTGCCGACGCCGGCGCTGCGCGTCCTGCACTGGTTCGACACGATGGTGCCGGTCGATCCGGCCGCCTTCCGCCGCCGCGCGGAAGCCGCGGGGTTCACGCGCGTCGGCGTGGACCTCCGCAGCAACCGCTTCGCCTTTCGCGCGTCCCGCGCCGCCTAGATCAGGCGATGGCCTGGCGCAGCCGTGGCCGGCACCGCGACGTCGAAGAAGCCGCCGATGGCCAGGTTGGCCGCCACGAGCAGCAGCCACGCGCTGGCGACGTACGCGCCGATCACCGGCGCCAGGAACAGGATCGACAGGCCGACGCCCAGCTCGATGATGCCGACGCCGCGCATGAAGAGGTCGGTCGAGACCGGCAACAGATCGGCGGCAAGCGGGCTGACGTAGCTGGTCCAGCCGGCGAGGATGTTGAAAAACTTGTCGAGCCCCGCCAGCGTGGCCATCAGGCCAAACGCGAGGCGGAGCGCCTGTGCGGGAAACTGCAGGTGTGCGCTCATGAATCTCTCCTGCAGATTGGAGTCGCGACGGGGCAATTCGTGACAGGGGATTCTCAGGGTGCCCATTCCCGGCGTTGCTCGCTGCTCCGGACGGCGCACTCGAGGATGTGCACCACCCGGCGCGCTTCGGCCATCGTGACCGGCGGGGAGGCGCCATGCTGGAGCGCGTCGCGCAGGCCCGCGTAGAACATCCGGTAGTCGCCGGCGAGATTTGGAACCTGGCGCGTCGTGCTGCCATCGGGGCCCGGCTCGGTCAGCTCGCCGGGGTGCGGATCGACGCCCCATCCGGGCTCGCCGGGACGGCGTCCCGCGACGAGCGCCGCCTCCTGCGTATCGAGGCCGAACTTGACGTAGCTCGCGCGGGTGCCGAACACCGCGAAGCGGGCGCCTGGTGCGGCGGCCAGCGAACTGCCGCGCAGCAGCACCCGCGTCGTCCCGTAGCGCAGCGTCACGTGGAAGTAGTCCACTGCCGGGCCGCTGCGCTGCGACGCGAGGTCGGCGGCGATCGCATCCGGCTCGCCGAAGAGCACGAGCGCCTGGTCGACCAGGTGCGAGCCGAGATCCATCCACGTCCCGCTGCCCGCGCCGGCCCGCTCGCGCCAGCGGTCCTGCACCACGGGACGGAAGCGATCGAAGCGCGATTCGAATGTCGCGATCGTCCCGAGCGCGCCGTCGGCGATCAGCCGCCGGACGGTCAGGAAGTCGGCATCCCAGCGGCGGTTGTGAAACGCGGTCGCGACGCGGCCGGCGCGGCGCGCGGCGGCGCAGATCGCATCTGCCTCGGTCATGGAGGTGGCAAACGGCTTGTCGACCACCACGTGCTTGCCAGCCTGCAACAGGCGCATCGCCAGGGCGGCATGGGTGTCGGTCGGGGTGGCGATGATGGCCACGTCGATGTCCGTATCGGCGGCGACATCGTCGATTGTCCGGACAGGAATGGCCGGTCGATCGCGCGCCACGCGTTCCGGATCGCTGGAGACGATCGCGGTCAGGCCGAGCCCGTCGACGGCATCGACGAGCGGTGCATGGAAGGTGCGCCCGGCATAGCCATAGCCAACGAGGGCGATGCGAATCGGCGCCACGTCTTCAGCGCCCTTCGGCCCGCCTCGCCACGAGATCGCCTGCGGGCGGCGTCTCCAGTGGCCGCCAGCGCCGGCCATCGCGCGCGAGCAGGCGATCGGCGGCCTTCGGGCCCGGCGTGCCGGCGGCGTAGTTGGGGAAGTCCTCGGGCGGATGCTCGGCCCAGCGCGCGATCAGCGGATCGACAATCTGCCACGCGCGGTCGATCCAGTCGGCGCGCGCGAACAGCGTCTGGTCGCCCTGCATGGCGTCGAGCAGCAGCCACGCGTATGCACGCGGCGGCTCCGTGATGCCGAACGCCTCCGCATACCCGAAGTTCATCGTCACGGCACGCACGGCCAGCTCCGGGCCGGGTTGTTTGGCGGCGATCGTCTGCACGATCCCCTCCTCCGGTTGCACCTCGAAGACCAGCACCGCCTGGTGCCGCCCCGCCGCAGTGTGCGGAAACATCAGGTGCGGCGTCGGCTTGAAGTGGATCGCAATCTCGGTAAGCCCGCGCGACATCCGCTTGCCGGTCCGCAGGTAGAACGGGACGTCGGCCCAGCGCCAGTTGTCGATCGTCAGCTTCAGCGCCGCGTAGGTGGCCGTCATCGACCCCGCCGGCACCTTCGTCTCCTCGCGATAGGCGACGGCTGGCTTATCGCCCAGGGTGCCGGCGGCGTACTGGCCGCGAACGGCATCGCGCTCCGCATCGAGGGCGGCGCTGTTCACGGCCTCGAGCACCTTGGCGGTTTCGTCGCGCAGCGAGCCCGCGGTGTAGCTCACCGGCGGCTCCATGGCCGTCATGCACAGCAGCTGGAACAGGTGGTTCTGCACCATGTCGCGGACCACGCCGGTCTGCTCGTAAAAACCGGCGCGAGTGCCGATGCCGATCGACTCGGCGACGGTGATCTGCACGTGATCGATGTAGTTGCGGTTCCAGATCGGCTCGTAGTGGGGGTTGGCGAAGCGGAAGACGAGCATGTTCTGCACCGTCTCCTTGCCGAGGAAGTGATCGACCCGGTAGATCTGGTCCTCGCCGAACACGTCGCGCAGCTGGCGATCGAGCGCCAGCGCGGAATCGCGGTCCGCGCCGAAGGGCTTCTCGACGACGAGCCGGCGCCACCCCTGGTCGGACTGGGCCAGTCCGGCAGCGCCGAGCCTGGCGGCAATGGTGCCAAAGATGGCCGCCGGCACCGCGAGGTGGAAGAGCACGTGATCGGGGATGCCGAAGGCAGCACGGACGCGCTCGATTTCCGCGCGGATAGCCGCGTAATCGGCGTCGGGAGCGCTCGTGGCGTCGGCGCGCACGAACGACAGCCGCTCGGCGAAGCGCTCCCAATCGCCCGCTTCACACCGGCACTGGGCGAGCACGTGCGGACGCATCTGCTCGCGGAACTCTTCGGCGCCCCACCCGGTCTGCGCGGTCCCGATGATGGCGAACGCTTCGGGCAGGAGCTGTTTCATGAACAGTTCGAACAGCGACGGCACGAGCTCGCGCCTGGCGAGATCGCCGCTGGCCCCAAAAATGACGATGACGCACCCGGGTGGCCGCACGCGGCTACGCCTCCTTCGTGGCGTGGCCGCCGAACTGCTTGCGCAGCGCGGCGATCACCTGGTGGGCGAACCGCTTCTCGAGACGGGAGTCGAATCGCTCCCAGACGGCGGTGCTGATGGCGGGGATGGGGATACCCTGCGCGACGGCGTATTCAATGGCCCATCGGCCGGTGCCCGAGTCGTCCACGTGATCGTCGATGCGCGGGAGAGTGTTGCCTTCGTCGCGCAGCGCGCGCTCGAGCAGCGCGAGCAGCCATGACCGGACGACCGAGCCCTGCTGCCACAGCCCCGCCACCTGCGCGAGGTCGAGGTCGAACTCGGAGCGGCGCAGGCACTCGAACCCTTCGCCGAGCGCCTGCAGCATCGCGTATTCGATGGCGTTGTGCATCATCTTCACGAAGTGGCCGGCGCCGTTGCCGCCGACGCGCGCGTAGCCGCCCTCGGGCGCGAGCGCGGCGAACACCGGCTCGAGCCTCGCGAATGCGGCCGGCGGCCCGCCGATCATCAGGTTGAACCCTTCGCGCGCGCCCCAGATGCCGCCGCTGACGCCGACGTCGAGGAAGGCGACCTGCCGCGTCTCGCACATCGCGGCGTGGGCAATCGATTCGGGGTAGTGCGAGTTCCCCCCGTCGACCAGGATGTCCCCGGGTTGCAGGGAAGGCAGCAGGTCGCGGATGGTGTTCCGTGTGGGCTCACCGTGCGGCACCATCACCCACACCACGCGCGGCGTCTCGAGTTGCCCAGCCAGCTCGGTCAGGGATGTCGCCCCCTGTCCTCCAGAGGCGACCAGCGCCTGCACGTTGGCAGCGTTGAGGTCGAAGCCGGCCACCCGGTGGCCGCGCGCCATCAGCCGCTCGGCCATGCCGGCCCCCATGCGTCCCAGGCCGATTAATCCAATCTGCATCAGTCCCTCGGTGAGTGCGTGAGCTGGGCGGCCGCGGCGGCGTCGAGCCACCAGGTCGCGTGTGGTGCGGCGCGTTGCAGGGCAGCAGCGGGATACCGATCCGGATCGCCTGTGCCCGACAGGACGCGACCGGCCGGTTCGGCCTTGTCGGCGCCCGCCACCAGGAAGTAGAGCGCCGGCGCCGCGGCGAACACCGGAATGGTCAGCGTGAGACGCGTCGGCGAGTCCTGCGGGCCGCTGACCGCGAGCACCCACCGGTCCACCTCGGTCAGCGACGGTGCGTGCGGAAAGAGGGAGGCGGTGTGGCCATCGGGGCCCATGCCCATGATCGCCAGGTCGATCGACGGAAACGCGTCGGACACGGCCTGCTGCAGCGTCCGCTCGTAATCCGCCGCAGCCTCCTGCGGATCGGCGAAGTGCGTCGGCATGGGATGAATCTGCGCGGCCGGCACAGGCACGTGGTCGAGCAGTGTCTCTCGCGCCATGCGGTAGTTGCTCTTCGAATCGGTGTGCGGCACGTAGCGCTCGTCGCCCCAGAAGACGTGCAGGCGGTCCCACGGAATGCGCTCGCGATACGCCGTGGCCAGGCGGCGATGCAGCGGAATCGGCGTGCTGCCGCCAGACAATGCGATCGCGCAGCGCCCGTTCGCCGCGACGGCGGCAAGGATGGCCGCCGCACACGCCGCCGCCGCATCGTCAATCATCGAGGCGACATCCGGAAACACGCGGGGAACGCCGCCGGCCCCGAGATGGGCGAGCACCTGGGCGACGATCGCGTTCCGTGGCTGCGAGACGTCGGCGACGAGGGCGCCCGCCGGTTCCTCGAGGTCATTCCATTGGCTGTCGAGGAGGCCCGTCGGAAAGAAGTGATCCCGGCGTTGGCGCAGCCGCTCGCGAATCAGCCGCTGCTCCCCAGCCAGGTAGACCCACCGCACGTCGAGCCCGCGTTCGAGGCGAGCCCGGTAGGACGCCTTGAGCGCGGAGCAGGCGACAACCAGCGCCGTTCCGGCCGCGGCCGCATCGCGCATCCGGGCGTGCACCGCGTCCAGCCAGGGCCCGCGCTCGTGGTCGGTCAGCGGCACGCCGCGCTGCATGGCCTCGAGGCTGGCCGGCGGGTGGAGCGTGTCGCCTTCGAGGAAGGGGCAGGCGAGCGCGGCGGCCAGCCGCCGGCCGATCGTGGTCTTGCCGGAGCCGGCGACGCCCATGACAACGACGATCACACCCTTAGCGTAGCCGGTTCACTGAGCTGGACCGGAAACTTCCATCTTCCCTTGCTCCAGCTGTCACCTTTCGGCCCGAAGCCGCTCTAATGTGACGGGGTACAGTGATGCACATGTGGTCAGCGCGCAGCTGCTGGAGCGGTCGAACACGCTCAGCGACGCCGACGTGGTCCGGCGGGTTGTCGACGGCGAAACAGCGCTGTTCGAAGTACTGATGCGCCGCCACAACGAACGCGCCTATCGCGCCGCCCGGGCGATCGTCCGCGACGAGTCCGAGGCCGAGGACGTCATGCAGCAGGCCTACGTGAGCGCCTACGCGCACCTGCGGCAGTTTCACGGCGCGGCGCAGTTGTCCACCTGGCTCACGCGGATCGTCATCAACGAGGCGCTTGCCCGGGTGCGCCGCAACGGCCGCTACGACCCGCTCGACGAAGAGCGTTCGTCCGGCGCGACGTCGAGGGGATGAGCACCGCCGAATCGGCCCAGTCGCTCGGCGTATCAGACGATGTCGTCAAGACGCGGTTGTCGCGCGCGAGGTTGCGGCTGCGCCGCACGCTGCTCGATCGCGCCGGTGCCGACGCGCCGGGGGTGTTCCGCTTCTATACCCCCCGCTGCGACCGCGTCGTCGCCGCCGTCATGGCGCGGATTGCCGCGGCACGGTAGGCGCCGGCCCGGCGCGCCGTGTTACCTTTGAAGGGTTTGGCGGGCAGGGCAGGGGTCGTCGTCGGCGCGGTCGTTCTGGCGCTCGGATGTCTCGCAACGGCGTGGGCACAGCAGCGGCCGGCGCTCGGTTCGGCGCCGCCGCCGGAAATCGAAGGCAACGTCCTCCTGCCGGCGCTCTATCCCACCGCAGATTCCTTCGGCCACGGCTTCAACTTCTGCCGCGGCCTGTACACGAGCAGCGGCGTCATTCGCGAGGCGGGCGGCATGGGGTGGGCCACCGACTACCCGCAGGCCGATCGCAACATGATGATCCGCCTGGCGGAGATGACGCTGACGCGCGTCGGCCGCCGCCCCGATCGCAACGGCGAGCTCACCGAGCCGGCGTTCCTGGTGGTGCCGCTCATCAGCGACAACCTGTTCCAGTGCCCGTACATCCACCTGATGGACGTCGGCTGGGCCGCGTTCACGGACAAGGAAGTGGAGAACCTGCGCGCCTACCTGATGAAGGGCGGGTTCCTGTGGGCGGACGACTTCTGGGGGGAGCGCGCCTTCGATCACTTCGCGCGCGAGATCGGGCGGGTGCTGCCGCCCGACATCTATCCCATCCTCGACATCTCGCCGGACCACGAGATCTTCCGGATGCAGTACCAGCTGCGCGAGGTTCCGCAGATTCCGTCGATTCAGTACTGGCGCGCGAGCCGCGGCGGCATCTCGGAGCGCGGCCCCGACAGCGCGACGCCGCACGTGCGCGGCATCTATGGCGCCAGCGGCCAGCTGATCGTGCTGATGACGCACAACACCGACATCTCGGACGCCTGGGAACGCGAGCGCGATGACCCGCGGTTCTTCTACGCCTTTTCGCCTGCCGGCTTTTCGTTCGGCATCAACGTGCTGCTGTATTCGTTGACGCACTAGGGCGGAACTCGAGTTCCGCCCGGGCTACGCTGCGCAGCGGCGCCCGGCAATCTCCGCGCGCTTCGCCTTGAACGCCTCGACCCACTCCATCGTGTCGGGGAAGCCTGATCGGCCGCTGGCCGGGTCGCGCGGCCGGAACTCGACGCGCGCCGCGTCGAACAGGTCGCGCAGCTGGGCGTCGGTCAGCTGCATCAGCAGCCCGGCCAGGAAGCGGCGGCCTTCTTCGCTGATCTCCGGCCGCTCGAGCGTGCCCCTCACGGAGCCCTCCAGGTTGCCGACGCAACCCGGGCCGTCACGCCAGACGGGCAGCTTCGACCACTCGGCCAGGTGGACACTGGCGCGCGGCTGAAGGTTGAGCGCATTGGCGACGCCGAAGGTCAGGCCGACGTCCTGCATCATCATGAGCGGCCGCCGGCACGGGCCACCGTCCTCGTCGTCATCGCCGGCGCAGATCAGCCGCTGATTGTCCGCTTTGCTGTCGGTGTGCTGAACGAGCACGGCCAGCAGCTTCAAGGCGTCACGGTGCGCGAGCGGCGCGCCGCCCTTCTTCGGATCCACCCGATCGAGCTCGCTCCAGGCCCAGCCGCCGTCGACCTCGCGGCCATCGAGCTTGCGCTCGACGTTGGCGGGGTCGAGAATGCGGTCGCCATTCGGGCGGAGGATGCCGCCAGTTGCCGGGGGGCACCCTCGGCAGATCACGCGCACCGAGTACATGCGGTCGGCGCCGAAGCCGAGTGCCCACAGCAGCCGTGAGGTGATCACCTCGCCGTACACCTCGCCGTTGGTCCCGCCATACTTCACCTTGAGGTCGTCACCGTCGGGCAGCTCGCAGGCAAACTTCGGCGACGCGCCGCCGAGCTCCTCGTCCTTGTAGGTGCAGGTGATCGTTTCGCCGGGCGTGAACGCGCCCGAGCCCTGTGGGCCGCGGTACAGGTCCTTGCGCGCAATCGACGATTCCTGCCAGACCTGCGCGCGGGCGATTAACGCATCGCGCGCGTCCATTGTGCGCCCTTCCTGCCCGGTGGCGGTGGCGCCCGCGGTGACCGTCAGCACAGCCGTCAACAACGCGCCAGTCACAGGTGTGAGTCTCATCGCTTCAGCTCCCGGCAGGACCTCTGCAAGCAGCGTTCTCTCCCGGGAGGTTGAGGTGGCGACAAAGCTCAGCAGGAGGATCGGACATCGGCTTGCGCCCGATGCGGGCCGCTGGCGGCGCGCCTGGCACTATCACGGGCTTTCCATCGTGCTCATGACCTTGTTTGCGACGACGATGGCCGGGCAAACGTGGACCGGATGGTTGAGCTACAACGAAGAGCAGCGTGACCATGGCGAGCGACCGGTGACGATAACCGCCTACCTGGGGACCGGCCATTTCGGGGAGGCGACGTTCGAAAACTGGGAGAGCGAGTTCCTGCAGATGGCGTGCTACGTCCTGCTGACGGCATTTCTCTATCAGGCAGGGTCGTCGGAATCGAAGCGTCCCGACGTGCTCGAAGCGGTTGACCTGGATCCCCGGGCCTCGCCGCGCCGGGACGAGGCGCCGTGGCCGGTCCGCCGCGGCGGCTGGGTGCTCAGGCTGTACGAGAACTCGCTGAGCC
>JBFWUM010000055.1:0-7110 GCA_050247255.1 Vicinamibacterales bacterium | reverse complement strand
CTCGCCGGCTACATGACCTCCTCCCGGTTCTGGTTCGAGTCGTTCCAGAACTGGCAGAGCGAGTTCCTCTCGCTCGCCGCCATGGTGGGGCTGACAATCGTGCTGCGGCAGCGCGGCTCGCCGGAGTCGAAGCCGGTGGACGCGCCGACCTGGGAAACCGCGGACTGACCCGCAGTTCTGGTATCCTCCGCGTCACGAATCTCACAGGAGCAAGGAGAAAGGAGATCTCTTCTTCTCGATAACCCAAGAGACCTCCTTCCTCCTTTCTCCTGTGATTATTTCTGAGGTGCCGCCCATGAGCGCACGCCCGGTTCGCGCGGTCGTCGTCTTTGCGATCGCCAGTCTTCTCGCGCCGCTGTGCGTGCAGGCGCAGTCGATCAGCCCGCCAGCGGTCAGGCCGGCCGAAAATCCGGCGGATCCCTTTGCGGCGATCAGGGCCGGACGGCAGACCGCCGCCGAATACCAGGGACAGTTCCGCTATGCGGCGGCCGTCGACCCGGCCGATCCATTCCACAACTGGGGCGGCAACCTCTGGAACCAGACGTGGACCGGCGAGTGGCTGGCCGCCCACGCCGCAGGGCAGACGTTCGCGCAGTTCTGGAACGGCCTCCAGGGCCGCGCCGGCCAGAGCCTGATCCTCGCGAGCCCGTATCCCTACACCAGCGCCGAGGAGCATTGGCGCGCGTGGCGCGCGGCCGCCAACCGCGGCGCCGGCCCGGCCAGCCAGCCGGCCACGCCCCAGGACTGGTCGGGGCAGTGGGGTGGAGGGGGCGCCGGCAACGTGCTGCAGCGCGACTACTACGCCAGTGTGTCGGCCGAGTACAAGCCGCGCTACGTGATGTCGATCCAGGCGGAGATCGAGGGACGGCACTGGTGGCCCGCCGACAGCTGCCTGCCCAATGCCTACGGCGGCGTCGGCACCTTCGCCTTCCGGTACGCAAACTTCAACGGGCCGCTGGTGCATTTCAACAACCCGAACCCGCTGTATGAGGGGCGCTACGTCATGGTCGGCCGCGATTTCCTGCCGCCCGACGAATCGGTGCCGAGCTACATGGGGGAGTCGATTGCCTTCTGGGACGGCGACGAGCTGGTGGTCTGGACGCGCAACCTCCACCCGAACATGCGCGGCCACGGCGAGGCGGAGTACAGCGGCGAGATGCAGATGATCGAGCGCTACTATCGCACCGGCGACTCGCTCGTCGTCGACGTCACGCGGTACGACCCGGTGGCCTATGCGGCGCCGCAGCACAGCGCCGGCGTCTTCACGCGCGCCGCCGAGTACCAGGTGCCGATCTTCAACGAGTGCGTCTCGACCAACAACGTGCACCACGACGAGAAGGGGTGGATCGCCGATGTCGGTCCCGGGGAACCCGGCTACAAGGACATCTTCGATCTGACGCCCTGGTACACCAACTGGATGAAGGCGGAAGCGGCGAAGCGCGCGGGGCAGGCGCCGCCCGCACCGTCGATCATGGAGCTGGCGCCGCGCCGGCAGGAGAGCGGTCGATGAAGGGAATCATGTTCAGCGTGCTCGTCGCGGCGGCTGCCGTCTCGGCGGCGCCGGTCGTCGCCCATCACTCGCATGCGATGTTCGACGGCAGCAAGGAAGTGGAGATCACCGGGGTGCTGACCGGCATCCGCTACGCCAACCCGCACGTCTACCTGCAGGTGCGGGCGACGCACCGCGACGGGGTGGCGCTCGAGCCCAACCAGACCTGGGCCATCGAGATGTCGACAATCCAGAACATGCGGCAGCGGGGCCTGACGCCGGACACCATGAAGGTGGGCGGCACCATTTCCGTGAAACTCAACCCGCTGTTCAGCGGCGGCTTGTCGGGCAACTACACGACGGTGGTGATGCTGGACGGCGTGAAGAACACGTCGACCGGGAGCGACTGGAAGCCGGCCAGCTAGCGGCAGCCGGCGATCTGCTCGAACAGCCGGCGCGAGAGGCCGATCTCGCCGGCACGCAGGCGGTGCACCTGGTTTGGCTCGACGGTGATGGCGATGCGGTGCCCGTCGCGCTTCAACTCCGCCGCCTGCCGTTCCATGGCGCCGCGCCAGCCCGGGTCGCGATCGCCGACGTGCATGAACAGGCACGCGCCCTTGAGCGCGGCGGCGCGGGACGCGGCCGGTCCCTGCAGCAGCCCGGGATAGCCGGTCACCGTGGCGAAGTACGACGGGTACAAGGCGGCGACGTGGAACGCGCTCGTCCCGCCGTTCGAGTGCCCGGCGACGTGCAGCCGCCCGCCCGCCGGGCGGTACTCGCGCCGGAGAAAGTCCAGGAACTCCGGGAAGATGCGATCGGCGTCCTGGAAGAAGAGGCTGCCGTTCGGCGTGCCCGGGCTGACGACCACGTAGCCGCGGCGCTCGGCTTCCTCGCGCCAGTCGGCCTCGAGCGTGCGCTGCGCCCCCTGCAGCTGCTGCGGGCCGCCGGTGAACACCAGAATCACCGGGTACGGCTTGCCCGCCTCGTAGCCATTCGGCAGCACAACCTTGTAGGTGACCTTCAGCCCGCCGAACGTGCCGCTTCGCTCGATCAGTTCGGCCGAGGCCGGCCCCACGCCAACCAGCAGCAGCGCCACCACCATCAAGACCCGGCTCACTTCGTCGCCTCGAGCAGGAAGGCGCGGCGGCGCTCGACGAACATCCGCAGGCTGTCGATGCCCGACGAGAACTGCTCCGTCGAGTAGAGCTTCTTCGTGTCCTTCTCCACGTCGGCGGCGATGAGCGACTGGTAATCCTCGACGATCGGGCCGATGACGCTCCAATCGAGCCAGCGCTCGGCGATGTCGCGGACGTAGCCGAGATAACGCGCGCGCAATGCCGGCACGGCCAGCAGCTTCGAGCGGAGCGGCTTGCCGGGATCGTCGAGGCCGACCAGCGGGTCGAGCGTCGAGGAGGCGCGCCCGCCAAAGCCGCGGCCGCCGCCTTCCGCCAGTCCCTCGTTCATGTCGTGCGGGATGATGTGGAAGCGTCCCTGCGGGTCCTGGTAGATGCTGTAGTCGCTGGCGCGCGTCCAGTAGCCGTCGCTGTTCACCAGCGCGACGTCGAGCGCGAGGAACCGCAGCACGCCGTCGATGTCGAGGAGGGGCTCCAGCGCCGCCTCGAGCCGGTCGGGCGGCGTCTGGTTGAGGACGCGGAACAGGGCGATGAGGTCGTTCCAGGACTGTGTCGTGTCCTTCGACCGGATCTCGTAGAGTCGACGGTACGCCGCCGGATCGTCGCCGAGGTATTCCATCCCCGCGCGCCCGTTCGGCCGGCCCGGCACCTTCCAGCGGGCGCCGTCGCCGGTCTTGAAGTAGTCACGCAGGAAGTCCTTGTTGTACTGCTGCGCGCTCACGTAGACGCCCCAGCTCTCGCCGTTGATGACGACCCGCACGTAGTTGGTGGCCGGCGCCGGGATGTACTTGCCGGCAATGGCGGCATAGAGCACGGGGCGCACGAACGTCGGATCGCCGTTCAGGTTCAGCAGGTTCAGCGTGCGGTAGCTGCCGACGTTCTGGCCGTCGTGGACGAAGTCGAACGAGAGGTTGAGCGAGCGCTTGGCGCCGGCCGGCACCATCATGTACGACGACTGGCCGCGGAAGCCGACGCCGACGTCGCGATAGACCGTGCCGTCGACGCGCACCGTGGCGGGAACCTCGACGTCCGTGTTGTAGAACGCCTCGAGCTCCTGCTCCCAGTCCGGGTTTTCGAATTCGAGGAAAAGCGTGCGAAGGACGCCGGTGTCGTAGAACGGCGCGTCTGGATGGTTGGTGACCTCGTCCGGTGTGAGGCGCGGGCCGGGCGCGGCATCGACCCGCCCGCCGCCGAAGCGCCTGAAGCCGCGGCCGCCGCCCTGCGTGGCCATCGCCGCGCGCGCGGCGCTGCGCTCCTCGGCGTTCAGCCGGCCGTCGCCGTCCCGGTCGTACTGGGCCACCACGGGCCGCTCGCTGCCGCCGGCCCCGCCCCCGAAGCCTGGGCCCTGGGCGCTGCCGTTCAGGGAGAACGCGAGGATGAGGAGAGAGGTCAGCAGGCAGCTGCGCATGGTTCATTTCTACGATGAAACGGCCTTGAAGAACCGGCGCGGACAAACTTTTTACATTCCGTGCACATTCTGCGTGGACGATCCGGCTTTAGCCGGACCCTGGGGCACGGCGCGTCGTTTGCTTCGCCAATCGCGACCCCGGCATGACCCGAGACTCAGCTGAAGAAGCGGCGTGGGCCGGGTGACGTCCGGACGTCCGATCGGGGAGAACAGGAGTAACCGCTGATGACCGCTGCGCCATCGCAGTCTGCCGTGCTGATCGTCGACGATGTGGAAGCCACCCGCAGCGGGCTGGTTCATCTGCTCGAGTTGCAGGGTTTTCGCGCCGTGCCGGCCGGCGACGGCGCCGAGGCGCTCGATCGCCTGCGCAGCGATCGATCGATCTGCCTGGTGATCCTGGATCTGGCAATGCCGGCCCGGGACGGCTACTGGTTCCGGGACGAGCAGGTGAAGGACCCGGCGATTGCCGGCACGCCCGTCGTCGTCTTCAGCGGCATGCCGCTCGACGCGCTGCCGAAGCCGCTGGCCGGGGTCGAAGTGCTGGCCAAGCCGGTCGCGCTCGACCGCGTCATCGAGATCGTCGCGCGCCACTGTACCCGCCGCCCCGAGCGCCTCACCGCGTAACCTGCAGCGAGTCCCGGAGCGTGTCGAGCACCCGCGACGCCGCGAGCCGCTCGCGCGCCGGGCTGCCGGCGATCACCCTGCGGACCGCGTCCTCGAACGTCCCCGTGCGCCGGCGGATCAGCGCCGCGCCGCGTGCCGTCACGCGCAGGGCTGCGCGCCGGCCGTCGTGCTCGTCGAGGGTGCGGGTGATGAGCCCGCCGCGTTCGAGCCGCCGCAGGATGCCGGTGAGGGTGCCGCGGTGCAGGTAGAGCACCGCAGCCAGGTCGCTCGGATGAATCCCCGGCTGCTGCGCGATGAGCAGCAGGCACATGCGCTGTGGGATGGTGATGCCGATGTGCCGTTCCATGCGCTTGGAGAGGCGTTCGAGCTCGTGATCGACCGCCCAGATCAGCCGCATGAAGCGGAGGACGTCGTCAGGAACGCGGCCCACCCTGCTTCTCGGCCTCCTCGCGCCGGCCGGCGCGGTCGATCCGGAAGAGCACCACGAAAATGACGATGCAGGAGATCGTGCTGAGTACGGCGAAGGTTTCAAACATACTTGCAATTGCAACTATACCATGCGCCGCCGGCCGGCTGCGGCGCCGGCCGGGAGGGGCCGCGTCAGCAGCGATCGGACAGGTGCTTCACTTCCTGGATCCGCAGGCGGCCGATCCGCGGGGCGTCGGCGTCTTCGGCCAGCTGCCCGCTGGTGCGCCGGCCGACGGTGAGGCGGCCGGGACCGACCTCGCGCGTGGCGATGCCGACGTCGTTGCGGCGCGTCCGCGGCAGTTCGACGTGCCCGGTGACTTCTTCGACGTGGTTGTCGTGCTCGTCGCGCAGCACCCGCAAGGCAGCGCGATCGCCCTCGAGGCGGAACTCGGAGAGGCCGAGCAGCCCCGCGGTATTGCCGCTGGTACCGCGTTCTGGAATCAGGATGCCGCTGCGGAAGCAGCCCGTGATGGTGACCGGGTGGCGATCGGCGGCCGGTTCGAGCGGCCGGGTGTCCTGGGCAACGGCCAGTGACGAAGCGGCAGCGGCGGCGACGAGGGCGGCGAAGACGTGGCGCAGGGACATCGGTCCTCCTGGCGGCCTGGCCCCCTCAGTCTACCTCCGCTCGCCACTTTGCGCGCGCGCAAAGACGGGATAGCGGGGCGCAACGATGATCGAAGGCCGATGCCCCCATCTCCCCACGACATCGTCTCCCGCGCCGACATCGAACGCCTGGTCAACGCCTTCTATGCGTCGGTGCGCGCGGACGAGCTGCTCGGCCCGATCTTCGACGACATCGCCCACACCGACTGGGGCACCCACCTGCCGAAGATGTACGACTTCTGGTCCGCGGTCCTCTTTGGCGCGGCCGGCTTCCAGGGTGACCCGCTCGGGGTGCACAAGACGCTCGCGCGCAAGACGCCGCTCGGCGAGGCCGAGTTCGGCCGGTGGCTGCAGCTCTTCCACGCGACGATCGACAGCCTGTTCGACGGGCCGATGGCCGATCATGCCAAGATGCGCGCTGTGCGCATTGCGTCGGTCATGCCGTACCACGCCGGTCAGCAGGAATACGCGTGCCCATCCAGATAGGGAAGCGTCCCGACCACGGGTTCGACGAGCCGCTCGGCCTGCTGAGCGACTGTCACCGCCGCATCGAGCACTTCCTGTGGGTCATCGCCGTCCGGAGCCGCGAGGCGGCCGGCGGTCCGCTCAGTGATTCGCAGCGCACGGACCTGGACGGTGCGCTGCGCTACTTCTCGACTGCCGCACCGCGCCACACCGCCGACGAAGAGGGGAGCCTGTTCCCCCGGCTGCGGGCGGTGGATGATGCGCGCGTGGCCGCCGCGCTGAGGGCCATCGAGCGGCTCGAAGCGGATCATGACGTGGCCAACCAACACCATGCCGAGGTCGATCGTCTGGTACGCCAGTGGATCGACGAAGGCCATGTGCCCGCCGCGGACCATGCGGCGTTGACGGGCCACGTCGAGGCGCTGCAAGCGCTGTATCGCGAGCACATCGCCTTCGAGGACCGCGAGCTCTTCCCGGCCGCGGCCCGCACCCTCACGCCGGCGCAGCAGGCTGATATCGGCGCCGAGATGGCCCGCCGCCGCGGCCTGACTTCCGAGTAAAATCTGCAACATGGATGAGCCGCGTGCCGTGCGGCTCGGGCAGTGGATGCTGCTCGTCGCCGCGGCGCTCTTCGTCTGCAGCATCGCCTTCCTGGTGGCGGCCGCGCGCAGCGCCCGCGACCAGCCGGCGCCGCCCGCCGTGGAGACTCGCGCGCTGGCGACCGTGCAGCAGATCATGAACGGCATCGTCATTCCCGCGTCGACCGTCGTGTACGACGCGGTGAGCACGACCGTGACCATCGAAGGCATCCAGGAGCAGGCGCCGCAAAACGCGGACGAATGGGCCCTCGTGGCGGCCAATGCGGCGTCACTGGCCGAGGCCGGTAACCTGCTGCTGCTCCCGGCGCACGCGGTGGACAA
>JBFWUM010000054.1:0-24667 GCA_050247255.1 Vicinamibacterales bacterium | reverse complement strand
ACGCCGGCGTCCGCATGCGAGCCGTCGGTGACCGGCTGGATCTGCCGGAGGTGCGGGACGAGCCGCGGCGACGGATCCGGATACGCCACGGGGATGAAACCGATGAACCCCGCGACGATCGTCATCAGCGCGATCGGCATCATGCCGGAAATGCTACCCGAAACGGCCCCCGAATGCGTAAGCCGGACATCTGATGGGCAGGGACGAACCCTGTCGCCACCTTACGGCCGCCGTAAGCCCGTCGGCACGCACAGCGGCCGAATTGGCGCAGGTGATGATCGGTATGCCGCCACGCCCAGTGCAGCCACTCGCGCTCGCTGAGCGGTCCGAAGAACGGATGCGGCTGGAAAGCGAAGTCCCGCGGCGACGCCGCGAACCGTTCGATGAGCATGCGCAGCTGATGACCTTGAACGAATCGGAAAGGTGACACACCGGCTGGTGCGGCGACATCCTGCCCCACTGCCGCGGGCTGTCGGGCGAGAGCCGCGCCAGGCGGCCAAGGAGCGCGTCCTTATCGGCGGGATTGGCAACGCTGCGCACGACGCGAGTGTAGCGCGACCGCCATGGCAGAATGGCCCGCATGATCGTCTCGGTCACCCGGCTGCACCTGCTCTCGCTCTGGTCCTTCCCCACCTTCTTCTGGCACGCCATGGCTTCGACGCGGCAGATCCGCCGCGCGCCGGGATTCATCGCCGGCTGGCTCGGCGGTGAAAGCGCCTACGGCCAGTGGACGGCCACGGTCTGGGAGAGCGAGGCAGCGATGCGCGCATTCAGGAACAGCGAGGCGCACCTGAAGGCCATGCCGCGGCTGAATTGCCTGGTGCGACGAGGCGTCGTTCACCCACTGGGAGCAGGACACGCCAGAGGTGCCGACGGCCGATGTCGCCTACGAGCGCATGGCGCAGAGCGGCCGGCTGTCGAAGGTGCGCCGGCCGTCTGAACGCCACAACGCGGGCCGCCCGGTTGGCGACAAGCGCCCCCGATCGGGCCCGATCCTGCGGCCGAAATAGGCGCCGATGATTTCCCGTCCCGCCGGCCGTCAAAGCAACAGGAGGCAGAGATGACCCTGACGACGTACCTGAATTTCGGCGGCAATTGCGAAGAGGCATTCCGGTTTTACGAGCAGGAGCTGGGCGGGAAAATCAACTTCCTGATGCGCCACGGCGAGACGCCGGGCGGCAGCCCGGCGCCCGACGACTGGAAGAACAAGGTGCTGCACGCGCAGATGTCGCTCGGCGGCACCTCGCTCCTCGGCGCCGACGTCAGCCCGGACCGCTTCCAGCCGATGCGCAGCGCCTACCTGACGCTGACCTTCGACGACACCGCGGAGACCGAGCGCGTCTACTCGGTGCTGTCGGAGGGGGGCGACATCTTCATGCCGATGAACGAGACGTTCTTCGCCCACCGGTTCGCCATGCTGCGCGACCGCTTCGGCACCTCGTGGATGCTGCTCAACCCGAAGCCGATGCAGCCCTGAAGCGGCTACTGGGTCTTCGTTTCGCCGACGATCGTGATGCGGAAGCCGGTCGGGTCGGTCACCTCGAACGCCGCGTCTTCCACTCGGTGTCGTGCGGTTCGGCGGTCAGGGTAAGGCCGTGCTCCTTCGCGTGCGCGGCGAGCTGATCGACGTTCTGCGTCGTCGTCAAAAAGAAGCGCATGCCGATGCCCTTCTGGCGGTCGCGTCCCTTCTGCCAGTCGTCCTGCATCAGGCCGACTTCGACGTTGCCGGACTTCATCATCACGCCCTGCAGCGTGCCCTTGTCTTCCCACCGCTCGGTGACGGTGAAGCCGAGCCCTTCGAAGAACCTGAGGCTCGCCTGGATGTCGTCCACCGTGAGGCTTGCGCCGAGCCCCTTGGCCTGCAGCGCCTGCGCCGTTGCTGTCGCCATACGTCTCCTCCGTGCCGGGGGATGAAGTCGTCAGCGTAGCGCGATCGCGCGGCAAGGCACAGCTCAACGGCGCGCGGCCGCGTCGATGGCCTGCAGGATCCGCCGGGTCATCGCCGAGATCTGGACCATGATCGCGAACGCCAGGGTGGTCACCCATGCGAGCAACATCGCAAAGTGCGCCATCACCGCGTTCACCTGTGAGGTGCGGCCTGGCAGGTGCAGCGACAGTGCTGCGGTTACCACAAGGAGCACAGCAACCGCGCCGAGGACGAGCATCATCCGCTTGCGGTGGCGATCGACGGCATCGAGGGAGCGGCGGACCACGTCGGCGGCATCATCGGCCATGGGACTCTCCTGTCGTTGATGAGGGCGCGGCTGGCGCGACCTTGAGGTACTTGCGGATGGCGGACAACCCGTAGGCGAGGCGCGACTTCGCCGTGCCGATCGGGATGCCCAGGATGGCGGCGACCTCTGGCAACGGCAGCTCCTGCTGGAAGTGCAGCAGGAGCACCGCGCGGCTCGCCGGTGAAATCGCGTCGATAGCCAGCAGCCGCTCCAGATCGTCGCCACGCGGCGGCAGCGCCGGCGTCGGCAACTCCTCGAGGCTGGCCGAGTCTTCGTGCTGGTCCGTCCAGCGACGGCGCCTCTTGATGTGCCGGAATGCCTCGCGGCTGGCAATGCGAAACGTCCAGGCGCGGAAGACGCGCGGGTCTTCGAGACTCCCGATCTTGCGGATGACGAGGATGAAGGTGTCCTGCAGCAGGTCGGCGGCGTCAGCCGCGCCGGCCAGGCTGGCGAGGTAGCGCTGCAAGGGCGGCTGCACGGCGCGGAGCAGCGCCTCCAGCGCTTCCCTGTCGCCCACCTGCGCCCGCAGGACCCACTGCACTTCGTCGGCCGAAGATGTCGTCACCGCGCCTCGTTATAGTAGAGGCGCGGGCCGGCGAAAGGGTTCGGTGCGCGTCAGGAGGTGCGCGGCTTCCAGTGAATGACCCACGGCAGCACGTGGACCGCCTGCGCCGAGGCGGGCACCGTGTCGCCGGCGCCGAATCGCGTGAAGGCGGTCACCGGCAGGCCGTACTCGCCGCCCGGCACCACAAACGCAATCACATGCGTCGTCATCGAGATGCCGAGCGACTCGGTGGGACCAATGACGCGCGCGGTGACCCGCTCGCCAACGTCCACGCCTGCGAGACATGTGGATGTGAAGCGCGTGCCGTCTGCGGAGAAGCAGACGTAGAACGGCAAGCGCGGTCCGACAAAGCTGTTGGCTGCGCGGTTCGACTCGAGCAGATCCGACGTCGCCGTCAGCGACAGCGTGAGGTCGACACCAAGCCCCTGCCGCGCCTCCCCGCCGTCGGCCACCGCGACGCTGGTGATCGCAATGGACGCCGTTCCGCGGCTCGGGGCGGTCGTGTCGTTCGAACAGGCCGCCAGCAGCACGGCGGCAGCGACGATTCTCAGATAATGAACGGCCATGTCCGCGCTCCTCGCCTCCTCGGTACGCACAGCACTGCGCCACCATGCTGACACGACTCGGGCCCGGGCGGTGGCCAGGTTTTTCAAGTGCGGACCTGGCGAGTACGGCGAAGGCGATCGGTTCATCGGCGTCACCGTCCCGGCGCAGCGGCGCGTGGCGCGGCAGTTTCGCGACCTGCCGCTGCCCGAGGTCGACGCCCTGCTGCAGTCCCCGGTGCACGAGGAGCGCCTGACCGCGCTCCTCATCCTGGTCGATCAATTTCGGCGCCGCGAGGCGCAGCGCGAGCGCATCGTCCGGCTCTACCTGCGGCGGCTGCGGTTCGTGAACAACTGGGACCTCGTCGACTCCAGCGCGCCGCAGATCCTCGGCGCCTGGCTTCTCGACAAGCCGCGCGGCCAGCTCGATCGCCTGGCGCGGTCGAAGAACGTGTGGAGGCGGCGCGTCGCGATGGTCGCGACGCTCCAGTTCATCGTCAAGGGCGAGTCGGCGGATGCGATCCGCATCGCCACGCTCCTGCTGAAGGACGAACACGACCTCATTCACAAGGCGACGGGCTGGATGCTGCGCGAGGTCGGCAAGCGCGCCGGCGAGGATGCGCTCCGGGCGTTCCTGCGGCGCCACGCCGCGACGATGCCCAGGACGATGCTGCGGTATGCGATCGAGCGCTTCCCGCCGGCGGAACGGGCACGATGGCTGGCTGCGCGGGTTCAGGCCTTGGGGAGCCGCTCCACGCGCGTGCCGTAGTCGAGCGTCGGGTACCAGCTACCGCGGCCCTGCGCCGTCAAGTCGAGCAGCTGCCACACGGGCTGCAGCAGGTCGATCCCGCGCTCGTTCATGTCATCGTCCAACCACGGGTGCGTCGTATAGAAGTGGCGCACCGTCCCGTCGGCGTTACGGGTGAAGACGCTGACCGCTGAATCCTGATGGCCCTCGGCATCCTCGCTGCGGAAGTCGTACTTGAAGGTGCTGTCGCCGCCGCTCAAGAGGCGCAGGTTGTGCCAGCCCCGAGCGCGTCCGTGCGCGCGCAAGGCCGCCGGATTGGCCGCGGCGACAATCGCCAGGTCTGCGTTCTGCGCCAGGTGGCGAGCGATGCCGTTGAGCGAATCGATCCACATCGTGCACATCGGGCACGCGGCCGTGTTTCGCTTTCCATACATGAAGTGGTAGACGATGAGCGGCCGGCTTGGCGCAGTGAACAGCTCACTTAGCCGCACGGACGTCACCGGTGCGTCGCCGCCGTTGAGGTCGCGCGGTCCTTCCTGGAAGACGTAGTCCGTGACGACGGCGCCAGCCGGCAGCGCGCGCCGCAGCGCCGCCACGCGTTCGACGCTGCGGAGCATCTCCATTTCAGCGAGCCGGAGCTCTTCCCGTTTCTGCAGGTAGTCGAGCGGTTCGTTGTCGAGTCGGGTGAGCCGAAGCCGGCCGTCGGCCTTGTCCCGGTCGACGTGTTCGGGGCCGCCAATGATGGGCTGAGTCTGGGCGCTGCTGCTCATATGGGAGCCGTATTCAACGGCGCTGCCAGCGGTGGCCTCGTCAATGCGAGAAGCGTACAAACGAAAGGGCCGGCTAAAGCCGGCCCTTTCGTCTCTTCCTGAAGCCTGAGGACTGGGACAGCCCTGACCCCTGTCCCCCTTCCCCCTAATCCCTTCCTATGCACACCCACTCGTCGTGCCGCAGTTCGCGCACTTGTAGCAGCTGCCGCTGCGGATCATGATCGACCCGCAGGTGCTGCACGGCGGCGCGTCCTCCTGGTTCTGGATCGCCGCGTGCGTGAACTCGGTCGCCTTCTTGCCGACGTCCGCGGCGTGTGACGCAATCGGCGCCGCTTCTTCCTTCCGGCTGAAGCCGGAAGCCACGGATGCGCCGGAAGCCACCGACGCGCTGCCAGCCGCCGGCTGCCCGCTGCCAGCATCACTGCCCACTGCCGACTGCCCACTGCCGACCGCCGGCTCCGCCATGTTCACGCCCACCCGGAACTGCGCTTCCGGCGAGAGGAACTTCGTCGCCATCCAGCGGAAGATGTAGTCGACGATTGACTTCGCGAACCGCACCTCGGGGTTCTTCGTCATCCCCGACGGCTCGAACCGCGCGTGGCTGAACTTGTCGACCAGCACCTGCAGCGGCACGCCGTACTGCAGCGCATACGAGATCGCCTGCGCGAACGCGTCGGCAAAGCCGGAAATCGTCGACCCTTCCTTCGCCATCGTCAGGAAGATCTCGCCAGGCGTCCCGTCGTCGAAGAGACCAACGGTGATGTAGCCCTCGTGGCCGGCGATGTCGAACTTGTGGGTGATCGACTGCCGCTCGTCGCCGAGCTTGCGCCGCTTCGGCGTCTCGACGATCTTGACGACCTCCTTGATCACTTCCTGCACGCCGCTTCCCACGGCCCCGGCGGCGTTGCGCGTGTCGGCGACGCCCGCCTTCGAGGTATTGAGCGGCTGCGTCCGCTTGCTGCCGTCGCGGTAGATGGAGATCGCCTTGGCGCCGAGCCGCCACGACTCGAGATAGGCCTTCTCGATGTCCTCGACGGTCGCCTCGCGCGGCACGTTCACGGTCTTGCTGATGGCGCCCGAGATGAACGGCTGCGTCGCGCCCATCATCTTGATGTGCCCCATGTAGTGGATGGAGCGGCTGCCCTTGCTCGCCTTGAACGCGCAGTCGAACACCGCCAGGTGCTCGTCCTTGAGGAACGGCGCCCCCTCGATAGTTTCGTGCTCGTCGATGTAGTGGACGATCGCCTCGACCTCGGGCTTGGTGTAGCCGAGCTTCTCGAGCGCCATCGGCACGGTGCCGTTGACGATCTTCATCAGCCCGCCGCCGACCAGCTTCTTGTACTTGACCAGCGCGATGTCCGGCTCGACGCCCGTCGTGTCGCAGTCCATCATGAAGCCGATGGTCCCGGTCGGCGCCAGCACGGTCGCCTGCGCGTTGCGGTAGCCGAAGTCCTCGCCGAGCTCCACTGCCTCGTCCCACGCCTGCTTCGCGCCGGCGTAGAGGTCGGCGGGCACCATCTTCTGGTTGATCTCGAGCACCGAGTCGCGGTGCTTGCGCATGACGCGCAGGAACGGCTCGCGGTTCTTCTCGTAGCCGGCAAATGGCCCGCCGTGGTCGCGCGCAACCCGCGCCGACTGGGCGTAAGCCTCGCCGGTCATGACCGCCGTAATCGCCGCCGCGTAGGCGCGCCCCTCGTCGGAGTCGTACGGCAGGCCGCGCGACATCAGCAGCGCGCCCAGGTTGGCGTAGCCGAGGCCAAGCGGCCGGTAGTCGTGCGAGTTCCGCTCGATCGCCGGCGTCGGGTAGCTCGAGTTCGGGACGATGATCTCCTGCGCCGTGATCATCGTGCGGCAGGCCGCCTTGAAGCCGGCGACGTCGAACTCGCCGTCCTCACGGACGAACTTCATCAGGTTGATCGACGACAGGTTGCACGCCGAGTCGTCCAGGAACATGTACTCGGAGCACGGGTTGCTGGCGTTGATCCGCGCGGTGTTCGGGCAGGTGTGCCACTCGTTCACCGTCGTGTCGAACTGCATGCCGGGGTCACCGCAGACCCACGTCCCCTCGGCAATCCCCTTCATCAGCTCGCGCGCCTTGTAGGTGTCGACGACGTCGTGGTTGCCGGTCACCGCGCGCGTCTGCCACGGGCCGTCATCGAGCACGGCGCGCATGAAGTCGTCGGTCACGCGGACCGAGTTGTTGGAGTTCTGGAAGAACACCGAGCCGTAGGCAGTGCCGGTGAACGACCCGTCGTAGCCGGCGTCGATCAGCGCCCACGCCTTCTTCTCTTCCTCGACCTTGCAGTTGATGAACTCGAGGATGTCGGGGTGCTCGGCGTTGAGGATCACCATCTTCGCCGCGCGCCGCGTCTTGCCGCCGCTCTTGATGACGCCGGCAAACGCGTCGAACCCCTTCATGAAGCTCACCGGGCCCGACGCCGTGCCGCCGCCGGCCAGGAACTCCTTCGACGAACGGATGTTCGACAGGTTGCTGCCGGTGCCGGAGCCGAACTTGAACAGCATCCCCTCGGTCTTGGCCAGCGTGAGGATCGACCCCATCGTGTCCTCGACGGCGTTGATGAAGCACGCCGAGCACTGCGGCGCTTTCTCGAACCCGCAGTTGAACCAGACCGGGCTGTTGAAGGCCGCCTTCTGGTAGACCAGCAGGTGCTTCAGCTCGTGATGGAACGACTCCAGCGCCTCGGGCGTGGAGAAGTAGTTCATCTCCTTCGCCCACCGGGCAATGGTGTCGGCGACGCGGCCGATCAGCTGCTTGACGCTGCGCTCGCGCTCCGGCGACCCCATCTGGCCGCGGAAGTACTTCGAGACGACGATGTTGGTGGCCTGCTGCGACCAGAACTTCGGGATCTCGACGTCGCGCTGCTCGAAGACGACCTTGCCCTTTTCGTTGCCGATGACGGCCGAGCGGATCTCCCACTCGACCTCGTCGAACGGATCGACGCCAGGCAGCGTGAAGTAGCGGGGGAAATCGAGTCCCGGCGCCGCCGGCGTCTTCGAGATTTCCGCCGCCTTCTTCGTCCGGACGGCCTGTTCGACAGATCCTCCGGTCGTCGCCTGCTGACCGGCAGCGCCGGCCGCCTCGCGGGCAGGGCCTCTTTCGTTCATCCTCTTCCTCCAAACGCGCCAGGGATCACCCAGCCAACGGGACGCACACCCACCCCTGGGGGTAGCGACCCTCAAAGCATCAATGTTGTGAATTGCGCTCGAGCTCTTGCGGCTTTCCGGCCCGGAATGCTGGGAAGGACTCCTGCCTCGAAACCTCGTTGAGCGCGAGAGGCATGGTGCGCCCAGTCCTGGGCTTTGTCAAGCAGCAAACCACAAGATATTGCGCCTATTTTGTAGGGCACTCGCAATATCTGGATATATTGTCGCACGCCGATCGTTGCTGATCAGCGGTTTACGACTTTATGGTTGAGGCTGGGTTTCGGTGGGGGGCGGTGCCGGCTGGATGCGGAGTTCCGAGAGCCGCCACCCGTCGCCGGTGCGGACCCAGATCTCGGAGAACAGCGACTCGAGCGCCGATCCGCCGGCCACCTCCTCGATCATCCGGCCGGCCAGCACGGCATCGTTGCCGACCATCGTCACACCGGCGCGACCCAGCCGCCGCTGCACCGTGGCGCCCTGCGCCGGCCGGGTGAGCGGACCGCGGGAGTCGTTCACCTGGAAGCTCGGCGCGCGCAGCGTGCGCAGCGCCGCCTCGTCGCCGCGGTAGCTCGCCTCGAACCAGCGGCGATCCAGCCCGCGGATCTCGGCATCGAGGCGCGCCGCCGGATCGGCGGGCGGCGCCGGCTGTGGCTGGGCCTGGGCCGCCTGCTGCGCGGGCGGCGGGGTCGGTCGCTGGGTTGCTGGGGTCGCTGGGGCAGGACTGGAAATCGGCGGCGCTGCGGCTGGCGTGGGGCGCGGCGTCACTGGCGCCGCCGCCACGGTCGTGGGCTGCGTCGTCTGGGCCGGGGCCGCCGCCGGCTCGTCGGGCTGCGGTTCGGCGGCCGATGCCTCGCCATAGCGCCGATTGACGACGACGCCATCGGCGCCGGCGGCAGCTGCTTCGCCGCCGTTCACAGCCACGGACAACGCGCCACCGTCGCCAACGCGCAACGCCACCGACTTCGCCGGGCCAATCGTCCACGTGGCGCCCGCGTCGTAAATGCGGCCATTGTCCCGGTCGCCGTCCACGTCGGCGCGGACCCACACCGAGCGTGTCGCGCGCAGTTCCAGGGTCACGGTCCCGGCCGGGAACGCAGACCCGGGAGCCGCGTCCGTGCCAGGCGCCGTCGCCGTGCCGGGGGCGGGATCCGCCGGCGCGGTTTCAGGCGCGGATATCGGCGGCGCCGCGGCTGGCTCGGCCGGCGCGGGAGTCGAAACCGGATCGGGCTCGGTGAACTGCGTTTCGCTGCCGTCGTCGCGCACGAAGAACCAGAGTGCCGCTATCGCCAGGATGGCTAACGCGGCTGCGGTCGGCACGAGGCGCCTCGACGGCCGGCGGTCCGCCCGATCGACATAGGAGGTCGCAAAGACCGGCTGCGGCTCGCGCGCCGGCGCCCACTCTGGCTCTGGCTCTGGCTCTGGCTCCGGCTCCAGCTCCGGCTCAGACCCAGGGGGAGGCAGCGCCGCGCGCGGCCCTGCCGGGGCGTCCTCGACACCGCTGTGCCCGAGTTGGCGCCGGAGATTTTCGGCGTCGACCTCGAATTGCGTCACCGACGCGGGCAGCGTCTGGTCCACCTTCTCGTCGCTGATCGCCTGCACCTGCGCGCGCAGCACGAGGAGCTCCGAATAGGCGCTCGAGACGATCTCCTTGATGTCGCTGCGCGCCTTGCTGATGATGGCGTCAGCCTCGCGCTGCGCTTCCGCGCGCACTTCGTCGCGCAGCCGCCGCGCCATCTCCGTGGACGGCCGGTCCTTGTCGCCCTCTGAACTCATGGGTGCTTAGATTGTAGGCGGGAAGGAGGCCCTTTCGGGCCTCCCCCGGGTGCACAGGCAGGCTGTCTTTGGAAGGCTTGGGCCCGCGCCACTTTCGCTGCGCGGGTGGGAAACTTTCAATCTCTGGGACCCTATAGAGCAGGGGCCGTGCCATGTCCTCACGAACCACCGAGACACCGAGACACCGAGGAAATCCTTAGGTTTTTGGCGTGGTAGGTAACGGTTTACCTAACGGCTGGGGTCGGTGGGTAGCTCGGGCACCCGGGATGAGAACTTCGCGTCTCAAGCGTTCGTCCAAATGGCGCATGCCGCGCGCTGTCGCCCTGCTGATACTGCTCCTGGCGTCTGGTGCATCCGCCCAATCGGACCTCGATACCTTCATGGCCGAGGTCCTGGCGCGGCGCGATGAAAACTGGAAGAAGCTCCAGCAGTACACCCTCTCGGAAGACGAGACGTTCCGGCTCACCGGTCCCAACGGCCGCCGGCTCTACGGCTTCGCGCGCGAGTACGACTGGTTCCTGCGCGAGGACGGCGTGTTCGTGCGCAGCCCGATACGCGCCGACGGCGTCGCGATTGGCGAGGAAGATCGGCGTCGCGCCGAGGATCGCTGGATCCGTGAGGAGCAGCAGCGGGAGGAGCGCGCCGGGCAACGCCGCGCCGAAGCTGACGGGGGCGATGCGGGGCTGAACGATCTCGTCGATCCCGGCAACCAGCCGCGGTTCGTGTCGTCGGCGTACTTCCTCAAGTTCAAGTTCGAGCCGGGACGCTACGCCCTCGTCGGCCGCGAGCAGCTGCTCGGTCGCGAGGTCCTCCGCATCGAGTACTATCCGCAGCGCCTCTTCGGCGACGACAAGGCCCGCGGCGCCGGCGAGGTCCGCATGAACAGGGCGATGAACAAGGTCTCGCTCGTCACGCTCTGGGTCGAGCCGGCCGAGCGTCAGATCCTGCAGTACGACTTCCGCAACATCGACTTCGACTTCCTGCCCGGCCGTTCCCTGGCCCGCATGGACGACATCTCCGCGACCATGCGGATGGGCCAGCCGTTTCCCGGCGTCTGGCTGCCGGATCGCATCGACATGCGATTCGCCATGACGCTCGCCATGGGCACCTTCGATGCGCGCTACGACGTGCGCTACCGCGACCACAAAGAAGCGGTCACCGGGGCCCGGATCCGGTAGCCACCGAGACACAAAGTTGGTTAGCCACAAAGACCACAAAGATCACAAGGAATTATCCGCATCGTCCTGGAACCTTCTTTGTGTTCTTTGTGCCCTTTGTGGCCAATTCGTCTCCGTGCCCTCCGTGGCCGCGCAGGCGGTTGAGCGCATCGTCGAAGTCCGGATCCACGGCAACCACACGACGCCGGATGCGGATGTGCTCGCCATTGCCGGCCTGGTGGCCGGCGGCGGTGCGAGCGAGACCGAGCTCGCCGGGGCGCGGGAACGGCTGGATGCATCGGGCCGGTTCTCGGGCGTCGACGTGCTGCGGCGATTTGCCTCGATTGCCGATCCGACGCAGATCCTCGTCATCGTCGTCGTCGACGAACTGCCCGGGGCGGCGCCCGACGTGGTGGGAACACCGGGGCCGATGCGGCGCATGCGAGCAGCCAGCATGTGGTCGCCGGTGCTTGGCTACGCCGACGGTTACGGCTTCACCTACGGCGCGCGCATGGCGTTCATCGATCCACTTGGCCCGCGCTCTCGGATCAGCGTGCCGCTCACCTGGGGCGGCGAGCGGCGCGCCGGCGTGGAGTTCGAGCGCCGGTTCACGCGCGGCCCGTTGACGACGGTCCGGGTCGATGGCTCGCTCACCCGCCGCGTCAACCCGCACTACCAGGTTTCCGATCGGCGGCTCGAGTTGCGCGCGCGCGGCGAGCGCGCGCTCACCTCGTGGCTCCGCGCCGGCGGCGGCGGCCGCACGGCGCGCGTGGACGATGGTGACGAGCGTGACCGGCACACGGCGATCGGCGCCGACATCGCCATCGACACGCGGATCGACCCGTCGTTCCCGCGCAACGCGGCGTACGCCGCTTTCGGCATTGAGCGCCTGTCGGCGCGTGCGCTGCCACGCGCGGCGATGGTTGCGCGCACCGACCTGCGCGGCTACGTCGGCGTCGGCGGTTCGATGGTGGTTGCCTTGCGCGCGGAGGCGCAGACCGCTAACCGTGCGCTCCCCCGCCTGGAGCAGCCGCTGCTCGGCGGCGGCCGGACGCTGCGCGGCTACCGCGCCGGCTTCCGGGCCGGCGACAACATGGCGGTCGCCTCGGCGGAGCTGCGGCTGCCGCTCAACTCCCCGCTCAACACGGGGCGCTTCGGGCTGCAGGCCTTCGTCGACGCCGGCACGACATGGAATGCCGGCGAGCGCCTGCGCGGCCGCCGCTTCGATCGCGGGGCCGGCGGTGGCATCTATTTCGGCGGAGGCCCGATCATCGGCGATCTGGCCATCGCCTGGCCCGAGCACGGGAAACCGAGAGTGCACTTCGGGTTGGGTGTCACCTTTTAGACAGCCGACAGCCACTGCGCACGCAACTTCACAGCAGGAAGGAGAAAGGAGTATTTCTTATGTCCACGAAAATCAGGGAGTCTCCTTCCTCCTTTCTCCTGTGATCTGTATGTATTGGCTGGTTCTGGTATCGGGGTTCCTCGTCGCGCTCTACGCGCTTGCCTACATCGTCGTTGGACCGGGTATGTACCCGGACCAGCTGTTCGACTCGTTCGTGGCGCGGCCGTGGGGCATTTATCCGCATGCGCTGTTCGGCAGCGTGGCAATGCTCACGGGAGCGCTGCAGTTCCGGCGGTCGCTGCTCGTCAACCGGCCGGCGTGGCACCGACGCGCGGGGGTCACCTATGTCGTGGCGGCGACGGTCACCGGCGCGGTGGGCGTCTACATGGCGATCTACTCGTTCGGCGGCTGGCTCACCCACGTCGGCTTCGGCCTGCTCGGCCTGGCGCTGATCGGCACGACGCTGCAGGCATTCCTGTCGATCAAGCGGTGGGACATCGCGGCGCACCGCGCCTGGATGCTGCGGAGCTACGCCCTGCTCTTCGCGGCGGTGATGCTGCGCATCGAGCTGCCGCTGTTGGCGATGGCGCTCGGCGACTTCACCCCCGCCTACCAGGCCGTGGCGTGGATTAGCTGGGTGCCCAACCTGGCCTGGGCCGAATGGTGGATCGCCCGCACGCGGGAGGCCGAGGCGCCCTTCATCGCGTCGTACTCGTAGCGCCTCACACTGATCACGTACGTACACAGGAGGCAAGGAGAAAGGAGTTCTCTTTGTACAAGAAGTACAAGAAATCTCCTTCCTCCTTTCCTCCTGTGATCTTCTTCTTTAGGCCGTGCGCTTGTGGTGTTGCCGCACGGCGAACGTCAGGGCTGCTGCGCCCATGAGGGCGAGGACGAGCAACGGCTGGACGATCTCTTCGATGCCGGCGCCCTTGATCAGGATCGCCCTCGAGATCTGCACGAAGTGGCGCACGGGGTTGGCCAGCGTCACGTCCTGCACCCACGGCTCCATGCTGTCGATCGGCGTGAACAGCCCGCTCATCAGCAGGTAGATGACGATGATGAAGAACGAGACGAACATCGCCTGCTGCTGGGTGTGGACCAGCGTCGAGATCCAGAGGCCGACGCCGAGCACCACGGTCATGTAGACGGCGGCCGCGGCAAAGAGCAGCAGCGGGTTGCCGCGCACCGGGATGTCGAACACGAGCACGCCGACGGCCAGGCCGATGCCGAGCTCGACCAGCGCCAGTCCCCAGAACGGCAGGAGCTTGCCGGCGATGAACTGGCCGCGGGTAATCGGCGTCACGTTCAGCTGCTCGAGCGTGCCGAGCTCCTTCTCGCGGGCGATGTTCTGGGACGTCAGCAGCGTGCCGATGATGGTGATCAGCCCGACGAGAATGCCGGGCACCATGTAGTGCGCGTAGTTCAACGTCGGGTTGTAGCGGGCGCGCTGGCGGATGTCGATGGCGGCACCCCGTGAAGGTGCGCCCCACCCGCCTCCGCCAAGGCTTCGGCGGGCAGGCGGCAACACCTCGCGGGAATAGTCGTTCAGGATGCGCGCGGCGTACGACTGCACGATGCCGGCGGCGGCGCCCTTCTCGGCGTTGACGGCGATCTCGACGCGCGCGCGCCGCGTTTCGACGAGATCCTCCTCGAACCCGCGCGGAATCGTCAGCACCAGCGTCGCCTCGCCCGCCAGCATCGCCTCCCCCGCCTGGGCCATCGACGGCGCGTCGCCGATGATCTCGAAGTGCTCCGAGGCGCCCATCCGGCTGACCAGCCCGCGCGACAGCACGCTGCGATCGAGGTCGACGATCCACGCCGGGGTGTTGGCCACCTCGAACGTCGCGGCGTTCGACAGGATCAGCAGCTGCACGACCGGCACGACCAGCGCCTGCGCCAGCGTCGCCTTGTCGCGAAGGACGTGGAGGAACTCGGCCTGGGCGAGGTAGAAGATGCGCCGCACCGCCCTACCCCAGCCTCGGCTTGAACGAGCGCACGCTCGCCGCGAGCAGCACGAACGCCATCGCCGCGAGGATCAGCGTCTCCTGCCACAGGTATTCGAGGCCGACCCCCTTCAGCATGATGCCGCGGGCGATCTCCACGAACCACCGGCCGGCGATGATGTTGGAAATCGCCCGCAGCGGCCACGGCATGCTCTCGACCGGGAACACGAAGCCGGACAGCATCACGTTGGGCAGCATGGTCCCCAGCAGCGCCGCCATCGTCGCCACGCGCTGCGAGGAGGTGCGGGAAGAGATGAGCACGCCCAGGGCGAGCGAGGCGAGGATGAAGAGCAGCGCCTCGCCCAGCAGCAGCGCCACGCTGCCGCGCAGCGGCACGTCGAAGACGAGCGTGCCCTCGACAATGACCCCGACCGCCGCGATGAACCCGATGCCGAGGTACGGCAGCACCTTGCCGGCGATGATCGCCGCCGGCTGGAGCGGCGACACGAGCATGGCTTCGAGCGTGCCCATTTCCTTTTCGCGGGCCAGCGAGATGGCCGTCATCAGCGACGAAATCACCGTCAGCACGAACGCCATCAGCCCTGGGACGAACAGGTCCGAGCTCTCGCGCGTGGGATTGAACCGCATGCGCGAGGTGGCGACGATGCCGGCGGCGGCGCCGGGGGGCGCCAGCTGCCGCTCGTAGTCGCGGATGACGAACTGGGCGTACGACTGCGCCAGGCTGGCGATGTTCGGCTCGGTGCCGTCGGTGATCACCAGCAGCGGCGCCGGCGTGCCCGACCCGAGGTCGTCGCCGAACCCGGGCTCGAACACGATGGCCTGCTGCACCTCGCCGGTCTGGAACAGGCGATCGACGTCGGCGCTCCGCTGCAGGACCGCGCGCGTCTCGAAGACGCCGGCGGCATCGAAGCGTCCGCGCAAGGCCAGTGTGGCGGCGTCCGGCTTCGGATCGACGATCGCCAGGCGGACGCGATCGACATCCGTGCGGATGGCATAGCCGAAGATGACGACCTGCAGCACCGGCATGGCGATGATCACCGCCAGGGTCCGGCGATCGCGCCGCAGGTGATACAGCTCCTTCCGCAGCAGCCCCAGGAAGGCGCTCACCGGGCGAGCCTCACGAACAGGTCGTCGATCGACGGGGCGCCGGATTGTACCTTCAGCTCCGCCGGCGTCCCCATGGCGGCAATGCGGCCGGCCACCATGATCGACACGCGGTCGCAATACTCCGCCTCGTCCATGTAGTGGGTCGTCACCAGCACCGTGGTACCGGCGGCAGCGACTTCGTAGATCAGTTCCCAGAACTGCCGGCGGGTGATCGGGTCGACCCCGCCCGTCGGCTCGTCGAGAAAGACGATGGCCGGGCGGTGCAGCACGGCGGTGGAGAAGGCGATCTTCTGGCGCCACCCGAGCGGCAGCTCGCGCACCGGCGTGTCGGCGACGTGCTCGAGGCGAAGGCGCCCCATCAGCTCGGACGTGCGGGCGCGGATATCGGCCCGTGACAGGTCGTAGATCCCGCCGTAGAGGCGCATGTTCTCCCGCGCCGAGAGGTCGTCGTAGAGCGAGAAGCGCTGGCTCATGTAGCCGATGCTGCGCTTGATGGCTTCGCTGCCGGTGTAGACGTCGTGGCCGGCCACGGTCGCGCGACCGCCGCTCGGCGTCAGCAGGCCGGTCAGCATCCGGATGGCGGTCGTCTTGCCCGCGCCATTGGCGCCGAGAAAGCCGAACACCTCGCCGGGACGCACGTCGAAGGCAATGCGATCGACCGCGGTGAAGTCACCGAACGTTCGAGTGAGGTCCACGGCGTCGATTGCGGCAGTCATTGCATCCTTGCCATGAACACGTCTTCGACCGTCGGCGCGAGCGTTTCAACGGTGGCGTCCGCACCAAGCAGCGTTCGCAGCTCGGACTGCAGCGTGCCTGCGGCCAGGCCGGGACGCGCATCGGTGTAGTGGAGGACATCGCCAAACGGGAAGACACTGTGGGCGTGCGGAAATCGGCGCAGTGCGAGCAGCCCTTCGTAGCGGTTGGCCACGCGAACGCCGTAGAGCGGCCGGCCGAACGACTGCGCGACGGCCGCCGGCGTGTCGAGGCCGATGATTCGGCCGCCCTGCATCAGCGCCACCCGATCGCAGCGGCTCGCCTCGTCCATGTACGGCGTCGACACGACCATCGTCAGCCCATCCTGCTGCAGGCGATGGAGCAGGTCCCAGAACTCGCGGCGCGAGACGGCATCGACGCCGGTGGTCGGCTCGTCGAGGAACAGCACCTCCGGCCGGTGCACGAGCGCGCAGCAGAGCGCGAGCTTCTGCTTCATGCCGCCCGAGAGCGCGCCCGCGCGGCGATCGCGAAAGGGTTCGAGCTGGCGGTAGATCGGCGCGATCTGCTCGTACTCGCGCTCGAGCGTGGTGCCGAAGACCGACGCGAAGAAGCGAACGTTCTCCTCGACGCTCAGGTCGGGATAGAGCGAGAACCGCCCGGGCATGTAGCCGACGCGCCGGCGAATCTGCCACAGGTCGCGCACGACGTCGAGGCCAAGGACGGTCGCCTTGCCCTCGTCAGGCACGAGCAGCGTGACCAGCATGCGGAACAGGGTCGTCTTGCCGGCGCCGTCGGGGCCGATGACGCCGAAGATCTCGCCGCGGTTGACGTCGAACGACACGCCGTCCACGGCCGTCACCGCCCCAAACCTCTTGACGAGGTTACTGGCCGTCAGCGAAGTCGACATCGACCGGCATTCCGATCTTGAGACGGCGTTCGGGGTTGGCGACGCGCACGGTGATGGCGTAGACGAGATCGGTCCGCTCGTCGCGCGTCTGGATGGGCGTCGGGGTGAACTCCGCCTGGTCGGCGATCCGCGTGATGGTGCCGTCGAGCGACTGGCGCGCATTGCCGCCGGCATCGAACGACACCTGCACGGACTGACCGACGCGGATGCCGGACAGCTGCGCTTCGCCAACGTAAGCACGCACGTCGACGGTGCCGAGATCGGCAATGCGATACAGCGGCTGCCCGGCCTGCACCAGCTCGCCCGGCTCGGCGAAGGTCGCCAGCACGGTGCCGGCGCTCGGGTTGCGGACCTCGCTGCGGCGGATGCGATCGTCGATCTGCGCGACCTGCGCTTCGGCCGATGCCACCTGCTGCGCGGCCGTCTGCCGCTGCGCCCGCACCGCCTCGATCTGCGCCTCGTAAGCGGCCACCTGGCGGACCTGCGCTTCGACCTGCTGCCCCTGCGCGCGCACCTGTTCTTCGAGCACGCGGACGTCGCGTTCGGCCTGATCGAGTTGTTGCGCGGTGGCCGCCTCCTGCTCGCGGAGCCGCCGGGTGCGCTCGAGGTTCCGGCGCGCGATTTCGAGCTGGCTCTCCAACCCGCTGCGCTGGGCGTCCGCCGCCGCCCGCTGGGCCTCGGCGGCGGCGCGCTGCGCCTCGAGCACCGGCACCTGCCGCGCCACCTCGGTCGCGCGCGAGGCGGTCGCCGCGCGCTGCGCCTCGGCCTGGGTGCGCTGCAAGGTCAGCGGCTCGGCGTCGATGGTACCGACGATGGCGCCGGCGTCGAGCTGCTGCCCCTCGTCGACCTCGAAGGTCATCAGGCGGCCGGCCACTTCGGCCGATACCAGCACGTCGGTCGCCTCCACGTTGCCGTAGGCGTCGGGTTCGTCGGCCCCGGCACATCCCACCAGCAACAGCGCCAGCATCAGCACGAGCCGGGACTGAAGTCCCGGGCTCCCTGCCAGTCGACTCATCACCTCACCTCCACGCCGGCGCGCGTCAGCAGCCGGGCCCGTGCCTCTTCCAGTTCGATGCGATGCGTGGCCTGGGCCACGCGTGCCTGCAGCAGTTCCGCATTGCGCGCCAGGTAGTCGGAGGCCGTCAGCACCCCCTCCTGCATGCGTGCACCCGCCGTGCGCTCGACCTGCTCCCTGAGCGCGACGATCCGCGCGTCGCCCTCGACAGCCCGCTGCAGCCGGGCGATGGCCTCGGTGTCAACGGCTGCCCCTTCGGCGAGTTGCCGCGAGAAGTAATCCTGGTCGGCAGCGGTGATCTGCTGCTGCAGCGCCAGCGCCTCACGCTCCCGCTGCGGCGTTCCCCAGTTCCACGCGTTCCACTGCAGCCGCACGCCGCCGAGGGCGTAGGCCTGGGTGTCGTGCTCGGCGAAGTTCAACCCCGGGCGCCCGACGCCGGCGCGCATGAAGGCCGACACCCGCGGTTGCCCCTGCGCGCCCGCCAGCGCCTGCTGCACCGCAAGACGCATCCGGGTGCTGGCGAACAACTGATATTCGGGGCGCAGCTGCTGTGACGAGCCAGTCGTGACGTGTGCTGCACGCGCCGCAAGATCCGGCACGGCCAGCGTGGCCTCGCGCGGGATCTGCCGCCCGGTGATGGCCGCGAGCCTGGCGAGCGCCGCGCGGCGATTCGACTGCACCTCGTCTTCGGCCTGGCGGCGCTCCAACAGCGTGGCTTCGACTGCTGCCGCATCCGCCGCGAGCGCGGTCCCCTGCTCGACACGGGCCTGCGCCTCGCGCAGCCGCGCCTCGAGCTCGGCCAGCGCCGCCTGCAGCACCCGGGCGCGCTGTTCGAGGGTGAGCGCGGCGAAGAACGCCTCGTTGACCTGCTGCCGCACCGCGTAGACCGCAGCGCGTACCCGCGCCTGCTGCTCGGCGAGTTGCGTCCGTTCGAGGTCACCCTGGATGCCGATGCCGCGATCGAACAGCCGCTGCTCGACCCGCAGGTACGAGTCGTAGGTCTGCCTGGACGCCGAGAACACGGGACGGCCGTCAGGCCCGCGGAACGAGGCTTCGACGGCGTCGCTCTGCGCCTGTGCCTGCGCCTCGAGCCCGACGGCGGGACGCCACTGCGCCGAGACATTGCGTTGACGGAGCGCCGAGGCGCGCTCGAGGAGCTCGACCTGCGCCGTCCGCGGATCGCTCGCCAGCGCGGCATCCACGAGCTCACCGAGTTGCAGCGTCTCCTGCGCATACGCCACCCCAGGCACCAGGCACCAGGCCCCAGGCCCCACCAGCACCACCAGCACCACCAACCATTGCTTCATGGCCGAAGGCCTCTCAGGAAAGACGCCGGCAGCTCCTTGCGCCGGCGCGCCACGAACTTCTCGAACCCCGCAGCGTCCAGGCCGAGCAGCGTGCAGATCATGGTGCGCGCGGCAAACGGGAAGATGCAGAGCGACATGAGGTTGATGACGAACTGGTCCGGCTCGATCGCGCGCATGCGGCCCGCCTTGACCTGTTCCTGGATCTGCGCCTTCAACCGCGCCATGACCGATCGGCCGATCTCCTCCGGTGTCCTGCCGGTGACCGCGGACAGGAACTGCCGTGCCCGTTCCGGGTGGTGCGCCAGCTCGCTCAGCACGTAGGCCGGCAGGTACGGCGTCTTCAGGAGCTGCGCGTGCTCGTGGTCGACGATCGCCGTCACTTTGTCCTCGAGCGGCCGGTCCGAGCCGAGGATCTGGAACGCGGCGGGCAGCAGCTGGGCGGCGGCGCGCGTGAACACCGCCTCCGACAGCCGCGCCTTCGAGCGGAAGTAGTAGTGCAGCAGCGCCGGGTTGACCCTGGCTTCCTTCGCGATCTCCTGCATGCGGGCGCCGGCGGTGCCGCGCCGCAGGAACACGGCATGGGCGGCGTCCAGGATGCGCGTCTCGGCGCCGTCGGCGGGATGGCTGGCCGGTTTAACCATTTAGTTAAACAGGACGATAAACCATCCGCGGCGGCGGCGCAAGCGCGGTATAGTCGCCGCCGTGCAGCCCAACTTCGATCGCGCCTGGGCGCTGTTCATCGCCCGCGCCCTGCTCGGCATCGTCTTTTTCATCGCCGGCGTCCACAAGGTGTTCACCATCGGCGCGCTCGAGCACGCGCGCCGGCTGTTCGTGGTGCCCTACGCCGGCACCTACCTGCCGGAGTGGTCGCTGTGGCTGACCGGCACGGCGACCCCGGTGCTGGAGCTGGTCTTCGGCGCGCTGGTGCTCATCGGCCTCTTCACGCGCCCGGCGCTGCTGGTGCTCGGCGGCATCCTGGTGATGGTCGCCTTCGGCCACCTCGTGCTGTCGCCGCTGTTCGTGATGAACGGCTTCATCCTCCCGCGCAGCGGGCTGCTGCTGTTCGTGCTGCTGCTGCCGCGCGAGTGGGATCTCTTCTCGGTGGACGCGCTGCGGCGGCGGCGCCGGCAGCCGCGCGCGCAGGAGGCGCTCGCCTGATGGCCGCGCTCGCCACGCCGCTCGAACGCGCCTGGGCGCTGTTCGTCCCGCGCGCCATCGCCGGGCTGATGTTCGTCTTCGCCGGCGCCAACAAGGTGGTGACCGTCGGCGCCGCCGCCTACGCGGCACACGTGGCCGAGGCGTCGCACATGGCGTTCTATTTTCCCGGCTGGGCGATCTACCCGGTCGCCTACGTCACCGGCTTCGTCGAGCTGCTGCTCGGCGGTTTGCTGGCGCTCGGGATCCGGCCGCGGCTGGCGGCGCGGGCGCTGGGCGGGATGATGGTGATGACGGCGGCCGGCTACGGCCTGGCGGGACTGATCGATCCGGTGGGCGGCGTGACGGCGATGGACATTCGCGCGGTCAACGCCTACATCCTGCCGCGCGCCGCGCTGCTGATCCTCTACCTGATGCTGCCGGAAGAAGACGATGTGATGACGGCTGAAAAGGTCGTCTTACCTGCTTCCAAGTAGCTCCGCGGCGAGCGTGGCCGCCTTGTCGGCCAGCGTCACCGCAAACGGCAGGTTGCGATCCTTCAGCGCCTGCTCCGCCTGCTCCGTGAATCGCTTCGACTGCTCGTACTGCGAACGGCCGTTCGCGCTCAATCTGCCGTAGTCCACCCGGCCGAGATCACGCGTCGCCCGCCCGAGCAGGTCGCGCACGTTGCGCTCGGCGGCAACGTCGGCGGCCGACGGCGTGGCGCGCAGCACCGGCGCGGGCGCCGCCGGCGCCGGTGCGGCAGCCGCTGCGGGCGGCGCCGGGTCGGGGCGGGTCTCGGCCTCGGCGGTCGCCGGACGACGAACCGGCTGCCGCGCCGGCGGACGCGGCGCGGTTACCGGCGGCGTCTCGGGCGTCGCGGACGCCGCGGGGAGCGGCTCCTCGACCGGCATCAGCACACGCGCCGGCGGCTCGGGCACCGCCAGCGGCGGGCCATCCGGGACCGTCTCAGCGCGCGCCTTCGCGCAGGCGCCGGCCGTCAAGGCACCGAGCACCACGCACAAGGCACAAATCCCACGCCTGATGTCAGTCTTCATTGGCCCTCGGGAGCAGGACGCGGAACGTGGTGCCGCGGCCCGGGGTGGACTGCACCTCGACGTCGCCATCGTGCAGCTGGATGATCCGGTAGACCATCGACAACCCGATCCCCGTCCCATGATCCTTCGTCGTGAAGTACAGGTCAAAGATCTTCCCGAGGTGTTCCGGCGGAATCCCGACGCCGGTGTCCTCGATGCGCACCTCAACCCGCGAGCCGGCGGGGCGGCAGCTCAGGCGCAGGGTGCCGCCGTTCGGCATGGCCTGGATGGCGTTGATCGCCAGGTTCATGAACACCTGCCGCAGCATGGCGCGATCGCCGTTGACCGGCGGCACGCTGGCGCCGCAGTCGGAAACGATCTTCACGCCGTTGGCGGCCGCCTCGGGCTCGAGCACCGGGAAGATCTCGTCGAAGAGCCCGGCCATCGCCACCGGCTGGAGCCGCAGGTCCTCAGGGCGCGTGAACTTCAGGAAGCCCTGCACGACCTCGTCGAGGCGGCGAATCTCGCTCTCGATGATCTCGACGTGCTGGAGCGCTCCGCTTGCCTCCGCGCCGCTGCGCGGCGCTTCGGCGAGACCGAGGGCCGAACCCGCGGCCACCGGTTGCGGCGTCGGGCTGACCATCCCCTTCTGGATCTTCGTCCGCAGCAGCTCGAGGTGGATGATCATCGCGTTCAGCGGGTTCTTCACCTCGTGCGCAATGCCGGCGGTCAGCCGGTTGAGCGCCACCAGCTTCCGCGAGTACGCCAGCATCGCTTCGAGGCGCGCTTTCGGATCGCCGTCGCGGTCGGCCAGCAGCTGCTGGCTGATGTCGTTGAAGTAGGCGCCGAGGTCGCCGAACTCGTCGTTCTGCGGCAGGTCGAGCGTGACGCCGAACTCCCCCTGCCCGAGGCGTGTCAGCCCGCTGCGGATCACATGGATCGGCCGCAGCAGCACCTGCGCCAGCAGCCCGGCCACGAACACGCCGACGACCAGCGCGATGGCGGCGGTGATCAGCGCCGGCTGCACCGAGTTGTTCAGCTCCTGGCGCATCAGCAGCGTCGACACGCCAATGCGGATCGACCCGAACGCCGCATCGCCGAGCGTCATCGGCTGCCGCATTTCGAGCGTCTGCCCGTCGCGCGAATAGATCACCCGAAGCTGATCCAGCGCCGATCGCTCTTCGGCCACCAGCGCCGCCAGGTCCGCGCGCTCGACGAGCTGCGTCCCCTCCTGCGTCGGGTCGCTCGAGGCGATGATCCGCCCCGCCGTGTCGGCGATGGCCGCGCTGGTGACGTTCTCGCCGTAGATGCTCGACTCGAGGATGGCGCGCAGCCCGGGGTCCGATCGCAGCGCCTGGTACGGCTCGATGCCCGGCAGCACCACCTCGCGCGCACGGTGCAGGATGGCGTTGGCCAGCAGCTGCCCGCGCGCCTCGCTCTCGTGCAGCACCACCCGCGCCAGCCGCGCCACGTTGATGGCGCTGAGCGCCACCACCGTCAGCGCGACGATGGCGGTGACGCCGGCGATCTGCTTGCCCTTGATGCCCAGTCTCATCGGCGGCACCTTTCACTGCGACGGACCACCGAGGCACCGAGGCACCGAGCACGATTTGTACAAAAGAATCTCGGTGTCTCGGTGCCTCGGTGGTACGTGATCAGTGTGAGGCGCGTCACTGGGATACGGCTTCGGCCTTGTCTCGACCCGGGATGCGCCCCCGGAGCTTGTTCAGCTTGTTGTGCAGCGTCTTCAGGCTGATGCCGAGGATCTCGGCGGCGCGCGTCTTGTTGTCGCGCGTGTGCTCGAGGGTCATCAGGATCAGCCGCGTCTCGGCCTCCTCGACGGTGGTGCCGGGGGCCAGCGACAGCGTCGGCTTGACGACATCCGGCGAGTCGGTCACCAGCGGCGGCAGGTGCTTGCCGTCGATGAACTCGCCGGTCGACAGGATGACGGCGCGCTCGATGACGTTGCGCAGCTCGCGGACGTTGCCCGGCCAGTTGTACTGCTCGAGGATCCGCATGGCGCCCGGCTCGACCGCCGTCACCGCCTTGTTGTTGCGCTGGTTGAACTCGGCGATGAACGACTGGACCAGCAGCGGCAGGTCTTCCTTGCGCAGGCGCAGCGGCGGCAGCTCCATCGCGAACACGTTGAGCCGGTAGTAGAGGTCCTCGCGCAGCTTGCCCGACCTCACCGCCTCGGCGGGATTCACGTTGGTCGCGGCAATCACGCGGACGTCCACGGTCTGCTCGTTGCGCCCGCCAAGCCGCCGGAACTTCCGCTCCTGCAGCACGCGCAGCAGCTTCACCTGCGTGGCCGGCGTCATCTCGGCAATCTCGTCGAGGAACAGCGTGCCGCGATCGGCCAGCTCGAAGCATCCCTCGCGCCGGTCGGTGGCGCCGGTGAACGCCCCCTTCTCGTGGCCGAAGATCTCGCTTTCGAGCAGCGTTTCGGGAATCGCCGCGCAGTTGATCGGCACGAACGGCATCTGCGCGCGCGGCGACAGCTGGTGGATGGTCTGCGCGACGAGCTCCTTGCCGGTGCCCGACTCGCCCCAGATCAGCACCGACGCCGCCGTCGGCGCCGCCTGCTCGATGACCTGGTAGACCTTCCGCATCTGCGGGCTGGTGCCGATCATCTTGCCGAAGGTGCCGTGCTCGCGCAGCTGGCGCCGCAGCACCTTCACCTCGCGCAGCGTCTCGTGCCGCTCGACGATCTTCTCCAGCAGGATCTTCAGCCGCTGCGGCTCGACCGGCTTGGTCATGTAGTCGTAGGCGCCCTCGCGGATCGCCTCGACGGCAGTCTCGACGGTGCCCTGCGCGGTCAGGATCACGATCGTCAGGTCGCCGCCATCGTCCTTGAGCGCGCGCAGCAGCTCGAGGCCGCCCATGCGCGGCATGACCAGGTCGCTGATGATGATCGACGGGCGAAACGCGGTGACGCGCTGCAGCGCCTCTTCACCGTCGGCCGCCGATTCGGTCGTGAAGCCCCAGGTACGCACGAGCTCGGTGAGGCCGAGCCGCGTCGACGGCTCGTCTTCGACGATCAGGACGCGCTCCCCGGCGGTAGTGGATGACATTCATTTCCCTCGTGGCCGCAGGTCGCGGGGGAGGCGGCGCCGCGGCTAAGCTCGCATACTAGTTTGTATTTTTTACATCGTCCAGCACAGCTATAAAATATTTACA
>JBFWUM010000053.1:9427-26775 GCA_050247255.1 Vicinamibacterales bacterium | reverse complement strand
CGCCTGCATGGCCCGCTAGGCGGCCTCCGCCGTGGGGGCCGGCTCCACCGGCCGGCGCGGCGCGCCGAGGCGGAAGACGTGCGGCGCGTCGGTCGGGCCGATGGCGTTGCGCGTGTCGACGACCAGTGCCGCGGCGGAGACGATGCGCTCGTAGTCGAACGCCGCGTGATCGGTGAGGATGACCACGCAGTCGTAGCGCGCCACTTCCTCGTCGGTCGGATCCACGGACCGCAGGTCGACGCCGCCCGGCCAGTCGCGGGCGCGCAGCCGGGGCGCGTGCGGATCGGCGTAGGCCACGTCGGCGCCGCGCTCGCGCAGTACGTGCATGACGTCGAGCGCCGGCGACTCACGGATGTCGTCGATGTTCTTCTTGTAGGCGATGCCGAGCACCAGCACGCGCGATCCGTTCACCGCCTTGCGGCGGCTGTTCAGCGCCTCGCCGACCTTGTCGGCCACGTAGTGCGGCATCGACGCGTTCACCTGGCCGGCCAGCTCGATGAAGCGCGCCTCGAACCCGCTCTGCTTCGCCTTCCACGACAGGTAGAACGGATCGATCGGAATGCAGTGGCCGCCGAGGCCGGGCCCGGGGTAGAAGGCCATGAAGCCGAACGGCTTGGTCTTCGCCGCGTTGACGACCTCCCAGACGTCGATGCCCATGCGGTCGCACATCAGCGCCAGCTCGTTGACCAGGCCGATGTTCACGGCGCGGAACGTGTTCTCGAGCAGCTTGACCATCTCGGCCACCTGCGTCGAGCTCACCGGCACGATCCGATCGATGGCCGTTCCGTACAGCGCCGCCGCCAGCGTCGAGCACCGCGGCGTCGTCCCGCCGACCACCTTTGGCGTGTTGCGCGTGTTGAAGTGCTCGTTGGCCGGATCGACGCGCTCGGGCGAGAACGCCAGGAAGATGTCACGGCCGACCACCAGCCCTGAGGCCTCGAACATCGGTTGCAGCAGTTCGGCCGTCGTCCCCGGGTAGGTCGTCGACTCGAGGACGATCAGCATCCCGGGGTGGATGAACTGCGCGATCTGTTCTGCCGCCGAGACGATGTAGGACATGTCCGGGTCCTTCGTCTTGCGCAGCGGCGTCGGCACGCAGATGTTGAGCGTGTCGAGCTCGCGGATGATCGAGAAGTCGGTCGTGGCGCTGAGGCGTCCGGTGCGGCGCAGCGCCGCCACGTCCACGGTCGGGACATCCGGGATGTACGAGTGGCCGGCGTTGATCTCGTCGACCTTGCGCGCGTCGAGATCGATGCCGACCGTCGTCAGCCCCACGCGCGCGAACTCGACGGCCAGCGGCAGGCCGACGTAACCGAGGCCGATGACGCCGGCGCGGGCGCGGCGGGACTGGATCTTGTCGAGCAGCTGGGAAGCGGTCTGGTTCATAAACAGGCGTCTGTCAGTTCACGTTGGGGGCGGTATCGCCAAACAGCACGCGGCGCACCTTGTCCCAGAACCCCACCGGCTGCGGCCGCCGGCGGACAGGGAAGGCGTCCTCGTAGCGCTGGACCCGAAGGGTCCGGGGGTCCGTAGGTCCGGTGGTCCGAGGGTGCGGTGGTCCGGCGGTCGACGTCGCCACGGCAGGCCCGGGCACCTTCGCCTCGGTCTTCACCGCGCGGGCGGCGGCCAACAGCCGCGCCTCCTCGGCGACAATCCTCTGCTGCGCGGCGATCTCCTGCTCGCGCTGCTGCAACTGGCGCTCGCGGGCGAGGATGGCCTGTTCCTTTCGCCGGACGTCTTCGGCAATCCGCAGCGCTTCCTCGGTCTCGGCCACCGACACGGACGTGGCCATTGCGGCTGCGGCGGCCTCGCGCTGGTACGACGCCAGGACGCCGGTGGCATCCAGCTCGGCCAGCGCCTCGTTGACGATGTCGAGGTCGATGCTGCGGCGGTCGACGCCATAGGCGAACAGCAGCGTGGCGTCGGCGATCACGTTGATGATGCGCGGCACGCCGCGGCTGCGCCGGTGGATCAGGTCGGTCACCGGGCGCGGGAACTCCGGCGGCGGCCCGATCGCCGCCCGCTTCAGCCGGTGGTTGATGTAGTTGGCCGTCTCGTCGGCGTCGAGCGGCTGCAGGTGGTAGCTGACGGTGATTCGCTGGCGCAGCTGCTCGAGCTGCGGCATCCCCAGCTTCTCGCGCAGTTCCGGCTGGCCGACCATGATGATCTGGATCAGCTTCGACTTCTCGGTCTCGAGGTTCGACAGCATCCGGATCTCTTCGAGCGCCGGCAGCGAGAGGTTCTGCGCCTCGTCGATGACGAGCAGCGTCAGCCGCCCCGCCTGCCGCTGCTGGACCAGGAAGTCGGCCAGCTTGCGCAGCAGCATCGGCTTGCCCAGTCCGGTGGGGTCGATGCCGAAGTCGATGACGATCGCCTCGAGCAGCTCGCGCGGCTCGAGCAGCGTGTTCATGATCCGCGACACGGCCGTGCTGCGATCGAGCCCGCCCAGCAGCGACTGCAGCATCGTCGTCTTGCCGGAGCCGATCTCGCCGGTGATGACCACGAACCCGGCGTGCCCCTCGATGCCGTAGCGGAGGTAACTGAGCGCCTCCTGGTGGACCCGGCTCGGGTAGAGGTAGTCCGGGTCGGGGCTCAGCGCGAACGGGCGCTCCCTCAACTGGAAGTAGCGTTCGTACATAGGCCTCTCAGGCGGACCGCCGGATGGCGTCCGTCAGATCGCGTTCGATGTCAGGGAGCACCACTTCGACCGCCCGCCGGTAGTCCTCGGGGAAGTCGATCTCGGTCCACGGGTAGCCGCGCGTGCCGATCGCATGGAGCGGCCGCTCGGCGGCAAAGGCGACGAACGCCCGCGGGACCCAGGCCTTGTGCTCGCCGCTGCTGACGATCGCGTCCAGTTTCTCGACGAGCAGCCGCGCGCCGTCGGTGCCGAACTTGACGATGCCGAGGTTCTCGGCGTCGGCCTCGCCCGGCGCCATCGTCTTCGACATGTCGACGACGCGGCCGCAGCGGACCTGCACCTTCATTTCCTCGTCGCCGAACGTCGTGTCGGCGTCGCGGTAGGCGAGCAGCAGCGCGTCCTCGTGCCGTGCCGTCAGCAGGTCGGTCAACAGCTGCGGGTGGACGAGGACGTCGCAGTTCATCACCACGAACCCGTCGGCGAGCCACGGCCGGGCGAGCCAGAGCGAGTACAGGCTGTTGGTCTGCGCGAAGCGCGCGTTCTCGACGAACGTGACGTCCGACAGCGTCCGGCGCACCGTGTCGGCGGCGCAGCCGACCACGACCACGACCTCGTCGACCCCGGCCTCGCGCAGCAGGCGGACGTTGCGCGACAGCAGCGTCTCGCCGCCGACGGTGGCCAGGCACTTCGGCATGTCGGAGTTGGCGCCGTTGAGGCGCGCGCCGCGACCCGCGGCGAGGATGACGCCCCTCACTTCGCCCCCTTCCCGAACAGGATCACCTTCACCGTGTCGAAGACGATCGACAGGTCGAGGGCGATCGACAGGTGCTTGATGTAGTAGAGGTCGTAGCGCAGCTTCTCCATGGCGTCTTCCACGGAGGAGCCGTACTGGTACTTGACCTGCGCCCAGCCGGTCACGCCCGGCTTCACGGCGTGCCGCTGCTGGTAGAACGGGATCTCGCGCGCCAGCTGCTCGACGAAGAACGGGCGCTCCGGCCGCGGGCCGACGAAGCTCATGTCGCCGCGCAGCACGTTCCACAGCTGCGGCAGCTCGTCGAGGCGCGTCATGCGGATGAACCGGCCGACGCGGGTGACCCGGTTGTCGCCGTCGCGCGCCCAGATCGGCGTGCCGCCCTGTTCCGCGTCCGCGCGCATCGAGCGGAACTTGTAGAGCATGAAGGTCCGGCCGTTCTCGCCGACGCGCTCCTGGCAGTAGAGGACCGGCCCGTCCGAGTCCAGGTACACGGCCAGTGCCGTCAGCAGCGTCAACGGCGCCGCCAGCACGAACCCGGTCGAGGCGAGGACGAGATCGAACGCGCGCTTCATGAAGCGCGTCCAGCGCGAGATGACGAAGCCGTCCGAGAAGATCAGCCAGCTCGGCTTCAGGTCGTCGATCAGGATCTTCCCGGTCAGCCGCTCGTACGTCGTCGTCGCGTCCTCGACGTGAATGCCCGAGAGCTTCGCCTGCAGCAGTTCCGAGATCGGCAGGCGGCCGCGGCGGTCGGCGAGGCCGACGACGATGCGGTCGACGTCGTAGCGCTCGACGAGTGTCGGGATGTCTTCGGCGGTGCCAACGGCGACCGGGTTGATCACTCCCTGGCCGCCCGGCTGGTCGCTGATGAAGCCGACCACGCGGTAGCCGAAGTCGTGCTGGGTCTGGATCTGCCGCGCCACCATGCGCGCCGTCGGACCGGTGCCGACGATGAGCACCCGTTCTTCCAGGTTGCTGGCGTAGGCGAGCCGGTTGAAGAGCAGCCGCCAGGCGACGATCGCCGTCAGGAAGATGACCAGCGCCGACACGAAGATCCCGTTGCCGATGGCAATCGACGGGATGAGCAGGTAGAGCAGCGCGATGATGATCGACGCCGCCCCGGCCGCCTGCAGCAGCCGGATGAGCAGCTCGCGGCTCGAGTGGACGACGGTCAGGTCGTAGAGGTCGTTGTAGTAGAAGCAGACCTGGCAGAGGCCGGTGATCAGCGCGATCTTCCACAGGTCTGTCGACACGTCCGTCGCGGCGCCATGCGCGCGGGCCGCCACCGCCACCGAGCCGAAGATCAGGAGGATCTCGAACCCGAAGACCGTGAGCCCGCGCGGCGACACGTACCTGTTGAAGAGTTGCATGGCCCCCTACCTGGACTCGTTCAGGATCACCCCGACGACGTGGCCGTCCGGGAAGGCGCCGAGCGCCTGGTCCAGCGCCGGCCGCTTGGTGACGCCGGCGCGCACGACCATAAGCACGCCGTCGGCCAACGGGCCGACCGTCCCGGCGTCGGCCAGCGGCGCCACCGCCGGCACGTCGAGGACGATGCGGTCGAAGCGGCTGCGCAGCGTGTCGAGGGTGCGGCGCATGGCATTCGAGCCGAGGAGTTCGGTCGGGAACTGCGGAGTCGCGCCGGCCGGCAGCAGCGTCAGCCGCAGCTCGGGCAGGTAGAGCAGCGCCTCGTCCAGCGTGGCCTCGCCGGAGAGCACCTCGGCCAGGCCCGGCGTGCCGGCGACGCCGAGCAGCGCGTGCGCCGCCGGCGTGCGCAGCTCGGTGTCGACCAGGACGACGGTGGTCTGGATCTCCTGCGCCATCGTCAGCGCCAGGTTGGCGGCCGTCACCGACTTGCCGTCCCCCTCGCCGGGGCTGGTCACGGCGATGGTGCGCATCGGCGCGTGCCCTTCGTGCTGGGCCAGGCGCGTGCGGACAGATCGGTACTGCTCGGCCGCGTCGGAGTGCGGGTTGAGCGCGGCCACCAGCGCCGGATGCAGTGTCGCGGTTACGGTGCGGACCTCTTCCACCGCAGGGGCCAGCGCGGCGGTGCCATCGAACTGGTGCGTCGACGATGCCGGGGCCGTCGCCAGGCTGACGGCGGTCGGCGGCGCGACTGGCGGTGGTGCCGGCACGGCGGTCGGCTGCGGCCTCCGGGCCGTTCCCTCGCGTTCGGCCTTGGCGAGAATTTCCTGAATGCGGCTCATCTCTCGTCTCCTTACACGTGGGCGATGCGCGGAATCTCGCCGAGCACCGGCAGGTCGAGATCGTTGAGGGCCCGGGCGTCGTGAATCGAGCGGTCCAGGTACTCGCGGCCGAGCGCCAGCCCGCCGCCGGCGCAGATGCCGAGCAGGAGCGTGACCAGCATCAGCCGCTGGGTGTTGGGTGAGAACGGCGCCCCGGGCAGGCCGGCGTAGGCGAGCACGGTGAACTGCTCGCCGCCGCGGTTGCGCTCGAGGCTCTCGCTCATCTCCGCGTTGCGGAGACGCGAGGTCAGCTCGGCGTACTGCTCGCGCTCGAGGTCGTACTCGCGCTGCAGCGTGGCGATCTGCTGCTCGACGCGCGGCGCCGACTCGACGCGGGCGCGATACATCCCGATCTGGCCGCGAATCTGTCCCTCCTGCCGCTGCAGCTCGCGGATGCGGAGTCGGCTCTGCTCGCGGTCGCCGAGCAGCGCCCGGTAGGCCGGGTCAACCCGCAGCGAGGCCGTGCGCTCTTCCTCGGGGCGGCTCGCCTCGGCGGCTGCCTCGCGGCGCGCCTGCGCCAGGTCGCTCGTCAGGCGGACGACCTCGGGATGCTTGTCGGTGTAGAGCGTCTTCGCCGTGGCCAGCTCGCGCTCGAGCTGCACGACGCGCACCGCCAGCGCCGAAGCGCTCGCCGGCACGCCGGGGAGCGAGGGGTCGGCGTTCGCCGTGCCCGACCGCATGGTCTCGATCTGCCGCTCGATGACCGACAGGCGGTCCTGCTCGCCGCGGATGGCGTTGCTGGTCGTCTCGAGCTGCTGCTGCAGCCCGGTCACCATCGCGACGTTGGCGCCCGTCTGCTCGGGCAGCGCGCCCATGAACGCTTCCTTGGCGACACGGAGCCGCCCTTCGAGCTCGAGCAGCCGATCCTGGCTCGCCTGGAGCTGGGCGCCGATGAACATCGACGTTTCCTCGGCGCGCACCTCGCGGCGGCGTGAGCTCTCGTCGACGAACACGTCGGCAATCTTGTTGGTGATCGCCTGCGTCGCCTCGGGCGACGCGTCTTCGTAGCGGATGAAGAAGCGCTCGAAGGACCCTGGCGGCAGCCCCGGGTCGTTGGGCGGCATGGCGACCTGGACGTTGCCGCGCAGGCGCTGGGTGGCGCGGGTGACGTCGCCGTCGGCGGCGAGTCCCTCTTCACGGACCACCCGCTGCAGCACGGCATCGCTCATCAGCGTCTGGGTGATCGAGCGGCGGCGTTCCTCGGGATCGGTGCGCTGCTGGCCGACGAGCTGCTGCGACAGTGCCGGCAGCGACACGCTCAGCGTCGCCTGGGCGCGGTACTGCCGCGGCAGGAAGGTCACCAGCGCGGCGCCGATGATGGCCGCGACCACCAGCGGCACGACGAGCCACCAGAGCCGGCGCCGCAGGACGGAGACGTAGTCGAGCGGGTGAAAGGCGGGCGTGTGCTCCATTACTCAATCCTCACGGGCTTGAAGGTGATGAACTGAACCCCGACGCGCGTGCGGTCGACCTCGCCGCGTGCCGACGAATCCTGGAAGCTGGCGGAGTAGAACCCCTCGACGCGTATCCAGCGGGCGATGGCGTAGCTGATGTTGCCGCCGGTGGACCACGAGTCGAGGACCAGCGGGTTCGGCTGCGACAGCAACGGCTCGTTGTGGCGGAACGCGATGTCGGCGGCGACCGACATGCGGCCGCTCATCAGCGGCACGGAGACGCTGCCGCGGATCTGCTCGTTGGTCGTCGTGCCGCCGAAGCTCCACGACGGGATGTACGAGCGGTCGTAGGCCAGCTCGACGCGCGCGCGCTGCAGGCCATGGCTGATCGAGGCGCGCAGTGACGGGCCGGTGCGCGATTCGCCGGTCTCGCGCAGGTCGAGCCGGGCAATGCCGGCGCCGCCGTTGAAGGACGTGTTCTCGGCCAGCCGCACCTGCACGATGGCCATTGCGTCGTGAATGTTGACGCGCTGCCGGTCGGCGCCGGTGAAGGCAATGCGGTAGCTGTAGGCGCCGCCGGTTTCCACACGGCTGTTGATCGCGTGGCGCAGCGTGGCGGTGCCGCCGTGCCCGTGGCCGCCGCTCAGCACGGTCGGCGAGAAGGTGTCGGTGTTGTCGAACTCCACCAGCTGGAAGTCGTATTCCGCCGCGAACGTCGTCCGCTGCGTCACGGCGTAGTTGGCGCCGGCGCGGGTGGTGAACTGCGTGGTGCCGACGTTCTCGAACGGCAGCCCCGCCAGGTCGATTCGTTCCGTCGTCGGCGAGACGCTGAGGCCCGCGGTGCCGGTGAACTGCAGCCGCGGCGTCGACTGGAACCGCGCGATCACGCGCCCGCGCTGGTCGTACCGCGTCAGCTCGGCGAGCTCCTGGTATGCCTCGAGCGACCCGGAGTAGCCGGCGGTGAAGCGGGTGCGGCGGCCGTTGAAGTCGAGCTCGCCGCGCGGGTTGACGATGCCGACCCACTGGCCGATCAGCGGATCGCCGGTCACGCGCAGCGTGGAGTTCGAGTCCCACAGCCCGCCGAACCCGAGGGCCGGGGTGAACGTCCACCCGGGCGTGAGCCGCTCCGGTTGCCACGGCGCCGGCTGCGCCCCGGCCACCGAGGCACCAAGCACCAGGCACGAAGCACCAAGCACCAGGCACAGGAGCGCCTGGCCGAGTCGTTTACGGGACGACAATGGTGTCTCCCGGCTGCAGCGGCAGCGCGTCTGCCGAGCCGTTGATCGCCGCCTTGTAATCGAAGCTCAGCGTCGTGGTGATGCCGGTCGGCGACTTGCGCAGCACGCGGATGTCGCCCTTCTTGGCGAACTCCTTCAGGCCGCCGGCCTGCGCCAGCGCCTGCAGCACCGTCATCGGCCCCTGCATGATCTGGGCGCCGGGCGCGGAGACCTCGCCGATGACGTAGACCTGCGCCGCCAGTGCGTCGGTGACGATCACGGTGACCACCGGGTTCTGCACGAACTCCTTGAGCGATTCGGTCAGCGTGGCGCGCAGCTGCGACGCGGTCGTGCCGGCGGCGGTCACGTCGCCGACCAGCGGCAGCGTGATGCGGCCGTCGGGGCGCACCTGGAGCGATTGCGACAGCTGCGGCTCGCGGTAGACCTCGACGCGGAGCTTGTCGCCCGGGCCGAGGCGGTATTCCTGGTCGGTCCAGTTGCGCGACGCGGTGGCACGCGGCGCGGCCGGTGCCGCGGTGCCGGAGGTGGCGACCGGGGCCGGTTCAGGAGCCGGGGCCGGCCGGTTCTGGGCGCCGGCAGCCGGGGCGACCAGGAGGCAGCCGAGGGCGCCGAGCGCGGCGGTCTTCAGGAGAACGGTGGGCGTCATCGTCATGGTGCAGTTCCTCAGTGACGTGAGTTGGAGGTCCTGGGCATCGACGGCCCGCCGCGCCAGCTCACCACCGGGCGCGAAACCGCCTGCCGTTTGAGCGAGTCGGCGTCGACCGCGTGCGTGGGATAGCAGGCGGCGCCGACCGAGATACGCAGCGGCGTCGGGAAGTCGTAACTGTCGATGCGGGCGACCAGGCGATCGATCACCCGCGCAGAGTTGTCGAAGTCGGCGTCGAGCAGAACCAGCGACAGCATTCCCTTGTCGGTCCGCCCGAGCAGGTCGGTGTCGCGCACCTCGCGCCCTACCAGCTGCGCCACCTCGTCGACCGTGCCGTCGTCGGCGGTGACCATCAGCCCCTCCCATTCGCGCTTCGCCTCGAGGACGACCAGCGTCAGGAAGTTCTGCGATCGCACGGCGCGCTTCAGCTCGCCGTCGAGCACGAACTCGAAGGCATTCGGCGTCAGCAGCCGGGACCCTTCTTCGAAGAACGAGTCGCTCATGGGCTAGGACGCCTTGTCGAGGCCGTTTTCCTTGATCTTGTAGAGGAGCGCCTTGTAGCTGATGCCGAGGATCTCGGCCGCCTCCTTGCGGTTCCAGCGCGTGCGCGTGAGCATGCGCAGGATCAGCTCGCGCTCCGCTTCGCGCGCCGCCGTGCGGGCGATGTCCTTCAGCGACACCGCGCCCGACGACACGGCAGCGGCGGTCGCGGCGCTGACCGCTGCCGCTATGCCGTCCCCGGCGGCGCCATGGCCGTTGGCCGGCAGCGCCGGCGCGGCCGGGACGTACGGCGAAACGGCCGCCACGGCCGGTGGAGGAGGCGCCACCGGCTGTGACGGCATGGCGAACGGACGCGAGGCAACGGAGACGGAGTGCTGCTGACGGAACGCGAACGCGGGTGACGGCTGCTGGAGGTCCTTGAGGATCGGCGTCTCGCTGCCGAGGACCACCATGCGCTTGATCAGGTTCTCGAGCTGCCGGATGTTCCCCGGCCAGTCGTAGTCGTGAAAGGCGCGCGCCAGGTCCTGGCTGATCGTCTGCGCCGGCTTGTTGTACTGGACCGAGTACTTCTTCAGGAAGTAGTCGCTGAGCAGCGGAATCTCCTCGCGCCGCTCGCGCAGCGGCGGCAGCGTGATGGTGACGACGTTGAGGCGGAAGTAGAGGTCCTCGCGGAAGCGGCCCTCCGCGACCGCCGCCTCGAGGTCGACGTTGGTGGCGGTCAGCACGCGCACGTCGACGCGCACGTCCGACTTGCCGCCGAGGCGCGCGAACTCGCCGTCCTGCAGCACCTGCAGCAGCTTGGCCTGCAGCGCGAAGCTCATGTCGCCGATCTCGTCGAGGAACATGGTGCCGTGGTTGGCGAACTCGAACTTGCCCGGCTTGTGCTGGATGGCGCCGGTGAAGGCGCCCTTCTCGAAGCCGAAGAGCTCCGACTCGAGCAGTTCGGTCGGCAGCGCCGCGCAGTTCACTTTCACGAACGGCTTGTCCTTGCGCAGCGAGCGCTCGTGCAGCGCGCGCGCGACCAGCTCCTTGCCGGTGCCGCTCTCGCCGCGGATCAGCACCGTGACGTCGGTGTCCGACACGCGGTCGAGCAGCTCGCGGACTTCGGCCATCCGCTCGCTGTTGCCGAACAGCATCGTGTGGCGCGACTGCTCCTTGAGCTGCTCGCGCAGCGTCGCCACTTCCTGGCTCAGTTGCCGCTGTTTGAGGGCGTTGGACAGCAGCACCTCGAGCTCGGCGTCCTCGAACGGCTTGCAGACGAAGTCGGTGGCGCCAAGCTTCATCGCCTGGACGACGGTGTTGGTGCGACCCTGGCCGGAGATGACGATGATCGGGACGTCCTTGTCGATCTTCTTGAAGGCCGCGAGCGCCGCCAGCCCGTCCATGCCTCCCGGCATCACGACGTCGAGCAGCACCGCCGCCGGGCGCTCGGCGTGGAAGCGGCGGACCGCCTCATCGGCGTTCGTCACGGTCAGCGCGTTGTAACCGCGCGCGCCAAGGAAGGTCCGGAGAAAACTGCACATCGCAAGGTCATCGTCGACGACCATCACTTGCGGCTTCTGGCTCATCGTCCTGCTCTCATCCCATCGCCGCGCCCCCGGGCCCGGCTCATCTCGGCGGTTTCGCCGGGACGCGTCCCGTTGAGCAATCGAAATGCCACGGCGGCAATCCGTTGGAAGAGAACGGAAAAACGGGATTTGAGGGAAAAGCGGGGAAGGGCTGAAAGCAGAAACGCGCTTCCGGAGTGGAAGCGCGTTTCTTAACTACGAACTACCAACGACCAACTACCAACGAATCAGGGTCTTTCTATTCCTGTCTCTTTGATCTTGTTGAGTAGCGTCTTGTAGCTCACGCCGAGCAGCTGCGCCGCCTTGCGGCGGTTCCAGTGGACCTGGCGCAGCGTGTCGGCAATGACGGTGCGCTCGGCAGCCAGCGCCGCTTCGCGCGCCACGTCGGCGAGCCGCCGCCCGTCCTGTCCCGCCGGCGCCGCAACGGCGACCGGCATATCGTCGAGCTCGGCGACGTCACGATCGTCATCGTCTGCGAGCGCCGTGGGCGGGGCGGCCGTCGGTGGCGCCACCGCCGGCGGCGCGTGATACGCCGGCGGGTAGTCGCTCGGCGGCGCGGTCACGCCGGCGCTATTCGGCACCAGCCGCGGCCGGCTCAGCTCGCGCAGCACCAGCTGCTCGTCCTGGAGGATGACGAAGCGCTTGATGAAATTCTCGAGCTCGCGGACGTTGCCCGGCCACTCGTAGTTCATGAACTTCTCGCGCAGCTCGTCAGAAAGCGGCCGCACCGGCCGGTTGTAGCGCTGCGAGTACTTGGCGACGAAGAACTCGGTGAGCCGCAGGACCTCGTCGCGCCGCTCGCGCAGCGGCGGGACCAGCGCCTCGATCACCTTCAGCCGGTAATAGAGGTCCTCGCGGAACTGGCCGCGCAGCATCATCGCCTCGAGGTCGCGGTTGGTGGCGGCGACCACGCGGACGTCGACGGTGATCTTCTTGTTGCTCCCCAGCTTGGTGAACTCGGCATCCTGCAGCACGTGCAGGAGCTTGGCCTGCAGCGGCGGCTTCATCTCGCCGATCTCGTCGAGGAAGATCGTGCCGAAGTTGGCCTGCTCGAACTTGCCGATGCGGGTCGTCGCGGCGCCGGTGAAGGCGCCTTTCTCGTGGCCGAAGAGCTCGCTCTCGAGCAGCTCGGCGGGCAGGGCCGCGCAGTTCACCTTCACGAACGGCTTGTGCTTGCGCGTCGAGTGCTGATGGATGGCGCGCGCCACCAGCTCCTTGCCGACGCCGCTCTCGCCGCGGATCAGCACGGTGACGTCGCTGTCGGCCACCTGCTCGATGATCAGCGCCACCTGCCGCATGGCCGGGCTGTCGCTCCAGCCGATGAACGCCTCGCTCTGATCGTCACTGAGCTGCCGGCGCAGGTCGCTCAGTTCGGTGACCAGCCGGTTGCGTTCGATCGCCTGCTTGATGGCGGAGTCGAGGGCGATTTCGCCGAGCCCTTCGGGGTCGTCGGGCTTCACCACGTAGTCGGCGGCGCCGAGGCGCACGGCCTCGACGATCACGTTGGCCTGCTCGCGCCCCGACAGCATGATCACCTGCAGCTCGGGACGCGCCGCCTTCAGCGCCTTCAGCGTCTGGATGCCGTCCATGCCCGGCATCGCCACGTCGAGCAGCACGATGTCGGGCGGCTCGCCCTGGCGGATGGCCGCAACGATTTCATCGCCGCGGCTGTAGGACCGCGCTTCGTAGCCGCGCAGCGCCAGGAACGTCCGCAGGTAGCCGGCGAAGCCGGAATCGTCGTCGACGACGGCTATCGAGGGCCGGCGATCGGCGATCGCAGAGGTGGCGGCCGAAGTCGGCCCGGAGCTCGCTACAGTGGTCATCGTCTCAAAGAACCGAGGTTAAGAAGCGTTCACCAGGGGCAACCGCAGCGCCGACCCGGCGCGCGGCCGGTCACCGGCCGCCGACCAGAGCGCGCCGCCGAGCGCATCGACGACGCGGCGGGCGACCGGCAGCGCCAGCCCCATGCCGCCGCGCCACTCGTCGAACCCGTCGGAGGTCGCCGTGCCGGCGCCGGCCACCAGCGCGTCGATCGCGTCGGCATCGCCGACGGCGAACACGCCCCACGCCGGCGACCCCGTGGCCGTCGCGACCGTCGCGACGACCGTGCCCGGCTCGCCGCGTTCGCGCAGCGTGGCGTGCGTGAGCGCCCGGACCGCGGTGACGATGCGCGCGCGATCGCCGGTGACCATCACCGGCTGGCCGGCGCCGCGCAGGTCCAGCTGCACGCCGCGGTCGTGGCCCTCATGCATATCGCTGGCCACCTCCGCGACGAGGGCGTCGAGATCGAACGGCGCGCGCGCGATCTGTAATTCGCGCGATTCGAGCTTGCCCATCTCGCTCATTTCGGCGACCAGCGCGCCGATGCGTCCGCAGGCGCGCTCGGCTTCTTCCAGCATCTTGCGCTGCTTGTCCGTAATTGGCCCAGCCTGTTCCTTCAGCAACATGCGCAGGTAGCCGGCCGCCACCGTGACAGGCGTGCGGAGCTCATGCACTGCGAGGGACATGGCGCGTGGAAAGAGTTCGTCGGTCATGTGTCAGATCGACACGCTACCATGCCTCGCGGTGCCACCTAGCTCGGCAGGTGGTCGGTGGTCGATGGTCGGTGGTCGGTGGTCGGGTGGCACTGAGCTTGAACCCAGCCGCGGCATGCGTTTACAGCGGGCGTTGATGGTGCTTGCGGCAGGTGTGCTGTTACTGACAGCAGTGGAATCGCAACAGACAGCGGCGATCCGCGTTGCCGATGGCGGCGATCTGCAGGCGGCGCTCAATCGCGCCAACCCCGGCGACACGATCCTGCTCGCGCCGGGCGCGGTCTATCGGGGGACGTTCGTGCTGCCGGCGCGGCGCGACGCCGGCGACGCCTTCATTACCATCCGCACCGATGGTCCCGGCCTGCCGGGGCCGGGCGAGCGCACCGGGCCGGCGTTTGCCGGCAGGCTGGCGGTGATTCGCGGCGACGGCGTGGCGACGGCCCTGCGCACGGCGCCCGGGACGCATCACTGGCGGATCGAGAACGTGGAGTTCGCGGCCAACGAGAAGGGCGAAGGCGAGATCATCGCCCTCGGCTCCGGCGGTCGCGAGCAGCGGCAACTTACCGACGTCCCGCACGACCTGGTGCTCGATCGCGTCTACATCCACGGGGATCCGAAGGTCGGGCAGCGGCGCGGCATCGGTCTCAACAGCGCCGCGACGACGATCGTCAACTCGTACATTGCCGACATCAAGGCCGCCGGGATCGAAGCGCAGGCGATCTGCGGCTGGAACGGCCCCGGCCCGTTCGTCATCGAGAACAACTATCTCGAGGCGGCAGGGGAGAACGTGATGTTCGGCGGATCGGACCCCTGGATTGACGGGCTGGTGCCGACCGACATCACCGTGCGCGGCAACCACTTCAGCCGGCCCGTGGCCTGGCGCGCCGAATCGTGGACAGTGAAGAACCTCTTCGAGCTGAAGAATGCGCGCCGCGTCGTCATCGACGGCAACCTGTTCGAGCACCACTGGCCGCAGGCGCAGGCGGGCTACGCGATCGTGTTCACGCCGCGCAACCAGCAGGGGCGCGCGCCCTGGTCGGTGGTCGCCGACGTTCGCTTCAGCAACAACGTGGTCCGGCGCGTGTCGAGCGGCATCAACATCAGCGGGCGCGACGATATCAGGGACAGCCAGCCGGCCAGCGACTTCGTCATCGACAACAACCTGTTCCTCGACGTCGGCGGCGAGTGGGGCAGGCCCGGCGACTTCCTGCAGATCGGCAACGGCCCGGCCAACGTGCGCGTCACGCGCAACACCGTGCTGCAGACCGGACGCGCGCTGCTCGTCTACGGCAGCCGCCTCGGGCCCGAGGCGGCCGGCTTTGTCTTTACCGGCAACGTCATCCGCCACAACCGCTACGGGCTGTTCGGGAACAGCGTCGGCACCGGCAACCCGGCCATCGAGCGCTACCTGCCGGGAGCGGTGGTCGAGAACAACGTGTTTTTCGGCGGCGAGCGGCGCCTCTACCCGGCGGGCAACCGGTTCGAAGGGGCCGACGCGTTCGAGGGGCTGATCGTGGAAGCCGACGGCGGCTATCGGCTGCGCGATGCGGGAGCGCTCGGCGCCGGCGCCGACCTTACCGCCCTTCGTACCAGCGGGCGAGTCGAGCGGGCGGAACGCCGGCCGAGTAAAGACTGAGCAGCGCGACGTTGCGCAGGCTGCGCCGCAGCCAGCCGTCGCGTTGCCAGCGGCGCGCCGACGTGCGCAGCGGCAGCGGCACCTCCACCACCTGGCCGGCCGCCACGAGCCGCCGCGCGAAGTCCACGTCCTCCATCAACGGCCACTCGCGGAAGCCGCCGAGCCGCTCGAACACCTCGCGGCGGACGAAGAACCCCTGATCGCCGTACGGCAAACGAAACAGCGCCACGCGCAGCCGGACCAGCCGTTCGAGGATGCGTGCCTGCCAGGCGTCGGCATCCAGCGCGAACGCGAACCAGCCGCCAACGGCGCCGGGCGGAAGGCTCCGCAGGGCCTCCTGCCAGCCGGGCGGCAGGCGCGAGTCGGCATGGAGGAAGAGGATGAGGCCGGCCGTGCTGGCGCGCGCGCCGGCGTTCATCTGCGTGCCGCGGCCGCGCGCGGAACGGATGACGCGCGTGTCCGGCCGTGCCTCGACGAGCGACGTCAACGCCGGGTCGTGGCCGCCATCGACGACGACCAGTTCGGCATCCCCTGACCGGGGGATGTCGGCCAGCAGCGCGCGCAGCGCGTCTGAATCAGTAAGGACCGGAATCACGACCGCCAGGTGCGGCACGGTCCTATAATGTGCCAATGCTGATAGGAAAGCCGCCGGACATCCGCTATTCGGAGATCACGCCGAAGTCGCTTTATCTGCGCAGGCGCGAGTTCCTGCGTGGCGCGGCCGTGGCCGCTGCCGGCACGGCTGCGGCGCTGACCGCGCCGGGGTTGGTCGGTGAGGCCGAGGCGCAATACGCCGCCCCCGGCAAGCTCCCGAAGATCACGAACTTCCGCAAGAGCCTTCTCAGCACGTCAGAAAAGCCCAACAGCTACGAAGAGCTGACCACCTACAACAACTTCTACGAGTTCGGCACCGGCAAGGAAGACCCGGCGGCGCGCGCCCCGCGAACGCTGAAGCCGCGCCCGTGGAAGATCTCGATCGAAGGGCACGTGGCCAAACCGGGCGTGCTCGACGTCGACGAGTTCATCAAGGGGTACACGCTCGAGGAACGCATTTATCGTCTCCGCTGCGTCGAGGCGTGGTCGGCGGTCGTCCCGTGGATCGGCATCCCGCTCGCCGAGGTGATCCGCCGCGTGGAGCCGACGTCGCAGGCGAAGTACGTGGAGTTCGTCACGCTGCTCGACCCGGTGCAGATGCCGGGGCAGCGGGGCCGCGTGCTGCAGTGGCCCTACGTCGAGGGGCTGCGGATGGACGAGGCTCGCAATCCGCTGACCATCCTGGCCGTCGGGATGTACGGCGAACAGCTCACCGCGCAGAACGGCGCGCCGATCCGCCTGGTGGTGCCGTGGAAGTACGGGTTCAAGAGCGGCAAGTCGCTGGCCAAGATCCGCTTCGTCGACGCCGAGCCGCGCACCGCGTGGAACATCAGCGCGCCGCAGGAATACGGCTTCTACGCCAACGTCAACCCGGACGTCGATCATCCGCGCTGGAGCCAGGCGCGCGAGCGGCGTCTCGGCGAGTTCCTGCCGCGCAGGACCGTCGTCTTCAACGGCTACGGCGACCAGGTAGCGGGCCTGTACGCGGGGATGGATCTCCGGCGCAACTATTGAAGCCGATCGCCATCGTCAAGCCGGTGCTGTTTGCCGCGGCAGCAGCGCCGGCCGTCGCCCTTGCCTGGAACGCCTATACCGGCGACCTCACCGCCAACCCCGTCGACTACATCACCGACCAGACCGGCAGCTGGGCGCTGGCCTGCCTCATCGTCTCGCTTGGCGTGACGCCGTTCCGCCGCCTGACCGGGTGGAACGACGTCATCAAGGTGCGGCGCATGCTCGGGCTGTTCGCCTTCTTCTACGCCACGCTGCACATGCTGACGTGGGTCACGCTCGTGTCGTTCTTCGACGTGCCGACGATGATCGAGGACGTGACCATGCGGCCGTTCATCACGGTGGGGATGGCGACGTTCCTGATCCTGCTGGTGCTGGCGATCACGTCGAACCGGGCGTCGATCCGGCGCCTCGGCCGGCGCTGGCAGACGCTGCACCGCCTGGTCTACCTGGCGGGCCTTGGCGGGGTGATCCACTTCTGGTGGCTGGTGAAGGCCGACACGACCGAGCCGCAGCGCTGGGCGGTGGCGCTGGCGGCGCTGCTCGGGTTCCGCGCATGGTGGACGTGGCGCACGCGGACGTTGTCGCGAT
>JBFWUM010000053.1:0-9327 GCA_050247255.1 Vicinamibacterales bacterium | reverse complement strand
GCGTACGACTATGTTGCCGGTAGAGCCGTGGCGCAGGGACACCAGGAGGGCGTCGCCGGAGAACCGCTGGTGCTGATCGTCGAGGACGATTTCAGCACCCGTGCCATGTACCGCGAGTACCTGACGCACTGCGGTTTCCGGATCGCGGACGCGCACAACGGCCACCAGGCGCTCGAGAAGGTGCGCGAACTGCAGCCGCACGCGGTGGTCACCGACCTGGCGGTACCCGGCATGGACGGCTTCGCGTTCTGCCGCGCGCTGCAGCAGTCCGACGCCACGCGATCGATTCCGATCATCGCCGTCACCGGGCACGCCGAATATCTCGACGACCCGGAGCGGTTCCGCCAGTCCGGCATCCTCCACGTCCTGACCAAGCCGTGCCTGCCCGACGTGCTGGTCGACGAATTGCGGCGGGTGCTCCGGCCGGTGCACGCCGAGCGCGTTCGGCTGCCCAGGAACGGCACACACTAGGCGCGGCAATTGCTCTCGATCGGCACGACCGTGCTGATCCAGATTGCGCGTGCCGTCACGCTCACGCTTCAGGACACCACGCTGCAGGCACTGCGGCCGGGCGAGATCTACGATGTTGCGCCCGCAATTGGCCGTGTCCTGGTCACGGACGGGTGGGCGCGGGAAGTGATCGCGCAATCGACCGTTCGGTGGCATGATCCGGTGAGCGCGGACGACCGGTCGGGAGACGACCCACCAGGTTTGTGATTTCGCGCGCAACCTTGTCGCCGAGCTGGGCTTGCCTCGCCGAAGCCTCTCCGCGGCGGCGGGCGGCAGTCAGGCGCAGTCAACGAACCGGTGTATCCGACTCTCTTTCGCATTGGCAGCTTCGAAGTCACCAGCTTCGGGGTCATGGTGGCGGTGGGCGCCCTCGTCGGCCTGTGGATTTTCGGCCGCGAGCTGACCCGCCGCGGTCTGCCGCCCCAGGGGGCTGACGCCGCCCTGGCCGGCGTGCTTGGCGGCCTGGCCGGCGCCAAGTTGATCTGGGCGATCGAGTTCGCCGGCGACGCCCCCTTCTTCTCCCTTCTCTTCAGCCGCGGCGGATTGAGCTGGTTCGGCGGCCTGATCGGCGGCGTCGGCGTCGGCCTGTTCATGCTGCGCCGTTACCGCATTCCGCTCGTGCCGGCGCTGGCGGCGGCGACGCCGGCGCTCGCGGCCGGCCACGCGCTGGGACGCGTCGGCTGTTTCCTGGTGGGGGACGACTACGGCACGCCGAGCACGCTTCCCTGGGCGGTGGCATTCCCGCAGGGGCTCCCACCAACCTTCGTGACGGTCCACCCGACGCAGCTCTACGAGGCCGCGGCGCTTGGCATCCTGCTCGTGCTGCTGCTGCGCTGGCGCAGCCGCGGCGTGGCGGATGCGGCGGTGCTCGGGCGCTACTTCGTGCTGGCCGGGATGATTCGCTTCTTCATCGAGTTCATCCGGCTTGGCGATGAAATTGCCGGGCCGTTGACCCTGGCCCAGCTGATTTCGATGACGCTCGTCGCCATCGGCGTGGTCCTTCTCGTAAAATCGCCCTCTTGGACACCATCGACATTGCCTCGCTCGAAGCGCACCGCGCGCCACTGACCGGTCACTGCTACCGCATGCTCGGCTCCGCGTTCGACGCCGAGGACGCGGTGCAGGAGACCATGGTGCGCGCCTGGCAGAACCTGAACCGGTTCGAGGGGCGCTCGTCGCTCCGCACCTGGCTGTATCGCATTGCCACCAACGTCTGCCTCGACGCGCTGGCCAGCCGATCGCGGCGCGTCCTGTCGATGGACGAACGCGGCGCCGGCACGCTCGACGAGACGCTCGACGTGAAGCCGCGCACCCACTGGCTCGAGCCGATCCCTGACGTGCGCGCCATTCCGGCCGACGGCGACCCGCACGAAATTGCCACGCTGCGGCAGAGCATCCGCCTGGCGTTCGTCGCCGCGCTGCAGCACCTGCCGGCGCGCCAGCGTGCCGCGCTGCTGCTCACGGAGGTGCTCGGCTGGTCGGCGGCGGAAGTGGCCGAGTGCCTCGAAACATCGGTGGCCGCCGTTAACAGCGCGCTGCAGCGGGCGCGCGCCACGCTCGCCGCCAACGGCAAGGCGCAACAGGGGCGGGCGGTCGGGGAGTTGACCGCCGCCCAGAAGGCGCTCATCGAGCAGTTCCTCGACGCCTTCCAGCGCTATGACGTGGATGAAATCGTCGGGCTGCTGCGCGACGATGCGGCGCTGTCGATGCCGCCGTTCTCGTTCTGGCTGCAGGGGCAGGAGGACATCCGCGGCTGGCTGGTCGGCCGTGGCAACGGCTGCCGCGGCTCGCGCCTGATCGCGACGCAGGCGTCAGGCCTGCCGGCCTTCGGCCAGTACCGCCCCGGCGACGAGCCGGGCACCTGGAAGCCCTGGGGGCTCATCGTCCTCGAGCCCGACGGCGACCGCATTGCCAGCTGGACCTCGTTCCTCGACACCGAGAACCTGTTCCCGCTCTTCGGCCTGCCGCCCGCCATCACCGACCGATGATTTAGTGGCGCGCCACCCGTCTATTCAGACGTGACCAGAAAACTCTTCGTCAACATGGCCGTCGAGGACCTGAAGAAGTCGATGGCCTTCTTCTCCTCGCTCGGCTTCGGGTTCAACCCCAAGTTCACCGACGACAACGCTGCCTGCATGCTCGTCGGCGAGGACGCCTACGTGATGCTGCTGATGAGGAAGTTCTTCGGCAACTTCACCACGCGGCCGCTGGCCGACACGGCCACGCACACGGAGGCGCTCTTCGCCCTCTCGTGCAGCAGCCGCGCCGAGGTCGACGAGCTGGTGAAGAAGGCGATCGCCGCCGGCGCGACCCACGCCATGCCGCCGATGGACCAGGGCTTCATGTACGGCTGGAGCTTCTACGACCTCGACGGCCACCACTGGGAGCTGTTCTGGATGGACCCCGCCGCCGCGTAGGGCACCCGTACGCTTAGGGCACCCCTTTACGGGGTGCCCCAGCCCATGGGACGAATCCGCACATGGCACATGGCGGGATCCCGCGTGACCGCGAAAAGCCAAGGTTTTGTCGCGGTCGAGGATGGCTCGGCTGTTGCTCGGGCGGCTTGTATGCCCCTCGCAACCGCGCGCTCCCGCACACTGGCCGACCTGCATGCGGTCGGAGACAGCCTCCCAGGCCTGTTCTACGTCATCGACGGGGCAGGACGTCTCCTGGCGTGGAACCAGGCCTACGAACGGGTCTCCGGCTATAGCGCCGCGGAGCTCGAAGGCGCGTGCGTCCTCGATTTCGTCGATCCCGCCGACCGCGAGCGCGCCGGCGTCGAGTTGCAGCGGGTCAATAGCGGTGCCTACGTGCAGGCCGAGGTCACGTTCGTCAGCAAGGACGGGCGCCGCACCCCATACCTTTTCTCGGGCCGGACCGTCGTCATCGACGGTGAGACGTTCTCGACCGGGATGGGGATCGACATCAGCGACCGCCGGCAGGCCGTCGACGTGCTGCGGTTGCGCGAGCTTCGCCACGCGCGGCAGCGCGATGCGCTGATCGACCTGACTCGCAGCGAGGCGCTCGACAGCGACGATGTGGCCGCCGCGTTCCGCCGCATCACTGAAACGGCCAGCCGCACGCTCGGCGTCGCCCGCGCCAGCATCTGGAGCTACAACGCCGATCGCAGTGCCATCGTCTGCGACGATCTCTACGATCGCGACAGCGATACCCATGCGAGTGGCGTCGAGTTGTCGGCTGCTGCGTTTCCCGCCTACTTCCTCGCGCTGGACAACATGTCGGTGCTGGCGGCCGACGATGCGCGCACCCACCCGGCGACGCGGGAATTCACGGAGAGTTACCTGGTTCCGCTCGGCATCATGTCGATGCTCGACGCGCCCATCCGCCAGGGCGGTCTCGTCGATGGCGTGATCTGCCACGAGCACGTCGGCGAGGAGGCGCGTGCCTGGACCTCAGACGAATCAGCCTTCGCCGTGGCGCTGGCCAACCTCGTCTCCCTGGTTCGTGCCGGCGCCGAGCGCCGGGCCGCGGAGCTCCGTCTGCGGCGCAGCGAGATTCGCTACCGCGCCCTCTTCGAGCAGTCGGCGGATGCCGAGGTGCTGCTTGATGAGCAGGGGTTCATCGACTGCAATTCCGCCGCGGTGACCCTGTTCGGCTGCGACTCCCGCGACGAACTGATGGCGCGCCATCCCGCCGATCTCTCGCCGCAGGCCCAGCCGGACGGGAGCGACTCGCGGGCGCGTGCGCTGGCTCACATCGCGCAGGCCGTGGCCGATGGCCAGCACCGGTTCGAATGGCTGCACCAGCGTATCGACGGGACCACCTTCCCGTGCGACGTCTGCCTCACCAACGTTACCGTTGACGGGGGCCAGATGGTCCTCGGCACGATACGCGACCTGACCGCGACCCGTGAGATGGAGGCGCAGTTCCGCCAGTCGCAGAAGCTCGAGGCGGTGGCGACGCTGGCCCGCGGCATTGCCCACGACTTCAACAACATCCTCGGCGCCATGCTCGGTTGCGCCGAGCTGGCGAAGATGGACGCCGAGGGGATGCCGGTGGTCCAGGAGATGCTGACCCAGGTGCTGGCGGCAGGGCAGCGCGCCGCCGGCGTCGTCCGCCAGCTCGAGACCTTCAGCGGTGAACGTCCGGGCGAGCCGCGGCCGCTGGCGCTCGGGCCAGTCGTTGCCGAAGCGCTGGCGCTGCTGCGGTCGTCGCTGCCGCGCTCGATCGAGATCGGCTCGGCGCTCGACGCCGCGGCGCCGCTCGTGAACGTCGACCCGGTGCACGTCCACCAGATCGTGATGAACCTCGGCATCAACGCGGCGCACGCCATTCGCGATGCCGGCGGCGCCGGGCGCATCACCGTCACCGTCGACCGCACCAGCGAGGCGGTGCGGCTGGCTGTCCACGATACCGGCGTCGGCATGACACCGGACGTCCAGGCGCGCATCTTCGAGCCGTTCTTCACCACGAAAGCCCCGGGCGAAGGCACCGGCCTCGGCCTGCCGACCGTCCACGGCCTGATGGCGGCCTATGGCGGATCGATCCGCGTCAGCAGCACCCCCGGCAAGGGGAGCACCTTCGAGCTGCTGTTTCCCCCAGTAGGGCGCCCCTCTGACGTAGGGCGCCCCTTTACAGGGCGCCACGACTAATGGCGCGAATCCTCCTCGTCGACGACGACGACCAGTTCCGGGGCATGATGGAGACCATGCTCCATCGGATGGGGCATGACGTCGTGTCCGCGCGATCGGTTGGCGAGGCGCTCCGCGAGTGCGGCCAGCACGACCTCGACCTGCTGATCACCGACCTGATCATGCCCGACCGCGACGGCCTCGAGCTGATACGCGACCTTCGCCGTGAGGGGGCGACGCTGCCGATCCTGGCGATGACCGGCGGCGGCCGCACTAAGCCGGCGATGTACCTGAAGATGGCTGCGAGCCTTGGGGCGCAGCGGGTCCTCGCCAAGCCGTTTACCTTCGCCGAGCTCACCGACGCGATCGCCGGCGCACTCCAGCCCCAATCAGGGTAGGCTGATAGCGGCATCGAGCCATGACCAGCACCCGACCCGTGGTCAAGTGGACCATCTTCCTCGCGGCGACGTTCTTCGTTCTTTACCTCTGCTTCCAGGTCCTCGCGCCGTTCACCACCGTCATCGCCTGGTCGGGGGTGCTCGCCATCGGGTTCTACCCGGTACACCAGCGCATGGTGCGCGAGAGCGGCCGCAAGACGCTCAGCGCGCTCATCAGCACGCTGCTCGTCGTCCTGGTGATCCTGCTGCCGCTGGCGATCGTCACCAGCGTCGCGGTCGATCAGTTCCTGGAACTGCGGGAGAACCTGCAGGCCGGGGCCGGCGTGGACGGCGGCTCCGCCGTGCGCCAGGCCGCCGAGTGGGTGGCCGCGCGGCTGCGCCTCGATCCCGAGCTGGTGGCCGGCTGGGCCATGCAGAACGCCCAGAACGTGGCCCGCATCGGCGCCGAGTATTCCGTGACCGTGGCCACCGGCATCATCGGCGGCCTCGCCACGTTCCTCTTCACCGTCTTCGTCACGTTCCTGCTGTTTCGCGACGGCGACCGGTTCGTTGCCGAGATCCCGCGCTGGCTGCCGTTCGATCGCGACCGCAGCGAAAAGCTCCTGGGGCGCATCCGCGAGGTGATCTACGGCAGCGTCTACGGCATCGTCGTCATCGCGCTGACGCAAGGCACGCTGGCCGGGCTGGCCTACTGGATACTCGGCGTGCCGTCCCCGCTCGTCTGGGGCTTGCTGACGGTGGTGACGAGCGTCATTCCCCTCGTCGGCGCCGCCGGCGTCTGGGTGCCGTGCGCCATCTACCTGGCCGTCGTCGGCCGCTGGCCGCAGGCGGTGATGCTGGTTGCCTTTGGCGCGCTCGTGATCAGCATGGTCGACAATTTCCTGCGGCCCAGGCTTGTTGGCGGTCGCGTCGGCCTGAGCGAGCTGATCATGTTCTTCGCGCTGCTCGGCGGCCTTCGCGTCTTCGGCCCGCTCGGCATCATCCTCGGCCCCGTGGTCTTCGCCGTGGCCGTGTCGATTTTGCAGGTCCTCCGCGACGGCGAAGGGGTCCTCGACTCAGAGCAAGGGGGAACAGAGGCGGGCGGCTGAATCCGCAAACCTCGACCCGACGGGCCTGGCGTGGTACTCGGCCACTGAGAACCGCGTGCAGTGCTCCTGATCCTCCAGGAAATCCGCCTCCAGCTCCCGTGTCACCCCCGGATCGTGCACCACCAGGTTCGTTTCGTAATTGATCGAAAAGCTCCGGATGTCGATGTTCGCCGAGCCGATCGAGCAGACCTCCGAATCCACGCAGATCGTCTTGGCGTGGAAGTAGGGCCCGCCATACAGCAGCACCTGCACGCCGGCCCGCGCCATGTCGGCGGCGTACGTGGCGCCGGCCCGGTAGGCGGGTGAAAACTCCGCGCCCCGCGGCGCGATCATCACCCGCACGTCCACCCCGGCCAGCGCCGCCGTCTTCATGGCCTCGGCCACGCTCGTGTCGAGGATGAGGAATGGCGACTGGAGGTAGACGTGATGCTGCGCCAGGCCGATCATCGCCAGGTACGAATGGCGGATCGCTTCCCATCGCGAGTCGGGGCCGGCTGCCACCACCTGCAGGGGGGCGCCGCCCGCGTCAGCCGGCGGCGTGGGGAACGGCGGGAAGTGGCGCTCGTCGAACAGGTTCTCACCGGTCGTGTTGTGCCACATCGTCGCGAACACCGACTGCAGCATGCCGACCGCTTCGCCGGTGACGCGCGTGTGGGTGTCGCGCCAGCCGCGGAAGCCGGGCGGTCCCGTCAGGTGCGTCTCGGTCATGTTCAGCCCGCCCGAGTAGCCGACCACGCCGTCGACGACGGCAACCTTGCGATGGTTGCGGTAGCCGAGCGTGTGCAGGCGGTAGAGCGGCGAGAAGGGGAACATGTGCACCCCTTTGCGGCGCAGGTCGCGCACGTAGGCGCTGCGCAGCATCCAGAAGCTGCCGACCGGGTCGTAGAGCACACGGACGGCGATGCCCTGCGCCGCCTTCTCGGCCAGCAGCGCCGCGACCTCGCCCGTAAACCGGTCGGATGACCACTCGTAGTAGAGCAGGTGCACCGACTCCGTCGCCGAGCGGATGTCGGCCAGCAGGCGCGGGTATTTCTCTTCCGCGTCCTGCAGGATTTCGACGCGGTTCCCGAGCGTCAGCGGCGCCCGTGCCGACGCCCACAGCATGCCTGCCAGCCGCGCGTATTCGCCGTGGCTCTGCTCGAGCGCCAGCAGCCGCGATGATTGCTCGGCGACGATGGCGGCGGAGCGCTCGGCGAGGGTAGTGCCTTCGAGCAGCCTGGCGATGACGTGCTTGCGGCTGAAGGCGTGGCGGTTGCGGCCGACCATCATGTAGATGACCAGGCCGCCGAACGGGAAGAGGAGCAGCAGGAACAGCCACGCGAAGGTCGACTGCGGGCTGCGGTTCTCGAGGATCAGGAAGATGGCGATCGCCAGCGCGTAGGCGCTGACGGCGACCGTCCAGGCGGTGTTCCAGGTCAGTGCGTCGGCCAGCCCGGCGAGACCCATCCCCCTGATCGTCCCACGGGACTACTTGATTTCGAAAGTCCCGTCGGGCAGCCGCTCGCGGTGTGCCGCGTGGCACTCCATGCAGGTGCTGCGCGCCTCCGAGGCGGCAAAGGTGAGGCCCTCGACGTTCTTGATGCCGGACATCACGATCAGGTCCGACGCCGCCTGCCACCCCTGGTGAGCGAGCGCCGCGGCCTTGGCGTCCTTGCCCTTCCAGTAGGCCTCGGTCGTTGCGAACGCTTCTTTCGCCTTGTTTGCCGACGCGACGATGGCGTCGTAGTCCTCTGCCTTGACCGCGGCGTCGATGCCGGCGGCAAAGGTGCCCAGTTCCTTCATGGCCGCCTGATACTCCGCAGACGGTTTCTCCGCCGCGACGATCACCAGCCCCGACGCTGCGATCACCAGCAGCACCGTAAACAGTCGTTGCATTGTCAGTCCTCCAGAAACACGAGAGAGTCGCCCGCAGGGGATTGTAGATAGCGGAAGGCGGGCGCGTCGCTGGGAAAGAATTCGCGCCTGTGTCCCGGGCTCCCGAAGAAAGGCGTAACGAGTCACAATGGGCGACGTGACGCCGCGTGTTCGCCCTCGGGACATCGCTCTCCTCTGCGGAGGCCTTGCGGCCACGGCGCTCGTTGTGGCCGTCTTTCGCTGGTTCCCGGGGATCAACCCAACAACGGTGGGGCTCACGCTGCTGCTCGTCGTCCTGGGAAGCGCCGCCATCGGGCGGCTCTGGGTCGCGACGGTCGTGGCGTTCGTCGCAACCGGCGCCTACAACTACTACTTCTTCCCCCCGCTCGGCACCTTCACGATTTCCGATCCGCAGAACTGGGTCGCGGTCGTGGCGTTCCTCGTCGCCGCCGTGGTCGCCAGCAACCTGTCTGCGGCCGCCCAGGCGCGAACGCGCGAGGCGATCGCGCGGCGCGATGAGGTGACCAGGCTGTTCGACCTGACCCGCGACGTCCTGCTCACGACGGAAGCGGCCGGCGCCATCGACGCGCTCGCCCGCCACGTTGCCCGCCGGTTCGAGGCGACCCGCGTGGCCATCTGCCTGCCGGTCGACGACGGCTGGGAGGTTCATCAGGGCGGCAGCGCGGACGCACGGGTCGACACGGAGACCCTGAACACCGCCCTCGCGCAGGCGCGCGGCACGCTTGAGTTCGATGCCCGCCAGCGCGCGTACGGCGGCCATGTCCGCGTGGCCGACGGGACCGGCACCGTCCTCATTCCGCTGCGCCATGGCACGAGAGCGGTCGGATTGCTGGCGGCCGATGCCCCGACGCTCGATCTCGGCAC
>JBFWUM010000052.1:23423-28654 GCA_050247255.1 Vicinamibacterales bacterium | reverse complement strand
GTCGTCGCCTTGCCGCCAAGATCGGGCGTCTTCACGCGCTCGTCGCCGATGACACGCTCGATGGCCTTCAGGATGCTGTCGTGCGCGGCGCGCTCGCCCAGGTGATCCAGCATCATCGCGCCGGCCCAGATCGAGGCGATCGGGTTGGCGATCCCTCTGCCGGCGATGTCTGGCGCCGATCCGTGGATCGGCTCGAACATCGACGGCGTGTCGCGCTCGGGGTTGATGTTGCCGCCGGGGGCCACGCCGAGGCTGCCGGAGATTGCCGAGCCGATGTCGGTGAGGATGTCGCCGAACAGGTTGGAGGCGACGATGACGTCGAGCGTCTGCGGGTGGGTGACCATGCGCGCGCACAGGGCATCGACGTGGTACTTGCGGTACTCGACGTCGGGGAACTCCTTGGCCACGCCGCCGACCACCTCGTCCCAGAACACCATCGCATGCTGCAGCGCGTTCGACTTGGTCGCGCTGGCGAGCAGCTTGCGCGGCCGCGACTGCGCCACCGTGAAGGCGTAGCGGGCGATGCGCTCGATGCCCTGGCGGGTGAACACGCCGGTCTGCTCGACGGTTTCCATCGGCGTGCCGGCGTGGACGCGGCCGCCGATGCCGCAGTATTCGCCTTCCGAGTTCTCGCGCACGCAGATCATGTCGATGTCGGCGGGGCCACGACCGGCCAGCGGTGAGGTAATCCCCGGCAGCAGCCGCATCGGCCGCAGGTTCACGTACTGCCGCAGGCGCTGGCGCAGCGGCAGGATCAGCTCGCGCGCCGAGATCGCGTCGGACACCGTGGGCGCGCCGATCGCGCCCATGTAGATGGCGTCGAACGACATCAGGCGATCGATGCCGCCCTCCTCGAGCATGCGGCCGTGCTTCAGGTAGTAGTCACACCCCCAGCCGGTCTCGGAGAACTCCAGCGCGAAGCCGCCCTGCTTCCTGGCGGCAATGTTCAACACGTCGATGGCGGCCGGGATCACTTCCTTGCCGATGCCATCCCCTGCGATGACAGCAATCTTGTACGTTTTCATCTTTCAGAAAGGCTCAATGCGCAATGCCCAATGCCCAATGACAAATGGGAACTTCAAAGTGTAATCCGTCATCGCCGCATTGGGCATTGAGCATTGCGCATTGGGCCTTCTTCGTTCATCGCCTGGCGCTGGGCGTGACGGCGAAGGCGAGCGCGGAGGCGAGGATTCCGGTCAGCGTCGGATCGAGCCAGGGATACGCGCGGCCGATTGGCGTGAGGCCGACCAGGAGCAGCGTGGCCATGCCGACGGCGATGGCGGCGAGAGCTTCGCGCGCGCCGGCGCGTTTGCTGATCAGGCCGCCAAGGACGGGAACGAACAGGGTGACGCCGAGCACCGAGTAGAACACACGCAGCGCCCCGATCACCGTGGCCAGGTAGATCGACAGGATGATGCCGGCCGCGCCGGCGGCAACCGCAATCATCCGCGCGGCCCGAAGCAGCTGCTGATCGGTGGCGCCAGGGTTGATGTGGCGCCGGTAGACGTCCTGTGACAGCGACGTCGACAGCATGAACAGCACGCCGTCGCACGTATCGACCGCCGTCGAGAAGAGCGCGGCCAGCGCGAGCGCGCCAAGCCATGGCGGCACGTACTCCGCCAGCAGCGTCGGCAGCACGGTGTTGGGATCGGTCATGGTGGGATCGAGCACCCGCGCGCTCATCCCGGCGAATACCGGCAGGAAGGCGAACGCCATCAGCGCTATCGCGTTCAGGCCGATGCCGCGCCGCAGCGCCGGCACGCTGGCGGCGCCATAAGCCTTCTGGATCAGCCCGGGAGAAATCACGAACGCCGGGCCCGTCAGCGCGACCAGCGTCCAGCCTGATCCCGGCCCCGCGGAATACGTGATGTCGCCGAACCATGCGGGCACGCCGGGGCCGAACAGGGCCGGCAGCCCGCCCGCTGCGCTCATCACGAACGGCAGCGCCAGGAAGAAGCCGGCCAGCATGACCATCAGCTGCAGTGCGTTGACCCATGCCGTGCCGATCAGCCCGCCGGCGGCGAAGTAGCTGGTCATCACCGCGCCGCCCAGCAGCGCGCCGACCCAGCGCGGCAGTCCCGTAATGGCGGTGACGATGGCCGCGCCGCCGATCAGCTGCGCCGCGAGGATGACGAGCGACACCAGGCCAATGAGCACCGACATGACGGCGCGAACCGTGGCGCCATAGCGGAATTCCAGGAAGTCGCCGGTCGTGTAGAAGCCGTGGGCACTCGCCAGCCGCCACAGGCGCGGCCCGACCCAGAACGCCAGCACCAGCGACCCCAGGCCGGCGGATCCGCTCCACCACCAGGCGCTGATGCCGTCACGGTAGGCAAGCCCGGACGCGCCAATCGTCGCTGCGGCGCCGATGTTGGCGGCAATCATCGAGACGAACATCAGCCCGGACCCGAGCGAGCGACCGGCGACAAAGAAATCGGCGCTGTTGCGAACCAGCCGCGAGGTCCAGACGCCGACGGCCACGACCGCGGACGCGTAAAGGATGACGAAGGTGAGGTGGAGATTCACCGAAGGCGCGGCGGCACGGTGCCGAGATCGCGAGCCGCCGGGAGGCCGCCCAGCGCCTCGGCCTCGGTGACGGCGCGGACGATGGCTTCCGACAGCACGTCGGCGGCGAGCGCGCCGATCACCGTGAGGCTGGCTTCGCCGCTCCAGCGGCCGGTGGCGAGTGCGAACACGGTGTCGCCGTCGCCGACGGTGTGCGCCGGCACGATCGCGCGCGCCAAACCGTCGTCGGCCATCAGCGCCACGCGGTTGGCCTCGGCCTTGGTCAGCCTGGCGTTGGTCGCCACGACGGCAATCGTCGTGTTGCCAGCGGGACGAGCCTGGGGGGCAGCCAGTGCCCCAGAGCGAAGGAGCTGCCGGACATCGGCCAGCGACTTGCCATCGGCGGTCCTCACGCCGGCCACGAGCGTTCCATTCGACGGATCGATCACGTCGCCGAACGCGTTGACGGCCACGAGCGCGCCGACGGTGAGGCCGTTCGGCAGGGTGATGGCGGCTGTGCCCACGCCGCCCTTCATGGCGCGCGGCATCCCCTGGGACTTCCCGACCGTGGCGCCGGCACCGGCGCCAACGTTGCCCTCTTCCACTGCGCCCGCTGCAGCGGCGGCCGCGGCGCGGTAGCCGCAGTCGGCGGTCGGGCGGATGCTGGCACTGCCTCCAAACCCCAGGTCGAACAGGATGGCCGCCGGGACAATCGGCACAACCCCGGCCGCGCCAACGTTCCAGCCGACCTTCCGCTCGTCCAGGTACTTCACGACGCCCTGCGCCGCATCGAGCCCGAAGGCGCTGCCGCCGGCGAGCACGATGGCGTTGACCTTGTCGACCATGTTGAGGGGATCGAGCAGATCGGTTTCACGTGTGCCCGGAGCTGATCCGCGCTGAGCCACGCCCCCGGCCACGCCCTCGCCATCGACCAGGACGACGGTGCACCCCGTGGGGCGCTCCGACAGCGTGTGGTGGCCGACCTTCAGCCCGGCGACATCGGTGAGACCCCTGCCGCGCGCCGGCGCCGCACCCTGCCGGGCCTGCGGCGCAGATCCAATCAACACGGCGAGCACGCCGCTGGCGACGAGCTGACGAATGGACGGCAGCATCATGGTTGGCACAGCACGTTGTCGATCAGCCGGGTCGATCCGACCCAGAGCGCCCCGGCGGCCAGCACCGGTCCCGCGATGTCGGCGACCGGCTGCAGCGACTGAGGGTCGACCAGCTCCAGGTACTCTAGCCGCAATCCAGGGTGGGGCGGTATCAGGGCCACGGCAGCCGCGCGCATCGCACCGGCATCGGTGCCGCCCGACTTGACGAGCCGCTCGGCCTCGCGAAGGGCCGCGATCAACGCCGGCGCCGCAGCCCGCTCCTCGGCGGTCAGCAGGCGGTTTCGCGAGCTGAGCGCCACGCCGTCAGCCTCCCTGACGGTCGGCACGCCCACGATTGAGACCGGCACGTTGAAGTCGTGCACCATGCGCCTGATGATGGCGAGCTGCTGGGCGTCCTTCTCCCCGAAATACGCCCGCTGGGGCTGCACCATGTTGAGCAGCTTGAGGACAACGGTCGCAACGCCCTGGAAGTGACCGGGCCGGAACCTGCCGCACAGGTGATCGGCGAGCGTCCCGACGTCGACCGTGCACACCGGTGGCGATGGATAGATATCGTCGGCGCCAGGCGTGAAGACGACGTCCACGCCCAGGGCGCGGCACAGCTCGAGGTCGCCCTCGAGCGTACGCGGGTAATGCGCCAGATCGTCGGCTCGATCGAACTGCAGCGGGTTGACGAAGATGCTGACGACGACGACATCACACGCGGCGCTGGCCACGGCCATCAGGCGCGCGTGCCCGTCGTGCAGCGCGCCCATCGTCGGGACGAAGCCGACGACCCGGCCCGCGCCCCGCCGGCCCGCAAGCGCGAGACCCAGCGCGGCAGGGGTCTCGACGACGGTCATTCCTTGGGCAGGGGTGCGGCGACCGGGAAGCGGCCGGCGCGGACATCGGCCACATAGCTCTGGGTCGCTTCGAGGACCGTGTCGGCGAGCCTGGCGTACTGCTTGACGAACGACGGCACGAACTCGTCGAACAGCCCCAGCATGTCGTAGCTGACGAGCACCTGGCCATCGCAGCCGGCGCCGGCGCCGATGCCAATCGTCGGGATGGACAGCCGTTCCGTCACGCGGGCAGCCGCCGTTGCCGGGACGGCCTCGAGCACGACCGCGAACACGCCCGCGTCTTCCAGCAGCAGGGCCTCGTCGACAAGCCGCTCCGCGTCGCCCGGCCCGGTGGCGACGCGCCTGTGGCCGCCGACCGCGTGCACCGATTGCGGTTGCAGCCCAAGGTGTCCCATGACCGGAATACCGATCTCCACGAGGCGTGCCACGGTCTCGACGACGGCGCGCCCGCCCTCGACCTTCACGGCGGCGGCGCCGCCCTCCTGGATCAGGCGCCCCGCGTTGCGCACGGCGTCGGCAACGGTCACCTGGTAGGTGAGGAACGGCATGTCGGCGACGACCAGCGCGCGCTGCGTCCCCCGGCTGACGGCGCGCGTGTGATGCACCATCGCGTCGAGCGTGACCGGAATCGTCGTGTCGTGGCCCAGGATGACCGTGCCGAGCGAGTCGCCGACGAGCAGCGCATCGATGCCGGCGTGGTCGAACAGGCGCGCCATCGTCGCGTCGTACGCGGTGAGCATGGCAATCCGCTCGCCGCGCGCCTTCCTGG
>JBFWUM010000052.1:4345-23323 GCA_050247255.1 Vicinamibacterales bacterium | reverse complement strand
GCGTCCTCGGCGAAATCCGACAGCGTCGCCGATTCGGTGCGCCCGCCGCTCTGGCCCGAACCGCGCTTGTCGTAGCGGACGACGAGGAAGCCGGCATCGGCGAGGGCGCCGGCGATCTGCCCGATGATCGGGATGCCGGCCGCCGTGCCGTCGCGATCGTTGGCGCCCGAGCCGGCCAGCAGGACGACGGCCGGGAGCCTGGCCGGCAGGTTGGCGCCCGAGGGGCGGGTGAGCGTCGCGCCGAGGTTGAAGCCGGCCGCCGGAATCATGACCGACTCGTCGCCCGGGTGGGAGAACGTCTGGCGGCGCGTCAGCGCGTTGGCCAGATCCTGCCGGATGATCTCGACCCCTTGCGATGGCACCGACATCCGGACGAGCGCGCCCTCCGTCGTCGTCGCAAGCGCGATGGCCGTTTCGCCATCCGGGTTGGAGAACCGGAGGTCGTAGGTGCGAACGTCGAACGCCGCCGTCCCCGCCTGCATCCGCTCCGTTCCGGTGCTCGCCACACGGAAGGGGATGGTCACGCCGGGCGCGAGGAAGGCCCGCATCTCTCCCGTCATGTCCGCGCTGGTGGCGAGCCAGCGGCCGAGCGCTTCGTTTGCGGTGAGGAGGGCGTTCGGCAGGATGAAGGTGCGCGGTGCCGGCGCATCGAGCGTCGCCTGGAAGACCAGCGGCGTGTTGTTCAGCGTGGCATCGATGTCGACCGACACCGGCGTCCAGTCGCGGCGGTACCGAATTTCAGCGCGGCGCGTCGTAATGTTTGCGGGCGGCCCGATCGTGGTGCGGCCGCTGAGCGTGACGCCGTCGCTGTCCGAGGTGACGGTCAGCTCTTCGCGGCCGACCGCGGACGCCCCCACGAAGATGAGGTAGGTGCGCGTGTCCCCCTGCGCCGCGGCGGGCTGCTGTGCCGCCGCCGGGCCGGCAAGGAGCAGCAGGAACGCGCAGATACAATGAAGGACACGCATCTGTGGAGATCGTAGCCGATTATCAGGCGCTGACGGACGGAGCGGTCCTGGGCGCCCTTGCGCCCCGCGGGCAGATTGCCGTGGCCGGAAAGGACCGCGCGGCCTACCTGCAGGGGTTGCTCACCAACGACATCCAGGCGCTTGGCCCCGGCACCGGCTGTTATGCCGCCTGGCTGACGCCGCAGGGGCGGCTCGTCACCGATATGCATGTGCTCGAGTCGGGCGAGATGATCCTGCTCGACGTGCCGGCGGACCTCGTCGAGTCGATCCTCCAGCGGCTCGATCAGTTCCTGTTTGCCGAGGACGTGCGGCTGGGTGACCTGCGCGGCAGCCTCCAGGGAGTCTGGATCCACGGAGGCGGGGCCGCCGCGGTGTTGGAGCGCGCCCTGAACGAGTCAGGTCTCGCGGGCTTTGCCGATCACCAGAACGCCCGCGCGACGTTCGAGGGCTCTCCGATCGTCATCGCGCGCATCGACCAACTCGGCGTGCCCGGCTACTGCGTGTACGTCGAGCCCGGGCGCGCAGGCGCGCTGGAGGCCGCACTCCAGGCGGCTGGAGCTGTCATGGGCACGCCGGAGACGCTGGAAGCTGCGCGCATCGAAGCCGGCACGCCGCTGTTCGGTGTCGACATGGACACCGACACCATCCCGCTCGAGGCGGGCATCGAGCAGCAGGCGATCTCGTTGACGAAGGGGTGCTACGTCGGCCAGGAAGTGATCATCCGCGTGCTGCACCGGGGCCATGGCCGCGTCGCGAAGAAGCTCGTCACGCTGAAGATGGAGCGGCGGGACTTCAGTCCCGCCCGTGGGACCAAGGTGTTCGCCGGCCAGCGCGAGATCGGCCACGTCACTTCCGCCGCCGTTTCCCCGCGCCTCGGCCCGATCGCGCTGGCGTACCTCCACCGCGACTTCCTCGAGCCCGGCACGCGCGTGGACGTAGGACAGCCGAGCGTAACGGCGACCGTTGCCGATCGGCTCTCGACGGCGAAAGGGGCTGAGGGGTCGGAGCACGCAGTTTAACTCGGCCTCCGGAAGCCTCCGATTACGCCGACTCAACGAGCCGGGCGATGAGCTCGTCATCGGCCGGCGGAAAGCCAAGCGTCGGCAGCTCACGGCGATCCACCCAGCGCATCTCTTGTCCCAGCAGCGGCCGCGGCGTGCCTCGCAGCTCGCATTCGTAGAAGAACAACGTGACGGTGCGATCGTCGTACCTGTGGGTCGTTTCGAGGATCAGCGGCCCCACCTCGACGTCGGCGTCGAGCTCCTCGCGGATCTCGCGGCGCAGCGCGTTCGCGTGGGTCTCGTCGGGATCGATCTTCCCGCCGGGAAATTCCCACAGGCCGGCAAGGTGCACCCCCTGCTGGCGCCTGGTCACGAGGTACCGGCCGTCACGGGCGATGACGGCGGCGACGACGGCAATGGTCACGCTTCCCGGGTGACGGCGTCGAGTGTGGCGCGGACGCGCTCGGCGAGCTGCGCCGGCGTGAATGGCTTCTGCAGCAGCGGGACGCCGCCCCAGAACGCCCCATGGACGGCCGTGGCATCGTCACTGTAGCCCGAGACGTAGAGGACGCGCATCTTCGGGTTCTGTTGCATCAGCCGCGCGGCCAGGTTGGGCCCGCTCAGGCCGGGCATGACGACGTCGGTGACGAGCAGGTCCGGCTTGACCGGCGCCTTCGCCGACCACTCGATGGCTTCCTCGCCGTTGGCGGCCTCGTGGACGGTGTAGCCGCGCCGGCGAAGCGCGCGCGCCGACAGCTCGCGGATGGCGGCGTTGTCCTCGACCAGCAGCAGCGTCTCATGGCCCTCGGTCGCCGCAGGTGGGGGCGCCGGTTCCGGCGGCTCGGCGGCAACGTCGGTGACCGGCAGGTAGATGCGAATCGACGTGCCGCGTCCGGGCGCCGATTCGACGGCAATGCCGCCGCCGCTCTGCTCGACGATCCCGTAGACGGTGGCCAGGCCCAGGCCGGTCCCCTTGCCCTTGGGCTTCGTGGTGAAGAACGGCTCGAAGGCGCGGGCGCGCGTCGCCGCGTCCATGCCGATGCCCGTGTCGGTGACCGACAGCATCACGTAGTCGCCGGGCCGAATCGCCAGCCCCTCCGCCTGGATCTGCTCGGCCGTCAGTTCGACGTTCGCGGTCTCGATGGTCATGTGACCGCCCGTCGGCATGGCATCCCGGGCGTTCAGCACGACATTGACGATGATCTGTTCGAGCTGCGAGGCATCCGCCCTGACCAGTCCGAGCGCCGGCCACAGCCGCGTCGTCGTCTCGATGTGTTCGCCGATGGCGCGCTGCAGCATGGTCAGCAGTCCCAGCAGCGTTTCATTGACGTCGAGGATTGCCGGGCTGAGGAACTGCTTGCGGCTGAAGGCGAGCAGCTGACGCGTGAGCGCGGTGGCGCGATCGGCGGCGCGGCGAATCTGCGCGACATCACGCGCGGTGGGATCGTCTTCGGGCAGGCGTTCCCGAATCAGGTCGGTGTAGCCGATGACCGCGGTGAGCAGGTTGTTGAAGTCGTGAGCGACGCCGCCGGCGAGACGGCCGATGGCTTCCATCTTCTGCGCCTGGCGGAGCTGCTCGTCCCGTTCCTGCAGGGTGCGCCCGGCTTGCCAGTTGCGGAGCGCGTAGCGGATGGAGCGCTCGAGGTGCGACGAGACGAGATGCTTCTCGACGTAGTCGGCGGCGCCTTCGCGCAGCGCCGCCTCGTCGAGCGCGCCGCTGCCGAAGCCGGTGAGGAGGATGAGCGGCTTGGTGATGCCCTGGGCCTTGGCCTCGCGAATCAGCTCGATGCCGGTGCCGTCGGGGAGCCGCTGGTCGACCAGGTAGACGTCGTGCTCATCGGCCAGGATGCGCTTGAGCCCGGCGTGGACCGTGGAGACGACTTCGATCTGCCGCTCGAAATGCGCATCGGCCAGTGAGATTTCGATCAGCGGCCTCGCCTGCGGGTCGTCGTCGATCAGCAGGATCCGAATGTGCCGCAAATCGGACTGCGCGCCCGCCCGGGTATCCGGGGCGATCGAAGCCATCGGGATCGAAAATTACCATGTTGTTTTCGGCTCGAAAGCTCAGCAGCAAACTTGTTGCGCAAGCACAGTTTTGAAAGCGGCGAGAGCGGCCGTGGCTGTCGCGGTTAGACGCGCCCGTGCGACTTGCACTGGCGGCGCATCGGGCACGGGGCGCACTTGGGTTTGCGGGCGGTGCAGACGGTGGCGCCGAAGTCCATCAGCGCCTGGTTGAAGTCGAACACGTGCTTGCGCGGGAGCGTCGCCTCGGACAGCGCCCAGAGATGGCGGCGCATGGCGTGCGCCTTGATGTCGCCGCGGCCGACGAAGATGCGGAAGAGCACGCGGGCGACGTTGGTGTCGAGGATGGCGGCGCGCTGGCCGAAGGCGAAACTGCGGATGGCGCCGGCGGTATACCGGCCGATGCCCTTGAACGAGCGCAGCGTCGCGTCGTCCGACGGCAACTGCCCGCCGTACCGCTCCACCGACTCGCGCGCGATCGGATGCAGCCGCCGTGGCCGGATGTTGTAACCGAGCGGCCGCCACGTCTGGGTGACGTCGGACTCGGCCGCGCCGGCGAGCGCCTCGAGCGACGGAAACTTCGCGAGCCACTCGTGGTACTTCGGCAGCACGCGATCCACCTGCGTCTGCTGGAGCATTACTTCCGACACGAGGATGTGATACGGGTCGTCGGTCCGCCGCCACGGCAGGTCGCGGCCGTTGGCGCGGTACCACGCCAGCAGCCGGCGGCGGAAGCGCTGGCGGGCGTCGGGCTTCGGCAGGGGAACGGCGGACATCCGCACCTATAATTTCACGAGCGGATGAAGATCTACACGAAGGGCGGCGACACGGGCGAGACATCGCTGTTCGACAAGACACGTGTCTCGAAAGCCGATGGGCGCGTCGACGCCTACGGCGAGGTCGACGAGCTGAACGCCGCGCTTGGCGTTGCGCGGGCGTTTCTTCCGCCTGAAGGCGGAAGCCACGTGCCCGGCGACGGACCCCACGACGGCGGTGGCTTCCGCCTTCAGGCGGAAGACCTGGCACAAGCCATCGAAGCCATCCAGAAGGATCTGTTCGGCATCGGCGCCATGCTCGCCGATCCGGCCGCGAAGATCGCGGCGCGCGTGACCAAGGCACACGTCGGCGACGCCGAGGTCGCGCGGCTCGAAGCGCTGATCGATCGGCTCGAAGAGGAGCTGCCGCCGCTGCGCCGCTTCATCCTGCCCGGCGGCGGCCGTGCCGGCGCCGCGCTCCACCTGGCCCGGACGGTCTGCCGTCGTGCCGAGCGTCGCGCCGTTGCACTCGGCGCGGATGCGCACGCCGGGGTGATCGTCTACCTCAATCGCCTGTCCGATCTGCTGTTCGTGATGGCGCGGGCGGTAAACCACCGCGAAGGCGTCCCCGAGACCGAGTGGTAGCCATGACGTCGGTCGTCGTCCATTACCAGGAGCTGGCGCTCAAGGGGAAGAACCGGCCATGGTTCCTCGGCCGCCTGGTCCGCAACCTGCGCCGCGCCCTTTCTGATCTCGACGTGAAGGACGTGCGGGCGCTGATGGGGCGCATCGAGGTCGTGCTCGGCCCCGCCGCCACGCGCGAGGCCGTATCGGACCGCCTGCGGAAGACCTTCGGCATCGCCAACTTCTCATTCGCGAAGCGGACCACGCTCGACATCGAGACGATCGCGGCGGCGATGATTGCCGACCTGCAGGGGCGCGCGCCGCGCACGTTCCGCGTGTCGGCCCGCCGGGCCGACAAGCGCTTCCCGATGACCTCGCCGCAGATCGAGCGCGAGGTCGGCGGCCGCATCCAGGAGGCGTTCGGCTGGACCGTCGATCTCGACGAGCCCGAGCTGGTCGTCTACCTCGAGATGCTGACCCACGACGCCTTCTACTTCTTCGACAAGCAGCGCGGCGCCGGCGGCCTGCCGACCGGCACGGCCGGGCGGGTGGCGTGTCTCCTGTCGGGCGGCATCGATTCACCAGTTGCCGCCTACCGGATGATGAAGCGCGGCTGCGAGGTGACGTTCGTCCACTTCCACAGCTACCCGATCCTCTCGCGGGCATCGCAGGAGAAGGCGCGCGAGCTGGTGAACGTCCTGACGCAGTACCAGCACCGCTCGCGTCTGTACCTCGTCGCCTTCGGAGACATCCAGCAACAGGTCGTCCTGTCCGTCCCCGGCCCGATGCGGGTCGTGGTCTACCGGCGGTTGATGCTGCGCATCGCCGAGCGGATTGCCCGCCTTCGCCGCTGCCAGGGGCTCGTCACCGGCGACGTCGTCGGCCAGGTGGCGTCGCAGACGCTGGAGAACCTGGCGGTGATCGGCAACGTCGCCACGCTGCCGCTCTTCCGGCCGCTGATCGGGATGGACAAGGACGAAATCACCGAGCAGGCGATTGCCCTCGGCAGCTATCCCATCTCGATCATTCCCGACCAGGACTGCTGCACGCTCTTCACGCCGCGTAACCCGATGACCCGCGCCAGGTTGCAGGAGATCGAGGCGGCCGAGCAGTCGCTGCCTATTGAGGAGCTGGTCGAGAAGGCGGTCGCCGAGGCGGCGATGGAAGACTTCGACTTCCCGGTGGTACCATCACGAGTTTGAGGAGCTTACGTGGCCACAGCAACTGAGATCAGCCGAATCGAATCGATCCTCGGGGACGCCGCAGCGTTGCTGCAGCACCAGTGCAAGACGATTGGGAAGGAGCAGCTGCACCTGCCGGGTCCCGACTTCGTCGACCGCGTGCTGGCGCTCTCGGACCGGTCGCCGCGCGTGCTCGGCGCGCTGCAGGCGATGCTCGACACCGGCCGGCTGCGCGGCACCGGCTACGTGTCGATCCTGCCGGTCGACCAGGGCATCGAACACTCGGCCGGCGCGTCGTTTGCGCCCAACCCGGCGTACTTCGACTCCGAGAACATCGTGAAGCTGGCGATCGAGGGCGGCTGCAACGCGGTGGCCTCCACGCTCGGCGTGCTCGGCTCGGTCGCGCGCCGGTACGCGCACAAGATTCCGTTCATCCTCAAGCTCAACCACAACGAGTTCCTGTCGTACCCGAACGCCTACGACCAGATCCGCTTCGCGTCGGTGAAGCAGGCGTTCGACATGGGGGCGCAGGGCGTCGGGGCGACGGTCTACTTCGGCTCGGAGGAGTCGAAGCGGCAGATCCAGGAAGTGTCGGCGATGTTCCAGCAGGCGCACGAGCTCGGGATGTTCACCGTGCTCTGGTGCTACACCCGGAACCCGGCGTTCAAGACCAAGGAGGCCGACTACCACCTGGCCGCCGACCTCACCGGGCAGGCCAACCACCTGGGCGTGACGATCGGGGCCGACATCATCAAGCAGAAGCTGCCCGAGGTCCACGCCGGCGGCTACACGGCGCTCAACTTCGGCAAGACGCACAAGAGCGTCTACGAGAAGCTGACGACGGCGAACCCGATCGACATGACGCGGTATCAGCTCGCGAACTGCTACATGGGGCGGTCGCCGCTCATCAACTCGGGCGGCGCGTCGGCTGGCGAGACCGACCTGAAGGAAGCGGTGAAGACGGCGGTGATCAACAAGCGCGCCGGTGGCATGGGGCTGATCTCGGGCCGCAAGGCGTTCCAGCGGCCGCTGAAGGAAGGCGTCGGCCTGCTCAACGCCATCCAGGACGTCTACCTGTCGAAGGACGTCACGATCGCCTGATTACAACTCCGCGTCTTTCGTTTCCGTGATGGCCGTCAACCCCACGAGGGTCAGCACCGCTGACCCCGTGAGGTAATACCCGACGTACTGCAGGCCGTAGTTCTGCGCCAGCCACGTCGCGGCATACGGCGCGAGCGACGCGCCGAAGATCCCGGCCATGTTGAAGGCGATGGAGCTCCCCGTGTAGCGCACGCGCGTCGGAAACAGCTCCGACAGCGCCGTGCCCAGCGGCCCATACGTGAATCCCATCAGCGCCAGGCCGAGAATGAGCGCGAGCAGCGTACCTGTGAAGCCGGCTTCCAGCATCGGCGCCATCACGAAACCGAACGCGCCAATGGCGACCGTCGCCCAGATCAGCGTGCGGCGCCGCCCGTGCTCCGCCACCTTCGCGCTGATCGGAATCGTCAGGCCGAAGAAGACAATGCCGATCAACTGGATGACGAGAAACGTCTCGCGGCTGTACCCCAGCGCCGTCGTGCCCCACGACAGGGCAAAGACGGTCATCAGGTAGAAGAGCACGAACGTCGCCAGCGAGCCGAGCGTGCCCATCACCACCTGGCCGGGATAATGGCGGAAGACTTCCGCCATGGGCACCTTGGCGCGCTCCTCCTTGCCGACCGCCTGCTGGAACACCGGCGTCTCGGTGATGGTGATCCGCACGTAGAGCCCCACGGCCACCAGCACCGCGCTCGCCAGGAACGGCGTGCGCCAGCCCCAGGCAAAGAACTGCGCGTCGGACAGCAGTTCCGAGAGCAGCAGGAACACGCCGCTCGACAGGATGAAGCCGACCGGCGCGCCGAGCTGCGGGAACATGCCGTACCACGCGCGCTTGCCGGGCGGCGCGTTCTCCACCGCGAGCAGCACGGCCCCGCCCCACTCGCCCCCCAGTCCAAGCCCCTGTCCGAAGCGGCACAGCGCCAGCAGCGCCGGCGCGACGATGCCGATGCTGGCGTAGGTCGGCAGCAGCCCGATCACCATCGTCGAAATGCCCATGGTGAGGAGGGCGGCGACGAGCGTTGCCTTGCGTCCGATGCGGTCGCCGAAGTGGCCGAACAGCGCCGAGCCCACCGGTCGCGCCACGAAGGCGATGGCAAACGTCGCCAGTGAGGCGAGGATGCCGGTGCTCGGGTCCTCCGAGGGGAAGAACAGCCGCGGGAACACCAGCACGGCGGCAGTGGCGTAGATGTAGAAGTCGAAGAACTCGATGGTGGTGCCGATCATGCTGGCGAACAGCACCTGCCCGGGGCTGTTCACCCGTCGTCCGACCGTGGTCGAGGAGGCCATTGGCGGACAGTGTAGGTGAATTTTGAGCTGGGCGGAGTTTGTCTCCCGTCGTTCTCCTCAGCCTCTCTCGCCGAGGAACTCGCGGAGCGCTTCCACGGTGCTGCGGAAGGCGAGCTCCTCCCACGGAAGCTCGCCGGGCTCGAAGAATCTTGCCTCGAGCCCTTCGTCGTCGCACGCCAGGCAGCCGCCGGTCATCGTCGCGGCATAGACGATGATGACGGGGAGGCGGCCGGGGTAGGAGTAGATGTTCAGCAGGCGATCGAGGCGGACGTGGACGCCGCTTTCCTCGAGGGCCTCGCGGATGGCCGCCGCGCGCACCTCCTCGCCGCGGTCGACGTAGCCGCCGGGGATGACCCACTTGCCGTAGCCCGGCTCAATCGCCCGCCGCACGAGCAGGATGTGGCCGCGCTCGTCGGTGACGATCGTCGCCACCGCCACCTTGGGATCGAGGTAGAAGACGAACTCGCACTGCCGGCAGACGAGCCGCGTGGGCTCGGTCGCCTTCAGCAGCCGCGTCTCCAGCCCGCCGCCGCACACGGGGCAATACCTGAAGGGAGGCTCGTTCACACCCCGACTCCTAACTCCTAGCTCCCAACTCCTAACTCCTAACTTCTAACTCCTATAATCATCCCCCTATGTCGATCTTGAAAGTGGCCCGCATGGGGCACCCGGTGCTGCGCGAGCGCGCGAAGCCGATCGCGAAGTCCGACCTGCGCAACCCGTTCGTCCAGAAGCTCATCGACGACATGATCGAGACCATGCACGAATACCACGGGGTCGGTCTCGCGGCACCCCAGGTCCACGAAGGCGTGCGGCTGTTCGTGGCCCTGCTCGATGACGATCCCGACGCCAGGAGCGAGGCCATGGCGGTGATCAATCCCGAGATTGTCCCGCAGGGGCACGCCAGGGAAGAGGGGTGGGAGGGGTGCCTGAGCATTCCGGACATCCGCGGCATGGTGCCCCGTTTCACCGACATCACGGTGAAGGCGATGGACCGCGAGGGCAAGGCGATCGAGCTGCGGCTGAAGGGGTTCCCGGCGCGGGTCGCGCAGCACGAGACGGACCACCTCGATGGCGTGCTGTTCTTCGACCGGATGACGTCAATGAGCACGCTCACCTACCTCGAGGAGTACTCGAAGTACTGGGCGAAGGACGAAGACTGATGCGCGTGTCGTTCGTCACCGGCGGCGGCCGCGGCATCGGGCGCGCCATTGCCCGCGCGCTCGCCGGGCCTGACACCTTCGTGGTCATCGCCGGCCGTCATCGCGAGTCGCTGGAATCGACGGCGCTCGACCTCGCCAGCCTCGGCGGCCGGGCGCTGGCGGTGACGATGGACGTGACCGACGCAGCCTCGATCGCCCGCGGCATGGCTGAGGTTCGCGGCGCCGTGTCGCACGTCGACGTGCTGGTCAACAACGCCGGCGTCGGCGGCGGCGAGCCGATCGAGGAATCCGACATCGATCGCTGGCGGCGCGTTGTCGACACCAACATCGTCGGCACCTACCTGGTGTCGCGCGGCGTCGTGCCGCTCATGAAGGCCGGCGGCCGCATCGTGAACATCTCGTCGGTGCTTGGCCGCTTCGGCGTGCCCGGTTACACCGCGTACTGCGCGTCGAAGCACGGCGTCATCGGCTTCACGCGGGCGCTGGCGCTCGAGCTCGCCGATCGGCAGGTGACCGTCAACGCCGTCTGTCCCGGATGGGTCGACACCGAGATGGCTGCGGAAGGCATGCAGCTTGGCGCCGACGCGATGGGGATCTCATTCGAGGAGTTCCGCGATCGGGCGCTGAATCGCGTGCCGATTAAGCGGATCATCCAGCCGGAGGAAGTGGCGGACCTGGTGAAATTCCTCGCCTCGCCTGGCGCGTCGGCGATCACCGGGCAGACGTACAACATCTGCGGCGGTCAGACGATGGATTAGAAGCTAGAAGCTAGAAGCTAGAAGCTAGAAGTTAGGAGTTAGGAGTTAGGAGTCAGGAGTTAGGAGTCAGGAAGGAACGGTCGCGACACCGCCAGCGTTAGCAGCATCCCGTGGGCGGCGCCCGCCGCCGCGCCGGCCGCCAGCACGGTCAGCGTCCCCTCGATGGTGAAGTAGGGCACCTGGTAGTCGTGGTACGCGTAGAACCGCATGGCGATTCTCCCCGCGATTCCGAGAATCACGATGCCGAGCGCAATTCCCCACGCGACGGCGCGTCTCACGGCCGGAAGTCTACGCGATATGATGCTTCTCCGATGGCCCAGCCCTACCGCTATTTCGAGGAGCCGTTCACACCTGAAGAACAGAAGGTTCTTTCGCGATACTTCACCAACACCGACCGGCCGGTCTTTGCGCTCGTCAACCTGCCGGAGGTCGTGAAGGCAGCCCTGTTTGCGCGTTACAGCCGATCGTCGAAATCGCTGCGCCGGCTGTTTCTCGACGAGTTCTACGTGGCGGGGGATAGCGCCTGGTTGACCGACCAGGGCACGGCCGCGGCTGACTCAGGCGTCAACGCCGAGAAGGCCGGGCGGCTGTTCGACCGCGTGTTCAGCGAGTACGGCGACGACTCCGTCGCCCAGCTGGGCGGCGTGCACCTTGCCTGCGAGCAGGTGTCCAACATCTTCACCAAGCTGCTGGAGCGCGGCCGGCTTGCCGCATACCTGGAACAGAGCACCCGCTACATCTACTACGACCAGAAGCGCGGCGGCCGCTACCAGTACTTCATTCCGCCGGAGGTCAGCGACGCCGGGCTCGAGCGCGAGTACGGCGAGCAGATGGACGGGCTGTTTGCGCTTTACGGCGAGGTGGTCCGCACGACGCAGGAAGCGCTGACGGCGAAGTATCCGCGACCGGAAGAGGAGTCGGAGCGCGTCTGGGCCGCCGCGATCAAGGCGCAGGCGTGCGATCTTGCGCGCCCGCTGCTGCCGGGCGCGACGCTGTCGAACGTCGGGATCTACGCCAATGGCCAGGCGCTGGAGCAGCTCGTGCTCCGGCTGCAGGCGTCGCCGGTCGCCGAAGCGCGCGACTACGGGCAGATGATGCTCGAGGAGCTGCGCAAGGTGATCCCGTCGTTCCTGCGCCGCGTCGACGTGCCGGACAAGGGTGGCGCGACGAGCCATTACCTGAGGAGCCTCGACGGAGCGCTTGGCGCGAAAGCGCAGCCGCGACGCGGCAATCCTGCGCCCTCCGGTCCCAGCGTCACACTCGTCGAGTGGGATCGCGATGGTGAGCTGCGCGCCGCGGCTGCCTCCCTCTATCCTCACGACTCGCGCAGCATGACGGAGCTCGTCGAGCACGTGCGGTCGCTGTCGGAAGAGGAACGGGCGGCCATCCTGCGCGCCGCGATCGGCGACCGCACGAACCGGCGGCAGAAGCCGGGCCGCGGGTTCGAGGTGCCGTACTACCTGTTCGAAGTCGTTGCCGACTACGGCGCATTTCGCGACCTCCAGCGGCACAGGCTCCTGACCATCGAGTGGCAGGACGTCGGCGTCGATCTCGGCTGCTACACGCCGGAGGAAATCGTCGCCGCCGGCTTTGGCGAGCGGTGGGCCCAGGCCATGCGCCAGGCCGCCGCGCATCATCAGGCGCTCTCGGAGCGCTGCGGCGTCAAGGTCGCACAGTACGCCGTCCCGTTCGCCTACAACATCCGGTTCTACTGGAAGCTGAACGCCCGCGAAGCGTTCCACCTGATCGAGCTGCGAACCGGCGCCGGCGGCCACCCGTCGTATCGCACGGTGTGCCAGCAGATGCACCGGCTGATTCGCGACCAGGCCGGGCACCGCGTCATCGCCGACGGCATGACATTCGTCGACCACGAGCCGTCGACGCTCGGGCGGCTCGAGGGCGAACGGCGCGCGGAAAAGAAGCGGGCGCTGGCCGCCGCCGGATCGCCGAACGCCTAGAATGCCGGCGCTTGCGTGGCTGGCTCACCTCTACACGGCCAGCGGCGCCGTCCTCGCCTTCCTCGCCGCGGTGGCGGTGTTCCAATACCGCTTCCGCGACGCGTTCTTCTGGCTGGCCCTCCAGGTATTCGTCGATGCCACCGACGGCGTGCTGGCGCGGCTCGCGCGCGTCAAGGAACGGATTCCCTGGTTCGACGGCGCGCAGCTCGACAACCTCGTCGACTACCTCACCTACGTGTTCGTGCCGGCGCTGCTGGTGTGGCGGGCGCTGCTCGTCCCGGAGGCGTGGGTCATCGTCGTCTGCGCGGCGATGGTGCTGTCGAGCGCCTACGGGTTCAGCCGCGCCGACGCCAAGACAGCAGACCACTTCTTCACCGGCTTCCCCTCCTACTGGAACATCGTCGTCTTCTACCTGCTGCTGGGAGGCGCCACGCAGGAGTTCAACGCGGTCGTCCTGCTGGCGCTGGCGGTGTCGGTGTTCGTGCCGGTGAAGTACATCTATCCGTCGCGGACGCCGATCCTGCAGACGCTGACCGTCGCGCTTGGCGTCGTGTGGGCGGCGCTGATGTTCGTGATGCTGTGGCAGATGCCGGGCGTGTCGCGCTGGATCTACTGGCTCTCGCTGGTGTTCCCCGTGTACTACACGGGGTTGTCACTGGCGCTCAGCCGCAGGCGGACCCAGGATTCGGTGCGCTAGGACCGGGGGCGGGTGCGCCTTCGCAGCGTCCCATCACGCTCACGCGCCGTGGGCAGGCGATGCGGCGGGCAGCGACACGTAGAACGTCGCACCGTGATCGGGGACAGCTTCAGCCCAGACGCGGCCACCGTGGCGCTGGATGATGCGCTTGACGTTCGCCAGGCCGATCCCGGTTCCCGGAAACTCGTCGGCCCGGTGCAGCCGCTGGAATACTCCGAAGAGCCTGTCTTTGTAAGCCATCTCGAACCCCACCCCGTTGTCGCGTACGTAGGCGACCACTTCGCCGTCGGCGGATGGCGCGACGCCGACCTCGACCCGCGATTCGGCGCGGACGCTCGAGTACTTGACGGCGTTGGAGAGCAGGTTCACGAATGCCGCCCGCAGGAGCGCAGGATCCCCCTCGACGTCGGGCAGGGGCTCGATCTGCCACGACACCGGGCGGTGCTCCAGCGACAAGGCCACTTCCTCGCGCGCCTGTGTCACGACCTCGGCGAGAGATATCCGCCGGGTATCGAGGGGCGCCCGGCCCAGGCGCGAGAACGCCAGCAGGTCGTCGATGAACGTGTTCATGCGTGCGGCCGCATCGGTCATCGTCGTGAGGTAGCGCCTCCCCTGGTCGTCGAGGGACGGGCCGGCGTGGCGGGCGAGCAGGTTGGCGAAGCCGATGACGTGCCGCAGTGGCGCCCGGAGGTCGTGCGAGACGGAGTAGCTGAAGGCTTCGAGCTCCTGGTTCGTAGCCGCCAGATCCAGGTTGCTTCGCTCGAGCTCCGCCGCCCACTGCCGGCGCGCTCGCGACAGGGTCACGTGCGTACGCACGCGCGCCAGCAACTCGCGCGCCGAAAACGGCTTGACGAGATAGTCGTCCGCCCCGGCGTCGAGCCCCTGGACCGCCGATTCCTCGCCGGCGCGTGCCGACAGCAGGATCACCGGGATGGCGCTGGTCCTGGCATCGGCGCGCAGTTCGCGGAGAAGCCCAAAGCCGTCCAGGCGCGGCATCATGACGTCGCTCAGGACGAGGTCGGGGACGGCCGTGCGAATCCTCTCGAGCGCATCGACGCCGTCGGCGGCCGTGGTGACGGTGTAGTTCGACCGGAGCAGGCTGGCGATGTAGGCGCGGAGGCTTGGATTGTCGTCGGCGACGAGCACGGTGGCCGGAACGGCCTCACGTGAGTCCTCGGCGGCCGTGACCTCCGGCGCCGGCAGAATCGAGTCGGCATCTGCGAGCCAGCTTGCCATTTCACGCGCGTGGGCGATGGCGTTGTGCGCGGTTGCCGGGTCGGGCGCCGTGTGGGAGACGGCTTCCGGAGGCAGGTGGGCGAATCCCTTGGGAATCGCGATCCGAAACGTGGAGCCGCGCCCCAACTGGCTCTCGACGTCGACCTGCCCGCCATGCAGGCCCACCAGCTCCCGGACGAGCGCCAGGCCGATGCCGGTGCCCTCGTGCGTTCGGGCGTTCACGCCGGCGACGCGGTGAAAGCGATCGAAGACATGCCGCAGCTCGGCGGCGGCAATGCCGACGCCCGTGTCGGTGACCTCCAGCCTGACGTGATCGGGAGCCTCGCTGAGCCTGACCGTCACTGTCCCGGCAAGCGTGAACTTGAAGGCGTTCGAAATCAGGTTGGGAACGATCTTTTCCCACATGTCCCGGTCCGCCCATACCGGCTCGGACAGCGGCGGACAGTCGAGCACGAAACGAAGGCCGGCCTTGGTGAAGGCCGACTGGAACATGCCGGCCAGTTCGAGGGTGAACGTTGACAGGTCGAGCGGGGTGAACCGCGCCCGGAGGCGGCCCGCCTCGAGGCGCGAGAAATCGAGGAGCGCGTTGACGAGCCTCAGCAGCCTGAGCGCGTTGTTTCGCGCCAGTTCCACCCGGTCGTGCTGCGCCCGGCCGAGCGGCGCGACAGAATCTGCCAGCGCGTCTTCGAGCGGGCCGAGCATCAGGGTCAGCGGCGTACGGAGCTCGTGACTGACGTTGCTGAAGAACGCGGTCTTGGCGACGTCCAGTTCGCCGAGCCTGGCGTTGGCCTCGCGGAGCTCGCCGATCGCGGCGGCCAGCTCGAGGCTGCGCGCCACGACCTCCCGCTCCATTTCCTGGGTTCGCCCGCGAAGCACCGCCCCCTCTTCACTGGCCTGCACGAGTTCCGTGACGTCCTCGACGCGATGGAGGATGTAGACCACCTCGTTGTCCGCCGAGAGCACGGGAATGTTCTTGGGACTCCAGTACTTCGCCTGGAAGCTGCCGTCAGGCCCGCGGATGTCGTACCTCTGGACCGCCATCGAATCCGCGGCCCGCGTCGCCAGCACGCGCTCGAGCGACGCGCGGAGATTGCCAGACCCGGTCGCGGCGGCGTCGTCCGGGTTGTCCGGGAACACCTCGAAGAGACCTCGACCGAGCGTCGCTTCGCGCGTCGTATGGGTCGCGGCAAGCCTGGAATCGGTCGCGGCGGCGATGGTGAATCGCGGTGCGTCCGGCAGCAGGACAAGCAGGATATCGGGCGACGAGTGGAAGAGGAGCTGGAAGTCCGGTTGGCCCGCCGGCACGCGTGGAGAATACCACTGCCGGCCGCGCACGCCACCGGTCGTATACGCTACGCTGAGTAGGTGGCTCGCCTTCTCGCCGCGCTGGCTTCGGTTTTCGTGTTGGCCGCCGCCATCTCCGCGCAGGAGCACACCGCCGCTTGGGTTGCCAGCCAGGTCCAGGACCGCGATACGGGCCGTGACTCGCGCGCCGAGATGCGGATGCGGTTGTTCGACCGCCAGCGGCGCGTACGGGAGCGGACGATGACGCTGCTGGCGCTCGAGGGCGCGGGCGACGCCGGCGACCGCACGCTCCTTCGCTTCACCTATCCAAACGACATCCGCGGCACGGCGTTTCTCGTCTGGGAGCACCCGGGCGAAGACGACGAGCGCTTCCTCTACCTGCCGGCGCTTGGGCGTGTCCGCAGAATTGCGGGCGCGGAGAAGCAGGAGAGCTTCGTCGGCAGCGACCTGAGCTACGAGGACATCGGCGGCCGCGACCTGGCCGACTACAGCTACACGTTCGCCGACACGAACGCCTCGTGGCGCGCGCCCGATGGCACGAGCCATCCGGCCTGGGCCCTCGAATCCCGGGCGAAGGACCGGGATGCGCGGTATCCGCGCTCGGTCAGCCTGGTCCTGAAGGATCGCTTCATCATCGTCCATGCAGACGTGTTCAACCGCCGCGACGAGCGGGAGAAGGTCCTCGACGTGCGCCGGCTGGAGCGCGTCGAGGGCATCTGGACGGTCATGGACCTGGAAGTGGCCAACGAACGCGAACGGACGCGCACGGAGCTGGCCACGACAGCGGTGGACTACAACACGGGGCTGGCCGCCGATGACTTCACCCGGCGCCGGCTGGAAAACCCACGGTGACCGGACGCGTCGCGGAGGCGCTCTTTCGCTTCAGGCTGCCGTTCGCGGCGCTCATCTTCCTCGGCTTTCTCTACTTCCTCCCCAGCTTCGACTTCACCAACGTCGACAACGAGCTGAGCATGTGGATCTCGCGCGAGGATCCCATCTACCAGCAGTACGAGCGATTTCGGCAGGAGTTCGGCGGCCAGCGGACGCTGCTGGTCGCCCTCGAGTCCGACCGGCTGTTCTCGCCAGAGTCTCTCGGGTTCATCCGCGAGGTGACCGGCGACATCGAGCGCGCGGACCTGGTCGAGGAAGTGCAGAGCCTCGCGACGGCCAACATCGTTCGCAGTGTTCCTTCTTCGCGTGGCTTCCGCCTTCAGGCGGAAGAGGATGACGGCGGCATCGAGGTTCAGCCGCTGATCGACGACGGACCGATCGATGCGGCAGCGGCGCAACGGGTCCGCGAGCGCGCCTTGAACGACAGCCTGCTGCGCGGCGATCTCGTATCCGAGAGCGGCACGGTCACCGTCCTGGTCGTCAGCTTCGACGAGGACCGCATTGACGACGTGCGCGGCGATGTCATCCAGCGGATTCACGATCTCATCGATCCGCGGCTGCCCGATGGGATGGCGGCCTACTACAACGGCAGCCTCGAGATCAGCGAAACGTACAACCGCGTCACGGTTGAAAACACGCTGACGCTGACGCCGCCCATCCTGGCGCTCACGGTTGGCGGCATCTACCTGATGTTCCGCTCGTGGCGCATCACGCTCCTGTTGAGCGCGGCGGTATTCGTGAGCGCCGTCTGGACGATGGGCCTCTACGCCGCGATGGGCTTCGAGTACAACGTCCTCGCCAGCATGATCCCGCCGCTGGTGCTGATTCTTGCCGTTGCCGACGACGTCCACATCGTCCAGCACTTCAACCACGAGCTGCGCGAGACCGGCAGCAAGGAGCACGCGTTCAAGTCGAGCGTCCAGCACCTGATGCTGCCGCTCTTTGCGGCCAGCGGCACGACAGCGCTTGGCCTGCTCTCGCTCGCCACCTCGAATGTCGTTGCCGTCCGGCAGTTCGGCATTGGCGCCGGCGTTGGCGTGATGGTCGACTTCGCCATGTCGCTGCTGCTGGTGCCGTTCCTGTTGATGTTCCTCAAGCCGGAGACCGGCATGGCGCCGCAGGAGCGCTACCTGGTGGGGCCCATGCAGCGGGTCGCATCGTTCTCCATGCGCCATGCCACCGCCGTGCTCGTATCGGCCGCGGCGATCGCCGCGGTCTGTCTTGCCGGCGTGCAGTGGCTTCGCGTCGACACGAACCACATCAACTTCTTCGCCGAAGACCATCCCTTGAGCAGGTCGGCGGCGGTCATCGACAGCGAACTGTCGGGCATCTACAGCTTCAACGTGATGCTCGAAGGACCGCCGGACTCGCTCAACACGCCCGACGCCCTCCAGCGGATGGAGGATCTCCGTAGCCGGCTGCAGCAGCTGCCATTCGTGAAGAAGGTCGTGTCGCTCGCCGACTACGTCAAGCGCGTGCATCGCGAGCTGCATGGCGGCGAACCGGCGGCGGAGGTGCTGCCCGCCAGCGCCGAGGCGATCGCGCAGGAGCTGTTCGTCTTCGGGCTGTCGGACGACGGGCGGGCGGAGCTGGCGCGTGTCGCCGCCAGCGACTACTCGCGGGCACAGATCTCGGTGAAGCTCGCGTCGATGAGCTCCGATCTGGTCTTCGAGCAGATCAACCGTGCCGAGGAGGAGGCCCGCGAGATCTTCGCCGGCACGGGGATTACCCCCACCGTCACCGGGTCGGGCCGCATGTTCAGCACCCTCGACCACTACCTCGTCACCTCCCAGATCAGCAGCTTTGGCACCGCGTTCCTCACCGTGTTCGCGGTGATCTTCGTGGTGTTCCGGTCGATCTCCTTCGGCTTCCTCGGCATCGTCGCCAATGCGCTGCCGGTGTGCGCCGTGCTCGGGCTCATGGGGTGGCTCGACATCTCGTTGAACGTCGCCACGATCATGGTGTCGAGCGTGGCGCTCGGGATCGTTGACGACGACACGATCCATTTCATCGGGCGCTTCCGTCGCGAGATTGCGC
>JBFWUM010000052.1:0-4245 GCA_050247255.1 Vicinamibacterales bacterium | reverse complement strand
GCCGGCGACGACCTGGGGCAATGTGCAGGGAGGCGCGCGTGTGACCACGACCATCGGTCGCGTGGACGTCGGGGCGTCGGCCTACCGGGGATTTCGCGCGTTCCCTGTTCCCGGCTTCGAGCTGCCTCCGGCAATCGTCAAGGCCTTTCCTCGCTTCACCATGATCGGCGCCGATTTCGAGACGGTGCGTGGCGAGTGGGGCATTCGCGGCGAGGCGGCGGCGTTTCTCGAGGATGATGGCTTCGAGGGCGGCATTGGCGCCGACCGCCGCGCCGGCACCTACCGCGTTGCCGGTAACCTGCTCTGGACGCGCAGCCAGGGAGAAGACGACGTGTCCCTGGTCGCCGCCGTCGACCGCTCGTTTGCACGCGAGGCGAGGACGCTCCGCCTGTTCGCCATCTACAACCCGGCTGATGCGACGACGTTCCTTCGGGCCGTCGTGACGGCGAGCCTGCGGGACAATGTCGCGATCGAGGGGGCGGGCGGGATGTTTGCGGGCGACTCGGCTGCGACCATCGGGCGCCTGGCGGACCGTGACTTCGCCTTGCTGCGCCTGAAGGTCTTCTTTTGAGATAAATTGCGTCTATGAACCACGTCGTCGACTTCATCAACGTGCACCGCGACCGCTACGTCGAGGAGCTGAAGCAGTACCTGGCCATCCCCAGCATCAGCGCGCTGCCGCAGCACGCCGCGGACGTAAAGCGGGCCGCCGACTGGACCGCCGACGCGCTGCGCGGCGCCGGGCTGGAGAACGTGCGGCTGGTCGAGACGCCCGGCAACCCGGTCGTCTACGGCGACTGGCTGCACGCGCCCGGGAAGCCGACGATCCTCTACTACGGGCACTACGACGTGCAGCCGGTGGACCCGGTCAACCTGTGGACGTCGCCCCCCTTCGAGGCCACCGTGCGCGACGGCGAGATCTACGCCCGCGGCGCGGCCGACGACAAGGGGCAGGTCTTCATGCACATCAAGGCGGTGGAGGCGTTCCTGAAGAACGGCGGTACGCTGCCGCTGAACATCAAGTTCATGATCGAAGGGGAAGAGGAGGTCGGCAGCGCCAACCTCGACGAGTTCGTCCGCTCGCACAAGCAGGACCTCGCGGCCGACGTCGTCGTGATCTCCGACTCGCCGATGTTCGACCGCGGCATTCCCTCGATTTGCTACGGCCTGCGCGGGCTGGCGTACTTCCAGGTCGACCTGCGCGGCACGAAGTCCGACCTGCACTCCGGCTCCTTCGGCGGCGCCGTCGCCAACCCGGCGTTCGTGCTGGCGACGATCCTGGCGCAGATGAAGGACCGCGGCGGCCGCATCAAGATTCCCGGCTTCTATGACGATGTGCGGGCGCTGAGCGACGCCGAGCGCGCCGAGTGGAAGAAGCTGCCGTTCAACGAGACGAAGTACCGCAAGGAGCTTGGCGCGCCGCGCCTGTTCGGCGAGACCGGCTACAGCACGCTCGAGCGCGTCTGGGCGCGGCCGACCTTTGAGGTCAATGGCCTGCTCTCAGGGTTTACCGGCGACGGCGCCAAGACGGTGCTGCCCGCCGTGGCGATGGCCAAGGTGAGCATGCGCCTGGTGCCGGACCAGGACCCGGGCAAGATTGCCGAGCTGTTCGAGGCCTACCTGAAGAAGGTGGCGCCGAAGACGGTGGAGGTCACGCTGACCCGCATGCAGGGCGGCAAGGCGTGGATGACCGACTTCGACAACAAGTACGTCCGCGCCGCCGGGCGGGCCATCGAGCAGGGCTTCGGCAAGACGCCGGTGTTCACGCGCGAAGGCGGTTCCATTCCGGTCGTGACCACATTTCAGGAGGAGCTCGGGCTTCCGAGCGTGCTGTTCGGCGTCGGGCTGCCCGACGAGAACGCGCATGCGCCCGACGAGAAACTCGATCTTGGCAACTTCCACAACGGGATCATCGCCTCGGCGTACCTGTACCAGGAGATCGCCTCGCTTGAATAGCGCGGCGTGGGCCGCGCTCTGCGTCGCGGGAGTGCTGGCTGCCGGCTGCGGCAGCAACAACCCTTCGTCTGCAACGTCGGCGCCGACATCGGTCACCGGACCTTCAGCGACACCGGCACCGTCGACCTCGTCGGCGGTGACCTGGGGCTTCGACACGTCGTGGCAGCCGTCGGCTGCGCCACCGGCATGCCCGTCGCCCCTAGTCCTGGGGACGCCGGTCGACCTCTCGCTGGTGACGTCGATCCTGTACCCCGGTCAGGTCCGCGGCGAATACAAGCCGCATGGCGGCTTCCGGCTCGACGGCGCCAACCAGGCCAACGAGGTGACCATCACCGCGCCGCTCGACGGCGTCCTCGACTCCGGCGTGAGGTACCTGGAGCAGGGGGAAGTGCAGTACCTGTTCACCATCATTCACCCCTGCGGCATCATGTACCGCTTCGACCACCTGCTCACGCTCGCGCCGCGGTTCCAGGCGATCGCCGAGACGCTGCCGGCCCCGCGCCCCGACGACACGCGCGGCACCAGGATTCCCGGGGAGCAGGCGGTGGTGCAGGGGGAGGTGATGGCCACGGCGGTGGGCCACCGGTCACCGCGCAACATCGGTTTCGACTGGGGCGTGTACGATCTGCGCAGCCGAAATGCGGCCGCCGCCGATCCCGCATGGCTCGCCGCGCATGGTGGCGACCAGGCGCCATACGCGATCTGCTGGCTCGATTTCCTCGGCGCCGACTCGGCGCGGGTGCGCAGCCTGCCCGCGGGCGATCAGGCGATGGGTTCGACGAGCGACTACTGCCGATGAGTTGGGACGACAGCCGACGCTTCGGAACGCCGCTGCCCGGGTTTCCGGTGGTCGTGCGCCCGAGCGCCTACGGCCTCGTGCGCGATGCCAGCGGCCACGTCGCCGTGGTCCGGTCGATCGACGGCGTCTTCCTCCCCGGCGGCGGCATCGACGAGGGCGAGTCGCCTGAAGAGGCGCTCGTTCGTGAGGCGGGCGAGGAGTGTGGGTGGAGCGTGCGCGTCGGCGAGTGGTGCGGCAGGGCCATCCAGTTCACGCTCTCAGGCGACGGCCTGGTGTTCTACGAAAAGCGCTGCGAATTCTTCGACATCGTCATCGATCGCGAGGGCGCGGCGCCGATCGAGCCCTGGCACGAGACGCTGTGGGTGACGCCGGAAGAAGCGCGCTCCCTGCTCAAGCACGAGAGCCACGCGTGGGCGATCGGGGAATTCGTCGGACCCTGAGCGCTAGTTCAGCGACGCCACGCGCCGGCGCAGGGTCTTGACGTGCTCCCAGATCTGCTCGTGCTCGTCCCGCGCCTCCTTGTCCATCTCGCTCATGCTCGACAGCTTCAGGTAGGTCTGCAGGTCGCGCAGGGCGCCGGTGACGTCGTTCAGGTGATAAGCCAGCAGCCCGCGATCGCGCAGCTCGCTCAGCGCTGACGGCGTCATCGCCAGCAGCATCTCGGTGACGTCGCGCGCCTGCGGGAACGAGCGCATGTGGACGTACAGGCGCTTCAGGTTCAGCAGCATCCGGACGACGATCTGCTGGCGCGTCGCCGGCGCGAGGAGCGATTTGCTGAACGCGACCTCCGAGCCGACGTGCTTTTGCAGCAGCACCCGGCAATCGTGCTCGGAGAGCAGCGCGCCGCCGTGGAACGGATCGACGATCAGGCCGCTGCCGCCGCGGCCGCCGACCTCGGGGCAGCGCACGAGGAAGTGCCCGGGAAAGTTGACGCCGTCGACCTGCAGGCCGGCGCGACGGCCGACCTCCATGTAGACCAGCGCCAGCGTGATCGGAATGCCGGTGCGCTGGTCCAGCACCTCGTTCACGCAGCTGTTGCGCGGATCCTCGTAGCGCTCGCGGTTGCCGGTGAACTGGAGATCGTCGAAGAGATAGGCGTTGAATGCCTTGATGCGGCCCAGCGTGGAGGTGTCGCCGCTCTCGGCGGTCTGGCGCTCGATGACGCGGTGGGCGGCATGTCCCATGGCGTCGAGGACCCGCAGGTAACGCTCGGCATCGAGCCGCGGATATTCGATGCGCGCGATGACCAGCGCCGCCGGTGCCAGGCCGACGCCAGGCGCGTTGGTCGCCGCCACGAGCGCATCCACCAGGTCCCTGCGCACTCAGCCCCCCACGAGTTCGTCCAGCATGCGCACGTCGAGATTCCGGAGGCCGTCGACGATCAGCTCGGCATCGCCAAGCTCGCCGGCCGGGTAACTGTTGGTCACCCCTACACAGCGTAACCCGGCACCGCGGGCAGATTCGAGCCCCCACCGCGAGTCCTCGATGGC
>JBFWUM010000051.1:0-28674 GCA_050247255.1 Vicinamibacterales bacterium | reverse complement strand
CCGCGCGACAATCGCGCCCGCCGATGACGAGCATCACATGCAGGCCTCGAGTGCGCACGTTGGCGTCTTCGCCACGCCTGAACGCCCGCTAGGCTGGACCCCATCGTCGCCGCGAGCGACACCACGCACGCCAAATCGAGTAGCTCGTCATCTTGAAACCGCTTGCTACCCTTGCGCTCGGCCTCGCCGGCCTGATGGCCGGGCGCCGGCGCCGCGCATGCCCAGTGGTCAGGCGCCACGACGCCGGGGTTCGAACTGTGCTCGTTCCGTCGGGGACGGTCGTCTCCACAGGCCCTCAGGACAACATCGCGAAGCGGGCGCCCCTCACCGCAATCCAGGTTTCCTACGGGTGGCGACCGGACCGAGCCGACCTGTTCAGCTACGACGCCGGCGGCGAGTACCGCCGGCCGCGGCGAGTGATCGACAGACGCACGCTTCCGGTGACAACCAGGACGTTCGAAGAGTTGTGCATGCCGGGTAACGCGAAAACGAGCCGGAAACCCCTTCCCGCCGAGGCCAGCGGGCAGCTTTCGGAGCTCGGACACCCGGGATGCCGCCGGTGTCTGGCAGGCGGTCCACGATATCGAGAGGCTTCGAGGCTAACCCGGATCTGCCTTACCCCGGGCAACCCACTCCGCATACGCAGCGACGGTCGCGATCCGCTGCGCCGTCCAGCTCTGGCCGCAGATGCCACATCGCCAGTGGCCGCCTGCGGCGAACCCCTCGTCGCACAACCGGGGAGACGCCGTGTGACAGAGCGGGCAGGCGGCGACGGAACCGGCCGGCAGGTTCGGCGTCATGGCGTAAACGTCGCCTTGTTCGTCGTCCTCGTCTTCTCGGCGGCGGCCTTCTCGGCGGCGGCCTGTTCCCTGGCCCGCGTGGCTTCGCGTGCCGGGGCCTCGCGAGCATCCATCGTCACGGCCGCCGCCTGCGCCTTCCTGGCGGCCGCCTCGAGCGGGACAGACAGGATCACCAACGTAAAACCACCGGCGTAGGGCGACCGCAGCAGCGTCACGCTGGTATCTCCCAGGCGCCATTGGGCGAGCACGGTTGGCGTGTTGAGGCTATCGATCGCCCGCCGCGGCGGCGTCGGGACAGGCGTCGTCGAGCGAGGACCATAGACCGCCGTCAGCGCCTCGATCAGGTCCTCCTCGCCCAGGCCTTCGGTCCGGCTCCTGTCGTAGTCCACGGTCATTCTAAAGAGCTTGTTGTCGACAAAGCTGAAGACGATGCCGGCCACGGAATCGCGCCCGCTGGCACCACGGCTCGTGTACGGTGGTCGCCACGAGAACTCCTCAAGTACCGCCGGGCGTTCGTGCAGCCTCCTGACGTCGCGCGCGGCGGCGCCCGCCCGGGCGATGACGTCCGCGGTCGAGGCGCCGAGCCGGAACTCACGATAGCTGGCGGGATCCGCGGCCGCGATCGGCCAGCACATGGTAGCGACCATCAAGCCGACGGTCATGCAGAAAGCCTTGCGAACAATCACGATGAACACCCTTCAGTGAAGCGTTGACCCGCGGCAGACGGAGACACGTCACCACTCTAGGCGCCGCGACAGGACGGCGATGTTCACTAGTGCACGCTGCGGCGGCGAATGGGTCAGTCGTGCAGGACGACGTTGAGCAGGGCGGTGTGGACGACGATCTCGCGGTCGTAGTCGATGAAGCCCAGGTCCCTGAACTTGTTCATGAAGAAGTTGACGCGGGAACGCGTGGTTCCCACCATCTCGGCCAGCGTTTCCTGGGAAATCTTCGGGATCCGGCGCTCGGGCCCGGTCTGATCGCCGTAGCGCGCCAGCAGCAGCAGCGCCCGCGCCAGCCGCTTTTCGCTGGAATTGAACAGGTGGTCGACGAGGTCAGCCTCGATGCGCAGGTTTCTCGCCAGCATGTAGGAGATGAACCGCTCGGAGAACGCCGGCTCGTCACGCAGGAGGCGAAGCATCGCCGCCTTGTCGATGATGAGCACGGTGGCCGTGGCCGTGGCGGTCGCCGTGCCGATCCGAATCGGCTGGCCGGTGAGCGCCCCCTCGCCGAAGAAGTCGCCCGGGCCGAGCATGGCGACCACGGCTTCCTTCCCGGTCCGCGAGAGCACCGAAATCTTGATGCTCCCCTTCTGGATGTACATCACGGCATCGCTGGGCTGCCCCTGGACGAAGACCTTCCTGCCCTTGGGGTAGGTCACGACCCGCCGCGCGGCTCCTGTGGACTCGAGAAACGCCTTGGCGTCGAAGGCTCGCTGCGGCGCCTGGGGTTGCAGACGCGGTGCTTTCGCTTTGGCCATGGCGACCTCGGCATTGTCGCACGCGGCAGCCGCGGGGCAGCGCGTCTGTCCCGGTTTGAACAGCGCTGCCCGGCCGGCGGCCTGTACGCTGATCTCCAGAGACATGGAGGCCGGATCACACGACGGCATCAGGCGATTCGCGGTGCTCGGCAATCACCTGCCGCGCCAGTGCGGCATCGCGACATTCACCACGCACCTGACGGACGCCCTGAGCGAACAGCTGCCAGGCACGGAACACTTCGTCCTGGCCATGAACGACGCCGGCCGCCGCCACGCCTATCCCCCGCGTGTCCGCTTCGAGATCGCCGAAGCCGACCTGAGCTCGTATCGCCGCGCCGCCGACTTTCTCAACGTCAACCAGGTCGACGTGCTGTCGGTCCAGCACGAGTATGGGATCTTCGGCGGCAAGGCCGGCGCGTACCTGCTCGAGCTGCTGCGCGACCTGCGCATGCCGATCGTCACGACGCTGCACACGATCCTGTCCGACCCGAACCCGTCCCAGCGCAGCGTCATCGACGAGCTGGCGCGGCTCTCGGAGCGGCTGATCGTGATGAGCCAGTCGGGCGCCGATCTCCTTCAGCAGGTGCATGGCATTGCCGCGGAGCAGATCGACCTGGTTCCACACGGGATTCCGCACGTTCCTGCCGATGCCGCAAGCAAGCAGCGGCTGGGTCTCGAGGGCAAGACGGTCATCCTGACATTTGGCCTGCTCTCTCCCGACAAGGGAATCGAGTACGTGGTCGATGCCCTTCCCGACATCGTCTCCGGCGATCCCGACACCGTGTACGTCGTGCTTGGGGCCACCCACCCTCACGTCCTCGAGCGTGAGGGCGAAGCCTATCGGCTGATGCTCGAGGCGCGAGCCCGGCACCTTGGCGTCGATGGACACATCGTTTTTCACAACCGTTTCGTGAGCCAGGCCGAGCTGACAGAGTTCCTGTCGGCCGCCGACATCTACATCACGCCCTACCTGAATGCGGAGCAGATCACGTCCGGGACCCTCGCCTACGCCGTGGGTGCGGGCAAAGCCGTGATCTCCACGCCGTACATCTACGCCCGCGAACTGCTGGCGGAGGGCCGCGGGATCCTCGTGCCGTGGCGGGACTCGACGGCCGTTGCGCGCGAGGTCGTCGACCTCGGCCGCGACCCGGCACGCCGCCAGGCGATGTGCGCGAAGGCGCTGGCGCACGGCCGCGCGATGACGTGGCCGTCCGTTGCCCGGCACTACGTCGAGTCGTTCTCGCGTGCCATGGCGCACGACACACGGCGACGGCGGCGTTCGTTCGAAGCCCACACGCTGGCCAGCCGCCCTGCCGGGTGGCCCGAAATCGATCTGCGGCACGTGCACGCACTGACCGACGACACCGGCATCCTGCAGCATGCCGTCTTCAGCATCCCGCGCTATGAAGACGGGTATTGCCTGGACGACAACGCCCGGGCCCTGCTGCTCGTCACGCTGCTCGAGGAGGCCGGCACCGACGACCCGTCCGGCGTGCGCGCGCTGGCCGCGCGGTATCTGGGGTTCGTGAACTTCGCGTTCGACCGGCGGACGGGGCGGTTTCGAAACTTCCTCTCTTACGGGCGGGCATGGCTCGAGCCCGCCGGGTCCGAGGACAGCCAGGGGCGGGCTATCTGGGCGCTCGGCACGGTCATCGGGCGGGCTCACGATCCCGGCCGTCATAGCCTCGCGGGCGACCTGTTTCAGGCCGCGCTCCCGGCGGTGGGGGCCTTCACGAGCCCGAGAGCCTGGGCGTACACGCTGCTCGGCATCGACGAGTACCTGCGGGCGTTTCAGGGCGACAGTTCGGTTGAAGCGTTGCGGCACGACCTGACGACCCGCCTGCTCGCGCTCTTTCAACAGTCGGCCGGCAGCGACTGGGCGTGGTTCGAGGACTCGGCCACCTACTGCAATGCGCGCCTGTCGCAGGCGCTCCTCGTTTCCGGCGCGCGTATGCAGCGCCCCGACATGGTCGAGACCGGGCTGCGATCCCTCGAATGGCTGGTGTCCCTGCAGCTGTCCGCGCAGGGCGACTTCGCCCCGATCGGCTGCCACGGGTTTCTCGTGCGCGGCGGGTCGGCGGCGCCGTTCGACCAGCAGCCGGTGGAAGCCTGCACGGTGACGTCGGCCTGCCTCACCGCGCACGGGATTGACGGCGACCTGGTCTGGGTGGATCGCGCCGGGCGCGCGTTCGACTGGTTCCTCGGGCAGAACGCGCTGCAGCAGTGGCTCTACGATCCCTCGACCGGGGGCTGCCGGGACGGGCTGCACGCCGACCGCCCGAATGGCAACCAGGGCGCGGAGTCGACGCTGTCGTTCCTGATGGCGTTGTGCGATATGCGCGCCGCGCATCGAACCGTCGCCGAACCCACGCACTCGCCAGTCACGCACCTCACGTCATGAGTCCATCCGCCCGCTACGAGGTGCTCTTCGAGCGTCATCCCGCGAACCCCATCCTCACGGCGGCGGACTGGCCGTACCCGGCGCACACCGTGTTCAATCCCGGCGCGACCCGTCTGGCCGACGGCCGCACGCTGCTGCTCTGCCGCGTCGAAGATCGGCGCGGTCATTCACACCTGTGCGCCGCGAGATCCGCGAACGGCATCGACGGCTGGGAGATGGATCCGGCGCCGACGCTCTGGCCGGATCCGAAGGGCCACCCGGAGGAGGTGTGGGGGCTCGAGGATCCACGAATCAGCTTCGTCGACGAGCTCGGGAAATATGCCGTCGCGTATACGGCGTTCAGTACCGGCGGCCCCGGGGTGGCCCTGGCGCTGACCACGGACTTCCGCACCTTCGAACGCTGCGGCATGGTGATGCAGCCCGACGACAAGGATGCGGCGCTGCTGCCGCGCCGCATCAACGGCCAGTTCGCGCTGCTGCACCGGCCTGCCACCGATCCGACGGCGGACATCTGGATGTCGTTCTCACCCGATCTGCGCAACTGGGGCGGACACCGGCTGGTGCTGCCCGCGCGGCGCGGGAGCTGGTGGGACGCGAATCGCATCGGCCTGGGGCCGCCGCTGATCGAAACCGCGCGCGGATGGCTGATGCTGTACCACGGGGTCAGGCGGACAGGGGCCGGCTGCCTGTACCGCGTCGGCGCAGCGCTGTTCGATCTCGCCACGGCCGAGCAGTGTGTCTTGCGCGGCGATTCCTGGATTTTCGGGCCGGAGACCGCCTACGAACGCGAGGGCGATGTCGGCTACGTGACGTTTCCGTGCGGGTACACGCTCGATGCCGACGGCGATGGCATCAACCTGTATTACGGAGCCGCGGATACGAGCGTCGCGCTGGCCAGGGGAAGCGTCGCCAGGATCCTGGGCTGGCTCGACCGACACGGCACCGCCTGACGGGCCGCGAACCAGCGGAAGACGGGAACGATGCCCTGTGCAATCGGGAACATCGCCGTCACGCCGACGCCCGTACACTCAGTCCATGGAAACCGATCATCTGAAGGTCGCCCTGACGGGTGCGTGGATTCTTGGCATCGCCGGCGTCGGCTACATCCGCGGCGCCACGTCATTTGCCGCATGGGTCGTCCTGGTCGTGCTGTCGCTGGCGCCGCCGATGGTGATGGCCCGCCTGTGGAATACGCCCGCGCAAAGCCTGTCTGAGAGCATTCGAGCAGCGCTTCGCTGAGCCGACCAGGCCCCATGACCCACGTGGATGCATTCACCGAGGAACAGCTCCAGCGCTGGCAGGCGTGGCAGCGTGCCAATGCGGTCGGAGCCCGCCGCGTCGATCGCATCTGCCGGCTCGTCGGCGCGACCGTCCTGCTGGCACTACTGGCAGTACTTGCGCGCCTCGTCTTCTGACCTGGTCACGTAGGTCTGGCGCCCCGCGCCACGCGCCATCTTTTCGTACATCTGCGCCATCGCGAAGTCGAGCGCCCGCGACACCAGGATCACGTCGACGCCCTTTCCTGCCCGCGCGGCGTGCTCATGCTGCGCGGCGACGATCCGCGGGATGTCCTCGGGATCCATCAGCAGCTCGGTGATGCCGCGCGCGTCGTAGAGGATGTTCATTCCCGGCTGCCATGCCGGGTCGTAGTAGATGGCGGTGACGGTATCGACGATGTCGGCGCCGTGCACGCGCCCGGATATCGTCACAGTGACGAGCCGGCGCGCGGAGTCAATCACAAGGGGGCAGACCACATAGGCCAGTCTATCGCCCGCGCCACTTATCGCCTGTAGGACAGACGCCGATAACGGCCCAGCTTGCGGAACGCCGCGAGCATCTCGGCGTAGGTGAAGTTGGCGTTGCGGCCGCTCGGGTTCGGAAGCACGAACACCGCCGCCCCCTCGAGCGTCTCCGGCTGCAGCCCGAGAGCGACGGGCCCCTTCCGTTCCGGGAACATCGCGCGGAACACGGTCACGCCGACCATCGCGACGATCGCCGGCTGGAAGCGGGCGACCGTGGCGCGCAGCCGGCGGCGGCCGCGCACGTACTCCTCCGGCTTCAGCGTGTCGATGCCCGGCGTCGGCCGCGCGACGATGTTGGTGATGCCGAAGCCGAATTCCGGCAGCCGATCGTCGTCTTCGTGGGTGAGACGCTCCGGCACAAGCCGCGACTCATAGAGCAGCTTCCAGAAGCGGTTGGAGAAGCCGGCGAAGTGATGGCCCGTCAGCGACGAGCGGATCCCCGGGTTGATGCCGACGAAGAGCACCTGCACCCCGGGGGCGATACGGTCACGCAGCGGCTTCAGCACTGTCGGTATAATCCGCGATTAGATCGGTGCATAGTTCCCCCTGGCGCACCCTGCCGTTCTATCTGGCCTTCCTGCTACCGCCGCTCGCGGTCATCTGCATCTTCGAGCGCGGCTGGTGGGTGTTCGCCCCGCTCGCCCTCGTCTTCATCGTCACGCCGCTCGGCGACGCGCTGCTCGGCGTCGCCGCGCAGGGACGGGAGGCGCCCGACCTGGCCTTCAACCGCTACTTCCGCGTCGTCACCTGGCTGTGGGTACCGGCGCAGACCCTGCTGATCTACTGGATCCTGCGCGAGGTCGCCCGCGGCAGCTTCTCGCGCATGGAACTGGCGGGCACGACGCTGGTGGCGGGGACGACGGCGGGGTTCATCGGCGGGGCCGTCGGCCACGAGCTGATCCACCGGCGCTACCAGTCGGAGCGGGTGCTCGGCTACTTCCTCTTTTTCACGATCGGCTACCTGCACGCGGCGCTGGGGCACATCGGCGGCCATCACCGCTGGGTCGGCACGCCGAACGACCCGTCCACGGCTCGGTACCGCGAATCGCTCTACGGCTTCCTGCCGCGCACGGTGTTCGGCACGCTGCGGCTGGCGTGGACGCTGGAGCGACAGCGGCTGTTGCGCATGAACGCCACGACCTTCTCGTGGGCGAACCGCATTGTCCGCTCCGCGTTCCTGACCCTGCTCCTCTACGCGGCGCTGTGGATCTGGGGCGGCCCGCAGGTGCTGCTGGTCTACGCCGGCCACGCCGTGGTCGCCATCGGCCTCGTCGAGACGATCAACTACATCCAGCACTACGGCCTGCAGCGGCATCGCGGCGACGGGAACGATTTCGAGAAGGTTGCCGGCAACCACACGTGGGAATCGGGCCATCGGCTGAGCAACTGGCTGCTGCTCAACCTGCCGCGCCACGCCGATCACCATACCGTGCCGAACAAGCGCTACCAGGCGCTCGAGCTGCTGCCACAGGCACCGCGGCTGCCGGCCGGCTACGCCACCATGCTGCTGGCGGCGCTCGTGCCGCCGATCTGGTTCGCGATGATGAATCACCGCACGTCGGCCTTGAGCCGCGTCGGCCGCACGGCGGCGCGATAAGTCCCGCGATCCCCTCGCTATAATCGCTCGGTGCGTCTCCTCCTTGCCGCCACGCTCGCGCTGACCGTTGCCGGCGGGACGCTGTGGGTCAGCGCCCAGGATGCGCCGCGCCCGGTGCTCGTCTCGCGGCACCTCGCCGAAACCGAGGGGCTCGCCCTCGGGCAGACCGTGCGGCTCTCACGCACGGCCGACGGCGCCGATGCCCGGACGTTCCGCATCACCGGCATCTTCGAGCCGACGCCGGATCCCATGCGGCTGGGCGCAGTACCGCGCAAGGTCCGGCTGCACCTGCCCGATCTGCTCGACCTGCTGCGCGATCCGTCGCAGCCGGCCGGCGGCGAATTCGTCGAAGGGATCAACGTCAAGCTCGACGACCGCGATGATGCGCGGGCCTTTGCCAACGATGTCGAATCGCGCATGCCGGGACTGCTGGCCCAGCCCTCGTCACAGGCGGCGGGCTCGCGCGGACCGTTCGTCGTGCTGGAGCGGTTCCACCTCGCCATCGCCATCGTCACCATCGTCGCGGCCACGGTGTTCCTGCTGGCGCTCACCATCATGCTGGTCGACGAGCGGCGACCGACGGTGGGGGTGCTGCGCCTGATCGGCCTGCCGTCGGAGCGTATCCTGGCGCAGCTGTTCCTCGAAGGACTGCTGATCGCCGGGCTCGGCGCCCTGTTCGGGCTGCTGCTCGCCCTGGCGTCGCAGCGGTTCATCAACGAATTCTTCCAGTGGCGCTACGACACGGCGCTGATCTTCGTGAGGGTCACGCCGCGCGTCGCCGCGCTCTGCGTGGCGATTGCCGTGCCGCTCGGGGTCAGCGCGACCGTTGCGGCGTCGTGGGCGCTGCTGCGGCGCAACGGCTTGTCCCTGGCCCGCCGATGAACGCGCTGCGCTTCGCCTTCATCAGCCTCGTGCGGCAGCCGGCGCGATCGTCGCTCGGCATCCTCGGCGTCGCCGCGGTCGGCGCGCTGCTGTTCGACATGCTGCTGCTGTCGGAAGGGCTGGTGACCTCGATGCGCGATCTCTTCGATCGCGCCGGGTTCGACCTGCGCGTCACCGCCACCGACGCGCTGCCAGGCCAGGGGCCGGCACTGCCCGGTGCCGTGGACACGGCGGTGGCCATCTCCCAGCTGCCATCGGTGCGCGCGGCGGTCGCCCTGCGCTTCGTCGACGCCGTCATCGATCTCGGACCGGGCCGGCGCGAAGGGGCCTCCCTGCACGGCGCCGGCGGCGGCACGTCCTATCCCTGGACGGTCCTGCGCGGCCGCGACCTGCAGGGGCCTGGCGAAGTGCTGGTCAACGAGCGGACCGCGGATCGCCTCGACATCGAGCTCGGCACCGTCATCGGCCTGCGCGCGTCATGCCTCGTAGACATCGAGGAATCGCTGCCGCCGGTCACCGCCACCGTGGTCGGGATCGCCGAATTCCCGTTTGAAACGCCGTTCGGCACGACGGTCGCCAGCCGCATCGACACGCTCGACACGGCCTGCGGCGGCAACGACGCCGGTTCGGCCGACGTCGTCATGGTGGCCTCCCGCGAAGGAAGCACGTCCGATGAGGCGGCGGCCGCCATCTCCGAGCTCCGCCCCGAACTCCGGGTCCTGACCAACGAGGAGCTCGTCGGCCGATTCGAGCAGGGCGGCTTCTCGTACTTCCGCCAGATTTCGACGGTGCTGACGACGGTGACGGTGGCGTTTGCGGTGCTGCTGATCACCGTGCTGCTGACGGTGTCGGTCAACCAGCGGCTCGGCGAGATCGCTGCGCTGCGGGCGCTCGGGTTCACGCGCGGGCGCGTGATCGCCGACGTGCTATGGGAATCGACGCTGGTCGTCGGCGCCGGCGCGCTGCTGTCGCTCCCGCTCGGCGGCCTGCTCGCCATCGGGCTGGACGCCATCCTGAAGCGCATTCCGGGCATTCCCACCGACGTCCACTTCTTCGTCTACCGCGACGAAGCACTGGTCATCCACGGACTGCTGCTGGCGGCCACGGCGGTCATCGCCGCGCTGTATCCCATGCGGATCGTCGCCCGGCTGCCGATCGCCGGCACGCTGCGCGACGAGGTGGCCGGCTGATGTCGATCCTGCGGGCCAACAACGTCACCCGGATTTTCCCGATGCCGGCCGGGCCGGTCACCGCGGTCGCCGGCGTGACGCTCGACGTGCAGCCGGGCGAGCACATTGCCATCAAGGGGCCCTCGGGATGCGGCAAGTCGACGCTGCTGCACATGCTCGGCTGCGTCGAGACACCGACCGGCGGCACCCTGCTCTTCAACGACCGGAATGTGACCGGCCTCAGCGATCGCGAACGGAGCCTGCTGCGCCTGCGGCAGATCGGCTTCGTCTTCCAGCGCTTCTTCCTGCTGCCGATGCTCACCGCGTTCGAGAACGTGGAGCTGCCGCAGTCGGAGGCGGGCGCCGGCAAGCCGCAGCGGCAGGCGCGGACACGCGAGCTGCTCGACTACGTCGGCCTCGGCGCGCGCGCCGGGCACAAGCCGGCGGAGCTGTCGGGCGGCGAAATGCAGCGCGTGGCCATTGCCCGCGCCCTGGCCAACAGGCCGCGGCTGCTGCTGGCCGACGAGCCGACCGGCGAGCTCGACCGCGCCACCGGCGACCAGATTGCCGTGCTGCTCGACCGTGTCAACGCCGACGGCACCGCCCTCGTGATCGTCACCCACGACCCGGCGCTCGCCGAGCGGGCGACACGGGTCCTGACTATGCGCGACGGGCGCATCGACAGCGACACGCGCCGATGATTGGCCGGCTCGCCATCCGATCGCTCACCGCCCACCCGATCCGCAGCGCCGTGCTCGGCGCCGGGTTTGGCGCCGGCGTCGGCGTGATGGCCATCCTGCTCGGCGTGGCGGAAATCGTGCTCGACCAGGCCACGTCCCCGGCGCTCATCGGCGGCGGCGACGTGGTCATTCGCATGGCGCCACAGGTGCCGGCACGGATGGTCCTGTCGGGAACGCTGCAGGCCGACGCGCTGCGCGAGCGGCTGACGCTGGCGGCGCCGTGGCACACCGAGACCCTGTTCCTCGTCCGCGACGATGGCTCCACGGTGGAGGTCGATGCGCGCGGCGGCATCCCCAGCCTGGAGCGGGAGCTGGGCGACGTCGAAACGGCGGGCATCGCCTCGTGGCAGGACACCGATGAGGATCGCGCCTGGACGAACAGCACGCCCGAGGAGGCGCTGCGGCAGATCGATCGCTTCCATGACATCCCGAACGCGCCCGACTGGGCCGACTCGTGGGCCGAGTGGCTGTACTTCAACGGCCGCACCGGCGATGCCCGCTTCTACCTGACGTTCCTCGTCGGCCCGCGCCAGTCCGACGGCCGCCGGCCGGCCGGCGTGCGGCTGCAGCTCGATCGCAACGGAACGGTCGAATCGTTCAGCGCCGGCGCCACGCTCACCGACGAGGAGATTGCGCGCGCGCCTGAACTGACGATCGGCAACAACCGCATCGATCTCGACGGGCTCCGCTACACCATCGATCTCGATCTGCGGTCGGCCAGCGGGCGTTCGCTCGACGGCAGGCTTGAGATCGAAGGGGTGCCGGGACGCCTGGTGCCACCGATCGAGATCATGGGCGCGCGTGGATGGAAGACCGGCTACGTCGTCCCCGTGATGTCGGGTTCGCTCGACGGGGAGCTCGACGTGGACGGCGACGAGATCTCGTTCGACGGCGGCGCCGGGTATCACGACCACAACTGGGGATTCTGGGAAGGGGTGTCGTGGCAGTGGGGGCAGGTCCAGCAGGGCGAGCTGTCGTTCCTGTACGGGCGCGTCTACCCGCCGGCCGAGGCCGCCGATCCGCAGCGCATTCCCGGGTTCATCGGCGCACTCGGCCCTGACGGTCCGCTCGGCTATGCGACCAACGTGACCATCATCGAGCAGGACGACGAACAGGGGCGGCCGCGGACGATCCGGGTCGTCGGCCGCGGGCAAGGGGTGAACCTGAACCTCGAGTTCAGCGTCGGCTCCACCGTGACGACGCGCATGGAGCAGGGGCCGCTGGGCAGCGGTCTCTTGAGCGGCATCAACTTCCTGCAAATGCGCGGCACCTACCGGGTCACCGGCACCGCGGGCACGCAGCGCTTCGATTTCAGCGCACCCGGATCGGCGGAAACGTTCCGCGGGGAACGCCAGTCAGGCCGGGACTGAAGTCCCGGGCTCCACGGGACTGAAGTCCCGGGCTCCGAGCTACAAGTCCCGGGCTCCGACTTACAGGCCGAGCGCGTGGCGCGCGGCGATCTGCGCGCGGCGTCGGCGCAGATCGACCTGCTGCAGCGTCTCCGCCAGCGGCAGTGCCGTCTGGGTCGCATTCCACCCCCGCGCCAGCCGCGCCGCGACATCCTGCCGGCGCCCGACCTCGACCCGGAAGCATTCGAAGCACAGCGTGCGCGGCCGGTCCGCCGCCGGGTCGTCCTCGTGACGGAAGCCATAGCGGGCCTCCTGCTCGCGGCAGCCGGCGCAGAGCGGACGATGGGCGCCGGGGGTGACGCGACGAGCGAGCGGCGCCGGCAGAAAACTGGTGCGGCGGCCACGGTAGAGAGCGAGTTGCTGTGCCATGGCACGAGTCTACGGAGCGCCTGTGACAGACTAGGTCAATGGCCGTCGACGACCTGTTCAAGCTGCCGCTGGACCAGTTCACGGCGGCCCGCAACGCCCTCGCGGGACGGCTGAAAAGGGCAGGAAAGGCCGACGAGGCGGAGCAGATCAAGGCGCTCAACAAGCCGCCGGTGTCGGCCTGGGCCGTCAACCAGTTGTACTGGCGGCATCGCAAGCCGTTCGACGAGTTGATGGAAACCGGCGAGCGGTTCCGCCAGGCGCAGGCAGCGCAGTTGAGCGGCAAGGCTGGCGACCTGCGCGGCACGCTCGAGGCGCGGCGCGAAGCACTGTCCACCCTGTCCCGCCTGGCGGCCGACCTCCTGAAAGAGGCGGGGCACAATCCCGGCCCCGACACCATGCGCCGCGTGACCACGACGCTCGAGGCGCTGGCGACCTACGGACGACATCCCGACGCGCCCCAGCCGGGGCGGCTGACCGCCGACGTCGACCCGCCGGGATTCGAGGCGCTGGCGGCGCTGGTGCCGCAGATTGGCGGGTCGGCCGGACGCCGCGGCGATCCGCGTGTGATTCCCTTTCGGCAGAAACCGGAGAAACACGCCGCCCCGAAGAAGCCGGAGGCCGCAAGAGCCGCGGCCAAAGCGGCGGTCAAGAAGGCCGAGCAGGCGCTTCGCGACGCGAAGCGGCAGGCCGAGCGGGCAGAGGCGGCATTGAAGAGGGCGGCCGCCGCGGCGAAGGATGCCGAGAAGGAGCGCGCCACCCTCGACAAGCAGCTGGAGAAAGCAGCCGCCGCGGCCGACAGCGCGCGGGTCGAGGCGCGGCGCGTGGCCGCCGAGGCCGAAGAGGCGGCGCAGCTGGTGGCCGACGCCGAACGCGATCTCGAGAAAGCGACGGCGCTACTCGCCGACCCCCATCTCGCCTGACCAGCGCGGCATGCCGGCGACCTCGATGTCGAACTGATCGAGCATCCGCGCCACCGTGTGGTCGATGACCTCCTCCAGCGTGCGCGGGTTGTTGTAGAAGGCGGGCACCGGCGGCAGGATGATCGCCCCCATCCGCGACAGCTTCAGCATGTTCTCGAGGTGAATGTCGCTCAGCGGCGCCTCGCGCACCGCCAGCAGCAGGCGGCGCCGCTCCTTCAGCATGACGTCGGCCGCGCGATGGATGAGGTTGTCGCCAAAGCCGTGCGCAATCGCCGCCAGCGTCTTGGCGCTGCACGGCGCGATGATCATCCCGTTCGTGCGAAACGAGCCGCTGGCGATCGCCGCTCCCATGTCACCGGGGGCATACACCGCGTGCGCCAGCCCCTCGACCTGTTCCCTGGTGTAGCGGGACTCGTGCAGCAGCGTCCGCGCGCCCCACTTGCTGATCACCAGGTGCGTCTCGACCTGCGCCTCGCGCAGCCGCTCGAGCAGCCGGATGCCGTAGGCAATGCCGGTGGCGCCGGTGATGCCGACGACGATCCGGCGGGGCTCGTGATCATTGGGCATTGTGCATTGTGCCTTGGGCCTTGTGCGTGGTGCTTGGTAGTATCCCCTGAATGTTCCGCCGCCAGACAACCGGGTCGGTCCTCTGCACGTCGTGCGGCGTGCTGGTCGGGGTCAACGACGATCGCTGCTACAACTGCGGGCGCCGCAACCCCGGGCTCTGGGGGTTCGCGCCGGTCCTGCGCGCGCTCGGCAACGACCTGGGGTTCGTCCCCTTCGTCATGGGCGCCTGCGTCATCGTCTACGCGCTGACGCTGGTGTTCTCACAGGGGTCGATCGGCATGGGCGGCCTCGGGTTCCTCTCCCCCTCGTCACAGGCGCTGCTCATCTTTGGCGCCAGCGGCTCGATCCCGGTGTTCGGCCTCGATCGCTGGTGGACCATCCTGAGCGCCGGCTGGCTGCACGGCGGCGTGCTGCACATCCTGTTCAACATGATGGCGCTGCGCAGCCTCGGGCCGCCGACCGCCGAGATGTACGGGCCGGCGCGGATGGTAATCATCTACATCCTGTCGTCGGCGGGCGGATTCCTTCTCAGCTCGGTAGCCGGCGCCTACTTCCCCGACCTGTTCATCCTGCGCGGCGGCCGCTTCACCGTCGGCGCGTCGGCATCGATCTCGGGGCTGCTGGGCGCCATGCTCTATTACGGCCACCGCAGCGGCAGCACCATGGCGCGATCGTGGGCCACGCAGAATGCGCTCATGCTGATCGCGATCGGCTTCCTGATGCCGGCCATCGACAACTACGCCCACCTCGGCGGCTTCGGCACCGGCTACATCGTCGGCCGCGCCCTCGACCCGCTGAAGCCCGAACGCGGCGACCACATCGCGATTGGGATCGGGCTGCTCGCAGCGTCGCTGATCTCCGTCGCCGCCTCCGTGGTCACCGTGATGATGCTGTGATTCGGGGGGGCGGTGGTCGGCGGTCGGTCGTAGCCTGCCCATGGCCACCGTCCCGGGCGAACGACCGCCGACTTCGGACCTCCGACCAACGACCACCTACCACCGACCATCTACACCCTATACTGTCACCCACGTGTCTCTCCTCCGCAGCATCGCCGCCGTACTGATCGGCATCCTGCTCGCCTACCTGCTGCCACGCCTGATGGAACAGGTGCTGGTGGCCAGCGTGGCCGGGCGTGAGCTGTACACGGCGGGCGATTACTTCGCCGCGCGCAACACCGCGGGCATCATGGCGGCGCGGCTGGTGATGACGTTCTTCCTGGGCACGCTGGCCGGCCACATGGCGGCGCGCATCGCCAGGGAGGATGCGGTGCGGACCGTGGGGATTGCGGCGATCGCGCTGACCGCGATGATGATCTGGGAGTTCACCGCCGGCGAGATGGCCTGGGGCACGCCGATCTGGCTGCGCGTGGCCATCGTGGCGCTGACCGGGCCGTCGATGATGCTCGGCGCCATCGCGCGAGCGAAGGCGGCCGAATTGAGGGAGCAATCGTGAGACTCGCGTATCAGGGAGAACCGGGCGCGTACAGCGAAGCGGCAGCGCTCGTCTACGGCGGCCCGCAGGCGGAAACGCTGCCGTGCAAGTCGTTCGACGAGGTGTTCGAGGCGGTCGAGAAGAAGAAGGCGACCCACGGCGTCGTGCCGCTCGAGAACTCCATCGGCGGGACGATTCACCGCAACTACGACCTGCTGCTCGAGCACGAGCTGCAGATCACCGGCGAGGTCGAGCTCGACGTCGTCCACTGCCTGCAGGCGCTGCCGGGGACGAAGCTCGAGGACGTGAAAATCGTCTATTCGCATCCGCAAGCGCTGGCCCAGTGTGAGCGCTACCTGCGCGAGCTGGGCGCCACCGTCGAAGCGGTGTACGACACCGCCGGCGGCGCCAAGCTGGTGGCCGAGCAGAAGCTGCAGGGGGCCGCCGCGCTCGCGTCACGCCGGGCCGCCGAAGTCTTCGGTCTCGAGGTGCTGCAGGAAGCCGTTCAGGACTTCGAGTTCAACATCACCCGCTTCGCCATCATCGGCGGCGCGCTTCCCTCGGACGGCAACAAGACGACCATCGTCTTTTCGCTGCCGAGCACGCCGGGCGCGCTGTTCAAGGCGCTGAGCGTGTTCGCGCTCCGCGACATCAACCTGACGAAGCTCGAAAGCCGCCCGCTGCGCGGCTCCCCGTGGGAATACCTGTTCTACGTGGAAGTGGACGCCCGCCGCGACGACCTGCAGTGCGCCCGCGCGCTGACCCACCTGGCCGAGTTCGCGAAGTGGACGAGAGTGCTGGGGACGTATAAGAGGGTGGAAAGAAGCAGGAGTTAGAAGACAGAAGCGAGAAGCAAGAAAGGGTTCTGACTTCTCGCTTCTCGCTTCTCGCTTCTAGCTTCTGCTCCCCAGATGCTCCTGCAGCCGCTCGCGGTAGTTGCGGCTGAGCGTGAGCCTGGTCCCGTCCCTGAGGATCACCACGTACTCGCCGTTGAACCACGGCTGCAGCTCGCGGATGCGCTCGACGTTGACGATACGCGAGCGGTGGATGCGGGCGAAGCGGCGCTGATCGAGCTTCGCCTCCATATTGTTCATCGTCTCGCGGAACAGGTGTGATTCCTCGCCGAGATGCAGGCGCACGTAGTTGCCGGCGGCTTCGATCCAGTCGATCTCCTCGGTACGGAGGAAGAAGACGCGGCCGCCCGACTTGACGATCAGCCGGTCCTGGCGCTGCGGCTCGGGCTTGACGTCGTGCACGAGGGCGAGCAGGCGGCGCCCCAGCTCCCCGGCGCGACGGTGGTCGAGCGCCTCGCGCGCGTGGCGCAGCGTCTCCTGGAAGCGGTCCTTCCCGAACGGCTTGAGCAGGTAGTCGAGGGCGTGCACCTCGAACGCCTTCAGCGCGTACTCGTCGTAGGCGGTCACGAACACGACGGTGGGCATGCGATCGGCGCCGACGTTCTGGATGACGTCGAAGCCGGTGCAGCCGGGCATCTGCACATCGAGGAAGACCAGGTCGGGCGACTGCTGCTGGATGGCCGACACCGCCTCCGAGCCGTCGCCGCACTCGCCGATCACCTCGACGTCCTGCTCCTGCCGCAGCAGCGCCAGCACCCGCTCGCGCGCCATCGGCTCGTCGTCGACGACCAGGGTCCGGATCTTGCTCACGCCACGCTCTCCACCCGCGGCTCAGGAGTCTCGACCGGAACCTCGGCGTCGCTCACGAACGGCAGCACGATGGTGACGACCAGCCCGCCGCCCGGCGCATCGCCGAACTCGAAGCTGAAGGCATCGCGATAGAGATGCTCGAGCCGTGACCGCGTGTTGCTCAGGCCGACGCCAGTGCTCAACTCGCTGCGCGTGGCGGCCGGCAGGCCGACGCCGTTGTCGCGCACGCCGAGCACGAGCGAGTCGCCGTCGCGGCGGGCGCTGATCTCGACGCGGCCGCCGCCGCGCTTCGGGGCGATCCCGTGGCGGATGGCGTTCTCGACCAGCGGCTGCAGCATCAGCGTCGGCACCGCGGCGTCGAGCGTGGCCGGGTCGATGGCGGTGGACACCTGCAGGCGCTCGCCGAAGCGCGTGCGCTCGATCTCCAGGTACTTGTCGATGAACTCGAGCTCGTCGCGCAGCGCCACTTCCTGCACGCCGATGCGATCGAGCGTCAGGCGCAGCAGGTCGCTGAGGCGCGCCAGCATGGCGTCGGCCGCCTCGGTGTCGCGGTGCATGAGGGCTGAAATGGCGTGCAGCGTGTTGAACAGGAAGTGCGGGTGCAGCTGCCGCTGCAGCGCCTGGAGCTGCGCTTCGGCCAGGCGCGTCTCGAGCTGCGCCGCCTTCAGCGCGCGATCCTGCGATTCGCGATGGAAGTCGATGGCGTGGCTGACGCCGACGATCGTCCAGTAGGTCATCATCCCCCAGTCGAAGTTCCAGAAGACGCTGCTCTGGAACTGCAGCCACCAGACCGGATTCTGTCCGGCGAGCGAAAGGATGCCGACGCGCGCGGTCACGCCGAGGACGGTGTGGATCCCGACGAAGACGAAAAGGCCGGCGACGAGCACCGGCGCGGCGCGCTTCCAGGTGTGCCGTTCCAGCCGGAACCGACGCGCCAGCCAGATCACACCGGGCAACAGCAGCGCCCACAGCCACCAGTAGGACAGGTTGAGGCCGATCAGCACCGGGACCTGCGGGGTCTCGCCGCTGACGAGCATCATGTTGGCAGCCTGGAAGGTCGAGAAGAACCCGAGCACGGTGGCGATGCCGAGGACGAGCGGCACGCTCAAACGCAGCGCAGGTTGAGGCACTCTGGCACTATCGGGCCTCGCTCGTGGGCCGTCAAGTGGCTGCCTGGTGACCATCGGCATTCGTCCCCGCCGGCCTGTCATTCGTCACCGCGGATCGTCACGAATTCCTGCTTTCTCATCACTGCGCCTGCCGCATTAGACTGCGGCGGTGCCCCTTGTGGTTGTCGAGGACGAGAACGAGCATGCTTGACGTCGTCGGGTTCGGGGAGAACTCGGTCGATCTCGTCTACCAGCTGCCCGAGCTGCCGCGCGGCGGCGCCGCCAAGCTCCCGGTCATCGGCCGGCAGATGCTGCCCGGCGGGCAGGTGGCGACGACAATGGCGGCGTGCGCGGCGCTGGGATTGCGCGCCGGCTACGTCGGCTCGTTCGGGGATGACGATGCGGGAGCGCTGGCACGGGTGGAGCTGGCCCGCCGCGGCGTCGATATCGCCCACGCGATCGTGCGCGATGCGCCGAACCGCCACGCCATCATCCTCGTCGACCGCGCGGGAGAGCGCAGCATCCTCTGGTCGCGCGACGCGGCACTGATCGTGCGCCCGGGCGACGTGCGGGCAGCGTGGATTGCCGATGCCGGTGCCGTCCACGTGGACGCGGTCGACGAAGACGCCTCGATTGCCCTCGCGCAGATGGCGCGACGCGCCGGCCTGCCGGTGACGAGCGACATCGACACGGTGACGTCGCAGACCGCGGCGCTCGTCGCCGCGGTCACGGTGCCGATCCTCGCCGAAGGAATCGCCGAAGCGCTCACCGGCGAGAGGGACGCCGAAGCCGCGCTCCGCGCGCTGCGCCGAACCCACGACGGCCTGCTGGTCGTGACGCTGGGTGCCCGCGGATCGATGATGCTCGAGGGCGATCAGCTGCACGTCGAGCCCGCGTTCACCGCGCAGGCCGTCGACACGACCGGCGCCGGCGACATCTTCCGGGCGGGATTTATCTACGGGATGCGGCGGGGACTGAGAGGACGCGACCTGCTGCGAGTCGCGAACGCCGCAGCCGCCGTCAGCTGCACGCGCACTGGAGCCATGACAAGCGCCCCATCGCTGAACGAAGTCGAAGCGCTTCTCGCTTCCCGCTTCTAGCTTCTCGCTTCTAGCTTCTCGCTTCTAGCTTCTCGCTTCTAGCTTCTAGCTTCTTTTCAGCAGCACAAACCCCAGCGGCGGCACCATCAGCGACAGCGACTGGTCGAAGCCGTGGGCCGGCACCGGCTCGGTGCCGACGCCGCCGGCGTTGCCCAGGTTGCCGCCGCCGTACATCCCGGCATCGCTGTTCAGCAGCTCGCCGTACCAGCCGCCCTCGGGCACGCCCACGCGGTAGGCGGGGCGCGGCACCGGCGTGAAGTTGGCGACGATCACGGTGAAGTCCTGCGGGTTGCGGGCGCGGCGGATCGCCGAGATCACGCTGTTCTCGTTGTCGTTGCAGTCGATCCAGCTGAAGCCGCTGCCCTCGAAGTCGACCTGGTGCAGCGACGCCTCGCGCTGGTAGGTGTGGTTCAGGTCGCGGATCCAGCGCTGCATCCCCAGGTGCATCGGGTCCTCGAGCAGGTGCCAGTCGAGGCTCTCCTCGTAGTTCCACTCGCGCCACTGCCCGAACTCGCTGCCCATGAACAGCAGCTTCTTGCCCGGGTGGCCGAACATGTAGCCGTAGAGCGCGCGCAGCGTCGCGTGCTTCTGCCAGGCGTCGCCCGGCATCTTGTCGAGCATCGACCGCTTCCCGTGCACGACCTCGTCATGCGAGAACGGCAGCACGAAGTTCTCGGTGAAGGCGTAGAGCATCGAGAAGGTGATCTGGCCGTGGTACCAGCGGCGGTGCACCGGGTCCTGGCGCGCGTACTCCAGGATGTCGTGCATCCAGCCCATGTTCCACTTGTAGGTGAAGCCGAGGCCGCCGACGTACACCGGCCGGCTCACCGCCGGCCACGCGGTGGACTCCTCCGCCACCGTGATCGTACCCGGCACGCGGCCGTGGGTCAGCGTGTTGAGCTGCTGGAGAAACGAGACCGCCTCGAGGTTCTCGCGGCCGCCGAACTGGTTGGGGATCCACTCGCCGGCGCGCCGCGAGTAATCGAGGTAGAGCATCGACGCCACGGCGTCGACGCGCAGCCCGTCGATGTGGAACTCCTCGAGCCAGAACAGCGCGTTGCTCAGGAGGAACGTCCGCACCTCGTTACGGCCGTAGTTGAAGATGAGCGTGCCCCAGTCCTGGTGCTCTCCCTTGCGCGGGTCGGCGTGCTCGTAGAGCGACGTGCCGTCGAACTGCGCCAGCCCGTGGCGGTCCTTCGGGAAATGGCCGGGAACCCAGTCGAGGATCACGCCGATGCCGTGCTGATGGCAGCGGTCGACGAAGTAGCGGAAGTCGTCCGGCGTGCCGAACCGGCTGGTCGGCGCGTAGAAGCCGATCACCTGGTAGCCCCACGATCCCGAGAACGGGTGCTCCATGATCGGCATCAGCTCCACGTGCGTGAAGCCCATCTCGCGCAGATACGGCACCAGCTGATCGCCGAGCTCGCGATAGGTCAGGTAGCGGTTCCCCTCGGCCGGCACGCGCCGCCACGACCCGGGGTGCAGCTCGTAGACCGACATCGGCCGCTCGTGCCAGCCGTCGAACGACGGGCGATCGCGCATCCAGTCGCCGTCGCGCCAGTCGTAGCGCCCGTCCTGCCAGATCACCGAGGCGGTGTTCGGCGGCACCTCGAAGCGGCGGCCGTAGGGATCCGCCTTGTGCAGCAGGTGGCCGGCCGGCGTCCGGATCTCGAACTTGTAGCAGGCGCCGTCCGGAAGCTCGGGGATGAAGATCTCCCAGACGCCCGACGGCACGAGCTTCCGCATGGCGTGCACGCGCCCGTCCCACCGGTTGAAGTCGCCGACCACGCTGACACGCTGCGCGTTCGGCGCCCAGACGGCGAAGTGGACGCCGGTGAACTCGCCAAGCGTCACGCGGTGGGCACCAAGCTTCTCCCACGCCCGGTAGTGCGTCCCTTCCGCGAGCAGGTGGAGGTCGAAGTCGCTGAGGACCTGGCCGAAGCGGTACGGATCGACGATATCGCGCGTCTCGCCCCATTCAGTCACGCGCAGCCGGTAGGCAAACTCGTCGGCGCGCCCCTTGTAGGGCACGGTCGCCTCGAACACCCCCTCGGGCCGGCGCTCCATGGCCACGGCCTCGCCACCGGCAGGCACGAGATCGACACGATCGGCGGTCGGTTGCACCACCCGCACCGTCATCCGTCCCTGATCGCGTCCCGCGGCGGCGTGCGGGCCGAGCACGGCGAACGGGTTGTCGCTCACCCCGGCGGCGGCGGCCGCCACGGCGTCATCCAGCAGCGTCGACGAGCTGGCCATGGGCGAAATTGTACCGCGACGGGTGGTATCCTCTTCCCTTCATTCACGCGGGGTTACTGCACACAAGGAGCCAACGTTGTCGGGAGTTTACGCACAGTTCGTGACCAGCGAGGGGAACTTCACCATCCGGCTCTTCGATCAGGAGGCGCCGCGCACGGTCGAGAATTTCGTCGGGCTGGCCGAGGGCACCCGCGAGTGGACCGATCCGCGCACCAACAAGAAGGTGACGCAGCCGTACTACGACGGGGTGATCTTCCACCGCGTGATCGACGGGTTCATGATCCAGGGGGGCGACCCGCTGGGCCAGGGGATCGGCGGACCGGGCTACACCTTCGCGGATGAGTTCCACCCCAGCCTCAGGCACGACAAGGCGGGCGTCCTGTCGATGGCCAATGCCGGGCCGAACACCAACGGCGGCCAGTTCTTCATCACCCTGGCGCCGACGCCGCACCTCGACAATCGCCACTCGGTGTTCGGCGAGGTCGTCGACGGGCTCGACGTCGTCCGCAACATCGGGCACGCCAAGACGGGACCGCGCGATCGCCCGGTCAAGGACATCGTCATCGAGTCGGTCACGATCGAGAGGCGCTGACAGCACGATGCGCGACGAGCGGCAGCCGGCAGAGCTGATGCCGCTCGTCTACGACGAGCTCCGCCGCCTGGCCGCGCGCTACCTGCAGCGCGAGCGCGCCGGCCAGACCATCCAGGCGACGGCGCTCGTCAACGAAGCCTACCTGCGGCTTGCCGCCGAGCGGCCGCGCGAATTCGCCAACCGCACCCACTTCCTCGCGATCGCCGCGCTGTCGATGCGGCAGATCCTCGTCCAGCGGGCGCGCGCCCGGCGGGCAGCCAAGCGCGGCGCGCTGCCGCAGCGCGTCACGCTCGACGAACGCATGCTCAGCACCGGGAACGACCAGATCGATCTCGTCGCCCTGGACGATGCGCTGACGCGGCTGGCTGCGCTCGACGCGGAGCAGGCACGCGTCGTCGAGCTGCGCTACTTCGGCGGGCTCACCATCGAGGAAACGGCGGAGGCGAGGGGCACGTCGCCCGCCACGGTCAAGCGGCAGTGGACCATGGCGCGCGCGTGGTTGAAGGTGGCGCTGGATGGCGAGTGAGCGGTTCGACCAGCTGAAGACGCTCTTCAACCAGGCGCTCGACCTTGCGCCCGAGCGGCGCGACGCGTGGCTCCGTGACGCCACCACCGATGCAGACCTGCGGCGCGAACTCGAACGGCTGCTGCTCGCCCATGACACTGCCGGGACGTTCCTGGAGTCGCCGCCACCGATGGCGCTCCCCGAGCGAATCGGCCCCTACGACATCGAGCGCGAGCTCGGTCGCGGCGGCATGGGCATCGTCTACCTGGCGCACGACAGCCGGTTGAACCGGCGCGTGGCGTTGAAAGCGCTGCCGCCGTTGGCTCCCGGCGACACCGCACGCCGCGATCGCCTGCGGCGTGAAGCACGCGCCGCCGCCCGGCTGTCGCACCCGGGCATCGCGGCGGTGTACGCGCTCGAAGAGTTCGAAGGCGATCTCTACCTGGCCTCCGCCTTTGCCGGTGAGCGAACGCTGCGCGATGTGCTGCGCGGCGGGCCGCTGGCGCCCCAGCGGGCGGTCCGCATCGCCGGGCAGATCGCGCGCGCGCTCGAAGCGGCGCATGCCGCTGGCATCGTCCATCGCGACCTCAAGCCGGAGAACATCGTGCTCGCCGACGAAGGCGACGACCGGATCACGCTCGTCGACTTCGGCATCGCGCAGGCCGCGGGCGCGGCCGACCCGGGCCCGCTGTCGGGGACACCGGGATACCTCGCGCCGGAGCAGCTGGCCGGCGCCGCCGCCGATGGGCGAAGTGACATCTACGCGCTCGGCGTCATCCTCGGCGAGATGCTCCTCGGCCATCATCCGCTCGCGCGCGATGAGGGCGCGATCCCGGAGCCGCTGCGGGCGATCGTCAGCCGCTGCCTGGCCTCGGAGCCGCGGGCACGGTACCAGACCACCGCCGCGTTCCTCGCCGCGCTCGACGGCGACCGGGCTGCGGGCGGGCGCGCGTATGCCTGGTGGGCGTTTCACCAGGGCGCGGCCGTCGCGATCTACGCGCTGATGCTCATACCGCTGTGGTCGGCTCGCGGACTCATCGGCGGCGCGCCGGGGCGCATGATCTTCCTGACGGCCCTCGCGGCGTGCGTGGTCAGTTCCGCGCTGCGGCTCCACCGCTGGTTCGCATCGCGCTGGTATGTCGAGGACTTCCCGCGCGTGCGCCGGCGGAGCACCACACCACTCCTGGTGGGCGACGCGGCATTTGCCGCCGCGACGCTCGCGTCCGGCCTGGCGCTCGACGCCGCGGCCGAGCCGCTGGCCATTCTCCTGGTGTCGGTGTCCGCCGGAACTGCCGTGTCGTTCCTGCTGATCGAACCCGCCACGACCCGTGCCGCATTTCGGGTGGCACGAATCATGGACTGACGAAGGTCCTTCCCCCTCGGTGCCTGCGCCATGCCCGAGGTTTCGGCGGTTCAGCCGCGACGCGGTTCCATTCTGGTCGTCGAAGACAGCCGCGACCTGCGCATCGCGGTCGAGGAACTCCTCGCGCTGTACGGTTACCTCGTGGACGGCGCCTCGACCGCCGAGCAGGCGCTGGCGTGCCTCCTGGCCTCCCCGCGTCGATTTGCGCTGATGCTGCTGGACCTTCGGCTACCTGGCCAGCTGAGCGGCTACGACGTGCGCGCGCGGCAGCTTGCCGACCCGGATCTCTCGACCCTGCCGACAGTTGTCGTCACCGCGCTGGAACCGCCGGCGGAGGACCGCCTGGTCCTGCACTCGGACGACTGGCTGGAGAAACCGTTCCGGGGTGACGCGCTCCTCGAGGTCGTGAAGCGCTACGTCGTCCCGGGAGAATAGCGTCGATCAGGTCGATCAGACCGGCGCCGAATCGAGCGCCGACCGCACCTTCCGCAGCAGCGCATCCGGCGTGAACGGCTTGCGCAGGAACGCCTTCGGCGCAATGCGCGAGGCCTTGAGCACCGCGTGCTCGATGTGCCCCGACATGTACGCCACCTGGATCCCAGGCACCATCAGGCGCAGGCTTTCGGCCAGGGCGACGCCGTTCATGTGCGGCATGACGACGTCGGTGATGACCAGGTGCGGGCGGACGCCGTGGCGAATCAGGTCCATGGCCGCAGCGGCGCCGTCGGCGGTGACGACGGTGTAACCGGCGCCGCGCAGCACGCGCTCGGCCAGCAGGCGGACGGACGGCTCGTCCTCGACGACCAGGAGGGTTTCGGAGCCCGGCGGCGGCGCCGGATCGCGCGGCGCCGCCGGCAGCCCTTCGACGACAGCGCCGTGGACACGAGGCAGCAGCAGCGAAATCGTCGTGCCCGATCCGATAGACGACGCGCAGCAGATGTAGCCACCGCTCTGGCTGGTGATGCCGTAAACCATCGCCAGCCCCAGGCCCGTGCCCCGCGATCCCTTGGTCGTGAAGAACGGCTCGAAGATCCGCGCGCGTGTCTCGGCATCCATGCCGTGCCCGGTGTCGGTGACGGTGAGCATCACGTAGTCGCCCGACGGCAACGCCGCGTGGCCGACCGGGATGAGCGGCGACGGCTCGCCCGGGGCGACCGACAGGTTTCTGGTCTCGATCTTCAGCGTGCCGCCGTGCGGCATGGCATCGCGGGCGTTCAGCACCAGATTGAGGAGGATCTGCTCCATCTGCGATGGATCCGCCTGCACGACGCCGGCATCGGGGCCGAGCAGCGTGACCATGGTCACGTCCTCGCCGATCACCTGGCGCAGCATCGTGCCCATCTGCGCCACCGTCTCGTTGAGGAGCATCGGGCGCGGCTGCAGGACCTGGCGGCGCGCGAAGGCCAGCAGCTGCGTGGTCAGGTTGCCGGCGCGCTCGGCGGCGCTGATGATCTCGTTGATGTTCTCGCGCGCCTCCGCGTCGTGCACGTTCTTCTGCAGCGAGTGGCTGAAGCCGAGGATGACCGTCAGCATGTTGTTGAAGTCGTGCGCCAGGCCGCCGGCGAGCTGGCCGATGGCCTCGAGCCGCTGCGACTCGCGCGCGCGGCGCTCGCGATCCTGGAGCGTGGCGGCCATCTGGTCGAACGAGGCGCTGAGCTCCCGCAGTTCGGCGGCGCCGCTGTCGACGCCGGTGCGCACGCTCAGATCGCCTGTGGCCAGGCGGCGGGCGCCGCGCACCAGCTGCACGATCGGCCGTCCGATCTGCCGCTCGGCGAAGACAAAAGCCAGTCCGGCGGCGAGCACGCCGCCGCCGAGCAGGATGAGCACCGCGGTGAGGAAGCCGGCGCCGGCAATGCCGGCGGTCTCGTCCTCGACCAGGCCGGCGACCGCCAGCATGTCGCGGCGGCCGCCGACCCAGGAGAATGCGTAGTGCCGTTCCCTGCCGTCGGGGCCGGGACGGATGGCGTGCATGACCCGGCGTTCGGCCATGGCGTCGAAGTCGGCGGGGTCGAGCTGATCGCCGAACCACTGACCGGCCGGCTGCTTCACGATAACGGTGCCGGTGCGGTCGAGCAGCGCCAGTCCGGCCCCAGGTTCCACGGCGATGCGCCCGAGCGATTCCCCGAGCCAGGCGATGTTCAGCGCCGCGATGGCAATGGACTTGACCTCCGTTCCCTGGAGCACCGGCAGCGCGTAATTCAGAAGCATCCGGCCGGTGCGCCGCCCCTGCAGCACCTCGCCCACGGTGAAGGCGCGCGTCTCCATGGCGTCGCGGAAGAACTGGCGGTCCGACACGCCGAGGCCGAGCACCGGGTCGGTGCCGCAGACGACCGTACCGGCCGTACTCACGACGCCGAGGTTGATGTAGACGTTGAGCTCGGGGCCCATTACCCGGCGCAGGTACTCGGTGCAGGCGGGCGACTCGGGGGCCTGGACCGCCTCGTGGCTGGAGATTGCCACGAGCAACTGCTGCGCCGCATCATCGCGGCTCACCTGCGACTCGGCGATAAGCTCCGCGCGCGCCAGCACGCGCTCGCGCGCCTCGGCCTGCTGCACGCGGCTCCCCTCGACGCGGATCCAGATCAGCAGGCCGAAGGCCGGCAGCAGCGCCAGGGCGATGAGCAGGATGATGCGCGCGCGAAGGCCCAGCGCCGTCACGCTTACTTCGCCGGCTCGAAGGTAAGCGCCACGCCGTTGATGCAGTAGCGCAGCCCGGTGGGCGGCGGGCCGTCCTCGAAGACGTGCCCGAGATGGCCGCCGCAGCGGCCGCAGTGAACCTCGGTGCGGACCATGCCGTACGAGGAATCAGTGCTGGTTTCGGTGGCCCCTTCGAGCGGGGCGAAGAAGCTGGGCCAGCCGGTGCCGCTCTCGAACTTCCGCTCGCCGACGAACAGCCGCTGCCCGCAGCCGGCGCACGAGAAGGTGCCCGGCCGTTTCTCCATGAGCAGCGCGCACGACCCCGGCCGCTCGGTACCGTGGCCGCGCAGGACGGCGTACTGATCCGGCGTCAGCTGGCTGCGCCATTCGGCGTCGGTCTTCTCCACGGGGTATCGTTTCGCGGTCATGATAGCGAGCACTATAAGATCGACCGGCCAGCGGCGTCACCTAGCCATGCCCGGACCCTGTCACCGCCTCACCGCGGCTTCACTCATCGTCGTGCTCGCGCTGGCGGCCGCGGCCTGCTCGCGGCAGCGGCCCGACGCCGCGGCCGGGGAGGAGGCCGCGCCGATCCCGGTGGCCGCCCAGCCCGCGCAGCGCGGCCGGTTGCGCGCGGTCGTCCATGCCAGCGGCATCGTCGTCCCCGCGCAGGGGGCGGAGTTCCTGGCCGTCGCGCCAGAGCCGGCGCGCATCCTCGAGATCAGCAAGGACGCGGGCGCGACCGTGGCGCCCGGCGAAGTCGTGGTGCGCTTCGAGCTTGCCACGGCCACGCAGGAGGCGGCGCGGCAGCGCGCCGACATCGCGCGGCTGCAGGCGCAGGTCGAGAACGCGCGGATCGCACAGACGCGAACGCGTGACTTCGTCGCGCGCGGGCTCGTGCCGCGCACGCAGCTGGAGACGGCCGAACGGGAACTGGCTGACGCGGAGTCGGCGTTCGCGCGCGCGCAGACCGCGCTCCGTGCCGCCGAGGAGCAGGCGGCGCGCGCCACGGTGACAGCGCCCTTTGCCGGCGTGGTCGCGCAGCGGCTCCACAATGCGGGCGACATCGCCCAGGCCACCACCGCCGACCCGGTGCTGCGCATCGTCGATCCCACGCGCCTCGAGGTGCTGGTGACCGTGGCGCGCGCCGACGTGGCGCGGGTTGCACCGGGGGCCACGGCGCGCGTGGCCGGGATGATCGACGGGCAGGAGATCCCGCTGACCGTCGCGATGCCCCCGAACCTTGCGGATGCCACCGCGAACGGCGACGTGCGCGTGCGACTGGCCCTCTCGCGGCCCGCGCCGCTGGTCGTCGACATGCCGGTGGAGGTCGACATCGATGCCGAGGAACGGGTCGATGCGGTGTTCGTGCCGGCGGAGGCGCTGCTCGACGAAGGAGCCGAACGCGTGCTGTTCGTGGCGGAAGGGGATGTCGCCAGGCGCCGCCTGGTCACGACCGGCGTGGCCAACGAGCAGGGGGTGGAGATCACCGAGGGGCTCCAGGCGGGAGAGCTGGTGATCGTGCGCGGCCAGGCGGGTTTAGTGGATGGCGGGGCGATTACAGTCGTGCAATCGCCCGTGCTACCTCCCGGGCAGACTGCACCCTGACCGTCGCTGCGGCGGGATCCTCGCCGGTATCTTCCCGATCCAGCCAGACGCTGCGGATGCCGAGCTTCTTAGCCGGCACGATGTCGTGGTGCCAGCTGCACGCGACGTGAATCCACTGCCCCACGCCCACTCCGGACAGCCGATCGAAATAGCGGAAGTGGCTGAGCGACGGCTTGTAGTCGCACACCTGCTCCGCCGTGACGACGAGGTCGAACCGCCGGCGGAAGCGCGCATGGGTCAGCGCGAAGAGATCGTCGTCGCAGTTGGTCAGCA
>JBFWUM010000050.1:23552-29545 GCA_050247255.1 Vicinamibacterales bacterium | reverse complement strand
AATTCCCCACTGCTGCCTCCCGTAGGAGTCTGGGCCGTGTCTCAGTCCCAGTGTGTCCGTCCGCCCTCTCAGGCCGGATACTGATCGTCGCCTTGGTGGGCCATTACCCCACCAACTAGCTAATCAGGCGCGGGCCCCTCATCAAGCGCCGGGCCTTGCGGTCCCCGGCTTTGATCTCCACCTGTTCAAAGGCAGGATGTTATGCGGTATTAGCGTCCCTTTCGGGACGTTATCCCCCACTCGAAGGTAGGTCACCCACGTGTTACTCACCCGTTCGCCACTCAGTTTTCCCCTTGCGGGAAAAACCGCGTTCGACTTGCATGTGTTAGGCACGCCGCCAGCGTTGATTCTGAGCCAGGATCAAACTCTCATGTTAAATGGGCTGCTACATCCCGCGATCCCCGGCCTGCGCCGGTTCGCTCGGGACTTGGCAACTTGTTAACGCGAGCGCCTGTTGACTTGGCTCTTGCGTTGTTACGTCTTTGTGTTGGTAGGTGGTTCAACGCGCGCCCCAGCCGAAGCCGGAACGCCGCCGCCACCCGCTGACACTCGACGGGCTGTTGTGTTGCACGCTCTATCTAGTTTTCAAAGAACCGGAAGCGCCTCGGCCCGCCCCGCTGTTCCGGGGTGACCCGCGGCATCCCCACCGACCGGCCGTTTCCGTCCGCTTTAGGGGAACCTTCTAAGGTTACTAGCGCCCTCTCGGGCTGTCAAGCCCCTTTTTCACCGTATCCGAAGCGCCTGAAAAGCGATTCCTGGAAGCCGATGATTTCGGGAGTGTCCGCCTTCTGCCGGGCTGGCGCCCGTCTGGCGAACCGTTCAAGCTTACGGTCCCGCGCGGCGCTTGTCAACTCGCGGTCTCTCGCCCCGCGACCGCCCCGCGCGCAACCGTCCATCGATCCTACGGATCGTTCCGCGCACTGTCAACCGCCGCCCCGCGCGTCAGCGCTGCACGCGGATCAGCACATGGTCCTTCTTGCCCTTGCGCACCAGGAACAGCTCGCCGTCAATCGCCTGCTCGGCGCGCAGCCGCTCCTTCTCGTCGGCGATCCGTCGCTCGTTCACGTAGATGCCGCCGCTGCGAATCAGCCGCGTCGCTTCCGAGTTCGACGCCGTGAGCCCGACGTCGGTCAGCAGCGACACCAGCCGCCATCCTTCAGCGTCGTACGGCACCACCGTCGACGGGACGTTGGCGAACACCTGGAGCAGCTCGGCGCCGCTCATCGATCCCACATCCGCCGCGAACAGCTTCGCCGACGCGGCCTCCGCGGCCGCCAGCGCGGCGTCGCCGTGCACGAGACGCGTTACCTCGCGCGCGAGCGCGCGCTGCGCGTGCCGCGTCGCCGGCTCGCGCGTGCTCGCCGCCTCGAGCTCCGTGATGCGCGCCGCGTCGAGGAAGGTGAAGTACTGCAGGTAGCGCACGGCGTCGCGGTCGTCGGCGTTCAGCCAGAACTGATAGAACTCGTACGGCGAGGTCAGCTCCGGATCGAGCCACACGGTGCCCGCCTCGGTCTTCCCGAACTTGGTTCCCGCGGCGGTGGTGATGAGCGGCATCACCAGGCCATAGGCCTTCGCGCCGCGCACGCGGCGGATCAGATCCATCCCCGCGGTGATGTTGCCCCACTGGTCGCTGCCGCCCAGCTGCAGCACGCAGCCGAAGCGATCGTGCAGCACGAGGAAGTCATAGGCCTGCAGCAGCGAGTAGCTGAACTCGGTATACGAGATCCCCTCCTCGCCCTCGATGCGGCGCCGCACCGATTCCTTGGCCAGCAGCGCGTTCACGGTGAAGTGCTTGCCGACGTCGCGCATGAACTCGACCGCGCCGAGCGCGGTGAGCCAGTCGGCGTTGTTCACCAGGCGCGCCGGGTTTACCGTGGAGTCGAAGTCGAGCACGCGCGCGAGCTGCGCCCGAATGCCGGCGGCGTTTGCTTCGACCTGCTCGGCGGTCAGCAGCTGGCGCTCCGCCGTCTTGCCGCTCGGGTCGCCGATGAGCCCGGTGCCGCCGCCGACGACGGCGATCGGCGAGTGCCCGGCACGCTGCAGGTGCGCCAGCGCCACCATGGGCAGCAGGCTCCCGACGTGCAGGCTTTTGGCGGTCGGGTCGAAGCCGATGTACGCGGTGACCCGCTCGCGGGCCAGCAGTTCACGCGTGCCATCGGTCGCGTCGTATACGAGCCCGCGCCAGGCGAACTCGCCATAAAGGTCCATGAGTCGCTACTATACAACCCGGTATGGCCCTCACCCGCCGCACCGCGCTGAAAGGCGTGCTCGCCACGACCATCGGCGTCGTCACCGGCGCCGGCGCCTATGGGATCGGCTACGAGCGCCATCGTCTCGGAACGACCGAAGCCGAGCTGCCGGTGTCCGGCCTCGCCCCGGCGCTCGACGGCCTGCGCGTCGGGCTGATCACCGACATCCATCACAGCGCCATGGTGCCCGCCAGCGACGTCGAGCGCGCCGTGTCGATGATGCTGGCGGCGCGCCCCGACCTGATCGTGCTCGGCGGCGACTACGTGACCTGGGGCGATCGCGGCTATCTCGACCCGGTGGCTGAACTGCTCGCGCCGCTCGCGGCCCCCCACGGCGTGTTCGCCATCCTCGGCAACCACGACAACGATCGCGATACGCAGGCGGTGCTGTCGAAGAAGCAGATCAGCGTGCTGCGCGATGCGCGCACGCGCCTGGAGATCCGCGGCGAGGGGCTGGAACTGGCCGGCATCCGCTTCTGGACGCGGCGCGCGGAGGACATCACGCGGGTGCTGCGGCGCGCGCGCGACACGGTGCTGCTGCTGGCGCACGACCCGCGGCGGTTGACCGAGGCGGCCGCGCTGGGTGTGCCCGCCGTCCTGTCGGGGCACACGCACGGCGGCCAGGTGGTCGTGCCTGGCCTGGGCGCCGTCGCCCGGCGGAACTTTCCGGTGGTGGCCGGCCTCGGCCAGCGTGAGAACACCTCGATCTTCGTCAGCCGCGGCGTCGGGACCGTCTACGTGCCGGTGCGCATCAACTGCCCGCCGGAAGTCGCCGTCGTTACCCTCCGGCGGAAATCGGCGATCTGACGAACCGGCGGCCGTCGATCCGCCAGCCGCCATCGAGCAGCAGCGTGACCGCCTCCGGGTACGCCCGGTGTTCCTCGTCGAGAATCCGCGCGCTCAAGGTGTCGGCCGTGTCGTCATCGCGCACCGGGACCACGCGCTGAACGATGATTGGGCCGGCGTCGAGCTCGGCGTTCACCAGGTGGACCGTCACGCCGCTCACCTTCACGCCGTGCGCGAGCGCCTGCGCCTGCGCATGCACGCCCGGGAAGGCCGGAAGCAACGACGGGTGGATGTTGACGATGGCGTGCGGGAACGCCTCGAGCAGCGGCGCCCCGATCAGGCGCATGAATCCGGCGAGGCAGACCAGCCCCACCTCCCGCGCGCGCAGTTCGCCCGCCAGCGCGCGATCGAAGTCATCGCGCGATGCGAACGCGCGATGACTGATGACGGCCGTGTCGATGCCGGCGTCGCGCGCCCGCTGCAGCCCGCCCGCATCCTCGCGATTGGCGATGACGACGGCGATCGACGCATCGAGCCGCCCGTCCCCGATCGCGTCGATGAGCGCCTGCAGGTTGCTGCCCCGCCCCGAGATCAGCACCCCCAATTTCCGATTTGTAATGGGGTCGGGAGTCATTTCTTGAGGACACTCGCGGGGAGCCTGCAACTCGGCATCGGTGTTGCCCAGGGCGAAGCATCATGCCGCGTCGCAGACGCTTCTCCACGGCCGGACTTGTCTTCCATGTCCTGAACAGGGCCGCAAAGCGCTCGACGATCTTCGAATCCGAGGGTGATTACTTCTCCTTCGAGCGGCTGCTGCGCGAAGCGACTACCCGCGCCGACGTCGCAGTTTTCGCGTACTGCGTGATGCCGAACCACTGGCACCTGGTTGCCTCGCCGCGAAGCGACGGCGCGCTCTCGCGCTTCATGCACTGGCTCACGACGACACACGCGCGACGCTGGCAGCTTGCGCGCGGGACGGCTGGCGAAGGCGCCGTGTATCAGGGCCGGTTCAAGGCCATTCCGGTCGGCGGCGACCGTCATTTCCTGTGGGTCTGTCGCTACGTCGAGCGCAACGCGCTGCGCGCGCGCCTCGTGGATCGCGCCGAAGCGTGGCGATGGAGCAGCCTCGGATGCAAGGACGTGTGGACTGCCGCCTGGCCCTGCGTCCGCCCTGCCAACTGGCGTGACTACGTGAACCTGCCGCAGACCGAGCAGGAACTGCGCGGGTTTCGCGCGGCGATGTCGCAGGGCTTGCCGTACGGCGAGGATGAATGGGTACTCCGGACCCGCGAACGGCTCGGCATGCTGCCGCGAAGGCCGCGAGGACAGCCGCGCCGGAAGTGTCCTCAAGAAATGACTCCCGACCCCCTTACGTTCTTGTAAGTGACGGAGGGGGGTTCGCCGGGGACGACTTCGCCGATGATGCGGGCATCGCGGCCGCCGCGCGCGGCGAGTTCTTCTATCAGCTGCTCGGCCCGTTCGGGCGATGTCGCGACGATCAGCCCGATGCCCATGTTGAACGTGCGATACATGTCGTCGGCCGGCACGCCGCCGCTGCGCCACAGCCACTCGAACAGCGGCGGCACGGTCCACGTCGCGGCATCGATCTCCGCGGCGGTGCCGTGCGGCAGGATGCGCGGCAGGTTCTCGGTGATCCCGCCGCCGGTGATGTGCGCCATCCCCTTGATGCGCCCGCCGTCGAGCAGCGGCCGGATCATCGGCAGGTACGATCGGTGCGGCTCGAGCAGCGCGGCGCCCACGGTCTTCCCGAGATCGGCCACGTGGCTCGACACGTCAAGGCCGAGCCGCTCGAAGACGATCCGCCGCGCCAGCGAATAGCCGTTGGTATGGAGGCCGGAGGACGGCACGCCGACGAGCACATCGCCGACGGCAATCGTACGCCCCGTAATCAGCTTCGACCGCTCCACCGCACCGACGATGAACCCGGCCAGGTCGTATTCGCCGTCGGCGTAGAAGCCGGGCATTTCGGCGGTCTCGCCGCCGAGCAGCGCGCATCCATTCTCGCGGCACGCCGCGGCCATACCGCCGACGATGGCCTCCGCCACGTCGGGCGACAGGCGCCCGGTCGAGAGGTAGTCGAGAAAGAACAGCGGCTCGGCGCCCTGCACCAGGATGTCGTTGACGCAGTGGTTCACGAGGTCCACACCGACCGTGTCGTGACGGCCGGCGAGGAACGCGACCTTCAACTTGGTCCCGACGCCGTCCGCGCTCGACACGAGCACCGGCTCCTTGACCCGGTCGCCCAGCCGGAAGAGACCGCCGAACGATCCGATGTCCGACAGCACGCCTTCGGTGAACGTCGAGCGGGCAAGGGCGCGGATGCGCCGGACAGCCTCGTTGCCGGCGTCGATGTTGACCCCGGCCGCCTTGTAATCCATCAGAAGTCCAGTTCCTCGATGAGGGTCGCCATCAACGTCCGCGTCGGCGCGCCTTCCGGCGCCTCCCAATAGGCGGCACGCGTCGCCGCGTAGAACTGCTCTTCGGCGAAGTCTTCCTCGAAGCGCTCGAACGCCTCGGCGATGGCAGCCACGAGCGGGACACGCTCCGTCGGCGTGGCCGCCTCGATGAAGGCCAGCACCCGCTGCGGCGCCCGCAGCGCCACACCGCCCAGACCGACCGCCGCGTCCGCACGCACAGCGTCATGGCCCAGCAACGCCGCCAGCGCGGCGAGGGCCTGATCGGAGGTCAGCGCGAGGGCGCCAAGCGCCGCCGCGCCCGATCGCACGGCTTCGCGCGTCGCGACCCTCGACGTCATCGTGTCGCTCAACCACGCGATGCGCGCCGGGCAGTCATCGCCCAGCAGGCAGAGCGCCGCCTGCGCGGCGATCGCAGGCTCCACCGGTCGATCCGGCACGGCGGCGATCACTTCGAGCGCCCGCGGATCACCCATCCGGCCAAGCGCCAGCAGCGCATCGTCCTGGAGCGGCCCATCGGTCT
>JBFWUM010000050.1:11383-23452 GCA_050247255.1 Vicinamibacterales bacterium | reverse complement strand
GCCGCCTGCGCGGCGATCGCAGGCTCCACCGGTCGATCCGGCACGGCGGCGATCACTTCGAGCGCCCGCGGATCACCCATCCGGCCAAGCGCCAGCAGCGCATCGTCCTGGAGCGGCCCATCGGTCTGTGCCGCGTCGAGCACCGGCGCGATCGCCCACGTCGCCTTGCGCAAGCCGAGAACCTCGATCACCGCGCTGCGGAAGAAGTCGAGCCCTCGCGATGCCTCAGCGGTCAACGCGCGCTGCACCGCAGGCTCGCCGCTCAACGCGCCGAGCGCGCGAATAAGCGCCGGACGCACGAACTCCGCCTGCTCCGTCTCGAGCGCCGCGAACAGCGGCGACGCCAGGGCCGGCTCGGGATGCAGCTCGAACCACCGGTAGGCCACCTCGCGGACACGATCGTTGCGGTCCGCGAGCAGGCCTCGCATCAACGCCGGCGTGCTCCGGTCGTTGAAGCCGGTCAGCAACACGAGCGCCCGATAGCGCACGAACTGGTCAGAGCCGGATCGCACCGCGGTTGTCAGCGCAGCGACGGCCTCCGGTGCAGGCGCACGCCGAATCAGTCGCGCCGCTCCCGTGCGCGTGTCGTAGTCGAGGGAGGAGAGGCGGCTGAGGAGCTCGTCGAGCCCAGGGCGGCCTGCCGTGCCCTGCGCAAACACAGGCGCCGGCCCGCCGGACACCAGCCCACAGAGGGCAATCGTCGCAAGCGTGAGGCGCAGCGTCACGGCGTCAGCTGATGACCGGGTCGTTCTCGAGCGCGGAATGGAAGAGGAGCGGCTTGACGTCGGCCGGCGCGTCGCCGTTCAACTTCAGCGCCAGCTGCAGGTAGGCTGCCTCGTCGCGCGGGAACGCCACGGGGTAGACGCCGGTGTAGCAGGAGGTGCAGTACTTGGAAGTGCCATTCGACACGCTGCCGGTCAGCCCTTCCAGGCTCAAATACGCGACGCTGTCAGCGTCCAGGTACTTGCGAATCTCCTCGAGCGTGTGCGTGGCGCCAATCAGCTCCGAGCGGCGCGGCGTATCGACGCCGTAGAAGCACGGAGACACCGTCGGCGGGCAACTCACCCGCATGTGCACCTCGCGCGCGCCCGCGCTGCGGACCATCCGCACAATCTTCCGGCTGGTCGTGCCGCGGACGATCGAGTCGTCAACCAGGACGACGCGCTTGCCTTCCAGGATGCTGCGCACCGGATTGAGCTTGACCCGCACGCCGAAGTGGCGGATCGACTGCTGCGGCTGGATGAACGTGCGGCCGACATAGTGGTTGCGGATCAGCCCCATCCGCATCGGCACGCCGGACGCCTCGGCAAAGCCCACCGCGGCGCAGACGCCGGAGTCCGGAATCGGCACGATGACATCCGCCTCGACCGCCGACTCACGGGCCAGCCGCCGCCCCAGCTCCGTCCGGACCTCGTTGACGCTCTCGCCGAACACGTAGCTGTCGGGACGCGCGAAGTAGACGTGCTCGAAGATGCACTGCTGCGCCGCCGGCTGCACGCCGAACGGCTTGATCGATTTCAACCCCTGCGCGCTGACGATCACCACCTCGCCAGGCTCGACGTCGCGCACGTAGGTCGCGCCGATCAGGTCGAGCGCGCACGTCTCCGAGCAGATGACAAACGCCTCGCCCAGCTTGCCAATCGCCAGCGGACGGAACCCGTGCGGATCGCGGACCCCGACAAGGCGGTCCTTCGTCATCATCACGAAGGAGAAGGCGCCACGCACCTGCGAGACCGCCTCGACGATCGCCGCCTCCGCGTTATCGGTGCGCGCCCGCGCAAACAGGTGCACCACGACCTCGGTGTCGCTGCTGGTCTGGAAGATGGCGCCGTTGCGCACGAGGATGTCGCGCAGCTCACCGGCGTTCACCAGGTTGCCGTTGTGCCCGATCGCGAACTGGCCGTGGACGCTGTCGATGACGATCGGCTGGGCGTTCGACAGCCTGCTTTCGCCCGCCGTCGAGTAGCGGACGTGGCCCACCGCCAGGTTGCCGGGAAGCTTCGACAGCGTCTCGCCGCTGAAGGCCTCGTTGACGTAGCCCATCGCCTTCGAGTGGCGAATCTGGACGCCGTCGGACGCCGCGATGCCGGCGCTTTCCTGGCCGCGGTGCTGGAGGGCGTACAGGCCGAGGTACGTCAGGTTCGACGCTTCGGGGTGCCCGAAGATGCCGAAGACACCGCACTCCTCGCGGAACTTGTCGAACATGGACCCTTCCAGTGTACGGCCTAAGTGTACGGCCTCACGCGATCGCGCGCGACTGTTCGAACACATTCCCGATCGCATCCGCCCAGATCCGCTCGGCGTCCTCGACCGGGATTTCCATCACCGCCAGCCCGTCGATGGCGAACCGGATCGTCCGCCCCCCGACCAGCCCCAGCCGCGTCGCCGGCACCTTCTCGCGGCTTGCCAGGGTCAGCAGCTCGCCGACCCGATCCGTGCTGACCGAGACGACCACCCTCGACGCCGACTCGCTGAACAGCGTGGCCACGGCCTCCAGCGCCTCGGCCTCGCCCTGCACGGCGTTCAGGTCGACGATCGCGCCCAGGCCGGTGTCGAAACAGGACTCGGCCACCGCGACCGCGAGCCCGCCTTCCGCGCAGTCGTGCGCCGACCTGATCAGGCCCGATGCGGCGCCCTCAACGAGCACTCGCTGCAGCGCCGCCTCACGCGCCAGGTCGAGCGCCGGCGGAACTCCCCGCGTCAGGCCGTGGACGACCTTGACGTACTCGCTGCCGCCGAGCTCCGCCTTGCTCTCGCCCAACAACACAATCACATCGTCAGCAGCGCGGAAGGTGCGCCGGACGACGCACTCGGCGTCCTCGATCAGGCCGACGACGCCGATAACCGGCGTCGGCAGTACGGCGTTGCCATCCGTCTCGTTGTAGAGGCTGACATTGCCGCCGGTGATTGGGATAGCCAGGGCCCGGCACGCGTCGCCCATGCCGGCGACGGCGCGCCCGAACTGCCACATGATCTCGGGGCGCTGCGGATTGCCGAAGTTGAGGCAGTTCGTCGCGCCAATCGGCTGCCCGCCGGCGCACGCGACGTTTCGCGCCGCTTCGGCGACGGCAAGCTGCGCCCCGCGGTACGGGTCGAGATAGACAAACCGGCCGTTGCAGTCGGTCGACAGCGCCAGCGCGCGCGTCGTCCCTTTCACGCGGACGACCCCGGCGCCCAGGCCGGGCACCACCAGCGTGTTGGTGCGCACCATGTGGTCATACTGCCGGTAGACCCAGCGCTTGCTGGCGATGTTGGGCGACGCCAGCAGGCGACGGAACACGTCGCCCGGCGACGGCGGCGCGCCGAGGTCGGCGAGGGACAGCCGCTGTGCCTCCGCGAGATACGCCGGCTCGGTCATCGGACGCGTGTAGCGCGGGGCCTCGTCGGTGAGCGCCGCGCTCGGGATGTCGGCGACAACGTCCCCGTGATGCTTCACGCGGAGCCGGCCGTCGGTCGTCACTTCCCCGATCCGCACGGCGTGCAGATCCCACTTCTCGAACACGCGCTCGACGTCCGCCTCGCGCCCGCGCTTGACGACCAGGAGCATCCGCTCCTGCGATTCCGAGAGCATGATCTCGTACGGGGTCATGCCGCTCTCCCGCTGCGGCACGAGTCCGACGTCGATCTCGACGCCGGCCCCGCCGCGCGACGCCATCTCCGAGCTGGACGAGGTGAGCCCGGCGGCGCCCATGTCCTGGATGCCGACGAGCGCGTCCGTCTTCATGACCTCGAGGCAGGCTTCGAGCAGGAGCTTCTCCATGAACGGATCGCCCACCTGCACCGCCGGCCGCTTCTCGGCCGACTTCTCGTCGAACTCCGCCGACGCCATCGTCGCGCCGTGGATGCCGTCGCGTCCCGTCTTCGCGCCGACGTAATACACCGGGTTCCCGACACCCGACGCGGTGCCCTTGATGATGTCGTCCGCGCGCGAGATGCCGAGACAGAACACGTTGACGAGCGGGTTGCCGGTGTAGCTCTCGTCGAAACCGATCTCGCCGCCGACGGTCGGAATGCCGATGCTGTTGCCGTAGCCGGCAATCCCCGCCACCACCCCCTCCATCGTCCGGCGCACCAGCGGCGTGTCGAGCGGGCCGAAGCGCAGCGAGTTGAGCAGGGCGATCGGCCGCGCGCCCATCGTGAAGATGTCGCGGATGATGCCGCCGACGCCGGTGGCGGCGCCCTGATACGGCTCGATGAAGGACGGATGGTTGTGCGATTCGATCTTGAAGACCGCCGCCAGGCCATCGCCGATGTCGACGGCGCCGGCGTTCTCGCCGGGCCCCTGCAGGACGCGCGTGCCGGTGGTCGGCAGCGTCTTGAGGTGGACGCGCGAGCTCTTGTAGGAGCAGTGCTCCGACCACATCACCGAGAAGATGCCGAGCTCGGTCAGGGTCGGCTCGCGGCCGAGCATTTCCTCGATCCGTTGATACTCGTCGGGCGTCAGCCCGTGGCGTTCCAGCAGCGCTGGATCCGGTGTCCTCAAGAAATGACTCCCGACCCCATTACAGATTTGAGTACCGATTCGAACATCACGAGGCCGTCGGCGCTGCCGACGGCGAGCTCACAGGCGCGCTCGGGATGCGGCATCAGGCCGACGACGTTGCGGGTTTCGTTGCACAGGCCGGCGATGTTGGCGACCGAGCCGTTCGGGTTCGCGGCGTCGGTGACCTCGCCGGCGGCGGTCGCGTAGCGGAACACTACCTGGCGGTTCTTCTCGAGCCGGGCGACGACATCGGGCTCCGCGTAGTAATTCCCCTCGCCATGGGCGATCGGAATGCGCAGCACCTGCCCGGGCGCGCACGCGGCGGTGAACGGCGTGTCGGTCTGCTCGACCTTCACATGCACGAACTCGCACTGGAACTTGACGCTGCGGTTGCGCAGCATGGCCCCCGGCAGCAGCCCGGCCTCGAGCAGCACCTGGAAGCCGTTGCAGATGCCGAGCACGGGACCACCGCGCGCGGCAAACGACGACACGGCCTTCATCACCGGCGAGAACCGCGCGATCGCGCCGGTGCGCAGGTAGTCGCCGTGCGCGAACCCGCCGGGCAGGATCACCGCGTCGGCGCCCTTCAGCGAGTCTTCCTTGTGCCAGACGAACTCGGCGTCCTGGCCGAGCACGTGCTTCGCCGCGTGGTACGCGTCGTGGTCGCAGTTGGAGCCGGGAAAGACGATGACGGCGAACTTCATATTTCGATGCGATAGCTTTCGATCACCGGGTTGGAGAGCAGCTTCTCCGCCGCGTCGGACGCGAGCTTGCGCGCCTCGTCTTCGGACCCGGCATCGATGTCGAGCTCGAAGTATTTCCCCTGGCGCACGTCACGCACCGCGGCGTAGCCGAGCGAGTGCAGCGCGTCGGTCACCGTCTTGCCCTGCGGGTCGAATACGGACTGCTTGAGGGTGACGAACACGCGCGCACGCATATCAGCTCTGACTCCCGGGCCGGCTGGAGCCGGCCCCCACGACTTCCGGTTGAAAGACTCGCTCGAAGATGTAGTCGACGTGCCTCAGCTGCTCGCCAAGGTCGAACGCCTTTTCGATCTCGGCCGGCGGCAGCACCCCGGTGACGTCGGCGTCGGCCAGCAGCAGCCCCTTGAAGTCGCGCTGCTCGTGGAACGCGCGCATCGCGTTGCGCTGCACCCACTCGTAGGCCTGCTCGCGCGACACGCCGCGGCGCGCCAGCTCCAGCAGCACCGTGCCCGAAAACACGACCCCGCGCGAACGCTGGAGGTTCTCGAGCATGCGCTCGGGATAGACCACCATGCCGGAGACAATGCGCGTCATGCGCCGCAGCATGTGATCGAGGGCGATGAACGTGTCGGGCAGGATGACCCGCTCGACCGACGAGTGCGAGATGTCGCGCTCGTGCCACAGCGCGTTGTTCTCCAGCGCCGCGTGGGCGTTGGCGCGCAGCAGCCGCGCCAGCCCGACGATCTGCTCGCAGCCGATCGGGTTGCGCTTGTGCGGCATCGCCGACGAGCCCTTCTGCCCCTTGGCGAACGGCTCTTCGACCTCGCCGATCTCGGTCTTCTGCAGCCCGCGGATTTCGAGCGCAATCTTCTCGAGCGTCGATGCGGTGATCGCCAGCATCGACAGCAGCTCGGCGTGGCGATCGCGCTGGATGACCTGCGACGACACCGGATCCGGCGCCAGCCCCAGGCTGCGGCAGACGTCTTCCTCGATCGCCGGCGGCAGGTGGCCGAACGTGCCGACCGCGCCCGAGATCTGGCCGACGGCGATGACCTCGCGCGCGCGGCGGATCCGCGCCTCGTCCCGTTGCAGCTCGGCGTGCCAGAGCGCGACCTTCAACCCGAACGTCATCGGCTCGGCATGCACGCCGTGTGTCCGCCCGATCATCGGCGTGCGGCGGTGCTCCTCAGCGCGCGCGCGCGCGGCCTGCATCAGCCCGTCGAGCAGCGTCAGGATGAGATCGCAGGCCTCGCGCATCTGCAGTGCCTGCGCGGTGTCGATGACGTCTGACGAGGTGAGGCCGAAGTGCAGCCAGCGCGCCGATGGCCCGACCTTCTCGGCGACCGCCGTCGTGAAGGCGATGACGTCGTGCTGGGTGACCTGCTCGATGGCTTCGATGCGGGCGATGTCGAACGCGCCCTTCTCGCGGAGGTCGGCGGCGGCCTCGGGCGGCACGATCCCGGCGCGGGCCATCGCCTCGGCCGCGGCGACTTCCACCTGCAGCCAGGTTTCGTATCGCCGCTGGTCGCTCCAGATGCGGCCCATTTCGGGATTCGTGTACCGCGGGATCATCCGAGTGCCAGGCGCTCCTGAGGAATCTGCAGCCCATTGACTGCGCCAAGAACCGTGGCGGCCAGCGCCCCGTCGGCAAACAGGTCGCGCGCCACCCGCTGGAGATCGTCGACCGTGACGCGCTCGACGCCTTCCAGCGTTTCATCCAGGCCGAACTGCCGATCGAAGTAGATCTCCTGCCGCGCCAGGTGCGACATGCGGCTGGAGGTGCTCTCGAGGTTCAGCATCAGGCTGCCCTTGAGGTGATCCTTCGCGCGCTGCAGATCGTCGCCCGGCAGCGGCTCGTCCTTCATCCGCCGCAGCTCCGCGACGACGACGTCGATCAGCTCGCCGACCGCGCTGTTGGCGCAGCCGGCGTAGATCGTCATCGAGCCGGTGTCGCGGTACGAGCTCAGGCCGCTGAACACCGCGTAGGCCAGGCCGCGCTTTTCCCGCACGTTCTGGAACAGCCGCGAGCTCATCGAACCACCGAGGATCGTGTTGAGGACGTAGCTCGAATACCGATCCGAGTGGTCCTGCTGATATCCGCTCGTGCCGAGGCAGACGTGGCTTTGCTCGAGCTCCTTGTTGCGGATGATCACCGTCGGCTGCGGGTTCGGCGGCCCTTCGGTGACCGCGGCGCGCTCGCGCGGCAGGTCGGCGAAAATCCGCTCGACGAGCTCCCGCACCTTGCCGTGCTCGATGTTGCCGGTGGCCGCGACGATCAGGTTTGGCGCCGAGTACGTCCCCGTGAAGTAGCGCCGCAGGATCTCCGGCGTGAACGACCCGACGGTCTCCGGCGTGCCGAGGATTGGGCGCCCGAGCGGGTGGCCGGCCCAAAAGCTTTCGGTGAACAGTTCGTGGACGAGGTCGTCGGGCGTGTCCTCGACCATCTTGATTTCTTCGAGGACGACCTTCTGCTCGCGCGTGATGTCGTCGGCGCTGAACTTCGGCCGCATGACGATGTCGGCGAGCACGTCGAGCGCGAGCGGCAGATGCTCGTCGAGCACCTTGATGTAGTAGCTGGCGTATTCCTTCGCCGTGAACGCGTCCATCTGCCCGCCGATCGAGTCGATGGCCTGCGCGATGTCTTCGGCGCTGCGCGACGAGGTCCCCTTGAAGAGCATGTGCTCGACGAAGTGGGCAATGCCGCTCTGCTCGTTCGATTCGTGCCGCGAGCCGCGGGCGAGCCAGACGCCAATGCTCACCGACCGGACGTGCGGCATCCGCTCGGTGACGAGTCGGAGTCCGTTCGGCAACACGTCGCGAACGATAGCGGGTTGAGGCACCGGATGCGTCTTTGGAGCTGCGGGTCCGAAGGGCCGTCTGTCACCGCAACTCGTTGACAGACAGGGAATTAGAAGAACGAACGAATCATAGCACGGCGGCCGCGCCGCAGCAATACGAATCTCCGGGAGGTTGGCAACGGTTTGCTACAATCGACTGCTTGCAACTCGCAGAAAACGCGAGACATAGGATGACCACCCGACCCGATCTGGCTGAGCTGGAGCTGCACGAGCTCGAGGCCGCGCTGACTGAGCGCGGGTACGAGTCGTTCCATGCCCGGCAGCTTTATCGCTGGATCTACAAGCACGGCATCACCGGGTTCGAGCGGATGACCGACCTGTCGCGCGACATGCGCGCGCAGCTGCCTGAGGCGTTCGCCTTGAGGACCCCGCGCGTCGTCAGCGACGACACCTCGACCGACGGCACACGCAAGTTCGTCCTGCAGCTCGCCGACGGCAAGCGGATCGAGTCGGTGTTCATCCCCGACACGCCGGCCATGACCTTCTGCATTTCCACCCAGGTCGGCTGCGCCATGTCGTGCGGGTTCTGCCTCACCGGCAAGATGGGGCTCGTCCGCAACCTCACCGCCGGCGAAATCGCCGGCCAGGTGCGCGTGCTCGCCGCCGCGACCCAGCTGCTCGATCAGCCCTTCAATATCGTCCTGATGGGCATGGGCGAGCCGCTGCACAACTACGACAACACGATGAAGGCGCTTCGCATCCTCAACGCCGAGTTGGGGATGGGCGTCTCGCCGCGGCGGGTCACGCTCTCCACCGTCGGCATCGTCCCGGGGCTCGAGCGCCTCGCGCGCGAGCCGCTGATGCCCAACCTGGCGATCTCGCTGCACGCGACGACCGACGAGCAGCGGACCATGCTGGTGCCGCCGAACCGCAAGTATCCGCTGGCCGCGATTCTCGATGCCTGCAAGCGCTTCCCGCTGAAGCGCCGCAGCCGCATCACCTTCGAGTACGTGTTGCTGGACGAGGTGAACGACACGCCCGACGATGCGCGCCGCCTGGCGCGGCTGCTGGCCGGGATCAAGGCGAAGGTCAACCTGATCCCGCTGAACCCGGCCCCCGGCATCCCGTTCGATCGCCCCTCGGACGCCCGCGTCGACCGCTTCGCGCAGATCCTCGCCGAGCGCCACGTCACCGTGTCGGTGCGCAAGAGCCGCGGCCGCGACATTCGCGCCGCGTGCGGTCAGTTGATTGTCGAGGGGGGAACGAAGAAGTCGGCCGCGCAGCAGATGGCGCTGCTGATCAGATGACGATCTCGACCCAGGTGTTCCGCTCCCTGGGCTCCTCCAACTTCACCTTCAGGTAGTTGTCCGTCACCGCCGATCGCCCATCGTCGACGACGAGGGCGCGGCGCGTGGTCCCGGTCTGCGCCTCGCGGAATGCCCGCGCCTTTGCAGCGCCGATCGAACGGATCGCCGCGCCGCGCTCCCGCACGGATGCGCCGTCCACGCGGCCGCCCAGTCGCGACGCAGCAGTACCGGGACGATCGGAGTACGGGAACACGTGCACGTACGAGAACGGCAGGCGTTCCACCGCGTCGTGCATCGCCTCGAAGTGCCGGCTTGTCTCTCCGGGAAAGCCAACGATCAGGTCGGTGCCGATCGAGGCGTGCGGCATCTGCTCGTGGACGCGCGCCACGAGACCTTCATAATAGGCGGCCGTGTAGGGGCGCCGCATGGCCGAGAGCATCTCGTCGCTGGCGTGCTGCAGCGGCAGATGAAAATGCGGCGCCAGTCGAGGTGACGCGGCCACGAGATCCACGATGGCCGGCGAGCAGTCCATCGGCTCGAGCGAGCTGACGCGAAACAGCACGTCCTCCTCGCGCGCGGCCAGTGCCTGCAGCAGCGTCAGCAGATTCTCACCGCTCTCGCCGTCGCGCCCGAACGAGCCGAGGTGGACGCCGGTGATCCAGAACTCCTGGTAGCCGGCATCGATACCGCGCCGCACATCGTCCAGGACCGCAGCGACCGTTTTGGATCGGCTCGCTCCGCGTGTCGTCGGAATGATGCAGTAGCTGCAGCGTTCCTCGCAGCCGGTCTGCACTCGGAGCGACAGCGCTGTCCGGCCGCCGACGCCGGGCTCGAGCGGCCGCCCGCACGGCCCGTCGGGCGCGTCCGACACGATGCGCCCCACAAGACGTTCCTTGTCCGGATTGGCAACGACGTGAATGACGTTCGGCAGCGCCGCCACGTCATCCGGCTGCCGCGTCGCGTAGCAGCCGGTGACGATCACCTTCACGTCGGGGTTCCCGCGCACGGCGCGTCGAATCGTCTGCCGCGCGCCCTGGTCAGCGCCAGCCGTCACCGAGCAGGTGTTGACGACAAGAAGATCGGCGTCAGCAACCGCTGCCGCCACGCCACCGCGTTCGCGCAGCTGTCCCTCGATCGCCAGCGAGTCGGCCTGGTTCACGCGGCAGCCGAAGGTGACGATGGCGTATTTCATTCAGGGCCGAGACTGAAGTCTCGGGCTCCGAGTTCGTGGAGCGCTTTGCGGCCGATGTCGCGCCGCATCTGCATCCCGTCGAAGTGAATCTCGGATGCGGCGCGGTAGGCGGTGTCGATGGCGTCGCGGTAGGTGGCGCCGCCGGCGACGACGGTGAGGACGCGGCCGCCGGCGGTGACGAGCTGGCCGTCGCGGCGCGCGGTCCCGGCGTGAAACACCATCGCGCCAGGCACGCGCGATGCTTCCTCGAGGCCGGTGATCACCTTGCCGCCCTCAACCGCGTCCGGGTAGCCGCCCGCCGCGAGCACGACGCCGACGTGCGGCTCGGATCGGAACCGGGCGCGGCGCGACGGCAGCGCGCCGGTGGCCGCGGCGCCGAGCAGCCACGACAGGTCCTCGTCGAGCATCGGGAAGACGACCTGCGCTTCAGGGTCACCGAAGCGGACGTTGAACTCGATCACCTGTGGTCCGCCGGCAGTCAGCATCAGGCCGACGTAGAGAAAACCGCGGAACGGACGCCCCTCGGCCACCATGCCGGTCAGCACCGGCTGGACGATCCGATCGACGACCTGCTGCTCGACCGCCGGCGTCAGCAGCGGACTCGGCGCGAACGCGCCCATCCCGCCGGTGTTCGGCCCGCGGTCGTCGTCGAAGATGCGCTTGTGATCCTGCGCGGAGGAGAGCGCCACGAAGCGCTCGCCCTCGGCGAGCACGAAATACGACGCCTCGGTGCCGGTGAGGAACTCCTCGATCACCAGCCGATCGCCGGCGCCGCCGAAGCGCTTCGCCACCATCGCCTCGCGCACCGCCTCCTCGGCACTGGCGCGGTCTTCGGCAATGACCACGCCCTTGCCGGCCGCGAGGCCATCGGCCTTCAGCACCACCGGGTAGCCGAACGATCCGTCGGCGATGGCCGCCAGCGCCTGGTCGGCCGACTCGCAGTTGAGGAAGCGCGCGGTCGGCACGCGGTGGCGCGCCATGAAGTCCTTGGCGAAGGCCTTGCTCGACTCGAGCGCCGCCGCGGCGCGGGTCGGACCAACCAGCGGCAGCCCCTCGGCGTCGAACAGGTCGGCGATGCCGAGGCTCAGCGGGAGCTCGGGGCCGACCACGGTGAGGGCGGCCTGCTCCTGGCGGGCCAGGGCAAGCATCGTCTCGGGTTGTGCCGGGTTGCCGGGCAGACAGCGGGCGACGGCGGCGATCCCGGGGTTCCCGGGACTGCACAGGACCTCGGTCACGCCGCGCTCGCGGGACAGCTTCCAGGCGATGGCGTGCTCGCGGGCACCCCCGCCTACGACCAGAATCTTCATCGGAACGGGCCTAACTGACGGACGGGCAGCGGGTTAGGCGAGAAGGACTATTTGATTGACGCGGGGCGATTAAGCGCCCTAGAATCCGCGCCTGCCTGTGATAGCCTAGCATATTCGCCACTTTTCGAACGGGCATCACATGGTGTCCGTATCGCCGGAACGGCTTCGCGCCGTTCCTCGTAGGCCGGGTGAGGGGGTGTTACAGGCGTGGCTGAAGTCAAGATCCAGGAAGGCGAGTCCATCGAGAGCGCCCTCCGTCGCTTCAAGCGCAAGGTTCA
>JBFWUM010000050.1:0-11283 GCA_050247255.1 Vicinamibacterales bacterium | reverse complement strand
TCGCCGGAACGGCTTCGCGCCGTTCCTCGTAGGCCGGGTGAGGGGGTGTTACAGGCGTGGCTGAAGTCAAGATCCAGGAAGGCGAGTCCATCGAGAGCGCCCTCCGTCGCTTCAAGCGCAAGGTTCAGCAGGAAGACATCATCAAGGACATCAAGAAGCACTCCTTCTATCTGAAGCCGGGTGATAAGCGTCGGGCCAAGCAGGCGCTGGCGCGCAAGCGGAACCGCAAGAAGATGCGGCGCGAAACAGAGTAAGTCGGGCACGGCCGCCCGCGGCAGGGGCCGCGGGCACACCGAACGGAACGATCCGAACCGGAACGAACAAGGTGGCGACCGATGGAGTTCCAGGACAAGTCCCTGACGTGCGTGGATTGCGGCGCGGAATTCATCTGGACGGCCGGCGAGCAGCTGTTCTTCGCCGACAAGCAGTTCAAGAACGAACCCAAGCGGTGCAAGGCGTGCAAGGCCAAGCGCGCCACCCGCGCGGCGGCGGGTCCCACGATGCAGGGGCGCGTCGAGACGCAGACACAATGCTCCGCGTGCGGAAAGGAAACCACGGTGCCCTTCCGCCCGACGCAGGGCCGGCCGGTCTTCTGCAAGGAATGTTTCCAGCAGCGGAAGTTCGCCGGCACCGGCGTCTAGGGCGCGTCACTCCCTCGTCGCTCACTGCCTTTTCCGGGCCGGATGCGCGCCCCGCGCGGGCGTCCGACCCGATTTCCGTGTGCTAAAATCGCGGACTTTACGAACCATTCGAGGATACGTGTAATGCAGATCGAGGAACGTGCCGCCGGCGATGTCACCCTGCTCGACCTGAAGGGAAAGATGACCCTGGGCGAGGGCGATGAGCTCCTCAAGGACAAGATCAACAGCCTCGCCCTGCAGGGGCGCCGCAAGATCGTGCTCAACCTCGCAGACGTGCCGTACATCGACAGCGCCGGCCTGGGCGAGATCGTCCGGACCTACACCACGATCAGCCGCCAGGGGGGCCAGCTGAAGCTGCTGAACCTCACCAAGCGCATCGAGGACCTGCTGTCAATCACCAAGCTGCTCACGGTCTTCGAGACCTACGACAGCGAGGCCGACGCCGTCCGGAGCTTCTCGTCCTCCGCGAAGGTCTGACGGGCCACGGCCCGCGCCGTGGCTGCGTCCCGATCCACCCTCGCGCTCCTCGTCCTCTCGCTGCGCCCCGGGCAGTGGACCAAGAACCTGTTCGTCTTTGCCGCGCTGCTGTTCGGGCTGCAGCTGACCAACGGCCGCGCCGTCGCCCTGGCCGCCGCCACCTTCGGCATCTTCTGCGCGCTCTCCGGCGCGGTCTACCTGTTCAACGACGTCGCCGATCGCGAGGCCGACACGCGGCACCCGCTGAAAAGCCGGCGGCCGATCGCCGCCGGCCTGGTCCCGGTCCGCGCCGCGATCATCACCGCCGGCTTCCTCGCCGTCGGCGCCTTGCAGGCCGCCATCCTGATCTCGCCGGCGCTCGGCCTGGTCAGCGGCGCCTACCTGGTCCTGCTGCTGATGTACTCCGCCGCGCTCAAGCACATCGTCATCCTCGACGTGCTGCTGATCTCGGCCGGGTTCGTCCTGCGGGCGGTGGCCGGCGGGGTGGCGATCGAGGTGCCGATCAGCCCGTGGCTGCTCGTCTGCACGACGCTGCTCGCGCTGTTCCTGGCGCTGAGCAAGCGGCGGCACGAGCTGACGCTGCTGGCCGAGGGGGCATCGGAACACCGGCCGATCCTCGGCGAATACTCGCCGTACCTGCTCGACCAGATGATCGGCGTCGTCACGGCGTCGACGCTGATGGCCTACGCGGTGTACGCCACCAGCGCCGAGACGGCGGAGAAATTCGGCACGGATCGGCTGGCCTGGACGATTCCTTTTGTGCTCTACGGGATCTTCCGATATCTGTACCTGGTGCACCAGAAGCGGGGCGGCGGCAGCCCGGCCGAGATGCTGCTGAACGACAAGCCCCTCCTGGCGTGCGTTGCCCTCTGGGTGCTCAGCATCGCCACTCTGCTCTACTCGCCGCTTGGTAGGCTGTAAGAGATGCCCGTGACCGTCGACGCGCCCGCGCCCGTGACCCCCTCAGGCTCCTCGCGCACCGCACGGGTGGCGGTCGTGCGCACCAGGCCCGAGACGGTCATCGAAGACTACGGCCGCGTCATGGAGCTGGCGGGCTATCGCGACACCCTGTCGACCGACCGCGACACGCTGATCAAGCTGAACCTCTCCTGGACGAAGTACTTCCCCTCCTGCTCGTCGCAGCCGTGGCAGGTGGACGGCGTGCTCGGCAAGATGATCGCCGACGGCTTCTCCAGGGAGCGGCTGATCCCGATCGAGAACAAGACGGTCGTCACCAACCCCCGCGCCGGCTGCCGCAACAACCGGTGGGAGCCGGTGCTCGAGAAGCACGGGCTGACGTTCACGCCGCTCCCCGAAGTGGAGTGGCAGGTCTATCGCTTCACCAGCCCGCTCCTGAAGCTGAACGACATCTTCCCGGAAGGCATCCAGATCCCGGCCATCTATCCCGGCCGGCAGATCGTCCACCTGCCGACGGTGAAGACCCACGGCCACGCGGTGATGACCGGCTCGGTGAAGAACTCGTTCGGCGGGCTGCTGCGCGAGGTGCGTCATTACGCGCACAAGTACATGCACGAGGTGCTCGTCGACCTGCTCTACATGCAGCGCGAGCTCCACCCGGCAGTCTTCACGGTGATGGACGGCACCATCGCCGGCGACGGCGCCGGGCCGCGGACGATGATTCCGCGGGTGAAGAACCTGATTCTCGCGGCGTCCGATTCGGTGGCGATCGATGCGATCGCCGCGAAGCTGATGGGCTTCGACCCGCTGTCGATTCCCTTCCTGCGCATGGCCGAGGAGCGCGGCCTCGGCGTGGCGAACCCGCAGAACATCGAGCTGGTCGGCGACGACGTGTCGCACGAGAACTTCGGCTTCAAGACCAGCCGCTCGCTCGTCATCTGGGGCGACCAGATGATCCGGAAAGGATTCCTGCGCCCGCTCGAGCGGCTGCTGCTTCACTCGCCGCTGGTCGTCTGGGCGCCGTTCGCCTCGAACGTCTATCACGACATGCTGTGGTACCCCACGGTCGGCCAGTCGCGCATCCGCGACTTCATGCGCACCGAGTGGGGATCACTCTTCAAGAAGTACTGACGACATGGATCACAACCAGCAGGGCGGCGGCGGTCAGGGACGGCGCGGTCACTTCCACCGCGGACGGCGCGGCTCCGATCGGCGCGGGCAGGAGCGCGGCCAGGAACGCCGCCAGCATCAGGGCCAGCAGGGCCAGCACCAGGGGCAGGACCAGGGGCACCAGCCGCCGCGCGAGCACGTCGACATCGACCAGCTCATGCGCGACATCCGCGGCCGGATTGGGCAGGCCACCGGCATCGAGCTGTCGGCGGCCCAAATCCAGGAACTGGCGGCGCGCCGCCTCGAGGCGGTGCTCGACCCGCAATCGCTCAACCCGGCGCTGCTCGACACGCTGCGCGCGGCCACCGGCACCACCGGATCGACGCTGCCGAAGGTGGCCCGGGTCGAGCCGAAGCGATTCGACGTCGCCGCCCTGTTCAAGAAGGTGTTCGGGCCGATCCTCAAGCTGTTCTTCGACCCGGCGCCGATCGCCGCGGCGCTCGACGAACAGTCCAGGCTCGCCGCCGAGGCGGCCACGCGAGAGGCGGAGCGCGACCGCCTGCAGGCCGAATGGAACGCGCTGCACTACGAGCTGCTCCGCCGCGTCGTGCGCGAATCGGCGCGCAACACGATCGAGCTGCAGGGCCTGGCGCTCCAAGTGGAATCGCTGGCGGCGAAGGTCGACTTCAACGAGCGGCGGGTGCGCGGGATCGAGGGCATCGCTCACCAGCCGCAGCAGTCGCGTCACGCGCCGCGCCCCCAGGTCTCCGTCCCGCAGCCGAGCACCCCGGTGACACCGGGCGCCGCCGTTGAAGGCGCTGCTCCTGCCGCATCGCCCGAGGGCGGCACTCCGGCCGGCGACGGACCGCGTCGGCGCCGCCGCCGGCGCCGCGGTCGCCGCGGATCGGCATCCCTCGCAGACGGCACGACGGCCGCGGCCGACGGCGGCGCGGCGGCGGACGACACGCTGCCCGACACCGACGAGGGGATCGAGCCGGACGATGGCGCGCCGGAGGATGCCGCGGTCGATGTGCTCGAGGAAACGGTCCACGGCGGCGCGGTCCATGCGGCCGAGCCGGAACCGGCTCCTGCCGAACCGGCCCGGGTGACACCGGTGGAAGTCGTCGAACGGGTGGAGCGGGTGGACGCAGAACCGCTGCCGCCGCCGGCATCCACGGACGAACCGGTCGATCGATGAAGTTCGCGTTCGTCACCCCGCGCTACGGCGCGGAGATCGCGTCGGGCGCCGAGCACGCCTGCCGGCTGCTCGCCGAGCAGCTGGCGCAGCGGCACGACGTGGACGTCATCACGACCTGCGCGCGCGATCCCCGGACGTTCGCCAACGCCTCACCCGAGGGGGCCGACAAGGTCCGCGGGGTCCTCGTGCGCCGCTTCTCGGTGGGCCACGGGCACGAGGCCGCGGCGTTCACCGCGCTGTCCGAGCGCCTGCGCCGCGAGCCGCACACGCGCGCCGACGAAATCGAGTGGTCGCGGCGCCTCGGCCCGAACTCGCCCAGCCTGCTCGATTTCCTCAAGCGCCAGCACCGTAACTACGACGCGCTCGTCTTCTTTTCCCTGTTCCACCCGACGACCGTGCACGGCCTCCGCGTGGCGCCCGAGCGCAGCGTGCTGTTCCCCCACCTGCAGCTGTCGCCGAGCCTGCGCTTCGGCCTGTGGGAGGAGCTGCTGCGCCTGCCGCGTGGGATCGGCTACTTCTCGGGCGCCGAACGGCGCCTCGCCCGCGGCTTCGTCGGCGCCACGCCGGGTTTCGAGGAGGTGGTCGGCATCGGCATCGACCCGGCGCCGCCGCAAACGTATCCGCGTCACCAGCAGGATCCGGCCGACGCGCCGGAGGTCGAAGGCGAGCGCGCCCCCGATGACGATGAGCCAGCCGCCGAGGAGTATCTCGACGGCCGCGGCGTGCCCTTCCGTCGCCGTCACCGGCTGTACGGACCGATGGCCGTCTACGCAGGCAAGGTCGACGGCGGCAACGGCTGCGAGGAGATGCTCGAGTACTTCGACAGCTACGCCGGCGCCGAACCGGCTGACTCGCCGGCGTCGCTGGTGCTGGTCGGGGTGAAGATGATGCGGGTGCCGCCCGAGCCGTACGTGCGGATGGCCGGCGTGCTGCCGCAGCGGGAACGGATGACGGCGTTCGAGGCGGCCGACGTCACCATCGCCCCCGACGCCGACGACCTGCTGGCGCAGTCGCTGCTGGAGAGCATGGCGGTCGGCACCCCCGTGCTGGCCAGCGCGCGCAACGCCGCCGCGGTCGAGCACTGCCGCCACGCCGGCGGCGGGCTCTTCTACGGCAACCGCGCCGAGTTCGTGGAGGGGCTGCGCACGATCATGGGCAACCACCGGCTGCGCGAGCGCATGGGCGCCGCGGGACGCCACTACGTGCGCCAGCACCACCGGTGCGACGCCGTCCTCGGCCGGTTTGATCGACTGATCGCGCGGGTAAAGAAGTAGCTACTCCCGGCTCATTTCCGCCGGGACCGACTGCCGCGGCCGCAGCGGCGCCGCCCCCTCGTCGTCCATCCCGGCCGACGCGCGCTTCCGTCGCGTGCCGATCTCGTAGCGCTTGATCATCTCGTTCAGCGTCGTCGGCTTGATGCCGAGCAGCTCCGCCGCGCGCTTCTGCACGCCGCCGGCGGCCTCGAGCGTCGACTCGATCAGCCGCTTCTCGACGTTGGTGATGACGTCCTTGAACGAGATCCCTTCCGGCGGCACCACGAACTTCGGGATGGCGAAGGCCGGCGGCATCTTGACGTTGTCGGGAATCAGCTCGGTGCCAATCCGCGACCCGGGGCTCAGGACCACCGCGCGCTCCATCACGTTCTCGAGCTCGCGGACGTTCCCCGGCCAGTCGTAGTCGACGAGCAGGTCGAGCGCTTCCGGCGCCAGCTCCACGCCGGTCTTCTCGTTCTCCTTCCCGTACTTCTCGAGGAAGTGGTGCGCCAGCACCGGGATGTCTTCCTTCCGCTCGCGCAGCGGCGGCAGCACCACGTTGATGACGTGGAGCCGGTAGTACAGGTCCTCGCGGAAGCGGCCGTCCTCGACCATCTGCTTCAGGTCGCAGTTGGTGGCGGCGACGATGCGCACGTCGACCTTGATCGTCTCCATGCCGCCGAGCCGCATGAACTCCCGCTCCTGCATGACACGCAGCAGCTTGGCCTGCGTCTCGAGCGGGATGTTGCCGATCTCGTCGAAGAAGATCGTCCCCTTGTCGGCCATGTCGCACAGCCCCTTCTTGGGGTAGACGGCGCCGGTGAAGGCGCCCTTGACGTGGCCGAACAGCGTCGATTCGAGCAGGTCCGGCGGCAGGTTGCCGGAGTTCACGGTGACGAACGGGCGGTCGGCGCGCTGCGAGTTGCTGTGGATGGCGCGCGCCACCAGCTCCTTGCCGGTGCCGCTCTCGCCGGTAATCAGGATGGTCGAGCGGCTCGGCGCCGCCTGGATGATCAGGTCGAACACCTGCTTCATCCGCGGGCTGCGGCCAATGATCCCCGAGAACCTCTGCGACTGCGCCTGCAGGTTCTGCTTGAGCGCCGTGTTCTCGGCGACCAGGCGGCGGCGCTCGACCGCGTTGCGCACGACGATCAGCACCTCGTCGTTCTTGAACGGCTTGGTGATGTAGTCGAAGGCGCCGCGCTTCATCGCCTCGATGGCGTTCTCGACCGACGCGAACGCGGTGATCATCAGCACCGGCAGCTCTTCGTCGAGCTTCTTCAGCTCGTCGAGCGTGGCAATGCCGTCCATGCCCGGCATCATCACGTCGACGACCGCCGCGTCGAACGAGCCGGCGCGCGCCAGCTCGAGCCCCTCGGCGCCGTCGGCGGCGAGGCGCACCTCGTAGCCCTCGCGCGTCAGCAACGCCTCGAGGATCTCCCGCATGATTTCTTCATCGTCTATGACCAGGATGGTGCCTGATTTCGCCATGAGTGCCTTTACTGCTGCGCCGCACGGGCGGCGCGCTCGATGGGGACGGCCGGGAATGACAGGATGAATCGGGTGCCATGGCCGAGGTCGCTTTCACAATCGATGGCACCATCGTGCTCGCGCACGATGCCGTATGTAATCGACAGCCCGAGCCCCGTCCCCTGCCCGATGGCTTTCGTCGTAAAGAACGGATCGTAGATACGCGCCAGGTACTCGTTCGGGATACCCGACCCGGTGTCCGACACCTCGGCGACGACGCCGCCGCGGTCCTGGCGCGTCGTAATCGACAGCCAGCCGCCCTTCGGCATCGCGTCCTTCGCGTTGAGGAACAGGTTCAGGAACACCTGCTGCAGCTTGTGCTCGATGCCCAGCACCGTGATCGGCTCGGCGCTCAGCTCGCGGCGCACCTTGATGCGGTGGATCTCGAACTGGTGCTCGAGCAGGGAGAGCACGTCGGTAATCACCGTGTTGAGCTCGACCGGCGACAGGTCGCTCGTCCCATGCGCCGCCGGCCGCGACAGGTTGAGCAGCCCGTTGACGATCTTGGCGGCGCGGAACGTCTGGCGCTCGATCTTCTCCAACAGACGCGTCTTCGGGTCCTCAGGGTCCGCGCCTTCGAGCAGCATCTGCGTGAAGCTCGAGATGCCGGTCAGCGGCGTGTTCACCTCGTGGGCGACGCCGGCGGCCAGCAGGCCGATCGACGCCATCTTCTCCGAGATCTGCAGCTGTTCCTCGAGCTGCACCCGCGCCGTGGTGTCCTCGACGATGACGATGGTGCCGACGGTGGTCATCGAGGCATCGTCGGAGGCGCGCAGCGGCACCACCGCGGCGCTGACGATGAGCGTGCGGCCCGCGGCCGCGCCGCGGCCGGCGAGCGGCAGCCGGGAGAGGGTCGCCCCGCCGGGCGTGTCGCGGCGGGCGGCGCGGATCGCCTCGACGAACGACGGATCGAACACGTCGGGCAGCGGCTTGCCGACGGCGTCGGCCCGGGCCACGCCGTACAGCTGCTCGAGCGCGCTGTTCCAGCGCACGATGCGGTCGTTGAGGTCGACGACCAGCAGCCCGTCGTCCAGCGATTCGAGGATGTTCTCGTTGAACGTGCGCAGGCGGTCCAGCTCCTGCGCCTTGATATGCAGCTGGCGGTAGAGCTGCGCGTTCTCGAGCGCCGTGGCGATCTGCCCCGCCACCGCGCTCAGCAGCTGCATGTCCTCGCTGTTCAGCGGCTCGCCGGTGTCCTTGCGCCCGAGCACGAGGACCGCAATCGTCCCTTCCTTCGCCACGCACGGGATGAAGTAGTACAGCCCCGAGTCACGCCAGAACTCGATCTCCTCGACGGCGAAGCGGCTGACCGCCATCGGGTCGTCGAGCGCCACCACGTGGCCGTTCTCCAGGCGGCTGCCGATGCCCGACAGCTTCGGCAGCGCCGGCGGATAGGCGTCGCCGAACCCCGAGGCCCTGACCGACCCGAAGTGCGGCGCCGTTTCGTCGGCCAGCATCAGCGCCATGCGATCGACCAGCAGCGTCTCGACGACGCGCGAGACGAGCCGCTCGGCCAGGCGGTTCAGGTCGAGGTCGCTGTTCAGGTCGCGCGCGAAGCCGACCAGCGCGCGCCGGTAGTCGTAGCGGTCGCGGTAGAACGCCCGGTCCAGGGCGTTCTGCACCGCCTCTTTCACCGGAGGCGCCAGCAGCAGCGCCACCAGCGTCGCCAGCACCGCGATCAGCCAGTTGTAGCCGGTGAGATCGCCGCGCCAGAAGACCCGCTCGACGCTCTGCAGCAGCACGGCATAGATGGCGACGATGGCGACCAGCGCCGCGGCATAGACCAGCGCGCGCTTGACGATCACCTCGATGTCCATCAGCCGGTAACGGACGATCGCGGACGCGTACGCGAGCGGGATGAGGCTGAGCGGGATCGTCGACAGCTGCATCGGCAGCGACGGCTCGACGCCGAGCGCATACGGCAGCGCGTAGCCGAGGGCGAACGGCGCCGCGCCGAGCGCCGTGCCCCAGGCAATCCAGCGCAGCTGGCGGCGCCCGGTGATCGAGCGGATCTCCGAGAGCGCCCGCGCCAGCGCCAGCAGGCCGCCGATGAAGCAGACGGCGAGGTAGGCCAGGTCGAGGCGGTCGAGCGTTTCGATGACGCGGATGAATGCCTCGGCGTCCATGCCGCTGCGCGCGACGGCGACAATGCGCGCGGAGCCGAGCAGCAACGCCGGGACGTAGAGCAGCGGGATCAGCACCCGCGCCAGCGGCGTCGTCGTCCAGCCGGTGCGGCGCTCGGGGAAGACGAGCGTGAAGTGCAGGAAGAGCGGCGGCAGCAGCAGCGTGGCGATGGCATCGCCCCAGTAGAAGACCCAGTCGAGGCGATCGAGCCGGCCGCTGAACGAGAACGTGAAGAGCCCGAAGAACGCGACCGACAGCCAGAAGAAGTGCAGCGTCGCCGGGTCGCGCGGCCGGCGCAGCCGCACCGCGCCGCCGACGAGCAGCGTGAACACGCCGACCCCGGCCAGCAGGAAGTAGAGCGCGCCGGCGGAGTTGGGCACCGGCGCAATGCGGACGTCCACCACCTCGCGGGTGCCGAGCCGCAGCACCGTGTAGCGGACGGTGGCGCCGGCATCCTCGCGATGCAGCGCCGCCACGACATCGTCAACCGCCTGCACCGGCTGGTCGTCGATCGCCAGCAGCAGGTCGCCCGGGCGCAGGCCGACGGCGTCCGCGGGAGTTCCGGCGGCAATCTCCGCCGCGACGACCCCTTCGGCGCGCGCGGTCCAGAGGACGCCGTCCTCGACCTCGTTCCAGGTCGCCAGCGCCGCGACGTTGGCAATACCCAGCCCGAGCAGCAGCGACACGACGACGACCGGCAGGACCGGACGCCACCAGTGCAGCAGGGGGGCTACCCCTCCGTGAGCGCGGAATATGGGCATGGAACGCGAGAAACGCGCGGGTTTCCGGCGCGGAACGCTCCCGGCCGGAGCAAACGACATACCACGCCGTGGTTCGCGGTCTCGCGTATAAATCACGTTAAATCAGAAAGTTACATAGAAATCCTATATCGGATTTCACGAGAAATCCAATCTGCAGGATGAATCATCCAACTGAATGGATGCGAGTGGGTGGCTTCCGCCTGTTAGTGGCTTCCGCCTTCAGGCGGAAGGGGAATTAGAAGCGGACGGTGAGGCCGCCGACGAAGCGCTTGGGCGGGTTGACGACGAGGAGTTCGTCGTAGACCGAGCCCTGGCCGAAGGCGTCGTTGAACAGGTTGCGGACGGCCACCAGCATTTCCCACTGCGCGCTCGAGAAGTTCAGGAACGGCAGCGCCTGGTTGACCTGCACCGCAAAGCGGGTTGCCGCCTGGCGCTCGGCGCCCTCGCTGGCAAAGGCCGTATTGACCTTGTAGAGGACCACGACGCGCGTGGCGGTCGACGGCACCTCGCTCTCGATCGTGGCGGTGACGTCGTGCAGCCGCTCCGACCCGGTGCGCAGCGCCGACGCGGCGGCGGCGAGCAGGCGCAGGCCGTCGGGCGCCGGGCCGGTCCAATCGGCTTCGGCCTGGGTGTAGTCGACGGAGGCGCGCAGGCGGCTGCTGATGTCGCGCCGCACGCCGAAGGTGAAGCCGGTGGCGGAAAAATCGCCGCCCGAACCGACGTAGTAATGGCCGATGTTGGCGGCGGCGGTGCCCGGCAGTTCGACGCCGAACAGCGTCACGATCTGGTTGCCGACCTGCTCGCGGAAGGCACGCACCCCGATCACGACGTCGCCGATCCACTCGCCCTCGACACCGCCTTCGACGCGATCGACGCGCTCGTGCGCGAAGCCCGCGCCCGGCGTGACCGGCGAGAACGTCCGCTCCGGCGGCAGCCAGAGGCCGGTCGACGGCGGCAGGAACTCGTCGGCGCCGGGGGCCACTTCGCGGCGCGACACCGCGGCCTGGATCCGGAAATTGCTGCCGGCAACCGGCGTCAGCGTAACCGCCGCGCTCGGGCTGAGCAGCCCGCGCTCGGTCAGGTAGTCATAGCGCGCGTACTTGCCGCCGTAGGTGACCTCTACCTGGCGCGACAGCGTCCAGTTGTCGTAGGCGAATACCTCGCCGACGTTGCGGCTGCCGCCGCTGACCGCCGCCAGCGCATCGGCGTTGCCGCCGACGTAGCGCTGCGTCCCATACGACAGCCCCGCCTCGTACTGGTGCGCGCCGGGA
>JBFWUM010000049.1:0-30260 GCA_050247255.1 Vicinamibacterales bacterium | reverse complement strand
GCGGCGCTCCCAGCGTTCCGCCAATGGTGGCCGGCAGCACAATGCGGTTGCCCTCGCGGGTATATCGATACAAGTCGGTTCCCGCCTGCTTCGACAACTCCTCCGACAGCGACAGGTCCGCGCGGCCGTCGAGGGCTTTCGTCTCGAGCGCCAGCGTCCCGGTCGCCACGATGTCCGCGTCGCGGGACTGGAGTGACAGCGCGTCGGCGGTGACGACCTGGCTGGCCAGTGAGAAGGTGGTGTCGATGCGATCGAAGCTGTCGGTTGCGGCGGCGGTGTCCGGCGCCGGACGGCCGAGGAACAGGACGACCGTCCGCACCAGGTTGAGTCCGCGAATGGATCCGTCGGCAATCGTCGCGGATCCTCCGCCGCGTGCCGTGGCCATGACCTCGGCAAGGGCAGTGCCGCGTCCCTCGAAGCGGCCCGACCCGGACAGGCGGCCCGTGATCGCGTCCGGCACGCCGCCGAACGCCGCCAGCTCCGCCACATTGATGTCGCGAACGCGCGAGACGAGCGTCATCGCGCCCGCTTCTGACAGCGCCAGATCGAGGTCCCCCTCGTAGCGCCCGCCAAACAGCAGGAACCGCGTGGGGGAGAGGCTCACGCGTGTTCCGTGCACGCGTACGGTCGTCGAGAACTGCGGGACGGTGAGGCGTCCTGCCGTGACGCTGTCGGCGCGTACCTCGGCGACGAGGCGGCCGTCGGCGGAGGACGCCGTCCGCCGGCCCCCCCCGCCAGGGGCAAACGCCTCCGCGAGCGCGAGGAGGTCGTCCAGGTCCAGCGTGTTCGCCGACAGATCGAGCCGGGCATCGAGCGCCGGCGCGAGACGCACCGCGCCGCTTCCGTCCACCGTCGTGCCACTCGCCGAAGCCCGGATGCGTGTCAGCGCCAGGGTGTCGCCGGCGAGCGACGAGTCGACCGACACGGTGACCTCGCGCCCGCGGCTCGACACCACCACATCGTCCAGGCGGATCGTCCGCATCGAGACGATCTGCCAATCCGGTTCCTCACCGGTGCTGCCCGATGTCGGCAACTCGAACGGCAGCGGCATGTCGATGCGGCTGTTCGCCAGGATGACGTCGGCGTTCTCAATCCGGCGCGAGAGCAGCGCGCGCAGGCCGGTCGAGACTTCTACCGATCCAAGGGTGACGCGTGCCGGGTCGCCAACGTGCACATCCGTCAGCTGGACGCCGATGCGGGGAAACAGCTGCGCATCAGCGGAACCGATGCGCACCGGCTGCCCGAGCCACGCCGTAGCCTGGCGCTCGAGCGCCGCGCGGACGCCATCGCCGGAGAGCAGCCAATACACGGCCGCGGCGGTCGTGGACGCGAGGACGACGACGAGCACGACCACGGCGAGCAGGATTCGTCGCATCGTGGAGAATGAAGGGGCTGGCATGCCGGAACTGCCGGATATTCTCCTCTACCTTCACGCGCTTCGGCCGCGCCTGATAGGTCAGCCGGCTACGGGCGTACGCCTCGTCAGCCCGTTCCTGCTGCGCTCGGTCGAGCCGCCGCTCACGGCCATCGTCGGCCGTCGTGTGGTCGGGCTCCGACGGCTCGGCAAACGGGTGGTCATTGAGCTGGAGGGTGAACTCTATCTCGTCTTTCACTTCATGATTGCCGGCCGCTTCCGTTGGGCGCCGGCAGGCGCCAAGGTGCCAGGCAAGGTCGGGCTGCTCGCCCTCGACTTCGCGAATGGAACGCTGATCCTGACGGAGGCCGGCACGAAGCGGCAGGCTTCGCTGCATGTGGTGCAGGGACAGGCGGGGCTGGCGGCGCACGATCGCGGCGGCCTCGAAGTCTTGGAGGCTGATCTGCCGTCCTTTGCGCGTGCCCTGCAGCGCGAGAACCATACGCTCAAGCGCGTGCTGACCGACCCGCATCTGTTCAGCGGGATCGGCAACGCGTACTCGGACGAGATCCTGCACGCCGCGCGGATGTCGCCGTTCAAGCTGACGACGAGCCTGACCGACGAGGAGATTCGACGCCTGTTCGAGGCGACCCGCGCCACGCTGTCGCAGTGGATCACCCGTCTGCAGGAGGAGGCCGGCGACGACTTCCCTGCGAAGGTGACCGCGTTCAGGCCGGGCATGGCCGTGCACGGCCGCTACGGCCTGCCGTGCCCGGTCTGCGGATCGCCGATCCAGCGCATCGTCTACGCGGCAAACGAGGCCAACTACTGTGCGACCTGCCAGACCGACGGACGGCTGCTGGCGGATCGCTCGCTGTCGCGGCTGCTGCGCGATGACTGGCCGCGGACGCTCGACGACCTGGAGCGGAAACGGGCGGCGAAACTCGACTAGTATTCCTGCTTCATCACATGGCGCCGGCGGTTCACGAAGCGGCTGCGCGGGAGTTCCAGGCGCAGCGGGACTTCCTCTGGGGTCTTTGTTACCGGCTGACGGGCAGCGCGGCCGACGCGGATGCGGTCGTCGAGGAGGCGTTCGTGCGCGTGCTCGAGCGCCCGCCGGCGACCGGCGCGTGGCGGCCGGTGCTTGCCCGCGCCGCCGCGGCGCGCTCGATGGACCTGCTGCGGCTGCGCCGGCATCGGGCGTATGTGGGGCCATGGCTGCCGTCGCCGGTCGAGACTGGCGATGCGGCCTCGCCGGACGCCTTCGAGGGTGTCGACTGCGAGCCGGCCTACGACGAGGTGGAGAGCATGGCGCTGCCGTTCCTGCTGGCACTGGAGGAGCTGACCCCACGGCAGCGCGCGGTGCTCGTCCTGCGTGCGGTGTGCGGCTGCAGCGTGGCGGATGCGGCACACGCCCTCGACCTCACCTTCGGCACCGTCAAGACGACCCTGCAGCAGGCGGCGCGGATGATGGCGCCATACGAGGCGCGCCGGATGCGGCCGACCCGCCAGCGGCAGCGTGATGTCGCCCGCACGGTACGCCACCTGTTCGAGTGCATCCAGCGCTACGACGCGCCGGCCGTCGCCGATCTCCTGTCGCCGTCGGCGCGGGCGCTGAGCGATGCCGGTGGCGAGTTCGTGGCGCCCACCACACCGTTGACCGGCCGCGAGCGGATCGCCAAACAGTTGCTGAAGCTGGCGGAGCGCGGCGGGCCGACGCGGTTCGCGTTCCGGATGCTCAACGGCCTGCCGGCGCTGCTCGCGGAAGTGCCGGCGCCGGCCGCCTGGGCACAGCGCTTCGTGTTCCAGATCGATGTCAACGCCGACGGTCGCATCGACGGGCTGTTCACCATCCTCGCCACGCGGAAGCTGGCGGCGATCCGCTTCGAACCGGCCTGATGCGACGCTGGCTGCTCCTCCTGGTGCTCGTCCCCGTGGCGGCGGCCGCGCAGACCGGTGACGGCGGTGTGCTGCGCTGGGGCGGTGATGCCGAAGGCGGCGCGCCGTTCGTCGAGGCGGATCCGAACGACCCGGCGCGGCTGGTCGGCTTCGACGTGGAGATCGCGGCGCTGCTGGCCGACGGCCTGGGACGCACGCCGCAGTTCGTGCAAACCGGGTTCACGACGCTCGATGCGGCGGTGGCGCGCGGCGACGTCGACGTGGCGCTGAGCGGCATCGAGGACAGCCCGGCGCGGCGCGCGCGCGCAGCCGTCACGATCCCGTACTACGAGTTCCGGGAGATGCTCACCGTCCGCGAGGGCGATCGGGATCGCTATCGCACGCTGGCCGACCTCGGCGGCCGGCGCGTCGCAACGCTTGGCGCCACGCTGGCCGCCGACCTGCTTGCCGCGGCGGCGCGTGACCACGGCGTCATCCCGGTGATCTACGAAGACGATGTGCATCCGTACAGCGACCTCGTGTTGGGCCGGGTTGACGCCGTGGTGCTGGACCAGGTGCTTGCCGAACGGGGTGCGCGCCGGAACGCCGGGCTGCTGAATCAACCGGCGCCGCTGGCGTCGGGCTATTACGTCGGCGTGCTGGCGGCCGGGCAGGAAGCCCTGCGCGACCGGATGAACACGATCCTGCTGGCCGCCATGCGCGATGGGCGTCTCGAAGCGATCTTCCGGCGCTGGAACCTGTGGAACGACGACCAGCCGCGGCTGTATGCGCGCTTGCTGTCCGGGGACACGGTGCCGCCGGCCGAGGCGGCGGCGCCGCTCGAATCGCTTGATGCGTGGACGCTGACGCGCCGCTACCTGCCATCACTGCTGAACGCCGCTGTCATCACGCTGGCCTTGTCCTGCCTTGCCATGGCGCTGGCGGTGGCGCTTGGCGGCCTGATCGCGACCGGACGGGTCTATGGGCCTCCGCCGGCGCGCGCCGCGCTCACCGCCTGGGTGGAGCTGGTGCGCGGCACGCCGCTGCTGCTGCAGCTGTTCGTCATCTACTTCGGCCTGGCGAGCGTGATTCAGCTGCCGGCGTTCGCGGCCGCGCTGATCGGCCTCGGCCTGAACTATGCCGCCTATGAGAGCGAGATCTATCGCGGCGCGCTGCAGGCCGTGCCGTCGGGACAGCTCGATGCCGCGCGCACCCTCGGCCTGAGCACGACGCAGACGCTGTTCCTGGTCCGCGGGCCGCAGGCGTTTCGGCTGGCGCTGGCGCCGATGACCAACGACTTCATCGCGCTGCTGAAGGACAGCTCGCTGGTGTCGGTGATCACGGTCGTCGAGCTGACCAAGCAGACGTCGATTTTCGCCGCGAACATCGGCAGCTGGGTACTGCCCGGAGTGCTGTGCGCCGCGATGTATCTGGCACTGTCGCTGCCGTTGGCGCGGCTTGCCCGCCGCATCGAGCAGCGCTGGAGCCGCGCATGACGTCGCTTCGGGTGACAGACCTTGTCCTCCGGCGCGGCGATCGCATGCTGGTCGACCATGCCTCGTTCGAGGTGGCGCCAGGGTCAGTGGTGGCGCTGATGGGGGAGTCGGGGACCGGCAAGACGACGGTGCTGCGGGCGATTGCCGGGCTCGACGCGGTGGCCGGCGGACGGATCGAGACGAGCGGGCGTGTCGGCGTCGTCTTTCAGTTCCATCACCTGTTCGGGCACCTGCGGGCGCTGCACAACGTGTGGCTTGCGCCTGTCCACGCGGCGAGGCAGCCTCGGGTCGAGGCCGAGCGCCGCGCGCGCGAGCTGCTGGATCGCCTGGGCGTTGGCCACCGGGCCGAGGCCTTTCCCCACGAGCTCTCGGGCGGCGAGGCCCAGCGCGTGGCGATCGCCCGTGCCCTGGCGATGGACCCGTCGCTGCTGCTGATGGACGAGCCGACGGCGTCGCTGGACCCGGCGCGCCGCGGCGACCTCGCGCGCACCGTCCGTGAGCTGGCCACGCAGGGGCGCGCGATCCTGGTGGCGACGCACGACGTCGACTTTGCCGCCGCCTGCGCCGACCGGCGTCTCGTCCTGGCGGCCGGTAGGGTATCCTGAGCACCCGGATGCACCAGGTCAACACGGACGCCCTGCGCGTCGAACTCGATACCGAACGAAAGATTCGTCACCGCAACAAGCTCCATTACCGGTTCAATCACTGGCCGATCTGGATCTTCGTCTTCTTCATCGCGCCGGGGCCGTGGACGTTCGACCTGTTCGAGCGCGGGTTCGACAGCCGGCTGCTCGCCTGGCTTGGCATCGTGCTCGTCGGCACCGGGATCGCCGGGCTGCGCGGGAGGCTGCCGGGCTGCGAGGCGGCGCCGTACATCATCCGGTTCACGGAGGATCGGCCGAACCCGCTCTACCGGCGCGTCTGCTACACCACCGCCTGGGGCGAAGTCGTGGCGTTTGCGGCGCTCAACATTGCCGGGCTCGTCTGGGCGCTGGCGACGGGCGAGTGGCGGCTGCGCCAGATGTACGAGGTGGCCTACTTCCCGATTGCCGGCACCATGTGGCTGATCGGGGCGCTCGGCCAGCTGCCGCGCGTGAAGGCATCCACGAAGGGCGAGGGACACGAGCGCCGCTATTTCTACGGCTCGGTCTGGGCGGTGGCGATTGCGCAGCCGGTGCTCTGGCTGCTGTGGCGGCTGCTGCCGCAGACGCGGCCTGCCGACGCGCTGAAGCTGGTGGTCTTCGTCGGGATCCTCGCCGCGGTCGGCCACATGGCCAGGCTGGGGCTGCTGCCGCGCACCCGGCCCATCGTGCCGGGCGAGCTCGCGGTGTCGGACTGACATGGCGCACGCAATTGATGCACTCGTTTCGCCGACGCTGAAGCACCTGCGGCAGCAGTGGTGGAACGACGAGTTCACCGAGTTCCTCACCGAGACGCTGCGTCCGCGCCCGGGCAACCGCATCCTGGACGTCGGCTGCGGCGCCGGCGAGGCCGAGGTCAGCATTGGCCGCCTGCACGTGTCGCAGCTGCAGCAGGTCGGCATCGACCTGAAGGTCGCCGAAGTCGTCTCTGCCTCGCAGCGCGCTGCGTCGCACAACATCAACGCGCGCTTCGCCGCGGGCGACGCGTGCCGCCTGCCCTTCGTCACGGGCGCGTTCGATGCCACCTATTGTGTCGCCGTGCTGCAGCACGTGCGGGAGTCCGACGCGGCCGTGAGCGAGTGTGCCCGCGTGACACGAACTGGCGGTCACGTGGTAGCGGTCGAACCGGACAACTCCGCGCACTACGCCTTCAGCTCGGTGCCTGGAGGAAGCGCGGCCTTCGCGCTCGCGGCGCGCCTGTTTGCCGCCGCGGCGGCGGACCGCGGTGATGCCGGCGACCCGGCGATCGGGCCGCGGCTGCCGCAGCTGTTCCTGGCGCACCGGCTGGAGCCGATCCATGTGCGGCTGTTTCCGGTGTCGCACGTCATTCTCGGACAGCCGGCGGCCGAGGTGTTCGAGGGGCGGCGCGGGGCGGTGGAACGGCTCCTCGCCGGCGCCTCGGAGCACGTGCGAGGGCTCGCCGAGGAATACATGGCGGCGCTCGCCGGCTACGAGAAGGAATCGCGCGCCGCGGGCAGCGCGTTCGTCGAGATTCAGAACACGATGCTCTTCGCGACGGTCGGCCAGAAGGCAGCCTGAGTGGCGGAGGGGCACGAGGGGTGGGATGAGTACGCCCCTTTCTACGACTGGGAGAACGCGCGAACGCTCGGCCGGCGCGATCTGCCGTTCTGGCGCCGGCTGGCGCAGCACATCGACGGACGCGTCCTCGAGCTGGGATGCGGCACCGGCCGCCTGACCATCCCGCTCGGGCGTGCCGGCGTGCGCATTGTCGGCATCGACCGCTCGGTGCCGATGCTCGCCCGCGCCGCACAGCGCGTGAAGCGGGGGCGGCTGGGCGATCGCGTGCAGCTTGTCCGCGGCGACATCCGAGCGCTTCCGTTCAGGGAGCGCTCGTCCCGCCGCAGCGCGAAGCGCGAAGGCGGGCGCGAAGGCGGACCCTTCGATCTCGTCATGGCGCCGTACGGCATGCTGCAATCGCTGCTGCGCGAGCGCGATCTGACGGCCACGCTGCAGGCCGTGCACGGCGTGCTGGCGCCCGGCGGCACCTTCGGCATCGAGCTGGTCGCCGACCTGCCGGCGTGGGAGGAGTACCGCAAGCGGGTCAGCCTCACCGGCTGGCGTGGGCGCCGCGGCGGGGCGCGCGTCAGCCTCACCGAGACCGTCCGCCAGGATCGCGCCCGCCGGTTGACCATCTTCGACCAGGAGTTCACCGAACGGGTCGGTCGCCGGTCGCGCGTGCACCGGTTTGCGCTCACGTTTCGCACGCTGTCGGTGCCGCAGGTGGCCCGGCGCCTGGAGCGGGCCGGCTTTACGGTTGATGCGCTGCTCGGCGATTACCGCGGCGGCCCGTGGGACCCGCGGGCCGAGGTCTGGATGGTGCTGGCGCGGCGGTCGTAGCCGGGGGCGATCTGCTACTATTGAGGGTCCGTTTTCCCTGTATTTTCTGGAGTTTGAGGCATGTCAGGCCATTCCAAGTGGCACACAATCAAGCACAAGAAGGGCGCCGCTGACGCCAAGCGGGGCAAGATTTTCACCCGCATCATCAAGGAACTCTCGGTAGCGGCCCGCACCGGCGGCGGGGACCCTGACATGAACCCGCGCCTCCGCACGATCATCGCCGAGGCCAAGGCGAACAACATGCCGCGCGAGAACATCGAGCGCGCCATCCGCCGCGGCACTGGAGAGGAACCCGGGGTCCAGTACGAGGAGATCCTGTACGAGGGCTACGGTCCCGGCGGCGTCGCGATGATGATCCAGACGCTGACCGACAACAAGAACCGGACCGTCGGCGAGATCCGCTTCCTGCTCGGCAAGCACAATGGCAACCTCGCTGCCGAGAACAGCGTCGCCTGGATGTTCTCCCGCAAGGGGCAGGTCATCGTCGAGAAGGGCGGCAAGGTCGACGAGGATGCGCTGCTGGCGGCGGTGCTCGACGCCGGCGCCGACGACATGAGCGACGACGAGAGCGGGTTCGAGATCATCTCGGCCCCCGAGGCGTTCGAGGCGGTGCGCGACTCGGTCAAGGCGCTCGGTGTCGAGCCGGCCACCGCCGCCATCGCGATGATCCCGCAGAATTACGTGAAGCTCACCGGCAAGGACGCCGCCGCCATGATGCGCCTGATGGAGGCGCTCGACGATCACGACGACGTGCAGAACGTCTGGGCGAACTTCGACATCGAGGAAAAGGAGATCGAGGCGCTCGCGTGAAGATCTTCGGCATCGATCCCGGCTCCGAGCGCACCGGCTACGGTTGCGTGGAGACGGATGGGCGCCGGCATCGTCTCGTCTCGTGCGGCGCCATTACGGTGGCCGCCTCCGCGTCTCTTCCCGATCGACTCTCGCAGATCCACCGCGAGCTGACCTCGTTCCTGGCGGCCGCACAGCCCGACTGCGTGGCGATCGAGAACATCTTCCATGCCGCCAACGCGCGCAGCGCGCTCAAGCTGGGGCATGCCCGCGGCGTGGCCATGCTGGCCGCGGCCCAGGCCGGCTGCGAGGTCATCGAGTACACCCCCGCGGAAATCAAGCGCGCGGTCGTCGGCTATGGACGCGCCGAGAAGCACCAGGTGCAGCAGATGATCAAGCTGCTGCTCGGCCTCGACGCGGTGCCGTCGCCGCACGACGCGGCGGATGCGCTGGCCGTGGCGATCTGCCACCTGCATTCCCGGCTGCCGGTCAGCCTGAAGGCAGACACTGCGGTTGCACCGAAAACGGCGCGATCCTGGCGACAGTATCGGCCGCCCGCACACGGATGATCGGATTCCTGCGCGGGCACGTCCTCGACAAGCAGCCAAACCGCATCATCATCGACGTGCAGGGCGTCGGCTACGAAGTCGTGGTGCCGCTGTCGACCTATTACGAGATCGGCGAGACGGGCGCCGGCGTGTCGCTGCGCGTGCACACGCACGTGCGCGAGGACGTGATCCAGCTGTTCGGCTTCCAGACCGAGCTCGAGCAGCAGCTGTTCGAGCGCCTGATCGGCATCAGCGGCATCGGCCCGAAGCTGGCGGTTTCGGTGCTCTCCGGAATCGAGACGCGCGAGTTGATCGCGGCCGTGCAGCGCGGCGACGTGGCCCGGCTGACGCGCGTGCCCGGCGTCGGCAAGAAGACCGCCGAGCGCATCGTCCTCGAGCTCAAGGATCGACTGGCGCAGTTCGCCGTGTCGGTGGAGCAGCCGATCGAAGCGAGCGGCGCCGATCGTCTGCGCGCCGACCTGCTCTCGGCGCTGCAGAACCTGGGCTATCATCGGCCGCCGGCGGAGAAGGCGGTCGACGCCACCCTCGCCGCGAATCACGATGTCACATTCGAGGACGCGCTGCGCGCGGCGCTGCGCGAGCTGATGCGATGAACGATCCTGCGCGCGTCCTCGCCCCCAGCCCCACCGCAGACGAAGCGCAGTACGAGGCCGGGCTCCGGCCGCGAACCCTCGATGACTACATCGGCCAGGATCGGGTCCGCGACAACCTGCAGGTGTCGATTGCCGCCGCGCGCGGCCGCCGCGAGGCGCTCGATCACGTGCTGCTCTACGGCCCGCCGGGGCTGGGGAAGACGACGCTGGCCTATGTCATCGGCGCCGAGATGGGCGTGCCGGTGCGGGCGACCGCCGGGCCGGTGATCGAAAAGGCCGGCGACCTGGTGGCGATGCTCACCAACCTGCAGGAGCACGAGGTCCTCTTCATCGACGAGATCCACCGGATGGCGCCGGCCATCGAGGAAGTGCTCTACCCGGCGATGGAAGACTACGAGTGCGACATCGTCATCGGGCAGGGGCCGAGCGCGCGCTCGGTCAAGGTGCCGCTGCAGAGGTTCACCCTGATCGGCGCGACGACGCGGGCCGGGCTGCTGACGTCGCCGCTGCGCGCGCGGTTCGGCATCGTCCACCGCCTCGACTTCTACACCGATGCCGACATCGAGGAGATCGTGCGCCGATCGGCACGGATTCTCGGCGTGGACATCGTCCCCGACGCGGCCACCGAGGTCGCGCGCCGGTCGCGCGGGACGCCGCGCATCGCCAACCGCCTGCTGCGCCGGGTCCGTGACTTCGCGCAGGTCAGGGCGGATGGTCGCATCAGCGTCGACGTGGCGAAGGCGGCCATGCAGCTGCTCGAAGTCGACGACCGCGGGTTCGACGAGGTCGATCGCAAGCTGCTGCGGACGGTCATCGACAAGTTCGGCGGCGGCCCGGTCGGGGTCAACAGCCTGGCCGCCGCCATCAACGAAGAGCGTGACGCCATCGAGGACATCTACGAGCCGTTCCTCATCCAGGCCGGGTTCCTCGACCGCACGCCGCGCGGGCGCGTCGCCACGGCGCGCGCCTACGAGTATTTCGGGCTGACTCCGCCCGGGAAGGACACTCGACTGTGGTAACCGGACAGAGCGCGCCGCGCCAGGTGCGGCGCGCGCGCATTGCCAGCCTCGCGACCTACGTTCCACCCCGTGTGCTCACCAACGCCGACCTCGAGAAGATGGTCGAGACGAGCGATGAGTGGATCCTCCAGCGCACGGGCATCCGCGAGCGCCACCTGGTCGATCCCGGCGTCGCGACCTCCGACCTCGCGAAGGAAGCGTCGCTCGCCGCCATCGAAAGGGCCGGCCTCACGCCGGCCGACATCGACTTCATCGTCGTCGGTACGACGACGCCGGACATGCCGTTTCCGAGCACGGCGTGCCTGCTGCAGGCCAAGATTGGCGCGCCGCACGCCTGGGGATTCGACCTGTCGGCCGCCTGCTCGGGGTTCACCTACGCGCTGACGACCGCCGCCCAGGTTGTCGCCGCGGGCGGCAGCCAGCATGCGCTGGTGGTCGGCGCCGATGTGATGTCGAGCATCATCGACTACACGGATCGCACGACCTGTGTGCTGTTCGGCGACGGCGCCGGCGCCGTCGTGGTCGAGGCGACCGACGATCCCGCCCTCGGCATCATCGACTTCGAGCACTACGTCGACGGCCACGGCGGCGAGGCGTTGAAGATGCCGGCGGGCGGTAGCCTCCGGCCCGCGTCGCATGAGACCGTCGACCAAAGGCTGCACTACGTGAAGCAGGATGGCGCGGCCGTGTTCAAGTTCGCCGTGCGCAACACCGAGGAGGTGTGCCGCCGGCTGCTCGAGCGCAACGGCATCACCGGCGCGGACGTCGACCTGTTCGTCTCGCACCAGGCGAATCGGCGCATCATCCAGGCGGCGGCGGAGAAGCTTGGCCTGAGCACCGAGAAGGTGGTGATCAACATCGAGCGGTTTGGCAACACCACCGCCGGGACGATCCCGCTGGCCCTGAACGATGCCGTCAACGACAAGCGGCTCAAGAAGGGTGACCTGCTGCTGGTAGCATCGGTGGGGGCCGGCTTCACGGTCGGCGCCGTACTGATGAGATGGGGCCTCAAGGGGTAACGCGCCTTCGCCGACTGACGCCGAGCCAGCAGAACGGGCTCGACGCGCTGCGCAGGATCTCGAGCCTGCTCGATTCCGCCGTCACGGTGCCCGGAACCTCCTACCGGGTGGGCCTCGACCCGATCCTGGGGGTGATTCCGGGGCTCGGGGATCTCGTCTCACCGCTCTTCACGATTGCCGTGCTTTGGCACGCCCGCCGGCTGGACGTGCCGAAGGTCGTGCAACTGCGGATGCTGTTCAACGTCGCCCTCGACGCGCTGTTCGGCGTCGTGCCGGTCGTCGGCGACCTGTTCGATTTCGCCTGGAAGGCCAACGACCGCAACATGGCGCTGCTGGAGCGCCACGCGTATGAGGAGCACCGGCCGAGGGCTGGCGACTGGGCGTTCGTGATCGCAGCTATTGCGATCCTCCTGCTGCTGGCCGCATTGCCCTTCGTGGTGTTCGGATGGCTAATTTCGCTTTTGTAAGGGGGTCGGGAGTAATTTCTTTTTGTCACCCCGCTGCCGGTGTCCTAAAGAAATGACTCCCGACCCCCTTACAAAACGGGTATTTCTGCTCTCGCCGGCCAACTGTGGCGGCGCGCGGGCGCGGATGATCCTCTCGCCGAGCGCGGCGTTTACGCTGGCGCAGCAGCTGCGTTGTGAGCAGGGGGCGCTGCTGGGCGACGTCTTCAGCTTCGTCAGCGGGCTCTACTTCCGCGGCAAGCTCGCCTACGCGCGGCGATTTGCGCAGCCGCCTGACCTCGAGGACCCGGTCACCGCCGGCGGCACGCTCGTCATCACGCCGAACGCCGGGCTGCGCGCAGCCGATACGCGCGTGACGCTCGCCTCGCTCACGGCCTTCGCCGGCGCCGACATCGACCTCGAGAACCGCGCCTATCGCGAGCCGCTCGAACGCGGCGCCACCGCATTGCGCGACGCGATCGGCCCGGACTGCGACGTGGTGCTGCTCGGCAGCATTGCCTCCGGCAAATACGTCGAGCTGCTCCTGCCGATCTTCGGAGAGCGCCTGATGTTCCCGGCGGAGTTCGTCGGCCGCGGCGACATGAGCCGCGGCGGCCTGATGCTGCGCTGCGTCGCCGCCGGCCGGGAACTGACCTATATTCCGGTGCGGGGCGCGGTCCGCCGCGGCACCCGTCCGCCGAAGCTCGAACCGATCCGCCATGCCGCCGCGCGCGCAGATTCCGGACGACGTCGATAACGCCACGCTGACGTTCGGCAGCCGGGAGGTGCGGGTCACCAACCTGCGCAAACCGTTCTGGCCCGAGCGCGGCATCACCAAGGGCGATCTCATCCAGTACTACGCCGACGTGGCGGCGCTGCTGCTGCCGCACATCGCCGACCGCGCCATGGTCATGAAGCGATATCCGCACGGCGCGGCCGGCGAGTTCTTCTTCATGAAACGGGCCCCGGTCCCGCGCCCTGAGTGGATCCGCACCTGCGCCATCGAGCACGAGTCGGGCAATGTCATCGACTTTCCGGTGATCGACGACCTGCCCTCGCTGCTCTGGGTGATCAATCTTGGCTGCATCGATCTCAACCAGTGGTACGCACGCTGTGACGACGTGGATCGTCCCGACTACGTCCACTTCGATCTCGACCCGGGAAGCGGCGCGGCCTTCGATCAGGTCTGTGAGTCGGCGCTGATCGTGCGCGATGCGCTGGTCACGCTGGGGATGAAGCCGCTGGTGAAGACGAGCGGATCAAAGGGGCTCCACATCTACGTGCCGATCGTGCGCGGCCCCGTGCAGAAGGCGGTATGGACCTTCGCGAAGGCGCTCGCGGTGGAGCTGGCCGGCCGCCACCCGGCGCTCATGACATCCGAGTACCGCGTGGCGAAGCGTCCGAAAGGGCGCGTGCTGGTGGACTACAACCAGAACGCCTGGGGGCGAACGCTGGCCAGCATCTATTCGGTGCGGCCGACCCCTGTGGCGTCGGTGTCGACGCCGCTTCGCTGGGAGGAGGTCGAGCGAGGCGCCCGGATCGAGGACTTCCGTCTCGATAACGTCCGTGAGCGCTTCGCGTCGGTGGGCGACCTGTGGAAGCCGCTGCTCGCGGCCCGGGGACGCACCAACCTGGAGGCGTTCCTCGGCGCGCCTCCGCCTACTCGCCGAGCAGCTCGCCGATAGGCTTCAGGTCCTCAATCCGATCGCAGAAGGCCTTTGCCGCGACGAGCATCGGCACGGCGAGCAGCGTCCCCCACAGGCCCCACACGAAGCTCCAGAACATCAGGCCGATGAAGACCGCCACCTCGTTGGTGCGCGCCGTGCGGCTGGCCAGCCACGGCGTCAGCAGCCAGCCTTCCATCGCCGTGATCGCCAGCGAGATCCCCGCGACATACGCCCCCATGCCGATGGTCTCGAACTGCAGGAACGCGACGATGAACGTCCCGGTGGCGACGATGATCGGCCCGAAGTAGGGAATGCTGTTGAAGACCGCCGCCGCCACGCCCCACACGCCGGCCTGCTCGAGCCCGACCCACCGGAACGCCAGCCACGTCCCGACGCCGACGACGAGGCTGGTCACCACGCGAACGAGCAGGAAGCGGGCGATCTGCGAGTTGATCTCGTTGAGAATCTGCACCGTGATCTTCTTCTGCTCGAGCGACGGCCCGGCGATTCTCACCAGCTTCCGCTTGAACAGGTCGCCCGACGCGAGCAGGAAGAACACGAAGAACACCACGACCACGCCCTGGCTGGCGAACGCCACGAGGCTGGCCGATCCCCACGACACGTACTGCCGGACGTCGAAGGCCGGTTGCTCGATCTGCACGCGTTGCACGCCACGGGGCGCGGGAGCGGGGCCGGACGTTTCGTTGGCCGCGCGCTGCAGCTCCTCGGCTGCCTGCTGCACCTGCTGGATGGCGCCGGGCTCGGCACGGCCGCGCCGCAGCGCCTGGCGGATGCGCGTCGTCGCGTCCGGCAGCTCCGCCACCACCGCCGCCGCATCGTCGGCGAGGGTGTAGCCGACCAAGCCGGACGTGCCGATGAGCGCGGTCATCACGATGCCGGCGGCGACGACCCGCGACAGGCGGATCCGCATCAGGCCGGTGACGATGGGCTCCAATGCGTAGCTCACCAGGATGCTCACCACGATTGGAATGAAGACTTCGCGGGCCCAGTGAAGGACCGCCATCGTCGCCGCAATGGCCAGCAGCGTCAGCGTGACGCTCCGGGCGTTGACGTCGATGGGCGCAGTGGTGGTGGAGGAGTCCGTGGAGGAGTCCATGGTCATGCCGTTGCGGCAAGCGCCAGCCCGGCGCGTGCCTGCAGCGCCTTGTTCATGGCCACGGCGGCCTTCGCCCCCTCGGCGGCGGCGACAACCGCGAACTGCACGTCGTGCGACGCATCGCCGACGACGTAAATACCCGGCACGCAGGTCTGGCCGAGATGATCCGTCTTGACGACGCCCTTCCGCGTGAACTCGCAGCCGACCGCCTGCGCGAGCGCCGAGTGCATCACCTGGCCGCTGGTGAAGAAGACGGCATCGCAGGGGCGCACGCTACCGTCGACGAAGCGCAGCCGCCGCGCGCGGCCGTCGTCGTGTTCGAGCCGCTCGATGATCGACTCCACGATCGGGATCTGTTCGCGGGCCAGCTGCGCCCGATGCGGGCCGGCAATTCGCGGCCGCCCGTTGCTGCACAGCGCGACGTCGGCGCTCCACGTCTTCAGCGCCAGCGCCAGCCCGGCCGCCGAAGGTCCGGTGCCGATCACGGCCAGCCGCTTGTCGCGCACTTCCCACCCGTCGCAGTAGGGGCAGTGGTGGACGGAGACGCCATAGCACTCGGCCAGGCCGGGCACGGCGGGGCAATCGTCGCGCACGCCGGTGGCGATCAGCACGAAGCGCGCGCCCACCCGGCCGCCACGAGCGAGCCGGACGTCGAATTCGTCGCCGACGGGATCGATGCCTGTGACTTCCGTGCCCCGCATTTCGATGCCATAGCGAGCGAGCTCCTCGCGTCCGAGCCGGACGAGGTCGAGCGGGGGGATGCCATCGCGGGTCAGGTAGCCGTGCAGCGCCCGCGATCGTCCGTTGCGCGGCTGCCCCGTGTCGCACACGAGCACACGCCGCCGGCAGCGCCCCAGCATCAACGCTGCACTCAAACCGGCAGGCCCTCCACCCACGATGACGACGTCGTACACGCTCGGCTGAGTCGTGCAAGAGCTTCGCCATGGGGAACAATAGGTCGAGGTGGATGTCGCCGATTTCGATTTCGAGCTACCTGATGCGCTGATCGCGCAGGACCCGCCGCCGGTGCGAGGCGGCTCGCGCCTGCTCGTGCTTCGGCGCGACGGCGGTGAGACGGTTCATACCGCCTTCTCGCAGCTTGCCGACTACCTGGTCGCGGGCGACCTGCTGGTGCTCAACAACACCAGGGTGTTTCCGGCGCGCCTGCTCGGCAGGCGGATGCCGTCGGGCGGTGGGGTTGAGTGTCTGCTCCTGAGGGAAATCCCAGATCCCAAATCCCAGATCACAAATCCCAAGTCGGGGGTCTGGGAGGCGCTGGTCCATCCAGGGCAGAAACTGAAGCCTGGGGCGCAGGTGATCTTCGAAGGCCCTGGCGTCGCCATTCGCGGCGAGATGCTGGCGAGCCACTTCTTTGGCCGGCGCACGGTCCGGCTCGAAGCCGAGGGGGCGCCGCTCGCCGAGGCGATCGATCGCATCGGTCATATTCCGCTGCCGCCGTACATCCATCGCGACGATCAGCCAGCGGATCGGGAGCGCTACCAGACGGTGTTCGCTCGCGAGCGTGGGTCGATTGCGGCGCCGACCGCCGGGCTGCACTTCACACCGGACCTCCTGGACACACTGCGCGCGCGAAGGGTCGAGACGGCGGAGGTGACCCTCCACGTCGGCTACGGCACGTTCAAGCCGGTGCGCGTCGAACGCGTCGAGGACCACCAGGTGGACCCGGAGCGCTTCAGCGTCAGCGCGGACACCGCGGCGGCGCTGACGCGCGCAAGACGCGAAGGGCGCCGGATCATCGCCGTCGGCACAACGACGGTTCGCACGCTCGAGTCGCTCGTCATTGAAGCTGACGGCAGCGTCGCGCCCGCCAGCGGCGACGCAACCCTCTTCATCCACCCGGGACACACGTTCCGCCTCGTCGACGGCCTGGTGACGAACTTTCACCTGCCGAAGTCGTCGCTGCTGATGCTGGTCTGCGCATTCGCCGGCCGCGAGCGGGTGCTCACGGCCTATCACGATGCGGTGGCGCGCGGCTACCGCTTCTATAGCTATGGCGACGCAATGGTGATCCTATGACTATCGATTCGCTGCTGGCGGAGGCGAGGCGCTACAAGGCGCTCGCCGAAGCGACCCTGGGCCAACTCACCGATGCCGAATTGGTCATGTCGCACGGTGCGAGCAGCAACTCAATTGCGGCCATCGTCTGTCACCTTGCCGGCAACCTGTCGTCGCGGTTCACCGATTTCCTGACGGCGGACGGTGAGAAACCGTGGCGCGACCGGGAAGCGGAGTTCTTCACTCCGGCCACCACGCGCGAGGAACTGACGGCGTGCTGGGAAGACGGCTGGCGCGCGTTTTGTGGCGCGACCGAGACGCTGACGGACGCCGACTTCACGCGGACGATTACGATTCGCGGCCAGGCGATGGATGTGCACGACGCGCTTCACCGGTCGCTCGCGCACACCGCGTATCACGTCGGCCAGATCGTCTTCCTGGGGAAGCTGATTCGCGGCGGCGAATGGCGGTACCTGTCGATTGCCCCCGGGCAGTCGCAGGCGTACAACCAGCAGCCGACGCGCGAACGTCCAGCCGACGCGGAACGCCATCTCAGGAAGTTGTCCTGACCGTCCCCCTTCCCCCTTCCCCCTTCCCCCTGCTATGGTCCACCCCGTGGCGTTCCCTTACGAGGAATTCGACCTCTCCGGCGTCAAGACGTACCCGCTGGCCAGCCGTCGCAGCAAGGTGCGCGCGGACGATTTTGCGAAGGCCGTGCAGCCCGGGGCGTCGTTCAGCGAGTGGCTGGCGTCGCTGCCGAACATCCTCGGCGCCACGGACCTTCGGCGCGCGGCGGATGCGATTCGCGCGGCGCGGCGCGGCGGCGGCATCGTCTGGGGACTCGGCGGGCACGTCGTCAAGACCGGCGTGTCGCCGGTGCTGATCGACCTGATGGATCGCGGCTTCGTGTCCGCGCTCGCCATGAACGGCGCGGCGCTGATTCACGATTTCGAGATCGCGCTGTCGGGCGCCACGTCCGAAGACGTGGACGAAGCGCTCGGTCCCGGACGCTTCGGCATGGCGGACGAAACCGGGCGGCTGCTCAACCAGGCCATCGCCGCCGCGATGGCCGCGCAGCAGGGGCTTGGCCAGGCGGTCGCCGCGTTCCTCGGCCAGCAGTCCACGCCGTTCGGCGATCGCAGCCTGCTCGTTGCGGCGCATCGGCTCGCCATTCCGGTGACGGTGCACGTGGCGGTGGGCACCGACATCATCCACATGCATCCCGACGCGTCGGGTGCAGCCATTGGCGATACCAGCCTGCGCGACTTCCGCTACTTCACTGCGAACGTGGCCCGGCTGACCGGCGGCGTGTACCTCAACTGCGGATCGGCCGTGGTGCTGCCCGAGGTGTTCCTCAAGGCGGTTGCGCTGGCGCGCAACGCTGGCGTCTCCCTCGAGGGTCTGACGACGGTCAATATCGACTTCCTGCGGATGTACCGGCCGCAAACCAACGTCGTCTCGCGCCCGGTTGCGGGCACGGGCGGCACGGGGATCTCGCTCGTCGGCCATCACGAACTGCTGATTCCGCTGCTGGCCGCGGCGGTCATCCAGGATGAGCCGGTACGCTAGAATCAAAGATTCGTGCCGGAGTAGCTCAGCCGGTTAGAGCACGCGTCTCATAAGCGCGGGGTCGGCAGTTCGAGTCTGCCCTCCGGCACCAGCCTTCGCTCCGCCGTAGTCTGGTCTGTCACAGGCCAGACGAGGGCGAGCTTCGGCTGGCAGGCCACGCGAAGGCTGTCCCGCCGTAGCCCGAAGGGCGAAGGCGGACCACAATTTGACGATCTCAGCGCTTCACCAGCAGGTCCGGCGGACGATCCGCAGGCACGGCCTCTGCCCGCCGGGGTCCCGTGTGCTCGTCGGCCTTTCCGGCGGCTCCGACTCGGTCGCCCTCACGCGGCTGCTGCTGGATCTCTCCGCGCACGGCGGCTTCACCGTCGCCGGCGTTGCGCATCTGAATCATCAGCTTCGCGACACCGCGGGGCGCGACGAGGTGTTCTGCCGGTCGTTCGCCACCGGCGTGGCGCTGCCGATTTGCGTCGGCCACGCCGACGTCATGGCGGCGGCCCGCTCCCAGGGGCGCTCTCTCGAAGATGCCGCGCGCCGCGAGCGCTATGCGTTTCTCGACCGCGCAGCGGCCGAGCTCGGCGCGGACGTCATCGCCGTCGGCCATACCCGGGACGACCAGGCGGAGACGTTTCTACTGAAGCTCATGCGCGGCGCCGGGCTGGCCGGGCTCGCCGGTGTTTATCCACGTCGGGGACGGATCGTCCGACCGCTTCTCGATACATCGCGTGCAGATCTGCGCACCTACCTGACCGACGCCGGGCAGTCCTGGGTGGACGATGAGACCAACGAGGATGTGAGCAACCCGCGGAATCGCATCCGCCATCGAATCATCCCCGAGCTCGACCGCGCGCTCGGCGGCGATTCGCGGCCGAACCTGGCCCGCGCTGCCGCGCTGGCGCGCGAGGACGCCTCATGGCTGGATGAGGTGGCAGACGCACACTACGCCGAGATTGCCCGGGAGCATCCCGGTGGCGTGGACCTTGATGCCACGGCCCTGGCGTCCCTGCCGCCTCCGCTGGGCCGTCGCGTGGCGCTGCGCGGCCTTCGGCGCGTCGCCGGGGGACGCGAGGTATCCCTGGACCACGTGGACGCCGTTCTGGGGGTGGCGCGGGGCCGATCGGGGGGCGCCGACGTCCCCGGGGGACGCGTGGAACTTCGCGGCGGAAAAGCAGTCTTAATAGAGCAGACCCCTGCGGCGAAGTGATACCCTGTGTTCTTAGCCTTTCTGGAGGCGGATAGTTGAATTCAACCCTGAAGAGCCTGGTGTTCTGGATCGTCCTCGTCGTCGTCGGGGGACTGGTCTGGAATTTTTCCACCCGCTTCCAGAACCCCGCGAAACCCGAGACGTTCAGCGAGTTCATGACGCGGGTCGACTCGAGCCAGGTGGCCCGGGTCACCATCACGGGCAACGAAATCACGTACACGACGAAGGCGAGCGAGAATTTCCGCACCTACGCGCCGCCGCAGTACGAGGGGCTCGCCAACCGGCTGATCGAGCGCAACATCGTCGTCGCCGCGCGTGAGCCGAGCGTCAGCCCGTGGGCAACCCTGCTGTATTCCTGGGCGCCGATCCTGCTGATGATCGGCTTCTGGATCTTCTTCATGCGGCAAATGCAGAGCGGCGGCAACAAGGCGCTGTCGTTCGGCAAGAGCAAGGCGAAGCTGTCTTCGAGCGCGCAGAAGAAGGTGACGTTCAAGGACGTCGCCGGCGTGGACGAAGCGAAGGACGAGCTGCAGGAGATCATCGAGTTCCTGCGCGAGCCGCAGAAATTCCAGAAGCTCGGCGGCCGCATTCCGAAGGGCGTGCTGCTGATGGGCCCCCCCGGAACGGGCAAGACGCTGCTGGCGCGCGCCGTGGCCGGCGAGGCGAACGTCCCGTTCTTCTCGATCAGCGGCTCGGACTTCGTCGAGATGTTCGTCGGCGTCGGCGCCTCGCGCGTCCGCGACCTGTTCGAGCAGGGCAAGAAGAACGCGCCGTGCATCGTCTTCATCGACGAGATCGACGCGGTCGGCCGTCATCGCGGCGCCGGCCTCGGCGGCGGTCACGACGAGCGCGAGCAGACGCTCAATCAGCTGCTCGTCGAAATGGACGGCTTCGAGTCGAACGAAGGGGTCATCCTCGTCGCGGCGACCAACCGTCCTGACGTCCTCGATCCGGCGCTGCTGCGGCCGGGCCGCTTCGACCGGCGCATCGTCGTCAACCGTCCCGACGTCAAGGGGCGCGAGGGCATCCTCTCGGTGCACACCAAGAAGATCCCGCTCAGCGACGACGTCGACGTGGCGGTGCTGGCGCGCGGCACGTCCGGCTTCTCGGGCGCGGACCTGGCCAACCTGGTGAACGAGGCGGCGCTCAACGCCGCGCGCTACAACCAGAAGGTCGTCCGGATGGCCGACTTCGAGTTTGCCAAGGACAAGGTGCTGATGGGGTCCGAGCGCCGCTCGATGATCATCAGCGAGCACGAGAAGAAGATCACGGCGATCCACGAGTCCGGGCACGCGCTGCTGGCGGTCAAGCTGCCGCACGCCGATCCGATCCACAAGGTGACGATCATCCCGCGCGGCATGGCGCTCGGGCTCACGACCATGCTGCCGATCGACGAGAAGCACAACTACTCGCGCGAGTACCTGCAGGACCAGATCTGCATCCTGCTGGGCGGCCGCATTGCCGAGGAGATCACCAACGGCAGCATGACGACCGGCGCCGGCAACGATCTCGAGCGCGCCACCGACATGGCGCGCAAGATGGTCTGCGAGTGGGGGATGAGCGACGCGATGGGGCCGCTCACCTTCGGCAAGAAGGAGGAGCAGATCTTCCTCGGCCGCGAGATCGCCCAGCACACCGACTACAGCGAGGACACGGCGCTGAAGATCGACGGCGAGGTGAAGCGCTTCATCACCGACGCCTACGCGCGGGCACAGGCAATCCTGATGGAGCACAAGCCGCAGCTCGTCGCCATGGCGGACGCGCTGCTGGCGCGTGAAACGCTCGACGCCGAGCAGGTGCGCCGCATTGTCGCCGGCGAGCCGCTCGAGGACGTCCTGCCTTCGTCCGGGACCCCGCAGGCCGCGCCACCGCGCGAGCCGAGCCGGGCCAAGGAGCGCCCCGCGCCGTCGATCGTGCCGCCGATTCCGCCGCGTCCTGTGACACAGGAATAGGGCGCCTGCGGCGAATTCAAAGATTCAAGATTCAAAATTCAAGATTCAAATGAACGGGGTGGAGGCGATGGGCCTTCCACCCCGTTGGTGCGTACGAGCCCCCCATTTTGAATTTTGCATTTTGAATTTTGAATTAGTAGTGTGCCCCTGTGCCCCCGCGCCGCCGATTCGCCCTGAGCCTCCCGCGCGGTCGGACGCTCGAATTGGGTGCCCGCACCCTGGTGATGGGCATCCTCAACGTCACGCCTGACTCGTTCTCCGACGGCGGCGAGCACTTCGACGTGGGGCGGGCAGTCGAGGACGGGGTCCGCATGGTCGAGGAGGGCGCCGACCTGCTGGATATCGGCGGCGAGTCGACGCGGCCGGGCGCGCAGGCGCTGCCGGCCGACGAGGAGCGGCGCCGCGTCGTGCCGGTGATCGAGGCGCTCGCCGCGCGCGTCAGCGTCCCGCTGTCGGTTGACACCTACAAGGCGGCGACGGCGGATGCGGCGCTTGCCGCCGGCGCGTCGATCGTGAACGACATCAGCGGCCTGCGCTACGAGCCGGCGCTCGGCGCGGTCGCGTCCCGGCACGGCGCCGCGCTCGTGCTGATGCACATGCGCGGGCGCTCGAGCGACATGTATCAGCAGGCGGTCTATCACGACGTGGTCGACGAAGTGCTCGACGAGCTGCGCGAGAGCGTGGCGTTCGCCACCGGCGCCGGCGTGCCGAAGGCCGCCATCGTCATCGATCCCGGATTGGGATTTGCGAAGGAGCCGGCCCACAGCTACGAGGCGCTGTCGCGGCTCGACGAGTTCCACGAACTGGGCTTTCCCATCCTCGTCGGCCCTTCGCGCAAGGGGTTCCTGGCCAGGCCGCTCGGCGGCACCGTGGCGCCGCGCGATCGCGACTGGGCGACCGCGGCGGCGACGGCCGCGGCGTGCCTCGCTGGCGCGCACATCGTCCGCGTGCACGCCGTCGCACCGATGCGCCAGGTGACGCGCGTCGCCGATGAAATTCGGAAGTATCATCGCGCCGGCTGATGGATATCTTTTCCGAGCTGCTGCGCCGGCAGGCGATCGACTGGTGGGATCTTCTCGACATCGCGCTCGTGTCGTTCCTGATCTACGAGCTGCTGCTGCTCATTCGCGGCACGCGGGCGGTGCAGATGGCGCTCAGCGGCGCCTTCCTGATCGGCCTCTACTTCGCGTCGCAGTGGCTGCAGCTCGAGACGGTGAACTGGGTGATCCGCAACCTGGCGGCCTACCTGGTGTTTGCCATCATCGTGCTGTTCCAGTCGGACATCCGCCGCGCGCTCGCGCACTTCGGCCGGGCGCCGTTCTTCCGCTACTTCGAGCGCGTCGAGGCGGCCAATGAGACCATCGAGGAGCTGGTCGTGTCTGCCGGCAACCTGGCAACCAGACGCGTCGGCGCGATCATCGTCGTCGAGCGGCAGATCGGGCTGCGCAACTACATCGAAGGGGGCATTCCGCTGGATGCGACCGTCACCTACGACCTGCTGGGCAGCATCTTCCAGCCGGGGTCGCCGCTGCACGACGGGGCGGTGATCATCCAGGGCGATCGCATTGCGGCCGCCGCCTGCTTCCTGCCGCTGTCGGTCAACCCGCTCGTCAGCCGTGACCTGGGCACGCGCCACCGCGCGGCCCTCGGCCTCACCGAGGAGAACGACGCCATCGCCATCGTCGTGTCGGAGGAGAGCGGCAACATTTCACTCGCGCTCGGCGGGACGCTCGAACGCGGGCTGTCTCCCGAGGCGCTGCGCGCCAGGCTGCGCACGCTGCTCGGGATCAGGCGCGAGCGCGTGTCGCGGCGTGAAACGCGGAGCTCGATGGCCTGATGGCGCGCCGCAGCTTCCGTCATCATCTCGGGCTGAAGTTCATCTCGCTGGCGCTGGCCGCCCTGCTGTGGCTGGTCGTGGCCGGCGAGCCGATCGTCGAGCGCGCCCTGCGCGTGCCGCTCGAGTTCACCAACCTGCCGGCGCAACTCGAAATCGTCGGCGACCCGCCCGACGACGTCGACGTTCGCGTCCGCGGGTCGTCCGGCTCTCTCAGCCGGATTGCCGCCGGGGAGCTGGTGGCGCTGATCGATCTGGCAGCCGCGCGGCCCGGCCGCCGCCTCTTCCACCTGACGACCGCGGACGTCCGCGTGCCGTTTGGCGTGGAGGTGGTGCAGGTCAACCCGGCGAGTGTGGCGATGACCTTCGAGCCGTCATCGGCCAAGGTGGTGCCCGTTGTGCCGGGCGTTGAAGGAGAGCCGGACGCCGGATACGTGGTCGGCACGGTCACTGCAGAGCCGTCGACGGTCGAGGTGATCGGGCCGGTGAGCGCCCTGCGGCGTCTCACCGAGGCGATCACGGAACCGGTGTCGGTGGCGGGCGCGACGGAAACGGTCAACGAAACGGTGACGATAGGCGTGCCCGACGCCGCAGTCCGCCTCAGGACGCCGCAGAACGCGCGCGTCACGGTCACCGTCGCCGCGGCGCCTGTCGAGTGGGTCGTCGAAGACGTGCGCGTGCAGGCGGGCGGCGGCCCGCGCCAGGCGCAGGTGATGCCGGACCGCGTCACCGTGAACGTGCGCGGACCGGCGGAGATGGCGGCCACCGAGGCCGCTTCATTCGAGGCGATCGTCGACATCACCGGACTGGATCCGGGGCAATACGTGCTGCCGGTCCGCGTGGTCGCGCCGGCGCGCATCGGCGTCGTGACGGTGGAACCGGCGCAGGTCAGGGTTCGGGTGCGGTAGGAGACTCATGGGTCGTCTGTTCGGAACGGATGGTGTGCGCGGCAAGGCGGGGGATCCGCCGCTCGACGAGGCGACGGTGCGCCGCCTCGGCGCGGCGCTGGTGCTGGCGCTGCGCCACGGCGGCGAGCCGGTGCGCTTCATGGTCGGGCGCGACACGCGCGAGTCGGGCGCGTGGATCGAGCGCGAGCTGGCGCGCGGCGTCCGGTCGCAGGGCGGCGAGTTGATCAGCGCCGGCATCATCCCGACGCCGGCGGTCGCCTTCCTGACGCCGCGCAAGGGATTCACCGCCGGCCTGGTCATCTCGGCCTCGCACAACCCGTTCGAGGACAACGGCATCAAGGTGTTCTCCGGGGCCGGCGAGAAGTTCACCGAGGCGCTCGAGCGTCGTGTGGAGTCCTTCGTCGGCCAGGTCGATGTCTCCTCGCCCCCTGCCGTGCAGCAGGTCGAGCAGATCGATTACCGCCAGGACTACATCGGCCACCTGAAGGACATCCTGCCCGCTGATCCGCGCGCGGCCACTCTCCGCGTGGCGGTCGATTGCGCCAACGGCGCCACGACGACGATCGCGCCGCGGCTGTTCCAGGAGCTCGGGCTCGAGCACCGCTGCATCGGGTGTGAGCCGGACGGGCGCAACATCAACCTGCACTGCGGGTCGACCGCGCCGCAGCAGCTGGCCAAGACGGTGGTGTCCGGCACCTACGACCTCGGGATCGCCTACGACGGCGACGGCGACCGCGCCATCTTCGTCGACGCCTCGGGCGCCATCGTCGACGGCGATGCCGTCATGCTGATGTGCGCGAAGCACCTCAAGGCCGAGGGGCGGCTGAAAGGCGATGCCATCGTCGCGACCGTGATGAGCAACATCGGCCTCGAGATCGCGCTGCGCGAGGCCGGCATCGGCATGGTGCGCTGCCCGGTGGGTGACAAGCACGTGATGGAGGAGATGCTCAAGCGCGACCTGTCGCTCGGCGGCGAGCAGTCGGGGCACGTCATCTTCTCCGACTACCTGTTCACCGGGGACGGGCTGGCCACCTCGCTCAACGTGCTGCGGGTGATGATGGCGACGGGACGATCGCTCGCTGACCTCGCCTCCGAGCTCACAGCCTACCCCCAGGTCCTCGTCAACGTCAGGGTGGAGCGGCGAATCGACCTGGCGTCGGTCCCCGAAATCGCGGCGACGATGGCTGGCGTGGAATCGCGGCTGGCAGGGCAGGGCCGGCTGCTGGTGCGCTACTCCGGCACCGAGCCGCTGCTGCGGGTCATGCTCGAAGGGCGTGACCAGGAGGAGATCACGCGCTGGGCGCACGAAATCGTCGACGCGGTGAAGAAGCACGCCGGCGCCGCCGTATAGAATCGGGTGACGAAGCTCTCAGTCAACGTCAACAAAGTCGCGACGGTGAGGAACTCGCGCGGCGGCGGCGTGCCGTCGCTGCTCGAGGCGGTCGGCGTGTGCGTGGAGGCGGGGGCGCCGGGGATCACCGTGCATCCGCGCGCCGATGCGCGCCACATCACGCCGCGCGACGTCCGCGACATCGCGGCCTGGCTGCGCGCGAATGCGGCCGGTGTGGAATACAACATCGAGGGGGACCCGCGGTCGGACTGGCTGGCGCTCGTGCACGACGTGAAGCCCGACCAGTGCACGCTGGTGCCGGTGCGCGAGGGAGAGATCACGAGCGAGGCCGGATGGCCCGCCTCGACGCCGCGGGCGGCAGTGGCCGGCATTGTTGCCGGCCTGCGCGCGGCCGGGATCCGCGTCAGCATCTTCGTCGACCCGGTGGACGCCCCTATCCGATGGGCGGCCGATGTCGGGGCCGATCGCGTGGAGTTGTATACGGAGCCGTTTGCCCGCGCGTGTGCCGCCGGGCCTGAGGACGGCCGCCGTTCGTTCGAGACCTACGTGACCGCGGCCAGGCTGGCGGCATCACTCGGCCTCGGCGTGAATGCAGGACATGATCTCGACCTCGACAACCTCGTGCTGTTCAGGACGCTGCCGCACCTCGACGAGGTGTCGATCGGCCATGCCCTCGTCAGCCATGCCATCTTCGTCGGGTTGCGGCGCAGCGTGACCGACTACCTGCAGGTGCTGGCGGCATGAGGGTGCGGCTGGCGGTGGTCGCGGTCGCGGCGCTGGTCGCGATGGGGCTGCCATCCGTCCAGGCGGCGGCGCGGGCCGTGAGCTTCCCCGCGGCGGACGGGCGGATCGTCAACGCGCTGATCAACGAGGCTGCGCAGCCGCCGGCGGCGGCGGTTGTGCTCGTGCCGATGCTGGGGAGGCCGAAGGACGACTGGCAGGTGACCGGCCAGCGGCTCGCCGACGTCAACATCACCGCGCTGATGCTCGACCTGCCCGGGACGTCGCTTCCCTCGGAAACCGCCGCGCTGCTGGCCTGGGGCGACGACATTCGCGCAGCCATCGACTTCCTGCAGTCGCGCCCCGAAACGCGTTCCGGGGCCATCGGCCTGGCCGGGGCGTCCCTGGGCGGCAGTCTCGCCGCCGCGGTCGCGTCCTCCGACCAGCGGGTGCGGTCGCTGTTGCTGCTCTCGCCCTCCCTGGACTACCGCGGCGTGCGGATCGAGAACGCCGTGCGCCAGTATGGCGAGCGGCCGGCCATGTTCATCGCCAGCCGCCAGGACCCGTATGCGGCACGCTCGGCGCGGGCGCTGGCCGAGGATCCGCCCGGGATCCGCGAACTGCAGTGGTCCGACCTCGCGGCGCATGGCACGGCGCTGCTCACCCGCGAACCCGATCTGCTGCAGGCGCTGGTCACCTGGTTCCAGCGGACCCTGGGATAAAGTAGGGGGGTCGGGTGTCCTCAAGAAATGACTCCCGACCCCCTTACAGAAATGAAAGCAGAGTCCATCGTCTTTGCCGTGGCCGGGATGTGCTTTGGCGTCATCCTCGGATGGGTCATCGGCACGCAGCAGGCGGGGCCGCCCGCCGCCGCCGTCGCGACCGAGGCCGCCGCGCCACCGCCGCAGCAGGCCGGCCAGCAGGCGGCGCCGGCCCTCGATGAGGCCCGCGTCCAGAGCCTGCTCACGATCATCCAGAACGATCCGCAGAACGCCGGCGCGCACGTGCAGCTCGGCAACGTCTACTTCGATGCGGAGCGCTACGACGACGCGATCAAGTACTACGAGCAGGCGCTGCAGCTCGACCCGAAGGACGTGAACGCCAGCACCGACCTTGGCGTGAGCTACTACTACACGAATCGCCCTGACGAGGCGCTGGAGCAGTTCGATCGCTCGCTGGCGCTCGACCCGCAGCACACCAAGACGCTGCTCAACCAGGGGATCGTGCGCGCCTTCGGCAAGAACGACCTCGCTGGCGCCGCGGCGTCGTGGCGGCGCGTCGTCGAGATTGCGCCGCAGAGCCAGGAAGGGCAGGCCGCACAGCGCGGGCTCGACGGCATTGCGGCCTCGCGCGGCCAGGGAGCCCCGGCGGCGCCGGCAGGAAGCTGACCCGGTGATCCGGTTCCTGCTGCTGGCGATCGTCGTGTTGATCGCCGCGCGCATCCTGTGGCGCGTGGCCGACGCGGTGATCGTGGCGGCCGGCGGGCGGCCCGCGGGCCAGCAGAAACCGCGCCCGGTGAAGCTGCAGCGCGACCCGGTCTGCGGGACGTTCATCCCGCCCGAGGGCGCCCCGTCGCTCACCAGCGGCAAGACGACGTTCTACTTTTGCTCTGAAGACTGCCGGGCCAAGTTCCAGATCCGATGAGTAGCCGCGCCGAGGAACAGATTCGCGCCGACATTGTCGAGGCCGGCCGCCGGCTCTACGCGCGCGCCTACGTGGCAAGCAACGACGGCAATATCAGCGCCCGCCTCGACGACAGGCGGCTGATCACGACGCCGAAGAGCGTGTCGAAGGGGTTCATGACCCCCGACATGATGGTCGTCGTCGACTACGACGGCAACAAGATCTCCGGCGATCGCGACGCGTCGACCGAGCTGCCGATGCACCTCGAGGTGTATCGCAACCGGCCGGACGTCAACGCCGTCGTCCACGCCCACCCGCCGCTGGCGACCGGCTTTGCCGTGGCCGGCATCCCGCTGACGCGCGCGGTGCTGGCGGAGGTGATCACGACGCTCGGCAGCATCCCGATTGCCGCCTACGGCACGCCGTCGACCGCGGAACTGCCCGAGGCGGTGCGCAAGTACATCAAGGCGCACGACGGGATGCTGCTTGCCAACCACGGCGCGGTCACCTGCGGCCCGAACGTGATGGCGGCCTACTACAAGATGGAGACGATCGAGCACTTCGCCAAGATCAGCCTCGTCGCCCGGCAGCTGGGCGGAGAGCACCTGATTTCGCGAGAGGAGGTCGAGCGGCTCCAGGGGCTGCGCAGCTTTTACGGCATTCCGGCGCCGGCGCCGCTGTGCACCGATCCGGCGGAAGCCGCCGCCGCCGACCAGGCGTCGTGCCAGGTCCTGGAGGCGCCGGAATCGCCGAATCGCCTTGTGCCGGACGTCTCGTCGGCGCTCCGGCAGGCGAGCAGAGACGGCGAAATTCGGCTAACATACGGCGAACTCACGGCGTTGATAGCCGATGCCGTGAAGAACCTGAGGGATTGACGAATTTACGAATTGACGCAGTGACGAATTGAAATTGGTCAATTCGTGAATCCGTCAATTCGTCAATACGAGGAACGCAAAGATGGGTGAGGCGCTGGGCATGGTCGAGACCAAGGGTCTCGTCGCCATGATCGAAGCGGCGGACGCGATGGTCAAGGCCGCAAAGGTCACGCTGGTCGGGTGGGAGAAGATCGGCGCCGGCTACGTGACGGCCATCGTGCGCGGCGACGTCGCGGCGGTGAAGGCCGCCACCGACGCCGGTGCGGCGGCGGCGCGGCGCGTCGGCGAGCTCGTCTCGGTCCACGTCATCCCGCGTCCGCACGCGAACCTGGAAGACGCCCTGCCGATCGGCAAGGCCAACGCGGCCGCCACCAAGTAGGCCGGACCTCGGTCCGGCCAGGAATCCCCGATGATCCTGGCGCGCATCGTCGGCACGGTTGTCGCCACCCGCAAGGACCCGCGGCTCGTCAGCAACAAGCTGCTGGTCGCCCGGCCGATGGATCCGCACGGCAAGGCGGAGGGCAACTACCTGGTCGCCGTCGACACCGTGGATGCGGGCGTCGGCGAAACCGTCCTCATCGTCAGCGGCAGCTCGGCGCGCATGGCGTCCGGCATGAAGGACTGCCCGGTGGACGCCGCGATCGTCGGCATCATCGATACCGTGGACGTCGCCGCCGGCGACTGACCCCCATGCAGGTCGCAAAGGTCATCGGCGACGTCGTCATCACCCGCAAGGACGACACGCTCACCGGCATCACGCTGCTCGTCATCCAACCGCTCGCCGCGGATGGCACCGCCGCCGGCCGTACCCTCGTCGCTGCCGACGCCGCCGGCGCCGGCGTCGGCGAGACGGTGTTCTTCGTCCGCGGCAAGGAAGCGAGCTTCCCGTTCTACCCGGTCGAGGCGGCTGTCGACGCCGGCATTGTGGGGATTGTCGACAGCATCGACACAATTCTCGATGCAAATCGCTAGAGTGGTTGGAACGGTCGTCGCGACGCAGAAGCACCGCAAGTTCGAGGGGGCCAAGCTCCTGCTCGTGCAGCCGGTGACGCTCGACGACAAGCCGCGCGGCGCGACGCTGCTGGCGGTCGATTCGGTTGGCGCCGGCATTCACGAGAAGGTGCTGGTCGTGATCGAAGGGCGCGCCGCCGGGGACGCGCTCGGCCGCAAGGCAGCGCCCGTGGACGCGGCGATCGTCGGTATCATCGACAGCGTGGACGTGCACGAATGAACGAACAGGAGATCCGCCAGCTCGTCCGCGACACCCT
>JBFWUM010000048.1:0-30645 GCA_050247255.1 Vicinamibacterales bacterium | reverse complement strand
CGTAACTGAACATCGATCCCGGCTGCTCGTCGGCTCCACGCATCAGGCGGCTCCCTTCATCAGTGGGAGCATCGTAGTACGAACGGATCGTCACGTGGTACTTACTTTTTCAGCAGCCTGCTAGACGCTTGCAGTTTCAACGCGTTACCCGTATCTTCAAATCGAGGACTCATGAAAATCCGGGGCGTTGCCGTCCTGCTTGCGCTGCTCGTGCTTGTCTCGGCCCGCGTCCCGGCCGCGACACCTGTGTTTCCGGTCGATGAGCTCCGGGCCGGCATGGTCGGCATCGGCCGCACCGTGTTCCAGGGCGACCAGCTCGAAGAATTCCGCGTTCACATCCTGGGCGTCCTGCGCAACGTCATCGGCACCAGGCGCAACCTGGTCCTGGCGCGCCTCGAAGGTGGACCGCTTGCCGACACCGGCGTCATCGCCGGGATGAGCGGCAGCCCGGTCTACATCGATGGCCGCCTCGTCGGCGCGGTCTCCTACTCGCTCGGCCAGTTCTCGAAGGAACCGATCGCCGGCATCACGCCGATTGACGAGATGATCGCCGACGCGACGCTGCCGGCGCCGCGGCCGCGGGCCGCGATGGTCGATCTGCCCTTGCCGATCACGCCGGCAGGACTGCAGGCCTCGCTGCGCCAGGCATTCACCTGGGCGCGACCGTTCGCCGCCAGCGCCGCCGACGTGCAGGTGCTCGGCAATCCGGGTATCAACGCCGGCATCGGCATGATGCTGCGCCCGATTGCCACGCCGCTGACGCTCGGCGGCTTCGACGCCTCGGTGATCGACCCGATTGCCGGCGTCTTCCGCGACCAGGGCTTCGTGCCGGTGATGGCCGGCGCGCTTCAGGCGCAGGATGCGCCGGCGGTGGACCGGCCGCTGCGTCCGGGCGATCCGGTCGGCGTCACGCTGATGAGCGGCGACATGGAACTGGGCGCCACCGGCACGGTCACCGAAGTGGACGGCGACCGCGTCTACGCGTTCGGCCACCCGTTCTACGGCCTCGGCCCGACGCAGTTCCCGATGACGCGCGCGCATGTTCACGCCGTGCTCCCGAGCCTGGCCAGTTCGCTGAAGATCGCGAGCACCGGCGACGTCATCGGCATCGTTCAGCAGGACCGGGCCACGACGATCGCCGGCACGCTCGGCCCCGGACCGCAGCTCATCCCGATCAACCTGTCGCTGACCTCGGAGCGCGGCATCCGCAAGACCTTCACCATGCAGATGGTCGACGACCAGCTGTTCACGCCGCTCCTCGCCTACCTGGCCGTGTTCAACACGCTCGGGTCGTACGAGCGGCAGAACGGCGCCGCGAGCTACTCGGTCAAGGGCGCCGCGATGATCAAGGGGCGAGGCGCGCTCGACTTCGAGGACCTCTTCACCGGCGACTCGCCATCGGTCGGCGCCGCCGCGTCGGTGGTCGGCCCGATCAACATCCTGATGCGCAACTCGTTCGAGGATGTCGACATCGAGTCGCTGACGCTCGACATCGAGGCGAGCGAGGAATCGCGCAGCGCCACGCTCGAGCGCGTCTGGATCGACGGCGTCCGCACCCGCCCGGGCGACACGGTCGACGTCAAGATGCTGCTGCGCACCTACCGCGGCGACACCTTCACGCGCTCGCTGCCCGTGCGGATTCCCGAGAACGCCCGCGGCACACTGCAGGTGATGGTGGCCGACGCGCAGCGGCTGTCGCAATGGGAAGCGCGCGAGCTGCAGCTGCAGCCGCTGCAGAGCCGCGATCTGCCGCAGATGCTGCGCGTCCTCAACAGCGCGCGCAAGAACAACCGCCTCTACGTCCGCCTCCTCGGCCGCGACGGCGGCGCCGTCGTCGAAGGCGAGCCACTGGCCGCCCTGCCGCCGTCGGTGCTGGCCGTCATGGAAGCCGACCGCAACGGCGGCAGCTTCCGCCCACTCGACAGCGCGCTGCTCGGCGAGTGGGAAATCCAGACGCCGCTGGCCGTCATCGGCGCCCGGACCCTGGCGCTTCCTCTGGAACCGTAACGTGACCAAGCTCACCTGGCGCCGCAGCGCAGCTGCCGCAGCCTGCGTTGTCGGGGTCCTGACCGCGGCGCTGCACGCCGCGCTCCCGACCTTCTGGCAGGTCTCCACCGAGGCCGAATTCCTGAAGGGCGAGGTCGAGAACCTCTCCATCGACACCTACGGCCGGCTCACGCTCGGGCCGACGATGGCGCCGCTGTTCGACGCCACCGCGCCGTTCCTCTGGTCGATGATCGACGGCCCCGACGGGTCGGTGTTCATCGGCACCGGCAACGAGGGGCAGGTACTGCGCGTCGACGCCATGGGGCGCAGTACGGTCTTCTTCGACGCCGGGGAGCTCGAAGTGCACGCGCTCGCCCAGGCCCCCGGCGGCGGCCTGTTCGCGGGAACGTCGCCCGACGGCAAGGTGTATCGCATCGACGCAACCGGGCAGGCGACGACGCTCTTCGATCCGCCGGACCGTTACATCTGGAGCCTCGCCGTCGACCGCGCCGGGAACGTCTTCGCCGCGACCGGTGACAAGGGGCTCATCTACCGCATCACGCCTGACGGCACGGGCACCGTGTTCTACGACACGAAGGCGACGCACGCCATGACGCTCGCCTTCGATGCGCAGGGCCGCCTGCTGGCGGGCACGGAGTCTCCCGGCCGCGTCTTCCAGTTCGATGCCGCCGGACGGCCGTTCGTCCTGCTCGACTCCCCGTACAACGAGATCCGCACGCTCCGTCTCGGCCCGGACGGCACCATGTACGCCGCCGCGCTGAACGGACGGCCCGGCGCTGCGCAGCCACAGCAGGCCACGCCGCCGCCGGCGCCGGCGACGCCACCGGCCGGCGGCACGCCGACGGTCACCACCGAAGTCGTCGGCTTCGCGATTGCGGAAACGGTCACGGTGGCGGCCAGCCCGCAGCCCCAGCAATCGGCGCGCTCGCAGGGGCCGAACGTCGGCGGCGTCTACCGGATCTTTCCCGACGGCGCCTCAGACGTGATCTGGGAGTCTGCCGACGACCTCCCCTACGACCTCGCCTTCGACAGCGACGGCAGCCTGGTGCTGGCCACCGGCAACGAGGGGAAGGTCTACCGCCTCAGCGGCGACCCGCTGCAGCCGACGCTCATCGCCCGCGTCGACGCGCGGCAGATCACGACGATGATCCGCGACCGCGGCGGCCGGGTGCTGTTTGCCACCTCGAATCCCGGGCGGGTGATCCGGTTGTCGCCGGAACGCGCGTCGCGCGGCACCTACACGTCCGAGGTGCGCGACGCGCAGACCGTCGCGACCTGGGGGACCATCACGTGGAGCGCCGCGACACCGGCCGGGACCCGCGTGGAGATTTCGACCCGGTCCGGCAACACGCGCACGCCCGACGAAACGTGGAGCGCCTGGAGCGACACCTACCGCGACGCCACCGGCAGCGGCATCACCAGCCCGCGGGCGCGCTACCTGCAGTGGCGCGCCGCGCTGACCGGCAACGCGGGCCAGTCGCCCGTCATGACGTCGGTCACCGCCGCCTACCTGCCCCGCAACCTGCGGCCGTCGGTCACCTCGATCACCATCAACCCGCCCGGCACCGTGTTTCAACGCCCCTTTCCCACCGGGGACCCGGGCATTGCCGGGTTCGAAGGCGACACGCCCGACCGCCGCTTTGCCCAGCTGACCGGCGCGGTCGCCCCCGGCAGCACGCCGACGCTCGGCCGCCGCGACTACCAGCGCGGACTGCTGACGTTCGTCTGGCGCGCCGAGGACGACAACCGCGACGATCTCCTCTACGAGGTGCAGTACCGGCGCGAGGGCGATGCGGCGTGGAAGCCGCTGCGCGATCGGCTGACGGATCCAATCTTCGTCTGGGATACCACGTCAGTTCCCAACGGCCGCTACGTGCTGCGCGTCATCGCCTCCGATGCCCCCTCGAACTCGCCCGACACCATGCTGACCGGGACGCGCGAGACCACCGCCTTCGACATCGACAACACGCCGCCGACGATCGTCGTCTCGAACTCGCGGCGGGACGGCGCGCGCACGGTGCTGACCTTCACGGTGCGCGACGAGGATTCCTCGGTGCAGAAGGTGGAGTACTCGCTGGACGGCACCCAGTGGCAGACGGTCTATCCGCGCGACGGCATCGCCGACTCGCGGGTCGAGCAGTTCGAGCTGACGCTGGAAGGGGAAATGGCGACGCGCGGGGTGATCATCCGCGCCGCGGATGCGCTGAACAACGTGGCCAGCGAACGGGGCGACGCCCCGCCGCCGTCAGGCGCTCGGTGAGGCGTCGGGCGCGCCGCTCTGGCTCGGCGGCAGCGCCTCGTCTATCTCGACGGGCTCTTCGACGGCGATCGCCGGTGCCGGCGCCGCCAGCGGCCGCGGCTGCGGGATGACCAGGGCGGTCGGCGTGCCCTTGACCGTCGTCCGCTCCACCAGCCAGACCACGTTCACGGCGACCGGGCTGCCGGCCGGCAGCTGCGCCGGCTCGAAGCGCGAGCGCTTCACGGCATCGAGGAAGGCCACCGTCTCCACGTCGGACGTCTCGCCATGCCGCCGCACGCGGTCGCGCTCCGACATCAGCAGCTCGTAGTTCGACACCCGCCCGTCGGTCGTCACCACCGCCGATACCGCGTAGACCGCATCGTCCTCGGTGATCGAGTCGAGCACGAGCGACGCGTCGAGCGCCCGCGGCGCCGAGATCCGGAGATCGAGGCTGAGCGGATTCCGATCGGAGCCCGGGTGCGCCAGCATCTCGATCATCGCCGCCAGCGAACGCGAGTTCTCCTCCGCCGTCGCCGCCGCGAACACGCCGGCGGCGGTGAAGACACAGGTGATGACCGCCGCCGTGGCGCCGAGGGCCGGCCACAGCAGGCGCATGTCGACGAACAGGTTGCTCAGCTGCGCTGCCCACGACTGGTCGCGCTCGGCACGCAGCCGCGTCAGCACGTCGGACTGGATGACCGCCAGGTCGCGCCGGTCGCTGCTGCTCGCCGCCGCCTGCCCTACCAGCCGCATCGAGCCGCCGATCAGGCGCATGTCGGCCACCCGCGCTTCGCAGACGCGGCACCAGCGCAGGTGCGATTCCACGGCCACCTGCTCGTCGACCGTCAGCTCGCCATCGACAAAGGCGTCGAGCCGCTCGATGGCCGCCTCGCAGGTCAGGTAGGGGGTCATGCGTGCAGCCCCAGCAGCTCGGCGCGCAGCGCCTGCCGCGCGCGGGTCAGGCGCGACTTGACGGTCCCGATGGCGACGCCGAGCGAAAAGGCGATCTCCTCGTAGCGGAGCCCGTCGATTTCCCTGAGGATCAACGCGGTCCGCTGATCGAACGGCAGCCGATCGAGCGCCTGCCAGATAAAGGCAGCGGTTTCCTTGCTGGCCAGCAGGCGATCCGGCAGCACATCCCCTTCCGACTCGAGCTCGCCGTGCTGCTGCAGGTGTTCGTCGAGCGACACCTGCTCGCTACGATGGCGCCGCCGCCACCAGCGCTGCCGGTTGCGCGCCTGGTTGATGACGATGCGATAGATCCAGGTGCGGAGGGCCGACTGGCCGCGGAACGAGGAGAGGGTGCGGAAGACGCGAAGGAAGACTTCCTGGGAGAGGTCGAGCGCCTCGTCGCGGTCGCCCAGCAGGTGGAACGCGAGGCCGTAGACCATCCGCTGGTGCGCCGCCACCAGCTCCGCGCACGCGGCATCATCGCCCGCGGTGCAGCGCTCGATGAGCGCCGCTTCACGGCTGTCGACTTCCGACCAGCTGATGGCGCCGGCGTTCTTCACGATCGATCCCGAGACAGCCTGATCCGCAAGGGGTGGTCTCATGAAAGTCTACACCGTCAAAGGGTTTGACACCCCTGGGGATGATTTGTTCCCGCGAGGCCATAGAATGGCCCAGCCCATGAAACGAGGGGTTGCTCTGGCCATCGGGGCGGCGGTGTTGCTCGCCGCAGCGGCGTTCGCCTGGAACGCGGTCCGCGTGCAGCGCGAGTTCCGCGCGCTGGTCGCCGCCGGCGACGAAGCGCTGGCCCGCGGGCAGACGTTCGACGCGGTCGAGGCCTTCAGCGGCGCGCTGGCGTTGAAGGACGACTCGATGGTCGCCTACCTCAAGCGCGGCGACAGCTATCGCCGCCGGGGCGAGCTGGCGGCCGCGCTCCGGGACGTCCGGCAGGCGGCGGAACTCGATCCGACCGCGCCGCAGCCGGCCGAATTGCTCGGCGACGTCAACATGGCGATGGGGCGTCACGAGCGCGCGGCCGAGCACTATCGCCGGTTCATCGAGCTCGACGAGCGCGCCCCGCGCGTGCTCTACAAGCTGGGACTCGCCTACTATCGCGACGGGCAGCTGTCGGCGGCGCTCGAACCGCTGCGCCGCGCCATCACGCTCGACGAGCGGCTGGCCGAAGCGCACTACCTGCTGGGCGTCTGCCTGCGCGAGTCCGGGCTGCCGGCCGACGCGTCCCGCTCGCTCGAGCGGGCGGTCGCGCTCAACCCGGCCTTCGCCGCGGCCCGCAGCGAGCTGGCCTCCGCCTTCGCGGACATCGGACGTTCCCGCGACAGCATCGAGCAACTGGAAGCACTCGCCGCCCTCGAACCCGGGCGGACGGAGCGGCTGGTCAGCGTGGGGTTGGCCTTTGCCGAGGCGGGACGGCGCGATGCGGCGGTGACGACGCTCGGACGGGCTGCCGAGCGCTCACCCGGCAACCCGGACGTCTACACCGCGCTGGGCCGCATCTGGCTCGATGCCGCCGAACAGGGGGGCGACCCGGCGGCGCTCGGCAAGGCGCTCGAAGCGCTGCAGCCGGCTGCGACGCGGGCTGACGCCTCGAGCGAGACGCTCGCGCTGTATGGGCGCGCGCTGTTTCTCTCCGGCGAGGCGGATGCGGCGGAACTCGTGCTGCAGCAGGCCGCCACGCGCCTGCCGATTCACGTTCCGGCGTTGCGCTACCTGGCCGACGCCGCCGATCGCCTGCGCCACACCGGCATTGCCGCGCACGCGCGGGCGCAATACGCCGCGCTGCGCGTGACAGCCAACGCTACGACGGCCGATGCGCCTTGACCGGGTCGAGCCGGTCGCGCAGCCCGTCACCGAGGAAGTTGAAGCCGAGGACGAGCAGCGCGATCGCCAGCCCCGGGAAGATCGTCAGGTGGGGCGCATCCAGCAGGTGCAGGCGGCCGCCGTTCAGCATGGTCCCCCAGCTGGGGGTCGGCGGCTGCACGCCAAGGCCGAGGAAGCTCAGTGACGCTTCGGCCAGGATGGCTGCGCCCATCCCCAGCGTCGCCTGCACGGTGACCGCCGGCAGCGCCGTCGGCATGATGTGCCGCAGCAGGATCCGCGTCACCGGCGCGCCGCAGGCGCGCGCCGCCTGCACGAACTCGAACTCGCGCGCGCGCAACACCTGCCCGCGCACGAGCCTCGCGTAGCCGACCCACCCGATGAGCGACAGCGCCAGCACCACGTTCACGAGGCTCGGCCCGAGGACGGCCACCAGCGCGATCGCCAGCAGCAACCCTGGAAACGCCAGCAGGATGTCGATCACGCGGCTGATGCCCTCGTCGATCAGGCCGCCGAAGTAGCCGGCGATCGATCCGAGCAGCATCCCCACGCTCGCCGAAATCGAGACGACGACGAGGCCGACGAGGAGCGAGATGCGCGCGCCGGCGAGGACGCGGGCGAGGATGTCGCGCCCGAGCTCGTCGAGCCCGAACCAGTGCGCGGCCGATGGCCCTTCGAGCCGCAAGGGCAGCTGCTGCACCGCCGGATCGACGCCCGCCAACGCCGGGCCGACCAGCGCCGCCAGCACGGCCACCAGCACGATGACGCCGCCGACCTTACTCATACCGGATCCGCGGGTCGATCACGCCGTACACCAGGTCGGTGATCAGGTTGACGCCGACGTAGGTGACGGCGATGAGCAGGATGCATCCCTGCACCAGGGGGTAGTCGCGGAAGCCGATCGACTGGATCAGCAGCCGCCCGATCCCCGGCCACGCGAAGATCGTCTCGGTGATGACCGCGCCGGTGAGCACCGCGCCGAACTGCAGGCCGAGCAGCGTCACGACCGGGATCAGGCTGTTCCGGAACGCGTGGCGCAGCACCGCACGCGGGCGCGACACGCCACGGGCGCGCGCGGCCTGGACGTACTGTTCACGCAGCTCTTCCAGCAGCGTCGCCCGGGTCATCCGCGCCAGGATCGCCGCCAGCGCGGCGCCGAGGGAAATGGCCGGCAGCACCAGGTGCGCGAGGGTCCCCCGCCCCGACACCGGGAACCACCCGAGCTGCACCGCAAACAGCAGCGCGAGAAGCGGCCCAAGCCAGAAATTGGGAATGGAAATGCCCAAGAGAGACACGGTCGTCGCCCCGTAGTCGACGGCGGTCCCCCGCCAGACGGCGGCCGCGATCCCCAGCGGGACCGCAAGCGCGATGGCCACCAGCATGGCCGCCATCGCCAGCTCGAAGGTGGCCGGCATACGCTCGAGGATGGTGTCGGTCACCGGCTCGCTCGTCCGCATCGAGGTGCCGAGATCGCCGCGGACGACACCGCGCAGAAAGCTCCCGTACTGCTCGATCAGCGGACGGTCCAGTCCCAGCCGCGCCCGCAGTTCGGCGACGTCCGCAGGCGAAGCCGTTTCGCCGAGCATGGCCAGCGCCGGGTCGCCCGGAATGAAATGGATGAGCGAGAAGACGAGCGTGGCGACGCCGAGCAGCACCGGGAGCGTCAGCACCAGCCGGCGCGCGATGAACCGCAGCACGCCGACATTCTACCCACGACCGTTCCACGCCGAGGGTGGCATCGGCCCTGCAGGTGCGCGGTCGAGCCGATGGCCCCCTATCGGACGAGGAGTCTGCCGTGAAAATGAGCCGCACCTCACTTGCTGTCGTCCTCCTGCTCCTGGCGGGTGGACTCTCGGCCCCCGCGCTGGTGGGACCGATGCTCGTCAGTTCGCCGACCCATGAGAACGTGTCTCCGGCCGAGCCGGCGCGCATTTCGCTGACGGCGCGGACGATGCCCGAAACCGTGGCGTCGCGCTTCTTCCGCGACCCGGCGATCGGGGCGCCGACGGCGACGCCCGAGCTTGGCGGCGTCGAGTTGGGCGAGGCGCTTGCCACGCCGGTCATGCCCCAGGGTTCAGCCTCCTCGGCTTTCGGCGCAGCGGGCAGCGCGGGGTGGGCGGCATCGGGAGGCAGCTTCGGCCGTTCGCGGCGCTCGAGTTCCTCGCGCGTCTTCACCAGCGGCGGCTCTATCGGCGGCGCGACGCCCGGCCTGCTCGGTTGGGGCCTGCGTGATGCGCGCGGGTCGGCAGCGGCCACCGCCGTGGCGCCCGGATCGGGCCGCACGCGCGCAGCTGCGGCGGCGACCAATGGCACCAACGGCAGGCGATCGACCGGCGGCGCCGCAGGTGGAACGGTGAGCGGTGGCAGCGCGGCAAGCGGCGACAACGGCGCGGAGGCGACGGCCACCGCGGTAGCCACGGCTGGCGCGGCGCCTGCTGCTGCGACGTTCGCTGCCGGCGCCGCGGCAACCGCAGCGGGCGGCACGACGGTCGTGTCCGCGGGCGGCGCGGCCTCACCGGGCGTGCTCGGCGGCGGCACCGGCACGGGTGGCGGTTTTGGCAGCGCGAGCAGCGGCGGCAACATGCCGGCCGCAACGCCCGAACCGGCGACGCTCCTGCTGGTCGGCAGCGGGGCCGCGCTGGCCGGTCTCTATCGCTCGCGCCGGCGCGCGAGGTAACGGATGCTTCCAGGAATGGTGGCGGTCGCCGCGGCCGCCACCCTCCTCTATGCCCCCCTTGGCGCCGGGCTCGCGCGGCAATGGTACGACGACCCCGCCAGCTCGCACGGCGTCGCCCTGGCGATTGCCGCAGCCGTCGTCCTCTGGCGGCGGCGTGCCGCGCTCCGCGCGCTTCCCGTCGCGCCGGCCAATGCCGGCTTCGCGCTCCTCGCCGCCTCGTTGATTCTCCACATGGCCGGCACGTTCGCCGGCGAGCTCTTCGTCCTTCGCGTCTCGGCCCTCGCGTCGCTGGCCGCCTGCGTCCTGACCCTGGCCGGCAGCGCGCACCTGCGGCTGCTCGCGGCGCCGCTCGTGCTGCTGCTGCTTGCCATTCCGCTTCCCGCGACGCTCGTGACCTCGCTCACGCTGCCGCTGCAGCTCTTCGCCTCGCAGATGGCCGCTGGCCTGCTCGGCACGGCCGGCATCACCGCCATTCGCGAAGGCAACCTGATCACCCTCAGTACGGTGACGCTCGAAGTCGCCGATGTGTGCAGCGGGCTGCGGTCGATCGTGTCGCTCGTCGCGATGATCGCCATGGCCAAGACCTTGATCGACATGCCGGTGCGCCAGGCGGCGACACTGGCCGTCGCGGCCGTGCCGATCGCCATCGCCGGCAACACGTTGCGCGTCGCCGGTACCGGCATCCTCGCGCACCTGTTCGGCGCCGGCGCCGCCCGTGGACTGGTGCATGACCTGACCGGATACGCCGCGTTCTTCGCCATGGGCGCGGCGCTGCTGGGGATCTACCTGCTGATGACCCGCCGCGAGCGCCCCTCGCGCGCCGAAGGAGAGACATGCGATTCGCGCGCGCTGGCCTGGTGACGCTGGCCTTCCTCGCGGTCTTTGCCATCGTCAGGCCTGGCGCCTCGGCGCCGACCGCGGCATCCATGCAGGCCTTGCCGCTGGCCGCCGGCGGGCTCACGGCGACCGCCGCCGACCTCGCATCGCCGGACGTGGTCGCCACGCTCGGCGCCGATCAGTACGTCTACCGGCTGTATCGCGGCGATGCCGCGGCCGTGGAAATGGACGTGGCCTACTACAGCGACCCGCGCGTCGGCCGGGTGATGCACTCGCCCCTCAACTGCCTGCCGGGCAACGGCTGGCAGATCTCGCGCATGGAAACCCGCACGCTGGCGGGCGGCCACCAGGTGCGGACGCTGATCGCCGAGCGCGGCGACACGAGCCTGGCGTTGATGTACTGGTACCAGACCCCGAAGCGCGTGACCGCCAGCGAGCTTCGCTCGCGGTTCAACCTGCTCGCCGACGGCATCCAGACCGGCCGCCGCGACACCGCGCTCGTCCGCCTCGTCGTCCCGACCGCCGGCGCCCCCGAGCAGGCCACCCGCAGGCTCGAAGACTTCGCCGGCGGGTTGATCCCGCAACTGGCCAGGCAGTTCTCCTGAACCCGACGGGGTTCTCGGGTGCGCTGGTGCTCAGGTGCTTGGGTTCCGGTTCTCAGGTTCAGGGGTTCGCGGGTGCTCAGGTGGTTCTTTGTGTTCACGGGTTCGGCGCCGAACCTTTGAACCACCTGTGAACCCTCGAACCCTGAACCTGAGAACCGGCACCCCAGAACCACAGCACCCAGAGAACCCAAGAACCCGTGCTACCTCACCCCCAGCCTCCCCATCGTCTTGAGCAGTCCCTGGCGGGTGATGCCTAGCGACGCCGCGGCGCGGGTGCGGCTGCCGCCGGCGCGGGCGAGCGCCGCTTCGACGTACCGGCGCTCGAACTGATCGCGGGCATCGGCCAGCCTCAGGGTGGGCGGAACGGTCGGCGCCGCGACGAGTGCGGGGAGCAGCGTGACGCCGACCCGGCCGGCGGCGGGCGCGGCGACTGCCATGGCCGCCATCACGTTCTGCAGCTCGCGCACGTTGCCGGGCCAGCTGTAAGCCGCCAGCGCGGCGAACACCGCAGGGGTCAGCGAGGCGCGCGAGCCGACGCGTTCGGCCGCCTCGCGCCAGAAGTGGCGCGCCAGCGCGGGGATGTCGGCAGCGCGCTCGCGCAACGGCGGCAGGCGGATGCGGATCACATTGAGCCGGTACAGCAGGTCGGCGCGAAACCGGCCCGCATCGGCTTCCGCCTGAAGGTCGCGGTTCGCGGCGGCGACCAGGCGTACGTCGATCTTCCGGCTGATGGTTTCGCCGACCCGCCGCACCTCCTGCTGCTGCACGACGCGCAGCAACTTGGCCTGCGCGCGCGGCGACAGATCGGCTACTTCGTCCATGAACAGCGTGCCGCCATCGGCTGCCTCGAACAGCCCGGCGCGCTCGACCAGCGCCCCGGTGAAGGCGCCGCGGGCGTGCCCGAAGAGCTCCGACTCCAACAGTTCGTCAGGGAGCGCCGCGCAGTTGATGTCGCAGAAGCGCCGCTCGCGGCGCGGCCCCAGGTGATGGATCGCGCGGGCGACGAGTTCCTTGCCGGTCCCCGACTCCCCTTCAATCAGGACCGCGAACGGCGCGCGGGCCGCGCGTCCGATTGCCCGGCGCACCTCGTCCATCGCCGCGCTCCCACCGACCAATTCCGGGACCGACACCGACGCGGCCGCCTCTTCCCGGCCGCGCGCCTGCAGCGCGTCGAGGCGGGGCGAGAGGACCGCGGCCGTGAGTTCGAGGGCGGCGCGGGCCTCGACGGGGATCGGCCGATCGATCGGCCACCGGCACACGATGGCCCCCAGCAGCCGCACCCCTCGCCTGATCGGGACAGCCGCTTCTCTCCCGCAGTGCCCGGCGTGGGCCGGACCGGAATCCGGCGCGCCGGCGAAGCCGAGCGTGATGCCCGACTCCAGCGCGCGCCGGCCGAGCGTCGTCTCCAGGCCGGTGCCAATGCACAGCGTCACCGTGGCCGGCCCCCCTTCGCCTGTCACCACATCAATGCGGCTGGCCGCCAGGTCGGAGGCGACGCGCGTCAGGACCCGTCGAATGGCATCGGCGTCCTCGTCCGCGTCGTAGCCGAGGCGGACGATCTCGGGCCCCAGCGCCGTGAGCGCCTTCGCGCCGCATGCGGGCTGCGCAGGTGCCGGCTGCAGCACGGCATCGATGCCCTCACGCAGGATCGGCGGCACGACCTGCCGCAGCCGTGCGAGCCTGCCGCTCGCGGCGCGTGCGTCGCGTGCCCGCCCCGCCCGGCGCAAGGCGTCGCACCAGACGAGCGTCCCCTCGGCTTCCCAGATCGGCAGGCGCGCCCGGACCTCGAGTACCCGGAGGTGCGGCCAGCATTGGGCCGCTGCATCCAGTGCGCCGGCGGCGCTGAGCACGCGCAGCTCGGTGACGTACGCCACGAACAGCGCCTCTGGATGTCCGCTCGCGCGGGCCGTGTCCAGTCCACCGGCGGCGAGCGCACCCGCTTCAAAGCTCTCCCCCGCAGCCAGCAGCACGCGAACAGCCGTATCGCGCAGTTCCGCGGCGTCGAGCGGATCGGCCCCCGCGTCGGTCGCGCCCGCGCGCTCCAGGCGAACCGCTTCGTCGACTCGCGCCTGGTGCAGCAGGGACAACGCCAGCAGCCGCAGCGCCCGCAGGCGGACGGGATCCGGCGGCGCGGCCAGCAGCACCGCGCGCGCAATCGATTCGGCCTCGACGTAGCGCCCGCGCGCCAGGCGCAGCATGCCCTCCTGCAGCCGGACGCGCAGCAAGAGCGGCGGGTCAGGTGCCAGGGTGACGAGCCTGAGCGCGTCGGCGCAGGCGGCGTCGGCGGCGTCGAGACGGCAACGGCGCGCCAGCAAGGCGACGAGCCGTAATGCCAGCTGGCCCGCCTCGCTGTAGGCGCGGCGGCGTTCGAGGCTGCCGAGCACATCGCGCAGCAGCCGTTCGGCCGCCGCATGGCGACCCTCGGCCACGAACGCGTGGGCGCGAGAGGCGCGTTCGAGGCACGCCACCACGTCCGGCGCGGGCGGGGGTGCCGATATCGCCCGGGCGAGGGCGGGGCCGTAGGCCGCCCGTGCCTCCCTAACCAGGCCAGGGCCCTGGGCCGAACCGGCGCCCCGCTGCACCCGGAGCGTCAGTAACACGTGGGGACGCGATGACAGGGCAGCTGCTGCAAGCAGCGCCGGATGCAGTGCAGCGTCGGCGCCGCCGCCGGCCGTACCGATCAACAACAGTGCGCGATCGCGCAGCAGGTCGGCAAGCCGCGCGTGCAGCCGCTCGAAGCTGTCGACGGACAGCGCCACGAAGCCACGGCGCCGCGCCGCTGCGGCGGCCCGCCGTCCCAGCGCCGCCGCCTGGACACTGCTGCGCGCGTCGGCCACCACCCAGCGCGGGGCCCCATCGCGTCCGTGGTCCATCAGCTCGCCCAGCGGCGGGAGCTCCTCGTCACCGCGGTGAGATTCATCGCGGCCGATGTCCTCGAGCGCGACGCCGCATTCTTCAACCAGGTCGTAGGCGCGGTCGTCGATCACCGCGTAGCGGTCGTGAAGGAGCTGCATGGCGGCCATGCCATGCAACGTTCGATGCCACGCGCAACATGCGGCCATTCAGCGGGTTGCGGCGCCAGGTGCGCAGTTCCTTCGATGTACAATTCCCGTCAATGTTGCGTTTTCTCACTGCCGGCGAATCGCACGGCCAGGCGCTGGTCGTGACGGTCGACGGCATGCCGGCGGGGCTCGACATCGACATCACGGCGCTCGATGCCCAGCTCCGGCGGCGTCAGGGAGGCTACGGTCGCGGCCGCCGCATGGCCATTGAGAGCGACCGCGCGGAGGTCCTCGCCGGCGTCCGGCACGGCCGTACCACCGGCGCGCCCATCTCGCTGCTGATCCGCAACAAGGACTGGCCGAACTGGCAGCAGACCATGTACGTCGAAGCCGAGATGCCTGAGGGCGCCGGCGGCGCCCGCCGCAGCGGCGTCACGCGTCCGCGTCCCGGCCACGCCGACCTTGCCGGCGCCATCAAGTACGGGCACGACGACATCCGCGACGTGCTCGAACGCGCCAGCGCGCGTGAAACCGCCGCGCGCGTCGCCGCCGGCAGCCTCGCCCGGCAACTGCTCGCCCGCTTTGGCGTCGGCGTTGCCAGCCACGTCAGCGCCATTGGCGACGTCGTCCTGCCCGAGGGCCGCGTCGTGTCGTTCGACGAAGCCGCCGCGCTGTCTGACGATGCCCCGATCCGCTGCGTGGATCGCGACCTCGAGCAGCGGATGATCGCGTTCATCGACGCCGCCAAGGCGGCCGGCGATACCGTCGGCGGCGCGTTCGAAGTGATCGCGCGCGGCCTCCCTCCCGGCCTGGGCTCGTACGTGCAATGGGATCGCAAGCTGGATGGGCGGCTCGCCCAGGCGCTGATGTGCATTCACGCCATCAAGGGCGTCGGGATCGGCCTCGGTCCCGGCGCGGCATTCCGCCCCGGGTCGCGGGTGCACGACGAGATCCTGCCGCCCGGTGAGTCGGCGCACCTGCCCGCGAGGCCGACCAACAACGCCGGCGGCCTCGAAGGGGGCGTCACCAACGGCGAGGACGTGCGCGTGGCCGGGTTCATGAAGCCGATCGCCACGCTGATGAAGCCGCTCCGGTCGGTCGACATCGGCACGCTCGCGGACTCGCCGGCGGCCATCGAGCGGAGCGACGTCTGTGCCGTGCCGGCCGCGGCGGTGGTCGGCGAAGCCATGGTGGCGTTCGTGCTCGCCGATGCGTTCCTGGAGAAGTTCGGCGGCGACTCCATCGGCGAGATCGACGCGCACTACCGCGCAACCCTCGAGCAGGTGCGCGAACGGTTCCAGCGCCGCGCCACTTCCGCCTGAAGGCGGAAGCCACCTATCGCATGATTCGACCGATCATCCGCTACGGCGCCGACACGCTGCATCAGCCCGCCGCGGCCGTCGACGCCCTCACCCCGGAGATTCAGCAGCTCATCGACGACATGATCCAGACGATGTACGCGGCGCCGGGCGTCGGGCTGGCCGCGCCGCAGGTCGGCGTCGCGCTTCGCATTTTCGTCGCCGACGTCTCGATTGGCCGCGATCCCGACGGCCTCATCGTCTTCGTCAACCCGGAATTCGTCGAGCGCGACGGCATGCAGCTCGAGGACGAAGGGTGTCTCAGCGTCCCCGGCTTCAACGCGACGGTCGCGCGGCCGGCGCGTGCCGTTGTGAAAGGCCTCGATCGCCACGGCGAGCCGCAGACGATCGAGGGCACGGGGCTGCTCGCGCGCTGCTTCCAGCACGAGATGGACCATCTCGACGGGACGCTCTTCGTCGATCGGCTGCGCGGACTCCAGAAGGACCTCATCGTCCGCAAGATCAGGAAGCTGTCGCGCGCCGGCAAATGGTAGACAGTGCCCCGCTGCGCATCGTCTTCTTCGGCACGCCTGAGTTCGCGTCGCCGACGCTGCGCGCGTTGCTCGACTCACGCCACACGGTGGTCGGCGTGGTCACGCAGCCCGATCGCGCCCGCGGCCGGGGACAGAAGGTGGCGTTCTCCCCGGTGAAGACGCTGGCGCTCGAGCACGGCCTGCCGCTGCTGCAACCCGAGAAGCTGCGCGATCCGGCCGTCGCCGAGACGCTTCGCAGCTGGGACCCTGACCTTGGCGTCGTCGCCGCCTACGGGAAGCTCATCCCCGAAGACCTGCTCACCCTGCCCCGCCTCGGCATGATCAACGTGCACGGGTCGCTGCTGCCACGGCTGCGCGGCGCCGCGCCGGTGCATCGCGCGATCATCGACGGCGACACCGACACCGGCATCACCATCATGCGCGTGGTGAAGAACCTGGATGCCGGCGACATGTTTGCCAAGGTGAAGCGTCCAATCGGTCCCGGCGAAACGGCCGACGTCGTCGAGCGCGACCTCGCGGCACTGGGCGCGCCGCTGCTGGTGCGGGTCGTCGATCAGCTCGCCGCCGGCACCGCGGTCGAGGAACCGCAGGACTACATGTTCGCGACCTACGCGCCCAAGATTACGCGCGAGGACGGCCTCATCGACTGGACGCTGCCGGCGTCCTTCATCCATAACCGCGTCCGCGGCCTGTATCCGTGGCCGCACGCGTTCACGTTTCTCGACGGCGAGCGGCTCATCCTCTGGCGGACGCGGGTCCTTGCCGATCCGTCCGTCGAACCACCGGGCACGGTGGTCGCCGCGTCGCCGGACGGCATTGAGGTCGCGACCGGGCACCACGGGCGCCTGGCCATCGAGGAGCTGCAGGCCGAAGGTCGGCGCCCGATGGCCGCGCGCGACTTCCTCGCCGGCCGGCCGATTCACCCCGGCGCGCGCTTCGGCGCATGATCGCGCCGGCGCGGACCGCGGCCTTTCACGCGCTGCGCGCCATCACCGCGGGCACGGCCGATCTGCCTGGCGCGCTGGCGCACGGGCGGACGCGGCTCGTGGATCCGCGCGATCGCGCGCTCGCCGCCGACATCACAACCGGCACGCTGCGCTGGCAGCGCAGCTGTGACCATCTCATCGGGCATTTCGCCAGGCGCCCGCTGCACAAGCTCGATGGCGACATCGTGGTCATCCTTCGCCTGAGCCTGTACCAGCTGCTCCACCTCGATCGCGTTCCCGCCAGTGCCGTCGTCGACGATGCGGTGAACCTGGCGAGGGCGGCGCGCAAGCCGAGCGCAGCCGGGTTCGTGAACGCGGTGCTGCGCGGGACCCTTCGCGAGCGGCATCGCCTGCCGCTGCCACCGCGCCCCGGGGACCCGGGACACCGGGACGCCGCGCTTGCCTATCTGTCGATCACCCACTCGCATCCCGAGTGGGTCGTCGCGCGGTGGCTGCAGCGCCACGGGTTCGACGCGTGCGAACGCTGGGTGCAGTTCAACAACGAGACGCCGCGCCTGGCGCTGCGCGCCAACCGCCTGCGCACGACGCGCGAGCTGCTCGCCGCCTCTCTCGACCGCGATGGCATCGAAACGACGCCGGCGGGCTACGCGCCCGATGGCCTGATCGTAACCGCCGGCAACCCGCTGCAGGGTGAAACCGACGGCTCCTTCTTCGTGCAGGACGAAGCGTCGCAGCTGGTGTCGCTGGCCGTCGGGTGCCAGCCCGGAGAGCGCGTGCTCGACCTGTGCGCATCGCCGGGCGGCAAGACGACAGCGATGGCGGCGGCGATGGCGGATACGGGCACACTCGTCGCCTCGGACATCCGCCCGCGGCGCCTGGAGCTGCTGAAGCAGACGGTGGCCGCAAGCGGCGCCACCTGCGTGGAGGTCGTGCCAGTGCCACCCGACGGCCCGCTCCCCTTTACGGAGCCGTTCGACCGCGTGCTCGTCGACGCCCCCTGTTCCGGCATGGGCACCGTGCGGCGCGACCCTGACATCCGCTGGCGGCGGCAGGAAGAGGACTTGGCGGCGCTGGGACGCGAGCAGCGCGCCCTGCTCGCGCGCGCCGCGCGGATGGTCGCACCAGGGGGGCGGCTGGTGTACGCAACCTGCTCGAGCGAGCCGGAGGAGAACGAGCAGGTCGTCGAGGCTTTCCTCGCCGAACATCCCGACTTCACCCCGCTCGACCTCCGTCAGGCGTCGCCGCTGCCGGCGGCGGTCGTGGACGCGCACGGGCGGCTGCGCACCCTGCCGTTTGCCCACGGGCTCGAGGCGTTCTTTGCGGCGGCCGTGGTACGATCGTCAGGCTGATGACCCACCTGGAAGGGCGCGTGTGGACGGCCGGGAAGCTGCTGATCCTGGCGGGCGCGCTGGTCGCGACGTTCTTCGTTTTTGCCGGCATCGGCATGCGCACCGCGCTGCGCGCGCGCGAGGTCCAGGTGCCTCAGCTCGTGGGGCGGTCCGTGAACGAGGCGCGGCAGGTGCTGACCGACCTCGGGCTGACGCTGCGTGTGGATGACAACCGCCGCGTCGATCCGGCGGTACCCGAGGGCCAGGTCATGCAGCAGGATCCGCCGGCCGGCGTCCCCGCCCGGCCGCAGCGCAGCATCCGCGTCTGGCTCAGCGCGGGAGCGCGCACGACCGTGGTTCCGCCACTGGTCGGCCAGACCGAGCGGACCGCGCGCCTGCGCCTCGATCAGGATGCCATCGAGCTCGGCGGCGTCGCCGAATTCAGGTCGCCGGACTACCCGGCGGACGCGGTGGTCGCGCAACACCCCGCGCCCGATGTGGTCGCCCCGCAGGTATCGCTCCTGCTCAACCGCGGCGAGCAGGCGACCACGTATGTGATGCCAGACGTCATCGGCATGGACGGCGAGCGCGCGGCCGAAGCGCTGCGGCGCCGTGGTTTCCGCGTCAGCATCACCGGCTCGCAGCCCTACCCCGGTGTGCCGGCGGGCACCGTCGTCCGTCAACAGCCGGCCGGCGGTTTCCGCGTGGCCGGCGGCGATGCGATTGCCCTCGAGGTGAGCCGATGACCCAGGGCCTTCGGATTGCGCCGTCGATTCTGTCCGCCGACTTCGCGGCGCTCGGGCGCGACATCGCTGCGGCCGAGCGCGGCGGGGCCGATCTGATCCACGTGGATGTCATGGACGGCCATTTCGTCCCGAACATCACCATCGGCCCGCCAGTGGTTCGCGCCATCAAGCGGGTCGCGACCCGTCCGCTCGACGTCCACCTGATGATCGAGGAGCCCGATCGCTACATCGACGACTTCGTCAAGGCTGGCGCGGCCATGGTGTCGGTGCACGTCGAGGCGGTGCCGCACCTGCACCGCACCGTCCACTACATCAAAAGCCTCGGCGCCCAGGCGGGGGTCGTCCTCAACCCGGCCACGCCCGCCTCGGCGCTGCAGGAGATCGCGTGCGACGTCGACTTCGTGCTGGTGATGTCGGTCAACCCGGGGTTCGGCGGCCAGGCGTTCATCCACGGCAGCGTCGAGAAACTGCGCCGCGTGCGCGACGTGCTCGACGCCGCCGGCTCGGCCGCGCCCATTGAAATCGACGGCGGCATCGACGAAACGACCGCGCCCGAGGTCGTGGCAGCCGGCGCCAGCATCCTCGTCGCCGGCAACGCCATCTTCGGCCGCAGCGACGCCGAAGCGGCCACGCGCGCGCTGCGCGCGGCCGCCCTCCGCTCCGCCTCGCCTGCATGACGGTCCGACGCACACGGGTGCGTGTCCGCTACGCCGAAACCGATCGCATGGGGGTCGTCTACTACGCCAACTACCTGGTCTGGTTCGAGGTCGGCCGCACCGAATGGCTTCGGCAGGCCGGCTGGAGCTACAGCGCGATGGAGCGCGAGGCGGGCGTGCAGCTGCCGGTCATCGAGGCGCACTGCGAGTACCGTCAGCCGGCACGCTACGATGACGAGGTGGACATCGACGCCCGCGCCACGCTGCTGACGCCGGTGCGCATCCGGTTCGACTACACGCTGACGCGGGCGGCCGACGCGGCACTGCTGGCCGAGGGGCACACGGTACACGCTGCGGTCGACGCCTCCGGCCGTCCCTGCCGGCTGCCCGAACGCGTCCGGGAGAATTTCTCGTGAAAGCGCTCGTCACCGGCGCCGCCGGGTTCATCGGTTCGCACCTGAGCGAGCGCCTCCTGTCGATGGAGATTCCGGTCGTCGGGCTCGACTGCTTTACCGCCTACTACGCGCGGGAGGAGAAAGAGCGGCACCTCGCCGCCTTGCGCAGGACCCCCGGGTTCACGCTGGTCGAACAGGCGATCGCGGACGCCGACCTGCCGGCGCTGCTCGACGGCGTCACCCACGTCTACCACCTGGCGGCCCAGGCCGGGGTCAGGAAAAGCTGGGGACGCGACTTCCGCGTCTATACAGAACACAACGTCGACGCCACGCAGCTGCTGCTCGAGGCGTGCGGCGGCCGGCCGATCGAGCGCTTCGTCTATGCCTCGAGCTCGTCGGTGTACGGCGACGATGTGGCGCTGCCGATGCGGGAAGATGCGCGGCCGCAGCCGGTGTCGCCCTACGGCGTCACCAAGCTCGCAGCCGAGCAGTTGTGCCACCTGTACCACATCGGGCACTCGGTGCCGACGGTGGCGCTGCGCTACTTCACCGTGTACGGCCCGCGGCAGCGCCCGGACATGGCGTTCCGGCGCTTCCTGAGCGCCGCGGTGAACGGGGCGCCGATCAGCCAGTATGGCGACGGGCGGCAGACCCGCGATTTCACCTACGTCGGTGACGCGGTCGCGGCCACCGTGGCCGCCGCGACGCGGGGAAAGCCCGGCGGTGTCTACAATATCGGGGGCGGCGCGCGCGTCGAGCTGATCGAGGTGTTCGAGTTGATCCGGAAAATGACCGGGCAGCCGCTGCGGGTCGAGCGGCTCGATCCGCAGCGCGGCGACATGCGGGACACCTACGCCGACACGTCGCGGGCGCGCGCCGATCTCGGCTTCGCGCCGACGGTGACGCTCGAGCAGGGGCTGCGCGCCGAATACGAATGGATGACCGAGGAAGGCCTCCTCTGAATGATTGAGAAGACGCAGGTCCGAACACTGTGGCTTGTTGCGGCGCTTGCGGCAGTCGTGACCGCGTGCGGCGGGGCCAGGACGGCGACGGCGCCGCCAGGGGTGGCGCCCGATCAGTTCCTCTACGAGCGCGGCCAGATGTCGCTCATGGAGCAGAACTGGCTGCAGGCGCGCACCTACTTCCAGCAGGTCGTCGACAACTACCCGCAGAGCCCGCGCCGCCCCGATGCCAAGCTGGGACTCGGCGACAGCTACCTCGGTGAGAACTCCGCCGAGTCGGTGGTCTTCGCTGCCAACGAGTACCGTGAGTTCCTGCAGTTCTATCCGATTCACGCCCGCGCCGACTACGCGCAGTACAAGCTGGCGATGAGCCACTTTCAGCAGATGCGCGCGCCGGCGCGCGACCAGACCGAGACCCGCGAAGCCCTTCGCGAGTTCGACATCTTCTTCGAGCGGTTCCCGGAGAGCGCACTGACGCCGGAGGTAAAACAGCGCTGGCGCGAAGCGCGCGACCGCCTCAGCGAGGCCTCCTTCCTCGTCGGCCAGCACTACTACCGGGTCGAGTGGTACCCGGGCGCGATCGACCGCTTCCGCGAGGTGCTGCGCGACGACCCCGCCTACTCCGGGCGCGACGCCGTCTACTACCATCTGGCGGAAAGCCTCTATCGGACCGAAAAGAAACCTGAGGCACTCCCATATTACGAGCGCCTCCTCGCGGAATTCCCGATGAGCGAGTATCGGGAAGACAGCCTCGAGCGGGTCCAAGAGCTGAAAGCTCAGTAATTTAGCGGAGGCTTTCCATGCGGTTCGCTGCCCTGCTGGCGCTCGCCTGTGCGGCTGCCGGTGTCTCGATGGCCGCCCAGCGCGGCCCGGCGCCGGCGGCGATTCGTCCCCGCCTCGATCCGGCCGTGATCGGCCTTGCCTGTGCCCCGTCGGTGGTCTTCGAACCGCCCGCGGCGTCGCTGCTGGTCACCGGCAGCCAGGACTCCTTCGTCAGGCGGACGCACGCCGAAGGCGACCTCATCACGATCAACGCCGGCCGCGCCAACGGCCTCGAGGTCGGCCAGGAGTTCTACACGCGACGCGTGCTGCTCGAGAACCGCCGCCCCGCGACGCCCGACACGCCCGGCGTCGTCCGCACCACCGGCTGGATCCGGATCTATGCGGTCGACGACACGATGTCGCTGGCGACGATCACCCACTCGTGCGAGACGGTGGACGTCGGCGACTACCTGGAGCCGTTCGTGCTGCCGGCCCCCCCGGCCCAGGCCGCGGAGCGGCTGCCGGCCGAGCGCGACAACTACGGCCGCATCCTCGTCGGCGCCGATCGGCGCGGCGCGTTCGGGTCGGGCGACTACATGGTGGTCGATCGCGGCAGCAACCACGGCGTGGCGCCGGGCGCGCGCTTCGCGATCTATCGCGACCGCGACGAGCCGGGGAACTTCCTGTTCGATCTGGGCGAGGCGGTCGCGGTGGAGGTGAAGGCCGAGACGTCGACGCTGCTGGTCACGGTCGCGCGCGACGCGATGCTGGCGGGGGATCTGGTCGCGTTGCGGCGCTAGAACTGAAGCCAGAAGCTAGAAGCTAGAAGCTAGAAGGCAGAAGCTAGAAGCTGGAAGAGGTTCCGGGTTCCACCTTCTAGCTTCTAGCTTCTAGCTTCTAGCTTCTGACTTCTTTCCTCCTACCGAATCGCCGCCATCCAGTCGAGGATCGGCTTCGAGACGGTCGTGTCGGGCGTGTCGAACGCGAACACCTCCGACATGTGGCTGTGGCGGCGCGCATACAGCATCGTCGGGCAGCGCCCCTGCCCTTCGCGCGCGTTGGCCCCTTCGGTGGCGCAGAGCGCATCGCGAATCGCCTTATCCGCGTCGATCATGTCGCCCATCACGCCGGGATCGAGCTCGGCGCGCACCAGCATGATCCGCACGTTCGTCTTCTTGAAGCCCGGCAGGTTGTCCCGCTCGGCCACCTGCTCCGGCGTGAGCTGCTGGCCGCCGCGGCCGCCGCCGCGACCCGCGCCGCCCTGGCGGGCCGGCTGCGGCGTGACGCCGCTCGGGCCGCTGATCGCGCCTTCGGTGCCGTTCTGCGCGGCCGTCGTGCCGCACGCCGCGCCGGGCGCCGGACCGCCCTGGCGTCCACCCGGGCCGCCGCGGCCGCCACCGGCGGCCGCCGGCAGGATCCCGGGAATCGGGTTCCCCGACATGTAGATCATCCCCTTGATCTGCACGCCGTTCGGCCAGCGCTCAGGATGGCCCACATACTGGCCCGTCGGTCCGGTTCCGGCCGAGTGCGCGCCCATGAAGATCCGGTTCGGATCGCCGCCGAACTTCGCGGCGTTCGCCTTGAGCCAGTCCACCGCGGCCGCGATGTCGCGCCCCGGATCGTCCCAGTTCTGTCCCGGGTGGCGCTGGACCGTCGCGACGACGTAACCGTTCTTCACACCCCAGCGGCCGATGTTGTCGTAGAAGGCGTTGCCCTCCCGGACCTGCTGCTCGATCTTGTTGCCGCCGCCACCGGGCACCCAGATGAAGATCGGCCGGTTCGTGCCCTGCTGATCGGCGACGAAGACGTCCACGAGGTCCTTGTCGTGCGGCCCGAACTTCTGGTCGCGGTGGATGGTGACGCCGGGATACAGCTTCGCCTTGGACGCATCGGGCGCAGCCGCGCCGGGCGCCCAGTAGGTGTTGTAGTCGTTGGCCGGCATCAGCGACCGGTACAACTTGGCGGTGCAGGCCGGATCGACGATCTGCCCGATGCGGACGAGCCCCTGGTAGATGTCCTCGGGCACCTGGGCGGACGCCGGGGCGGGCGCCGTACAGGCGATGACGGTGGCAAGGCCGACCGCCCCTGCCAGATGTGACATGCGCATGAGTGCTCTCTCCTGTTAACTGGCTTTACGTGTGGTCCGCGCCACGTTGACGTCGGTGACGCGCGCGTTGAGCAGCCGCTGGAAGCGGCGGTAGTAATCGGCCGCCGAGACCACGGCGGTGAGCATGACGACCCAGAGGGCGAGGCGGCCAAGCGGCGCCAGCCACGGGAGCGGCCCCCAGCCGACGATGAGCAGCAGGATGCAGGTCACCTGCGACACCATCTTGATCTTGCCGAGCGGCGACGCCGGGATCGTGATCCCCTTGGTGTAGGCGAGGCTGCGCAGCGCGGTGATGGCGAACTCGCGGCCGATGATCAGCGCCACCATCCACGCCGGGGCAAGGCCGAGCTGGACGAGCGAGATGAACGCGGCCGAGGTCAACAGCTTGTCGGCAATCGGATCGAGCATCTGCCCGATCCAGGTCACCTGGCGGCGGCGCCGCGCCAGGTAGCCGTCGAGCCAGTCCGTGATCGACGCCAGTGCGAAAATGGCCGCGCCGACGAGCTCCTTGGAGATGCCGAGGATCTGCCGCGCCTCGAACTCCGTGAGCAGCACGACCACGAGCAGCGGCACGAGGAACATGCGGACCACGGTCAGCGAGTTCGGCAGATTCATCGGGAGCCGCTAGATTCTAGCGTGTATGATCGGAAATTGTCATGAAGGCGATCCTTCTGGCCGGGGGGAAGGGGACCCGGCTCCGGCCCCTTACCCTGCACACCCCGAAACCGATTGTGCCGATCTTCAACCGGCCGTTTCTCCACTACCAGATCGATCTGCTCAAGCAGGTGCCGGAGATCGACGAGGTCATCCTCAGCCTGAACTACCAGCCGCGGCGCATCGAGGAGATCTTCGGCGACGGCAGCGACGCCGGCATCAAGATCCGCTACGTCGTCGAGCCGGCGCCGCTCGGGACGGCCGGGGCCATCAAGTACGCCGGCGATCAGCTGACCGAGTCGGTCGTCGTGTTCAACGGCGATGTGCTGACCCAGATTGACCTGGGTGCGGTCATCCGGCTGCACCGGGAGCGGCAGGCGCGGGCGACGATTGTGCTGACCCCGGTCGAGAACCCGTCGGCCTACGGGCTGGTCGAAACCGACGAGGCCGGCAACATCCGCCGGTTCCTCGAGAAGCCAAAGCCGGATGAGATCACCACCGACAAGATCAACGCCGGCATCTACGTGCTCGAGCCCGGCACGTTCGACCGGATCCCGAGCGACGTCGCCTGGTCGATCGAGCGCAGCTACTTCCCGTCGCTGATCGAGCGCCGCGAGACGTTCGTCGCCTACACCTACGAGGGCTACTGGATCGACATCGGCACCGCCGAGAAGTACGTCCAGGTGCACCGCGACATCATGGCCGGCCGCTTCGAGGCGGCGCCGTTCGCCGGCCTGCCGGCGCCGCGGACGGCCATTGCCGCCGATGCCCGCATCGAGGACGGCGCCGTGGTCGAAGGCCCCTGCTTCATCGACGAGGGGGTGATGGTCAAGGCCGGCGCCCGCATCGGCCCCTACTCGGTCGTCGGCCGGCAGTGCCAGGTCGAGGAGCAGGCGGTGGTGGCCGGTTCGATCCTCTGGCCCAACTGCCGCGTCGGCCGGTCGGCCGAGGTGCACGACACCATTGCCGGCCGCAACTGCCACATCGGCGAGCGCGTGACGACGGCGCCGGGCGCGGTGCTCGGCGACAAGACCACCCTGACGGATTTCACCCGGATCTGATGCCCATCGATACCTCCATCTTCAAGGCCTACGACGTCCGCGGCCTCTACCCCGCCGAGATCAACGAGACGATCGCCCGGCAGATCGGGCGCGGGTTCGTCGCCTACCTGCAGGCACCCCGTGCAGGGGCGCCCCACGCAGGAACGACGCGCATTGGCGTGTCGCGCGACATGCGCGTGTCCTCCCCGTCCATCGCCGCCGCCTTCATCGAAGGGGCGCGCGAGCAGGGAGCCGACGTCGTCGACTACGGGATGATGGGCACCGACATGCTCTACTTCGCGGTGGCCACCGACGGGCTCGACGGCGGCGCCCAGATCACCGCGTCGCACAACCCCGGGAAGTACAACGGCATCAAGATGGTGCGCGCCGGGGCGCAGGCGCTGAGCGGCGACGCCGGCATCGGCGACATCCGCGACATGATTGCCAACGATCACCTGCCGCCGACAGCAGCCGCGCCGGGCCGCCTGACCGAGCGGAACATCCTCGACCCCTACGTCGAGAAAGTGCTGTCGTTCGTCGACGTGGGTGCGATCAAGCCGTTCAACGTCGTGCTCGACGCCGGCAGCGGCATGGCCGGCCTCGTCGCGCCGAAGCTGTTCGAGCGGCTGCCGTGCACCGTCACCACACTCTGCTTCGAGATCGACGGCACCTTCCCGAACCACGAGGCCAATCCGCTGCTCGAGGAAAACCGGCGCGACATCACCGAGGCGGTGATCGCGCGGACGGCCGACATCGGCATTGCCTGGGACGGCGACGCCGACCGCTGCTTCTTCATCGACGGCAGCGGCGAGTTCATCTCGGGCGACTTCGTCACGGCGCTGCTGGCCGAGGCGTTCCTGCTGAAGCATCCCGGCGCCACCGTGCTCTACGATCTGCGCGCGAGCCACGCCGTCAAGGACACCGCGGCGAAGTATGGCGGCACGGCGCTGATGAACCGCGTCGGCCACGCCTTCATCAAGCAGCGCATGCGGCAGGAGGATGCCATCTTTGCCGGCGAGGTCACCGGCCACTACTACTTCAAGGACTACTTCTACGCCGACAACGGCTTCATCCCGGCGCTGCTCATCCTCGAGCTGATGTCGAAGAAGAACCAGTCGTTGCGCGACCTGCTCGCGCCGTTCCGCGAGAAGTACTTCATTTCGGGCGAGATCAACACGAAGCTCACCAGCATGGCCGACGTGTCGGCCAAGCTGGCGGCGCTCGAGGCGAAGTACCAGGACGCGCAGATCGCGAGGATCGACGGGGTGTCGGTGGACTATCCGGACTGGCACTTCAACGTCCGCGCGTCGAACACCGAGCCGCTGCTCCGCCTGAACCTCGAGGCGAAGACCCGGGCGGAGATGGAGCGGCGGCGCGACGAAGTTCTTTCGATCATCAGAGGATAGGTCGCTGGGTTTTCAGGTAGCTGGGGTGCTGGGGTAAACTGACCAAGCTACCCAACTACCGAGCTACGTAGCCGCCCAGCTGCCTAGCTACCCTTGAGCGGGAGTAGTTCAGCGGTAGAACGCAAGCTTCCCAAGCTTGATGTCGCGGGTTCGATCCCCGTCTCCCGCTCCAACCTTCGCTCGCTTTCGCGAGCGAGGGTTGGCAAGCCCCTCACCACAGCCGGGCCCGCCCCGTCTTCAGCTTCAGCGGGCCGTCGGCACACGCGGCCACATCGGTGTTCATCGGGCCCTGCTGACCGCAGCCGTGCCACGGCCACCCGGAGTCCTCGAGGCTCAGCACCTGGCTGGCCTGCAGCGGCTCGCCGGCCTGAGTCCAGGCGTCGATCAGGAACGCCTGTTCCTGGCGCGGACCGCCCCAGTCGAACTGCTCCTCGACCATCTCGCCCGGCGGCACGTCGCGCCACCCGAGCTCCTGCCCTTCCATGAACGACCGCAGGTGCACCGGCCGGCCGCTGACGTTGCGCAGCTTCACACAGCCGCAGAGCGGCTCCGCCGCAGCCAGCCGCAACGCGGCGCCATCGTCGACGAACTCCGCGCCCGTCCAGATGACGTCGTAGCGGCAGGCCACCCACACGGTCATTCCAATCGCGACAACCGCATATGCAAGGCGACGTGACATGTCATCCCGGGCGAGCCGATCGGCGCACCCGGCCTCCAGGAGAAACACTTGGAGCTCCGTCGAGGCGGAGCAAGGACGTGTCAGGCCGCGCGAGGCGGGCCGCGCAGGCGCCAGATCGGCGGCGACGCAGAGACAGGGGCGAACTGGGAAGGAGGAAGGCAACGAGCCGCTCCGGCTGACGGAGCCGACGCCGGGAGGCCCGTGAGATCGGCGGCACCGGCCTTCAGCAGCTTGAATCGAACGAGATCGTCAGGGGTGGCCGCCTCGTAAAACGGCGCGACCGGCGACCCGTCGCGCGGCGCGTCGGCTTCGTGTGTCCCGTCAACGTCCGGCGTGCGGACCGCGGCCGCCATGACACCGGCGTGGCTGCCGATGACGAGAAACGTGACGAGGGCGGCGATCAGGCGATGCATGGCTGGGTTACCGGACCGCGATGCCTCCGGTGACCGAGAGGACGGTAAACCCGGGCGTGCCCGCGCTTGCCTTCGGCGACACCCGGTGGAACCGCACGTCGAAGCCAACGCCCAGGTGGTCCGACAGGAACCAGCGCGCGCCGCCGCCGTAGTTGAGCGCATCGAGCGACTTCGAGTCGGCCTCCTCGTCATCGATCGTACTCCGCACCCGCACGTTGCCATAGCCAACGCTCAGGTAGCTCCAGCCGCCGCGGCCGCCGAAGTTGAAGGAGACCTGCGGCACGAGCGCGCTCATGTTGGCGACGGTCGTGCCGGGCTCCGGCACCGTGCCGCGGCCGCGCAGGTAGCTGGCGCCGATGCCCAGGCGGGCCGGGCCGAGCGAGAACGGGTAGACGTGCGCGCCGACCTCGAAGCCGAACGCGCGGGCCGGAATGGTGCTCGTCTCGCCGACCGGCGGAAAGAACACCGGATCGCCCGGCACGCCGATCATCGACCCGCGCAGGTCGACGACATACGGCCCGACCGGCCGATCGACGACCAACCCCTGGCCTGACGCAACCCCTGCCAAGAGAAGAAGGCCGGCGACCGCTATCGCGCCTTGCGCCGCTCGGCCCAATACTTCCGCATCCTTTCCGACACCGCCTTGCGCATGTCGGCGCTCATCCGGCGCCGCCGACGGGTCCCGCCGCCGTCCTTCCCCGCCGCGGGCGACGCCGCGGCGGCCGCCCCGCGGCCGCGCCCGAACAGTTCTGGGAACTCGGCGCGAATCGCCGCCTCTTCCTGGCGCAGCTGCTCGAGCCGCGCCACGGCGCCAAGCCGCGCCAGGCGGCGGAGTTGTTCCTGCGAGAGGTTGGCCATCTCAGTATCCTTTCGCGGCCGCGGTCGGGGCCTGCCCCCGCGACTCCTGGACGATCCGCACGCCGGCACTGGCGCCGACACGGGTGGCGCCCGCCGCCACCATCGCCTTCAACCCTTCGAGGTCGCGCACGCCGCCGGCCGCCTTGACACCCATCTCGTCACCGACGACGCGCCGCATCAGGGCGACGTCCGCCACGGTCGCCCCGCCCGGGCCGAACCCGGTGGAGGTCTTCACGAAGTCGGCGCCTGCCGCCTTCGCCAGCGTGCAGGCGGTGACCTTTTCATCGTCGGTCAACAGCGCGGCCTCGATGATCACCTTGCTAATCACCCCGGCCTCTCGGCACGGCGCCGCCACAGCCTCGATGTCGCGCTCCACGATGCGCAGGTCGCCCGACTTCAGCGCGCCGACGTTGATCACCATGTCGACTTCGCGCGCGCCGTCGAAAATCACGCGTCGCGTCTCGTAGTGCTTGGTGTCGGGGGTCGTCGCGCCCAGCGGGAAGCCGACAACCGAGCAAGTGCGGACGATGGTGCCCTGCAGCAGCCGGGCGCACAGCGCCACCCATGTGGGGTTCACGCACACGCTGGCAAAGGAGTACTCGGCTGCCTCGCGGCACAGGGTCTCGATGTCCTGGCGCGAGGCGTCCGGCTTGAGCAGCGTGTGGTCGATCATCCCGGCGACGCCGCCGGCGTCGCCGCCCGTCGCGTGAAAGCCGAGCCGCGTCGCACCGGCCTCGAGAATCCCGCGCAAGCGGTCCGGGCAGCACTCGTACAGCACCGAGTGGCAGGCGCACCGGCCGGGCGTCTGCGGCGCCTGGCCGGCGCCCGCCGCCGTCAGCTCCTCGACGATGATCTGGATGAGCCGCTGGAGGTCCTGGGACTGCATCAGCGGGACGCGCGCGCCTCGAGGTCGCGAATCTTCGCCAGCCGGCGAATGTAGCGCGCCTCGCGCATGGGGGTATCGACGAAGGTGTCGACGATGGCGATCGCCTCCGGGACGGTCAGCAGCGTCGATCCGAGCGCCAGCACGTTGGCGCCGTTGTGCTGCCGCGCATAACGCGCCAGCGTCGTATTGGTGCACATGGCCGCGCGCACGCCGTGCACCTTGTTAGCCGCAATCGTCGATCCGAGCCCCGCCCCGTCGATGGCGATGCCCGCGTCCGCTTCGCGCCGGTGCACCTGGGTGGCGACGGCGCCGGCGGTGTCCGGGTAATCCACGGGATCGGAGCTGTTCGTGCCGAGGTCATGCACCGCCAGGCCGCGGCCGCGCAGGTGCGTCAGGATGGCCGCCTTGAGCGCAAGCGAGGTATGGTCGCCGGCGATCGCCACCGTCCGGATCTCGGCCGGCGGCGCGAGCGCGGCGCTCTCGGCGTCGCCGGCGTCACGGACGACCGTCACCCGGCGCGCCGCCAGCGTGTCCTGCGCGAGCGGCGTCACGTGCCCGCCGGGCACGAGGATCACCGTGCTGCCGTACTCGAGCACGCGGGCGTCGGCTTCGGTGATCATCTGGAAGCGCTTCATGCGGGGCGGAGCGCTATGTTACTCTGCGCTTCGCGCTCCCTCAAATATGCAGACCCTTATCTCCGCCGAGCAGATCCAGCAGCGTGTGCGGGAGATGGCGCAGCAGATCCGCGCCGATCATCCCGATGGCCTCCACCTGATTTGCGTCCTCAAGGGGGCGTTCGTCTT
>JBFWUM010000047.1:3900-30670 GCA_050247255.1 Vicinamibacterales bacterium | reverse complement strand
CCCTGGCCCGGCATCGCGGCCCGATTGTCGCCGGCCCGTGGCTCGGCGAGGTCGGCTTCGAGCTGCTGTACTGGGTCCCGTTTCTCGCGTGGTTCGCCGAGCGCTACGCCGTCGCGCCCGGCCGGCTGACGGTGATCTCACGCGGCGGCACGCGCGAGTGGTATCACGGCATCGCGGCGTATCACGACGTGTTCGAGGCGGTGGACGCGGCGACCTTTCGCAGCGGCCATGAGGCGCGCATCCGCGAGCTCGGCGAGCAGAAGCAGCGGCAGTCGACGGCGTTTGACGGCGACCTCGTGGCGGCCATTTCCGCACGCGCCGGGCTCGCCGATGCGCAGCTGCTGCATCCGTCGACGATGTTCGAGCTGATGTCGCCGTACTGGTGGGGGCATGCGGACGAAGACTGGGTGTTTCGCTACGCTCGCTACCGCCGGCTGCCGCGCCCCTCGGCGCCCGCGGACGTGCCGCTGCCGGCGTCATACTCGGCGGTGAAGTTCTACTTCAACGACTGCTTCCCCGATACGCCCGCAAACCGGCGGTTCGTCGAGGCGGCCGTCGACGCGCTGGCGCAGGAGGGGCCCGTGGTCTCGTTGAACCTGGCGCTCCAGGTCGATGAGCATCACGGTCCCGATGTCGCCGGCCGCCGCGTGACCACCGTGCCGCACATCGACGCGACCCGCAACCTGGCGGTGCAGAGCGCGGTCGTCGCCGGGGCGCGGCAGTTCGCCGGCACCTACGGCGGCTTTTCGTACCTGGCGCCGTTCTACGGCGTGCCGACGATGGCGTACTACGCGGATGCCGGCGGATTCTCCGCCAGGCACCTGACGCTGGCGCGGGCGGCACTGGCGTCGATCGGCGCCGGCGGCTTGTTGCAGATTCAGGACACGGTGAACTGAGAGGCCCATGGCAATTCGACACGTGCTGGTGACCGGCGGAGCCGGGTATATCGGGTCACACCTCGTGGATGCGCTCATCCGCCGCGAGTACCGGGTGACCGTCCTCGACAACCTCGAGCCGCAGGTGCACCGCTCGGGCACCTGGCCCTCGTACGCCAACGCCGCGGCGACCTACGTCCGCGGCGACGTGCGCGATCGCGCCGTGTTCGAGCCGCTCGTGCTCGATGCCGATGCCGTCGTCCACTTCGGCGCGGCGGTCAGCATCGGCCAGAGCATGTACCAGGTCGATCGCTACGTCGACGTCAACACGCGCGGCACGGCGCTCCTGCTCGACATCCTGGTGAACGCCAGGCACCACGTCGAGAAGGTCATCGTCGCCTCGTCCATCGGCGTCTACGGCGAGGGCGCCTACCGGTGCGCCGAGCACGGCGTTGTCGCCCCGGGCATCCGGAGCGAGGCGCAGCTCGCCGCGCGCGACTGGGAACAGCATTGCCCCGTGTGCGGCCGCCACGTCGTCTCGATCCCGACGCCCGAGGACAAGGCGCTCTATCGCGACAACATCTACTCGATGACCAAGTACCACCAGGAAGAGATGGTGCTGCTCATCGGCAAGACCTACGGGATTCCTGCGGTTGCGCCGCGGTTCTTCAACGTCTACGGCCCGCGCCAGAGCCTGAGCAACCCGTATGCGGGCGTGGCCGCAATCTGGCTGAGCCGGCTGCTGAACGGCAAGCAGCCGGTCGTCTTCGAAGACGGCGGACAGCTGCGCGACTTCGTGTCGATCCACGACGTCGTCGCCTGCCTGACGCTGATGCTCGAGCAGCCGGGCGCCGACTACCTGCCGGTGAACGTCGGCTCGGGCGAGACGGTCACGATCCTGGATATCGCGCGGCTGCTCGGGCGCATCCTGAACGTCCAGATCGAGCCCGACGTCACGCAGACCGGGCGGAAGTTCGACATCCGCCACAACACCGCCGACATCACGCGCGCCCGCGAGACGCTCGGGTTCGCGCCGAAGGTCTCGCTCGAGCAGGGCTTCGCCGAGCTGGTCGAGTGGGCGAAGACGACGCCCGACGTGGCGGTCGACTTCTTCGAGCGCGCGCTGAAAGAGCTGCAGGACAAGGGCCTGCTGGTCAAGCCGTGATCCTGAGCTTCGACGAGCTCGCCGCGCACCGCCACGAGGTCGCCATGGTCGACGGCGCGTTCGACCCGCTGCACCGCGGCCACATCGAGTACTTCAAGGCGGCGCGCGCGCTGGGCGTGCCGGTGCTGTGCAACGTGGCCTCCGACCGCTACGTCCGGACCAAGCACCGGCCGCTGCTGCCGGAGGAGCAGCGCGCGGCGATCATCGACGCGATCCGCTACGTCGACTTCGTCCACATCTACCAGATCGATACCGAGACCGTGCTGCGCCAGCTGCGTCCCCGCTATTACGTGAAGGGGAGCGACTGGCGCGCGCGCGGCCTGCCGCCCGAGCAGATCGCCATCTGCCGCGAGCATGGCATCGAGATCGTCTACCTCGACACCGTGCTGGACTCGTCCAGCCGCATCCTGAAAGAGTACTGCGCACAGCAGAATCCATGACCATCACCGAGTTCGAAACCAGGATCCTGGCGCAGCGGCCGACCGCCTCCGCGCACTACGATGCCGAGTACTTCACCGGCGAATGGCGCGATGCCGGCAACAACTACAGCCTCGAGACGCGGCGCGCCATCGAGGCGCGCAACCCGGCGCTCATCAAGGAGGTGTTCCAACCGCAGCGCGCGCTCGACCTCGGGTGCGGCCCGGGCGCGCTGATGCACCTCCTGTGGGAGCTCGGCGTCGACGTCGAGGGGATCGACTTCGCCGAGAGCAGCCGGCGGCTGGCGACCCCGGAGGTGCGCGACCGGATCGCCATCGGCAATGTCACCGACGCGACGCTCAAGCCTGCCGACGCCTTCGACCTGGTGATCTGCCGCGAGGTGCTCGAGCACCTCACGGTGTTCGAGGTGAAGCGGGCGGTGGCGAACATGGTGCGGATGACGTCGAAGTTCATCTACGTCACGACGCGCTTCCATCCGAACCCGGGAGACCTCCTCGACTTCAACCAGCAGGACGACCTCGACCCGACGCACATCACCCTGCTCAACAAGGACCTGCTGCGCCTGATGTTCGTCCTCGAGGGCTGCCGCTCGCGCCGCGACCTCGAAGCGCGCATGGACTGGGGCAACAAGGGGCGCGTGCTCGTGCTCGAGAAGCTGGGGGACGCGTGATTCCGCTCGTCGATCTGCAGGCGCAGTATCGTTCCATCAAACCCGAGGTCGACGCCGCGATCCAGCGCGTGCTCGAGAGCTCGCAGTTCATCCTCGGCCCGGAGGTCGAAGCCTTCGAGCAGGAGTTCGCCGCCTTCTGCCGGACGGAGCATGCCGTGGCCGTGAGCAGCGGCACCAGCGCCCTGCACCTCGCGCTGCTGGCTGCAGACATCGGTCCCGGCGATGAAGTGATTACCGTCCCCTTCACCTTCGTGGCCACGGTGGCGTCGATCGTCTATACCGGCGCCACGCCCGTCCTGGTCGACGTCGAGCCGGGCACGTTGACGATGGACCCGGCGCAGCTCGAGGCGGCAATCACGCCACGGACGAAAGCGATCATGCCGGTGCATCTCTACGGGCAACCGGCCGACATGGATCCGATCCTCGAGGTCGCGCGCCGGCGCAACCTCGTGGTCATTGAGGACGCCGCCCAGGCGCATGGCGCCGAATACAAGGGACGGCGCGGCGGCTCGATCGGCGACCTGGCGACGTTCAGTTTCTATCCCGGGAAGAATCTCGGGGCCTATGGCGAGGGCGGTGCGGTCACCACCAACAACCCCGCGTACGTCAAGACGCTCCGGATGCTGCGCAACTGGGGCGGTGAGCGGAAGTACGAACACCGCCTCAAGGGATTCAATTACCGCCTCCAGGGGATCCAGGGGGCCATCCTGCGCGTCAAGTTGCCGCACCTCGAAGCCTGGACCGATGCGCGCGCCAGCCTCGCCGCCCGGTACGACGCGCTGCTGGCCGGCTCCGGCGTGATCACGCCCGTCGTCCGGCCGGACGTACGCCACGCGTGGCACGCCTACACGATTCGCGTGGCCGATCGCGCGCACTACGCGAGCACGCTGCTCGACCGCGGTGTGCAGACGGCTATCCACTATCCGATCCCGGTCCACCTGCAGCCGGCGCATGCCGATCTGGGTTACGGGCCGGGGAGCTTCCCCGTCTCCGAGCGCGCGGCCGGCGAGGTGTTGACGCTGCCGCTCTATCCCGAGCTGACCGACGAGCAGGTCGAGACGGTTGCCGCTGCTGTGCGTGCCGCGGCGGCGACCGCCGCGCCTGCGACCGCCGGATGACCGACGCCGCCCTCGCGATCCGCAATCTCGGCATGAAGGCGTGGCGGCGGCTGCGCGCCGCGCACAAGCCGGTGGTGCGGATGGCCAGGCGCCGGGCGCGCGCGGGCGAGCGAGAGGCGGCGCTGGGCGACGTCGCCGCCCTGGAACGGGAGCTCGAGGCCATCGCCGCCGGGCGCGGGCCGATCGTTGCCGGCCCCTGGCTGGCGGAAGTCGGCTACGAGGCGCTCTACTGGGTCCCGTTCCTGCGCTGGTTTGCCGACGCCTACCGGATTCCGCGCGAACGGCTCGTGGTGCTGTCGCGCGGCGGCGTCGCCGACTGGTACGAGGACTTCGCCGGCCGCTACGTCGACCTGTTCGACCTCATGGAGCCGGGCGAGCTGGCGCGCCGCAACGACGCGCGGCAGCGCGAGGCCGAAGCCGGCGGACGCAAGCAGACCACCGGGCCGACGCCGCTCGACGAGGAGATGCTCGGCCGCGCCCGATCGGCTATCGGCCTCGGCGCTGCCGCGACCTGCCATCCCTCGATGCTCTTCGGCCTGTTCCGCCACGTCTGGTACGGGACCCTCCCGCACGACTTTCTCTGGACGCACACGCGGTATCGCCGCGTCGCGCTGCCGACGGCGCTGCCACCGGACGTGCCCGCGGAGTTCACCGCCGTGAAGTTCTATTCCGGGACGGCGCTGCCCACGCAGGGCCGGGTGAGGGAGCAGCTCCGCGCGCTGGTCGAACGGGCCGCGCGCGTGCGCCCCGTCGTCGTGCTCGACACCGGCGTGACGATGGACGAGCACCAGGACTTCGATTTCGCCGGCATCCCGAACGTGGTGAGCGCGGCGCGCTGGATGACCCCGGCGAACAACCTGGGCCTGCAGAGCGCGCTGGTCGGGAAGTCGCGGTTGTTCCTGAGCACCTGCGGCGGGCTCGGGTGGCTGGGGCCGTTCCTGGGGACCCCCACGGTGGCGGCCTACGCTGACGACCGGCTCCTGGGCCCGCACCTCTATGTGGCGCGGCTGGCCGGGCGCCGGGTCGGGGCCGCTGACTTCGTGCCGCTCGATTTGCGCGCCGACCCCCTGCTGGACGCCTGACCGGGCGGCGGTCCGGGCCGCTTAGTCCTTCAGTTGCTGTAAAATAGCGTCTCCGCTGAAAACGGTCGCGCTGGACGCCATTGCCCCCGAATCCTGAATGATTGACTGTATCGCCGGGTATCACCTGAACCCGTGGACGTGCGGCATCGCGAAGTTCAACACGATTCTCGCGCGCGAGCTCGAGATCCCGGTCGTCGGCATTGGCTCGGCTGAGCTGGCTGCGTTTCGCCGCCCCCTGCTGTCGCTGAAGATGTCGGAATTCACCGCCGCCGATGCCGAGGCGCTCGACCGCTGGGTCGAGGGCCATCGCGGCGGCTACGAGCTGTTCCTGCACGCCTTCGACGGCACCCCGGTCGAGCAGCGGCTGCTCCATGGCGCCGCGCGCGTCTCCTGCGGCAACCGCGAGCTGACGCACCAGCTGGCCGCGGCGCGCCCCGACATCGTCGAGCTGTTCTGCCCGGGGACGCTGCTCAACCCGCAGCGCTTCCAGCAGGCGGAGCTGAAGGTGTTCACCTTCGGCATGGCGCACAAGATCCGCGTCGAGCACTACCGCAAGCTGCGCGATCTGCTCGACGCGACCGGGCAGTCCTACTCGGTGTACGTGTCGACGGCGCTGCACGAGAACACCAACTTCGACGGCTCCTTCGTCGTGCGGTTCGAGGAGCTGCAGGCGATCTTCAACGGCCAGGTCTACTTCATGGGGTACCTGTCGGACACGGCGGTGTTCAACCACCTCGTGGACTGCACCTACCTCGCGGCGTTCTTCGAGAAGGGACTGCGCGCCAACAACACGACGGTGAATGCGGCGATGGAATGCGGCGCCGCCGTCATCACGAACCTCGACGAGCATTCGCCGCAGGGACTGGTGCACATGACCAACGTCATCGACATCGCCCGCTGCGATCGCCTGCCGACGCCGGCGCAGGCCGAGCGGATCGGCCGCGCGGCGCGTGAGATCGCGCACAGGGACTACGGTTGGGACCAGCTCGTGGCGCAGCTTCGCCCGGGCGTCCAGGTATAGGAGAAACGGGTTTGGCAGGGACGCTCACCATCGGCAGGCACCAGATCGGCGATCACACCGGCTGTTACGTGATCGCGGAGATCGGACACAATCATCAGGGCAGCCTCGACAAGGCGCGCGAGCTGTTCAAGGCGGCGCAGGAGGCCGGCGCCCACGCGGTGAAGCTGCAGAAGCGCGACAACCGCGGCCTCTACACGCGCGCGGCCTACAACAAGCCGTACGACAACGAGAACAGCTTCGGCGCCACCTACGGCGAGCACCGGGAGTTCCTGGAGTTCGGCCAGCGCGAGTACACGGAGCTGCAGGCGTACGCCAGGGAGCTCGGCGTCGACTTCTTCTCGACGGCGTTCGATCTGGCCAGCGCCGACTTCCTCGCGTCGCTCGACGTGCCGGCCTACAAGATCGCCTCGGGCGACCTGAAGAGCACGCCGCTCCTCAAGCACGTCGCCTCGTTCGGCAAGCCGATGATCGTCTCCACCGGCGGCGCCGAAATCGACGACGTGCAGCGCGCCTACGACACGATCATGCCGATCAACCCGCAGCTGGCGATCCTGCAGTGCACGGCCGGCTACCCGGCGGCGTTCGAGGAGCTCGACCTGCGCGTCATCGCGACGTATCGCGAGCGGTTCCCCGGCGCGGTCATCGGCTTCTCGAGCCACGACAACGGCATCGCCATGCCGGTGGCGGCATTCATGCTCGGCTCGCGCATTGTCGAGAAGCACTTCACGCTGAACCGCGCCTCGAAGGGGACCGACCACGCCTTCTCGCTCGAGCCGCTCGGGCTGAAGAAGATGGTCCGCGACCTCGATCGCACGTTCAAGGCGATGGGCGACGGGACCAAGAAGATCTACGAAAGCGAGCGGGCGCCGATCGTCAAGATGGGCAAGAGCCTGGTGATTGCGCGCGACCTGCCGGCGGGCCACGTGCTGCGCGCCGAGGACATCGTGATGAAGTCCCCCGGCGGCGGGATTCCGCCGTACGAGCTCGACACGGTGCTTGGCCGCGTGACGCTGAAGGACCTGTATGAGGACGACTTCCTCTCGTTCGAGGTCCTCGGCAAGGCCAACGCCCAGCTCGCCCGGTCCTAGTCCGGCACCGCGCCGCTGCTGACCATGTTCAATCTCGATCAGGCCGTGGGCGTCGTCACCGGCGCCTGCGGCAAGCTTGGCCCGATCTGGGTCGAGGCGCTGCTCGACGCCGGCGCGCGCGTCGCCGCGCTGGAGCTGCCCGGCGCGCCTGCGTCGCCGCGCTTTGCCGAGGTCGCGGCCCGCGCCGGCGACCGCCTGCGCCGCATCGACTGCGACGTCACCGTTCGCGCCTCGATCGAGGCGGCGGCCGACGCGGTGATCGCCGCCTTCGGGACGCCGGCCATCCTCGTCAACAATGCCGGCGTCGACCAGCCGCCCGACAGCCCCGTCGATCGCCACCAGCTGGCCGACATCCCGGTGGAGCAGTTTCGCCGGATGGTGGAAGTCAACCTGCTTGGCACGATGCAGGTCACGCAGGTGTTCTCGGCCCGCATGACCGGCGGCGGATCGATCATCAACATCGGGTCGCTCTACGCCTCGGTCTCGCCGGATCCAACCTTCTACGATCACCTGCCCGGGAATGCGCCGTTCATCAAGTCGCCGGCGTACGGCGCCTCGAAGGCAGGCGTCGTGAACCTGACGAAGTTCTTCGCCACCCACCTGGCGGGGCAGGGGATTCGCGTGAACACGCTCTCGCCCGGCGGCGTGCTCGGCGGGCAGGACCCGCAGTTCAAGGGCAAGTACGGCGCGCGCGTGCCGCTGCGCCGCATGGCGGAGGCCGGAGACCTGAAGGGGCCGCTGGTATTCCTCGCCGCGCCCGCCTCGTCGTACGTGACGGGGCACGAGCTGCGCGTCGACGGCGGGTTCACCGCGTGGTAGCACGGCTGGCCCGCTGGGCCGGCCGGCGCGTGTACACGGCACCGCGCGAGCGGACACGGTGCCCGGCCTGCGGGTCGCGCCGCCTGGCGGCGCTGGCGCCACACCGCCTGGAACGCGCGATCGACGGGCGCCGCACCGGGCTCGTCAGCGGGTGCGAGGACTGCGGCCTGGTCTTCGTGAATCCGCCTCCCTCGGACGACGACCTCGCCGCGCGCTACGCGCCGGGAGGCGACTGGGGAGCCGATCGTGACGACGCGGAACGGCCCCGGACGTCGGCCGGGCAGGCCGGCGGCGGATCGTGGCCGCGGCTGTTCGACGCCGCCCGCCCGGACCTTGACGTGACCCACCCGCCTGCCGGCGCGCGCGCGCTCGACTTCGGGTGCGGCCGCGGCAAGTTCCTCGACGTGCTGCAGGCCTGCGGCTGGCAGACGTTCGGCATCGAGCCGGCGTCGGACGCTGCCTTCGATCGGCATCAACGGCTGCTCGAGGTGCCCGAGGCGCCGACGTTCGATCTGTTCATCGTGCACCATGTGCTCGAGCACGTGGCCGATCCGCTCGCGCTGCTGCGCCGGTTCGCCGCAGCCGCGCAGCCGGGCGCGTACATGCTGGTGGCGGTGCCGCGGCTGGACACGCTCCCGCTGCACCGGGACTATTCGTACGTCATCAGCCGCGTGCACGTGACGGCGTACACCGCGGTCGCGCTGTCGGGGCTGCTGGCGCGGGCCGGGTGGGCCGTGGTGCAACCGCCGGACACCGAGGTCGCCATCGCCGGCGGGCGGCAGACCTCGGCGCGGCTGCGGCTCCTCGCCAGGCGGACGCCGGGGCTTGAGGCCGCGGCCCTGCCCGCGCAGCCGCTCGGCGTGGCCCGCGCCGCGCTGCGGACCTGTGCGCCCAGGTATCCGCGGCTGGCGGCGCGCGTCATCGAGTCGCGGCGATGGGTGCGACAGCACGTGACCAAACGCCTCGACCAGGCGTATCGGAGATACTGAGGGGATATGAACAGCCAGACCAGACCAACGGGACGGGCCGGACTGTGCGTAGCGGTGCTACTGGTCGGACTGTCGGTTGCCGGCTGCCGGCAGGCCGAAGGCCCGATTCCGACACCGGTGGACGAGCAGCCGAACAAGATCTACGACATCGGGCGCGACCTGCAAAACATCGCGCGCGGCGAGGCGCAGGCGTCACAGGACCTGCTTGACGATCTCAACGGGCTCGACGGCACGCCGCGCCCGGCGCCGCTCGTGAGGGAACTGTCGACGGCAACGGCTGAGGCCGTGGCCGGCGCGTCGCTCGCCGACGCCCAGGCGCAGGAGGTGGCGCGGCTGCTGTTCATCGCCCTGACCGCCGAGGAGCTGAACGCCCAGCAGATCGAACAGGTTGCCGGCGACCTGCGCGCCGCCCTCGCGGGCAGCGGGGCGGACGAGGCGCAGGCGGCACGGGTGGCAACGGCGGCAACCACGCTGCAGGATGCGATCACCCTGAACCGCAAGCGCTGGTACCACCTGTTCTGACGATGACCCTTTCTGCCTTTCCGTCCGTCATCCCGAACCAGGTTGGCGGCGCCGACGAACCCGCGGCCGGCGGGCGGACCTTCACCAAGGTGAATCCGGCAACCGGGCAGGAGCTCTGCCAGGTTGCGCGCTCGAGCGCTGACGAGGTGCGCCGCGCCGTGGCGCTGGCCCGGCAGGCGCAGCCCGGGTGGGCGGCGCGAACGGTCGTCGAGCGCGGCAACATCCTGCGCCGCATTGCCATCCTCATGCAGGAACGGCGCAGCGAGATCGCCGAGCTCGTCGCGCTCGAAACCGGCAAGTCGCGCAAGGACGCGCTCGGGGAAACCGACGCGGCCATCGAGATGGGCTTCTTCGTCGCCGGCGAGGGACGCCGCTTCTACGGCACGACGACGACCAGCGGCGCGCCGAACAAGTCGGCGATGGTCATGCGCCAGCCCCTCGGCGTCGCCGGGCTGATCATTGCCGCCAACACGCCGATTGCCAACGTCGCCTGGAAGGCGTTTCCGGCGCTGCTCTGCGGTAACGCCGCGATCATGAAGGCCTCGGAAGACACCCCGCTCTCGGCCTGGGCGTTCGGCGTGCTCGCGCGCGACGCCGGCGTGCCCGCGGGGGTCTACACGACGCTGCACGGCCTGGGCGAGGAGGCGGGGGCGCCGCTCGTCGAGCATCCCGACGTCGACGTCATCAGCTTTACCGGATCGACGGCGGTCGGCCGCTGGATTGCCGAGACGACGGGACGCCGCCTGGCCAAGGTGTGCCTCGAACTTGGCGGCAAGAACCCGCTGATCGTCTGCGACGATGCCGATCTGCAGAACGCGGTCACCTGGACGCTCGGCTCGGCGTTCAGCAACGCCGGCCAGCGCTGCGCCGCCGGCAGCCGCATCCTCGTCTTCGAGGCGATCTACGAGCAGTTCCGCCAGATGCTGGTCGAGGCGACGGCGAGGCTCAAGGTCGGCACGGCCGACACCGACGATTACGGCCCGGTCATCAACGAAGAGCAGATGCGCAACATGCTGTCCGCGGTGGAGCGCGCGACCGCGGCCGGCGCGCGCGTGCTGACCGGCGGCAGCCGCCTGACCGGCGGCGGCTACGGCAACGGGTTCTTCGTGGCGCCGACGATCCTGGAACACGCCGGCGCGAACGATGAGATTTCGCGGACCGAGCTGTTCGGGCCGATCACCATCCTCTACCGCGTGAAGGACTTCGAGGAGGCGGTGGCGCTGGCGAACGATTCGCCGTACGGCCTGACCGCCGCGATTCATACGAGGAACGTGCACCGCGCGATGACCTTCGTCGGCCGCATCCAGTCGGGCGTCGCCGTGGTCAACGGCGGCACCTACGGCAGCGAGCCGCATATGCCGTTCGGCGGCCTCAAGCAGTCGGGCAACGGCTGGCGTGAGGCAGGGACGCAGGCGCTCGACGTCTACTCGGACCTGAAGACGGTCTACATCCTCCACGACCCGGCCCAGGTGTAATGCCCTCAGCGGTTGCCTTCATCCCCGCGCGGCACGGCTCCAAGCGGGTGCCCGGCAAGAACGTGCGCCCGCTCGCCGGCCACCCGGTGCTGGCCTACACGATTGCCGCGGCCCGCGCCAGCGGCGTGTTCGACGCGGTGATCGTGTCGACCGACTCGGAGGAGACCGCCGCGGTCGCGCGGCAGTACGGCGCCGAGGTGCCCTTCCTGCGGCCGGCGGCGCTCGCTGGCGACACCTCGCCCGACATCGAGTGGCTCGACCACCTCATTCGTGCCTTGGCCGCGCAAGGCAGGAGCTGGGACTGCTTCGGCCTGTTGCGCCCGACCAGCCCGTTCCGCACCGTAGAGACGATTCGCCGGGCCTGGACGCTCTTCACGTCGCAGCACGGGGTCGATTCGCTGCGCGCGGTCGAGAAGTGCGCGCAGCACCCGGGCAAGATGTGGGTGGTGCGCGGCCAGCGGATGTTTCCGCTGCTGCCGTTCGAAACCAGACCGGGGCAGCCGTGGCACAGCACGCCGTACCAGGCGCTGCCGCCGGTGTACGTGCAGAACGCGTCGCTCGAGATCGCCTGGACGCGGGTGGTGCTCGAGCAGAAGACGATTGCCGGCGACGTGGTGGTGCCCTTCATCACCGAAGGCTACGAAGGATTCGACATCAACGATCCGGCGGACTGGGAACTGGCGGAGCGCCTGATCGGGCAGGGCGTCGTGCGCCTGCCGCCACTGGGTGAAAGCGTGATCAATGGGTGATTTGCAGACAGAACAGGGCGAGGCCCTCGAGCTTCGCTACGTGCCGGCGGCCGAGTTCCGTCGCGTCCGGGACGCGAAGGGCAGCGCCGTCGCGCGGGCTGAAGCCTTTGCCGCGCTGGCGCGCCTCAACACGCTCTACATGATTGCCGGCGCCTGGTCGGGACACATCGGCACCAGCTTCAGCTCGCTCGACATCATGAGCTGGCTGTTCCTGAACGAGATTCGCGATCTCGACCAGGGGCCGCAGGCGTGCGACATCTTCTTTTCGTCGAAGGGGCACGATGCGCCGGCACTCTATTCGGTGCTGATCGGCCTTGGACTGCTGCCCGAAGACTCGGTGCACACGCTGCGGCGGCTGCACGGGCTGCCGGGCCATCCGCACGTCGAGACGCCGTACGTGCAGGCCAACACCGGCTCGCTCGGCATGGGCATCTCGAAGGCGAAGGGGATGGCGCTGGCTAACCGCCTGGCCGGCGTGCGGCGGCGCATCTTCGTCCTGACCGGCGACGGCGAGCTCCAGGAGGGACAGTTCTGGGAATCGCTGGGGAGCGCCGCCCACCTCGGCCTCGGCGAAATCGTCGCCATCATCGATCACAACAAGATCCAGTCGGATACGTGGGTCGAGCGCGTCAGCGCGCTCGGTGACCTCGAGGCCAAGCTGGCCTCCTTCGGCTGGCACGTGAGCCGCTGCGACGGCCACGATGTCGCGGCACTGGAGCGGACGTTCCGCGCGCTCGACGCGGTGACCGATCGGCCCAAGGTGATCATCGCCGACACCGTGAAGGGGTGCGGCGTGTCGTTCATGGAAGGGCCATCGGCGTTGAATGCGTCGGAGCTCTATCTGTTTCACTCAGGCGCGCCGCCGGAGCAGCAGTATGTCGACGGCCTTGGCGAGCTGATGGCCGCGGCGGGGCAGCGCATGCAGGCGCTCGGCTTCCCCCGCTTCGAGACCGCGACGACCCAGCGCAACCCGCGGCGCGAGCCGCGCGAGACCGACAACCTGATTGCCGGCTACAGCCGGGCGCTGCTGGCACAGGCGGGCCGCCACGATCGGCTCCTCGCGCTCGATGCCGACCTGATCAAGGACTGCGGCCTGCTCGACTTCGCGAGGACCTACCCGCAGCGCTTCGTCGAGTGCGGCATCGCCGAGCAGGACATGGTGTCGATGGCCTGCGGCATGGCGCACCAGGGGGCGCTCCCGGTTGTGCATTCGTTTGCCTGCTTCCTGTCGGCCCGTCCCAACGAGCAGATCTACAACCAGTGCAGCGAGTCGTCAAAGGTGATCTACGTCGGGTCGCTGGCCGGCCTGCTGCCGGGCGGCCCCGGCCACTCGCACCAGTGCGTGCGCGACATCTCGGCGCTGGCCGCGGTGCCGAAGCTGCTGATGGCCGAGCCGTCGAGCGAGGCCGAGGTCGAGGCGCTGTTCGACTACCTGGTGAACGGATCGCGTGAAAGCGCCTACCTGCGGCTCGTGTCGGTGAAGTGGCCGCTGCCGTTCCGCTACACGGCTCCGGCCGTTCGCGAGGGCCAGGGCTGGGAAGTGCGCGGCGGCGACGATGTGGTGGTGTTCGGGTACGGCCCGTGGCTGCTCTCGAATGCCTGGCACGCGGCGGAGGCGCTGGCGGCCGAAGGCGTGAGCGTCCGCCTGATCAACCTGCCGTGGCTGAACCGCGTGGATGCGGACTGGCTGCGCGGCGCCGTCGGCGGCTGCCGCACGGTGGTCACGCTCGACAACCACTACCTGCGCGGGGGACAGGGCGAAATGGTTGCCGCGGCGATTGCGGCGCTGGGCCTCGAGCCGGCGGTGCGGGTCACGTCGCTCGGTGTCACCGAGCTGCCCGAGTGCGGCACCAACGACGAAGTGCTGGCCTACCACGGCCTCGACATCGAGGGACTGGCGCGGCAGATTCGCGCAGCGGGCCGGCTCAAGCCTGCTCCGACCGCCGCATGACAACGGTCCTCTTCTGGGATATCGACGGGACGCTGCTGACGACCGGTCGGGCCGGGATGATCGCCTGGGACCAGGCGGTGCACGAGGTCACCGGGCGCGCGTTCGACCTGAAGACCGCCATCCGCACGTCCGGGTTCACCGACTATCAGATCGCCGTGAAGACGCTCGAGGTGCTCGGCCTGTCTGCCGATCCTGAGGTGGTCGAAGGGCTGGTGCGCCGCTACGAGGAGCTGCTGCCGGCAGCGCTGCCGAAGCGCGAGGGACGCGTCCTCGACAACGTGCGCGAGATCCTCGAGCACCTTGGCCAGACGCGCCCCGATGTGCGCTCGCTGCTGTTGACCGGTAACACCCGTGGCGGGGCGCGGGCGAAGCTGACCTACTACGGCCTCTGGGACTTCTTCCCGGACGGCGCCTTCTCGCAGGACACCGGAGCGCGCGCCGGCATCGCCACCCGTGCGCTCCAGCTCGCGCGTGCCAGCGGCGCCGCGGCCGATGCCGCGGTCTACGTGATCGGTGACACGCCGCACGACATCGAGTGCGCGAAGGCGATCGATGCGAAGACGGTTGCCGTCGCCACCGGCGGCTACACGCTTGCGGAACTGCTGCCGCTGCAGCCGTGGTACGCGTGCGAGACGCTGCCGCCCCCGGCTGCATTCGAGGAGCTCATCGACCGCCGATGAGACACCGGATCCGCCGCTTGCCGCGGCTGTGGCGCGCCACCCGGCTGGCGCGGCGCTGGTATCACGCCCGCTACGACGCCTATCCCGACTGGCGCGCCGCGCTCGGCCAGCGCCGGCCGACGTGGGACGCGGCGCGCGCCGCGGCGCAGGGCGGGCCGCGCGTGCTGATGGCCTCGGCCATCGGCTCCTATGCCCATGCCGTCACCCTCGAGAGCGCGCTGGCCGCGGCGCTGACGTTCCGCGGCGCCGATGTCCACGTCCTGTTGTGCGACGGGGCGATGACCGCGTGCGCCGAGTGCGAGGCTTCGCTCTATCCGAACGTGGCGGCGTTTGCCGCGCACGGGCCCGCCCGCGACCTCTGCCACGACTGCTTCTGGCCGGCGGCGGGCGTGTACCGCGAGCTCGGCCTGACGGTGCACCGTTTCAGCGACTGGCTGACGGCGGAGGACCGCGCGGCGGCGCGCGAGCTCGCGGCCTCGCAGCCGCTGGCCGACCTCGAGTCGTTGTGCGTGGACGGCATCGCCGTCGGCGAGCACGCGCACGCCGGTGCGCTGCGCTTCTTCGCGACCGGCTCGCTCGATGATGAACCGCTGGCCGAACCGGTGTTGCGCCGCTACCTGGAATCGGCGCTGCTCACGACCTATGCGACGCGCCGCCTGCTCCGCACCGTCGGCTTTACCTCCGCCGTCTTCACCCACGGCATCTACGTGCCATGGGGGCTGGTCGGCGAAGTGGCGCGCCAGGAGCGGGTGCACGTCGCCACCTGGAACGTGGCGTATCGCAAGCGGCGCTTCATCTTCAGCCACGACGACACCTATCACCACACGCTGCTGTCGGAACCCCGCGAGCACTGGGAGCCGCTGGAGCTCTCCGCCGCGCAGGAACGCGAGCTGATGCAATACCTGGGCAGCCGGCGCGAGGGGCTCTTCGACTGGATCGTGTTCCACCGCGCCAGCCGCCAGGACCCGGCGGAAATCGCGCGCCGCCTCGGCCTCGACGCCACGCGGCCGGTCATCGGCCTGCTGACCAACGTCTCGTGGGACGCGCAGCTGCACTATCCGGCCAACGCCTTCCCGAGCATGCTCGAGTGGCTGGTGCAGACGTGCGAGTACTTCGCGACGCGCCCCGACCTGCAGCTGCTCATCCGCGTGCACCCGGCCGAGATCAGCGGCTTCCCGCCGTCGCGGCAGCCGATCCTGGCGGAGCTCCGCAAGCGCCTGCCGGTGCTGGCGCCGAACATCACCGTGGTGCCGCCCGAGAGCGGCTTGAGCACCTACGCGCTGATGTCGCTCTGTGATTCCGCCATCATCTACGGCACGAAGATGGGCGTGGAGCTGACGAGCGTCGGCACCCCGGTCATCGTCGCCGGCGAGGCATGGATCCGGAACAAGGGGCTGACGCGCGACGCCTCGACCCCCGACGAGTATTTCCGGATTCTCGGCGAGCTGCCGTTCCGAACCCGGCTGGAGCCGTCGACGCTCGCCCGCGCCCGCCGCTACGCCTACCATTTCTTCTTCAACCGGATGATTCCCCTCCCGTTCATCGAGCCCAAGGCCGGCTACCCGATCTACCGGCTGAAGCTCGAGAGCCTCGACCAGCTCCTGCCCGGGGCCTCGCCCGGACTCGATACAATCTGCAGGGGCATCCTGGGCCGCGAGCCGTTCGTCCTTCGCGACCCGGTCACCGCGGCGCCGGAACTGGCCGCGCCCCGCTAGTCCATGCTCGTCCTGTTCGTGATGGTCGTGGCGACCGCCGTGGCGGTCGCCGGCGGCGCCGTCGTGCGCCGTACCGCGCCGGCGCTGGGCGCCGTGGTCGTGCCTCGCGCCGACCGCTGGCACGACGCGCCGACGCCCACCATGGGCGGCATTGCGATCGCCGCGGCGACCGCCATCGGCTTCCTGCCCGTGCTGTTGTGGCCCGATACCGTCCCCTGGGTCGATACCTGGCTGCCGGTGCCGCTGGCGGCGCTGGCCATGTGGGTCGTCGGCATCCTCGACGACCAGCTTCAGCTCTCGCCGACGGCCAAGCTGGTGGCATCGCTCGTCGTCGGCGCCGTCCTCGTCTTCGCGCTCTCGCGCACCGAACCGGGCGGGTTGCACTGGAGCGTGACGCTGCTGGCCACCGTCTGGTTCGCCGGGCTGTGCCACGCGTTCAACCTGCTCGACAACATGGACGGGCTCGCCGCCGGCGTGGCGCTGATCGCCGCGGCGTTTCTCGCCTTCCTGATGGGTGACGCCCTCGGGCTGGCGCTGGCCGTGCTGATGGTGTCGCTGGCCGGCGCGCTGCTCGGCTTCCTCTACTGGAACCGCAACCGGGCGCGCCTGTTCATGGGCGACTGCGGCAGCCTGTTCATCGGGGCGCTGATCGGCGGCGCCTCGCTGGTGCCGGTGCTGCACGCGCCGGATGGCTACCTGCAGCCGGCGCTCTTCGTCATGCTGATCGTCGCGGTGCCGCTCTTCGACACCGGCTTCGTCCTGGTGCTGCGGCGGGCCGCCGGGCGCAGCGCGACGCGCGGCGGCACCGACCACGTCTCGCACCGGCTCGTCTCGCTCGGCTTCTCGCAGCGCAGCGCCGTCCGCATCCTCTACCTCGTCGGCCTGGTCGGCGGGGCCACGGCGTGGGCGCTGATGCAGTGGGGCGTCGAGGCGATGTTCCCGGTGGCGCTCGTCTTCGCCGTCGTCATGACGCTCGTCGGCATCTACCTGGCGCGCGTGCCGGCGTACAACGCCGAGGATTTCGTCGCGCTGCAGAAGTCGTCGTTCGCGCCGTTCCTCAAGGACCTGACGTTCCGGTGGCACGCCGGCCAGGTCATGCTCGACGTCATCCTCATCACCGCCTGCTACTACACGGCCTACCGGCTGCGGTTCGAGGGCGAGCGGCTGGACACGTTCCTCGAGTACTTCACCGCGTCGCTGCCGTTCGTCATTGCCTGCAAGCTCGTCGCGCTGTACGGATCCGGCCTCTACCAGCGATCGTGGGGCACGTTCGGCCTGAGAGACGTCCTGACGGTCGTGCGCGCCGTCGGCATGGGCTCGCTGCTCTCGGTGCTGTTCGCCGCCTACGTCTATCGCCTCGTCGGCTTTTCGCGGGTCGTCTTCGTGCTCGACGCGCTGCTGTTCTTCATGGCCATCATCGCCACGCGCGCGTCCTTCCGCGCCATGAACCTCGTGGCGGCGACGCGGAACAAGCTCAGCTCGCGCGTGCTCGTCTATGGCGCCGGCTCGTACGGCCAGCTGCTGGTCCGCGAGATGCGCGCCAACGCGCACTGGAACATGAACCCGGTCGCCTTCATCGACGACGACCCGATGAAGCAGCATAAGTGGATCGTCGGCGTTCCCGTGCGCGGCGCGCTCGACCGGCTGGAGCAGGTCATGGAACGCTACTCGGTGGACGAGGTCATCCTCAGCAGCCCGTCGGTGAACGGCAGCGTGGAGCACCGCATCCGCGAGATCTGCGCCCACCTGCAGCGGCCGGTGCGCCGGCTCCACATGGACATCCGGTGAGCCGATGGCCGCTCAAGGTCGGCTTTGACGGCCGTGCGCTGATTTCGCCTGCGGGCGGCGTGCGCCGCTACGCCGTCGAGCTGCTGCGGGCCCTCGGCCGGCTCGAGGAGCCGCTGGAACTCATGCTCCTCGGCGGGCCTCGAGACGTCGCCGCGGATCTCGGCCTCGGCCATGTCGCCGAACCGTGGCATCCACCGACCAATGCCGGGTGGAGCGTCGTCGGCCTGCCGCGCGCCGCACGGGTGGCAGGGGTACAGGTCATTCACGCGCCGGCATACACCGGCCCGTTCTGGAGCCATGCCCCCGTCGTCCTGACGATTCACGACGTCAGCTACGAGCGGCACCCGGAATGGTTTCCCTACAAGCGCGATGCGATCCGCCGCGCCTACTACCGGCGTTGCGCCGTGAGCGCCGCCGCGGTCCTCACCGACTCGCAGTTCTCAGCTGATGAGATCCGCGCGGCCTACGGGTTGTCGCGCGACCGCATCACGGTGGCGCCGCTCGGCGTTGCCGCCGCCGAATTGACCGCGGGTGACACGGCGCCGCTGCCTCCGGGCGTGCGCGTGCCATTTCTGCTCCACGTCGGCGATGTTCACGCTCGCCGGAACCTGGGGCTGGTCGCGGACGCGCTGCGGCGCGCGCGAGATCGCGGCACGGCACCGGCCACCCTCTCGCTGGTGCTCGCCGGCGTCGATCGCGAGCCGGACGTGACGCTTGGTGATGCCGTCAGGCTCGGCGCAGTTGACGAACCGACGCTGCGTTCCCTCTACCGGCATGCGACCGCGCTGGTCTATCCGTCGCTCTATGAGGGATTCGGGCTGCCGCTGCTCGAAGCGATGGCCTGTGGCCTGCCGGTGATGGCGTCGCGGGCGGCGTCGATTCCAGAGGTCACCGGCGACGCCGCGGTGCTGCTCGACCCGCAGGATGGGGGCGCCTGGGCTGACGCCATCAGCCGGGCGGCAACCGACGCGGCGTGGCGAGCGGAGTTCGGGGAGAAGGGACGGGTACGGGCCGCGGCGGCGACGTGGGCGCGGACGGCCACGATCACCGCGGCGGTGTATCGGCAGGTGGCCGGTGCCTGACGTCTCCATCATCATCGTCAACTGGAACGGGCAGCAACACCTCGAGCGCTGCCTGGCCGCGGCAACGACGCAGCAGGACGTCGACGCGGAGGTCGTGCTGGTGGACAACGCATCCACCGATGGCAGCGTCGCGTTCGTGCGCGAGCGCTTTCCATCGGTCCGCGTGCTGGAGCTCGAGCAGAACCGCGGGTTCGCCGGTGGCAACAACGCGGGCGCCCGGGCCGCCTCGGGGCGCTACCTGGCGTTCCTCAACAACGACACCGACGCGGCGCCCGGCTGGCTGGCGGCGCTCCGCGCCGCAATCGACGAGCCGGGTCGCGTGGCGTTTGCCACCTCGTGCATCGTCTACATGCACGATCCCGGCGTGGTCGACAGTGCCGGCGACGGGCTGACGCGCGCCGGCGGCGCCTTCAAGCGGTTCCACGGTCAGCCGGCATCGCGGGCCGCCGACTCGCGTGAGGTATTCGGCGCCTGCGGCGCGGCGTTCATCATGTCGGCGGCGCTGTTCCACGACCTCGGCGGCTTCGACGAAGACTTCTTCGCGTCGTACGAGGACGTCGATCTCTCGTACCGCGCCCGGCTGCGCGGCTACCGCTGCTGGTACGCCGCCGACGCCATCGTCCACCATCGCGGCAGCGCGACGCTCGGGCGATCGAGCAAGCGCTCGGTGTTCTTCGCGCAGCGCAACCTGGAGTGGATGTACTTCAAGAACACGCCCGCGCCCCTGCTGCTGCGCACGCTGCCGCAGCACCTGGTCTACACCGCGGCGGCCTCGGTGTACTTCACGCGGCTGGGGCTCCTCGGGACGTTTCTACGCGCCAAGGGCGGCGCCCTTGCGGGCGCGGGCCGGGTCTGGGCGAAGCGGCGCGCGATTCAGCGCGAGCGGGTCGCCGGCGCGGCGGACATCTGGCCGCACCTCGAGCCGCGCTGGCTCGCCCTGAAGCTGGCCGAAGAGAAGTTCGACCTGTCCATTGCCGCCGGTTCGGCGAAGGCCCCTGCCGCCGAATGAACGTCGAGACCATCGGCCACGCGGGGATGCTGCTGCGCGACGCCGCCGATCGGCCGCTGCTGTTCACCGACCCGTGGCTGCGCGGCTCCTGCTACTGGCGCAGCTGGTGGCTGCAGCACTATCCAGAGCCCGCGGTTGTCGAGGAGATCCGCCGCGTGCCGTACTGCTACGTCACGCACGAGCACCCCGATCACTTTCACACCGCCAGCATCCGGTTGTTCGACCGGTCGGTGCACTTCCTGACGCCGGACCTGCCCCATCAGCGGATGGCTGGCTATCTCGCCGGCCAGGGGTTTCCCGTGACGCGCCTGCCGGCGCTGCAGTGGCATGCGCTCGGGCCGGGCGTCCGCGTCCTCAGCATCCCCCTGTTCAACGACGACAGCGCCCTCGTGGTCGACACGCCGGATGCGGTGTTGATCGACCTGAACGACAGCAAGCCCCGGCGGGGGCAGGTTGCGCAGCTGTCCGCCTCGCTCGATCGGGCCTGCGCCGGCAAGCGGCGCGTGCTCCTCAGCAGCTACTCGCCGGCCAGCATCGTCAACAGCTTCGTCCGCGGCTCGCAGCGGGTGAGTCTTCGCCAGAAGCCGGACTACGTGCGCTACGTCTGCGACCTGTGCCGCCTGCTGAAGGCCGACGATTTCCTGCCGTTCGCGAGCCAGGTCATCTTCCGGCGTGCCGACTCGACGTGGGCCAACGCCTTCAAGGTGACGTTCGACGATCTCCGGCAACACTGGTCGGCCGATACCACGCGCCTGCTGCCGCCGTACACCAGGCTCGATCTCGACACCGGGACCTGCACGTCGGTTGCGCCGGAACAGTACCGGCACGACGAACCAGGCGCGGCGGCGAAAGTCGAGGCGCAGCAGGCCCTGGACGCCGCCGCCCGCTTCCATGACGAGGACGTCGAGCGGCTGCGCCGGAAGCTGAATCACGGCCGCTGGCTGTTCGCGCTGCTGTTTCCGAAAGGGATCGGCGTGTCGCTCGAGACCGCGACGCTGCACTACAACCCGTGGCGCGGCACGATCGAGCGCGGCCGCGCGGCCGGCGATTTCGTGCTGCGGGTTCCGGCGCAGGCGTTCAAGGAGGCGGTGCAATACGGCCACTTCGCGGACATGGGGACGACGATGTTCACGATCGTCACGTTGAACGGCAGCCTGCACCCGCGACGCGTGTACCTCTTCTTCATGATCATGGCGCTGCACGACGCCGGGCACACCATCAGCCTGGCCAACGCCGCCGAGTGGGTGCGCAACGTCCTGCGCGTGCAGCAATGGCGGGTGCCCGAGGAACGATGAGCACCCCGTCGGTTGCGGCGGTCATCGTCAGCTACAACGCGGGGGAGGAGCTCCGCCGCGCGCTGCAGTCGGTCGTCGACGAGTGCGGGACCTCCGGCTGGGAGGCCGTGGTCGTCGACAACGCGTCAGCCGACGACAGCGTGGCGGTGGCCGAGTCGTTTGCGCCGGCGGTCCGCGTGATTCGCAACGCCCGCAACGTCGGGTTCGGCGCCGGCATCAACCAGGGACTCGCGGCGACGACCGCGCCGCTCGTGCTCATCATGAATCCCGATTGCCGGTTGGTCGCCGGCGCGATCGCCGGCATGACCGCGGCCCTGCTGCGCCACGATCACTGCGCCATCGTTGGACCGCGGATCCTCAACCCCGACGGGTCGGTCCAGGGAAGCGCGCGCGGCGACCCCGACATGCTGACCGGCTTCTTTGGCCGAAGCGCGGCATTGCGCCGCCTGCTGCCGGGTCTCTCCGTGTCGAAGCGCAATGTCGTGAGCGTGACCGAGATCGCTGCCGGGGAGACGGCGGTCGTCGACTGGCTGTCCGGTGCCTGCATGCTGGCGCGCCGCGAGGCGCTCGAGGCGGTCCGCGGGTTCGACGAAGGCTATTTCCTGTACTGGGAAGATGCCGACCTGTGCCGGCGGCTGCGCGCGGCGGGCTACCACGTGCGTTACGTGCCGTCGACGACCGCCGTGCATCGGGTGGGAGAGTCGAGCCGCAGCGCGCGCGCGGCGTCGATCCGCGCGTTTCACGAGAGCGCCTACCGGTATTACGCGACGCACGTGGCGCCCTCGTCTCTTGATCCACGGCGGCCGCTGGCGCGGCTGCTGCTGGCCGTGCGCCGGGCAATCGCCCTGCGCGCCGCCCGCGGCTAGAACACCTCGTCCACCAGCCCGGCGACCTGTTCCGCGATCGACAGGCAGGCGGTCAGCCCCGGCGATTCGATGCCGGCGGCGTGCACCAGCCGCGGTGCCCGGCGGTCCCGCTCGATGAGGAAATCGGCCCACGTTTCCCCGGGCGGGTGGAGCTTCGGCCGGATGCCGCTGCCGGCAAGCCGGAGATCCTCCAGCGTCAGTTCCGGGATCAGCATCCGCGCCGGCTCGAGGAAGTCCTCGACCGGGATCCGCCGCTCCTCATAGTCGTCCTTCCGCTCCTGGTAGCAGGCCGTCGGCCCGAACGTCACGTCGCCGGCGAGGGTCCTGGTGACGTGCACGCCCAGGCCGTGGGTATGCGGCAGCGGGTAGACGAGGCCGTTCACCAGGCCGCTGCGCGATGGCACCAGCGACGCGTACTCGCCGCGGCACGGGTAGATCCGGAACGGCGTACCGCCAAGCATCAGCGACACGTCGTCTGCGTACAGGCCCGCGGCGTTGACGACGCTGGTGGCGAGGATCGTTTCGGACGGGGTCCGCAGGGCAATCGCGTCGCCACGGGCATCGGCGCCACGCAGCGGCGTGCCCGGCAGCACGGCCACGCCCGCATCAACGGCGACGCGGGCGAGCGCCTTGACCAACGCTTCCGCTTCGAGGATGCCGGTATTGGGTGAATACAGCGCCGCGACGCCGGCGACGCGCGGCTCCCGCGCGTTGATGAACGCCGCATCGACCAGCTCGAGCCCCGCGACGCCGTTGGCGGTTCCCTGGCGCTGGATCTCGAGCAGCCTGGGCACCTCCGACTGGTCGCTGGCGACGATCAGCTTGCCGCAGCGCTGGTGCGGGACCCGGTGGGTGGCGCAGAACTCGTAGAGCAGCCGCGCGCCCTCGACGCAGTGGCGTGCCTTGAGCGACCCGGCCGGGTAGTACATGCCGGCGTGAATGACCTGGCTGTTGTGCGTGCTGGTCCCCATGCCGGGCCTGGGCTCGCGCTCGAGGACGCAGACCGAGCGGCCGCGGCGCGCGATCGCCGCCGCGGCGGCGAGCCCGATGACCCCGCCGCCGACGACGGCCGTGTCGATTCGTTCCATGCGGTGGTTTGGATGAAATCCTTGCTGTACGATCGCCAGGATGCCCTCCCAGTATGCCCCACGCCCGACGCGGCGGGTCCTCGTGACCGGCGCGCAGGGGCAGCTTGGCCACGTGATCGTTCGCGCCTTCGCCGACTGGGACGTCGTGGCGCACACACGGGAGAGCCTCGACGTCGCCGATCCGCGCGCGGTCCGGGACGCGTCCGCCGCCGCGGCCCCGGCGGTCATCATCAACTGCGCCGCCTTCAACGACGTGGATGGCGCCCAGGACCGGCCCCAGGCGGCGCTGGCCGCGAACGCGTTCGCGGTGCGCAGCCTGGCCCGCGCCGCCGATGCCTGCGGCGCGGTGCTCGTGCACTACGGCAGCGACTTCGTCTTCGACGACTCGCCCGGCCTGCGGCCGTACACCGAAGAGGCCGCGCCGTCGCCCCGCAGCGTCTACGGCGCCTCGAAGCTGCTCGGTGACTGGTTCGGCCTCGAGGCGGCCCGCGGCTACGTGCTGCGGGTCGAGAGCGTGTTCGGGACGCCGGCCGGGTGGACCGGACGCGCCGGCACGCTGGCGAAGATGGTGGATGCGCTCGAAACGGGCCGCGAGGTCCGCGCGTTCGTCGACCGTATCGTCTCCCCGAGCTACGCCGAGGACGTGGCGGCGGCGACACGCCACCTGATCGAATCGGGCGCGCCCACCGGCCTCTACCACTGCGTCAATTCAGGCCAGGGGAGCTGGTACGACGTGGCGCACCAGGCCGCCCGATTGCTGGGCGTCGAGGCGCGCATCACCCCCGTGCGCGTCGGTGAGGTCAGCATGACCGCGCGACGCCCGCGCTTCTGCGCCCTCGACAACGGCAAGCTGGCGGCGGCCGGCTTCACGATGCCGTCCTGGCAGGATGCCCTCGGCCGGTGGCTGTCGGCACGACGGCCCTCGACAGCGTAGAATTGACGGATAGATCCATGGCAAAACGTGCGGTTATTACCGGTATTACCGGCCAGGACGGGTCGTACCTCGCCGAGCTGCTGCTCGAGAAGGGGTATGAAGTCACCGGCGTCGTCCGGCGCCTGAGCGCCTCGAATTTCTGGCGCATCGAGCACCTGCTCGATCGCATCACGCTGCGCCCGGCCGACCTGCTCGACCAGCTGTCGCTGATGCGCACCGTCGCCGACGTCCGGCCCGACGAGTTCTACAACCTGGCGGCGATGTCGTTCGTCCCGGCGTCCTGGGACCAGCCGCTGCTCACCGGCGACTTCAATTCGCAGGGGGTGACGCGCGTCCTCGAGGCGATCCGGCAGGTCGACAAGGGCATCAAGATCTACCAGGCCTCGTCGAGCGAAATGTACGGCCGCGTGCGTGAAGTGCCGCAGACCGAGCTGACGCCGTTCTACCCGCGCAGCCCGTACGGCGTGTCGAAGGTGTTCGGCCACTACATCACCGTCAACTACCGCGAGAGCTACGGGATGTTCGCCTGCTCGGGGATCCTCTTCAACCACGAGTCGCCGCGCCGCGGCCTCGAGTTCGTCACGCGCAAGGTGAGCGACGGCGTCGCCCGCATCAAGCTCGGCCTCGCCGATCACCTCGCGCTCGGCAACCTCGACGCGTGCCGCGACTGGGGATTTGCCGGCGACTACGTCAAGGCGATGTGGATGATGCTGCAGCAGCCCGAGGCCGACGATTACGTCATCGCCACCGGCGTCAGCCACTCGGTGCAGCAGCTGGTCGAGACCGCGTTCGGCCACGTCGGGCTCGACTGGAAGCGCTACGTCCGGATTGATCCGGCCTTCATCCGCCCCGCGGAAGTGGATCACCTGATTGGCGACCCGGCGAAGGCGAAGCGCGTGCTCGGCTGGCAGCCGACCGTCTCGTTCGAACAGCTGGTGGCCATGATGGTGGATGCCGACGTGGCCCGCCTCGCGCCGCAGGCCACCGCCGGAGCCGCGCGCTAGCCGCGAACCAGACACCATGAACCTGAAAGAGAAGCTCGAGCGCCGATCGGCGCGCGTCGGTGTGATCGGCCTCGGCTACGTCGGCCTGCCGCTGGCGGTGGAGTTCGCCAGGGCCGGCTTCGACGTCACCGGCTTCGACGTCGATGCCGCCAAGACCGAGGCCATCTCCGCCGGCCGCAGCTACATCGGCGACGTCAAGAGCGCCGACCTGGCGGAGCAGGTCCAGGCCGGGCGCCTGCGCGCCACGACCGACATGTCGCGGCTGGCCGAAATGGACGCCGTCGACATCTGCGTGCCGACGCCGCTGCGCAAGACGAAAGACCCGGACATGTCGTTCGTCGTCGCCGCCGCCGAGCAAATTGCCAGGTACCTGCACCCCGGCATGCTGATCGTGCTCGAGTCGACGACCTACCCGGGGACCACCGCTGAAGTGCTGCAGCCGATGTTCGAGGCGCAGGGGCTGGTTGTCGGCCGCGACTTCTTCCTCGCGTTTTCACCCGAGCGCGTCGACCCGGCCAACGAGAAGTTCAACACCCGCAACACGCCGAAGGTCGTCGGCGGGACGACGCCGGCGTGCTCGGAGGTGGCGGCGGCGCTCTATCGCACCTCGATCGACACCGTCGTGCCGGTCAGCTCGACGCAGGTGGCCGAGATGGTCAAGCTGCTCGAGAACACGTTCCGCGCGGTGAACATCGGCCTGGTCAACGAGATTGCCCTGATGTCGCACCGCATGAACATCGACGTCTGGGAAGTGATCAACGCGGCCAGCACCAAGCCGTTCGGCTTCATGCCGTTCTACCCGGGGCCCGGCCTGGGGGGCCACTGCATCCCGATCGATCCGTTCTATCTGTCGTGGAAGGCGCGGCAGAGCGGGTTCGAGTGCCGCTTCATCGAGCTGGCGGGGCAGATCAACGGGTCGATGCCGGCCTACGTCGTCGAGCGCATCGGCGAGGCGCTGAACACGCAGAAGCGCGCCATCAACGGCGCGAAGGTGCACCTGTTTGGCGTCGCCTACAAGAAGGACGTGAGCGACATGCGCGAGTCGCCGGCGCTCGACGTGCTGGAGTTGTTGCACCGTCGCGGCGCCGAGCTGAGCTACACCGATCCGCACGTCCCGACGCTGCAGGAAGGCGACCTCTGCCTGGCGTCGGTGCCGGAGCCGGACGTGCGCGGCATCGACTGCGCCGTCATCTGCACCAACCACAGCGTCTTCGACTACGCGGCCATGCCCGGCCGCTTCCCGATCGTCGTCGACACCCGCAACGCCCTGAAGGGCGTCACGGCCCCGAACGTCTTCAGGCTGTAGGTACCTTCTACCTTTGACCTTCTACCTTTGACCTTCTACCT
>JBFWUM010000047.1:0-3800 GCA_050247255.1 Vicinamibacterales bacterium | reverse complement strand
CGCGGCGCCCGCGCCGAGCAGCGGCCAGAAGGGGAGCGCGGCCTCGGGGACGAGCAGTGGATGCCCGGTGAGGCACGTGATTCCGTACGCCGTCACCCCGGTCGCCAGCCCGGCCCGCGCCCAGTCGCCGCGCGCGTCGCGCCAGGCCGCGGCCACCGCCGCCACCATCAGCCAGGCGAACAGCACACCGCCGATGATCCCGAGCTCGGCGAACTGCTGCGCGAAGTAGTTGTGGGCGTTTTCATAGCCATAAATGGCGCGCAGGTCGGCCGGCATGAACTCGCTCGAGCGGCTGTGGTAGCGGCCGACCCCGACGCCGAGCAGGGGTGAGGCCGCCATCATCCGTCCGGTCGTTTCCATGAACTGGGCGCGCTGCCGCAGCGCCCGCGTGGCGTTGTTCTGCTCGTCGCCGCCGCGCGCGAGGACGACGCCCACGGTGGCCAGCAGCAGGACGACCGCCGCGGTGGCTGAGAGCACGTGGACCAGCCGCGGCCGCCACGCCGTGCGCGACATCACCGCGAACGCTGCGCCGGTGACCAGCGCCACCAGCATGGCGCTGCGTGATCCCGCCAGCACCAGGCCGACCAGCGTGATGAGGGCGAGCGCCGCCCACAGCCAGCGCTGCGACCTGAGGCGCAGCGCCAGGCCGGCCGTGGCCAGCAGCGCCAGCGCGTAGAGCGAGCCGGCGGCGTTGACGTCGGGCATGTGCAGCGCGACGCGCTCGATGGTCGGATAGCGTGCCAGCCACCAGAGTGCGAAGCCCGCCCCCGCCCACATCCGCAGGACCGAAAGCGCGGCGGCGCCGGCCAGCGCCGCGCTGCTGATCCCAAGCGCGGCCGCCAGCCGCACGGCGGTGCCCGGTACTGCGCGCGTCACCGCCAGCGATGCCAGCAGCACGCCGAGCCCTGCCGTGGTCAGCAGCATGGCCGACGTCTCCGGCTCCGGGCTCGACGCCCACAGGTGATCGGTGCCGATGGCCTTCAGGATGAAGCGCGGCAACGCCGCCGGGTCGATGCCGCCGGCATCCGCAATCGTGATCGCCACCCACGACGACACCGCGCAGGCGAGGTAGAGCGACGCCGGGAGGGCGATCGCGCGTGGAACGCCCGCGGACGCGAGCGGCCGGTCGACGCGCAGCAGCCAGCCGGCAAGAAAGCCCCACGCCAGCGCCTCGGCGGCGCGCGCCGGATCCGGCGCCAGCAGCAGCCCCGCGGGCGCCAGCGCGACCAGCACGACGAGTCCCATGTCGGCGCGCCAGAGGGCGATCGCCAGCGTCAGGATCGCCGCCAGGCCGGCGAGGGGAGGGAGGAACGGCGACAGGGCCGCCGTGATGACCAGCGCCGCGAGCGTGCCGCCGGCGAGAAGGCGGAGCGCGAAACTCAAGAGCGGCGGCCGATGGCTGCGTAATCCAGGTAGGTAAAGAGCAGCCGGTTGATTTTCTCGACGTTGGCGTTCAACGTCTCGGCCCAGTTGGCGAGCACGTTGCCGTCGGCGGCTCCCGCCACCGGCTGGAGCTTCTCGCTCTCGGGATACGGCGCGCGGTAGCGGATGTCCACACGCTGGAACCCGCTGGCAATCAGCAGGTACTTCAGCGTGTCCGGATGGATCGGCCGCACGTGCGTGATGTCGCGCACGTAGCTTTCGAAGAACGCGAACCAGCACGCCGGGTTGATCGTCTCGAGGACGATCGGCGCGTCCGGCCGCAGCTTGTCGAAGGCCGCGTCGAGCAGCTGGGTGAGGTAGCGCGGCTCGAGGTGTTCCACGACCTGCGCCGAGAAGAGGCCGCCCAGCGAGCCGTCGGGCTGGGCGCGCAGGTAGTCGAGCGCGTCGGCGGCCGTGACGTCGAGGCCGAGCCCGCGCGAGACCTCGACCATCGCCGGGTTCAGGTCGATGCCGCGGCCGCTGACGCCGCGCGCGCGCAGCAGATCGAGGAACTCGCCGCGGCCGCAGCCGATGTCCAGCACGTCGGCGGCGCCCTCGAAGATCGGCAGGTACTCGGACAGCCGCTGGCGGATGTCTTGCTCGGATCCGCGGAACTGCTCCTCGAAGCCGACGTACTTGTGGCTGTCGAGGTCATCGAACTGGCTCGAGCGACCCTCGCCCTGGCTCCCCGCCAGCCCGGGACTGAAGTCCCGGGCCTCCGTTCGCGACGGTGTCGCGACGACCACGCGCCCGTTGGCGATCTCGCGCTTCAGGTTCTGCGTTGCCTGCTGCAGGACGCTGATCGCTGCGCGGAGCTCGTCGTGCGTGGCGGCGAGCGCCGCCACGGCGCCGTCGCGCCGCCGCTCGCGCGCCAGCAGCGCCTCGCGCTCGAGCTCCATCTCGTCGAGGCGCCCGAGCGCCGCTTCCACCGGCGCCATGTTGCGATTCAGGTGATCGACGACCGCGGCGTTGAACTCCTGCTGGCCGAGCAGCTCCGGGCCGAGCATGTTGAGGATGCGGCGCTTGATGCGCGCCTTGACGCCGCCGCCGGCCGGACGATCCGGCATGGCCCAGAGGCGGTTGAGGCGTTCGACCTGCGTGCGGTCCAGGCGGTCGGTCATCGCGTCAGCGGCCGACCATTCCCTCGACCGGGCTGCTGGCGGTGGCGTACATCTTCTTCGGGATCCGCCCCGCGAGGTGGGCCAGCCGGCCGGCGACGACCGCGTGCTTCATGGCTGTCGCCATGGCGATCGGGTCCTGGGCGCCGGCGATCGCCGTGTTCATCAGCACGCCGTCGGCGCCGAGCTCCATGGCGAGCGCCGCGTCGGACGCCGTGCCGACGCCGGCGTCGACAATGACCGGCACGCGCGCGAACTCGCGGATGATCCGGATGTTGTTGACGTTCTGGATGCCGAGGCCCGAGCCGATCGGCGCGCCGAGCGGCATCACCGCCGCCGCCCCGGCGTCCTCGAGCTTGCGGCAGGCGATCGGATCGTCGGTGGTGTAGGGCAGCACGACGAACCCCTCGCGCGCGAGCACCCGGGTCGCCTCGATCAGCGCCTCGTTGTCGGGAAAGAGCGTCCGCTCGTCGCCGATGACCTCGAGCTTGACCCAGTTCGACAGCCCCGCTTCGCGCCCCAGGCGCGCCGTGCGGACGGCCTCGTCCGCGGTGTAGCAGCCGGCGGTGTTCGGCAGGATGAAGATGCGCGAGGTGTCGATGTAGTCGAGGAGCGATTCCCGCGAGCGGTCGACGATGTTCACCCGCCGCACCGCCACCGTCACCATGTCGGCGCCCGAGGCTTCGTGCGCCTGCGCCATGACGGCATGTGACGAGTACTTGCCGGTGCCGACGATCAGCCGCGAGCGGAAGGTGCGATCGGCAATGGTGAAGGGCGTGTCGTGCATTTCGTCGTTAACCCCCGCCAACGAAATTCACGATCTCCAGCCGGTCGCCTTCGCTGACGATCGTCTGCGGGAACGCATATCGCTTGAGGATGTTCAGGTTGTACTCGATGGCCACGCGGCGCTCGTCGATGTCGAGGCGCTGCAGCAGGTCGGCGACCGAGAGCGGCTGATCGAGCTCGTACGGCTCTCCGTTGAGCGTGATCTGCATGGAAGTGGCGTGAATGGTTCAGCGTACCGTGACGGTCGCGGCAAGTCAAGGTAAGCTCTTGATTTGAATCATCTTATGCCTGCTGCTTCTATTGCCGTCGACCGCGGCGCGCTCCGCGATCGCTTCCGCCGCAGCCGCGCCCGCACGCGCGCGCTCTTCGACCTGCTGGACCCGGCCGCCTACTACGAGCGTCCTATCCGCCTGCGGAACCCGATCGTCTTCTACGAGGGACACCTGCCGGCGTTTGCCGTCAACACGATGATCA
>JBFWUM010000046.1:0-32163 GCA_050247255.1 Vicinamibacterales bacterium | reverse complement strand
TGGTGAGCCGCGAAGGAATCGAACCTTCAACCCGCAGATTAAGAGTCTGCTGCTCTGCCAATTGAGCTAGCGGCCCACTCTGTTGTGTGAACAGTCTCTAATCATACACGACGGGCACGGACCCTCGCACCCTCGCACCCTCGCACCCCCGGACCTTCGGACCCGCAGTGATATGATGACCGTTCGTGCGCCCGTAGCTCAGTTGGATAGAGCGCCGGACTTCGAATCCGTAGGTCGCAGGTTCGAGTCCTGCCGGGCGCGCCAGCCTTCGCTGACGCCTGGTCACGGCGCGTCAGCTACGGCTGGGCAAGCTCGCGACCTCGTCCCGCCGAAGCCGCTTGCGGCGAAGGCGGATAAGCGCCCGTAGCTCAGCTGGATAGAGCGTTGGCCTCCGGAGCCAAAGGCCGCAGGTTCGAATCCTGCCGGGCGCGCCAATTCCTCCTACAATACCGCTCGTTCGTGACCTCCCCCGGTGGCGACCCTCAAGGAGTGTCCATGACCGCCCGTGCCTGCGTCCTCCTGCTGCTGTTGCTCGCGTCTGCCGATCCGGGGCTGGCTCAGGACGCCGGCGGGCAAAACCCTCCACCCGCCCCGCCGCAGGCGGAGGAAGAGCAGGCGCCGACCTTCGAGGAGCAGGTCGTCGTCACCGCCTCGCGCGTCGAGCAGCGGCTGATCAACGCCCCGGCAGCGATCAGCGTGGTGGATACCGAGACCATCCAGAACTCGCCGGCGACCAACATCGGCGATTTGCTGCGCGCGGTGCCCGGCATCAACGTGACGCAGGTCTCGGCCCGCGACGTGAACCTCACGACCCGCGGCGCCACGTCGACGCTGTCGACCTCGCAGCTGGCACTGGTCGACGGCCGCAGCATCTACCTCGACTTCTTCGGCATGGTCATGTGGGACCTGGTGCCGACCAACCCGAACGACATCCGCCGGATCGAAGTCATCCGCGGCCCCGCGTCCGCCGTCTGGGGCGCGAACGCGATGAGCGGTGTCGTCAACGTGATCACCCGCACGCCGCGCGAACTGGCCGCGGACGGCCGCGGCAACAGCGTGACCATCGGCGTTGGCGGCTTCAACCGCGACGTCGGCAGCGTGGGCCGCAGCGCCGGGTCCCTCTTCTACGTCAACGCCGGGCACGCCCGCGCCGTGGACGACCGCTGGTCGTACAGGGTGTCGGCCGGCTACCTCACGCAGGACCCGATGGCGCGGCCGGCAGGCACGCTGCCGAACAGCTTTCAGACCCCGTACCCGCCGTTCGAGAACCAGGGCACGTCGCAGCCGAAGTTCGATGCGCGCGTCGACTACGACCTCGTCTCCGGCGGCCGCGTCACGGTGTCCGGCGGCGTTGCCGGCACCGAAGGCATCATCCACAGCGGCATCGGCCCGTTCAACATCAGCAGCGAGTCGCGCATGACGTATGTCAGCGCCCGCTACGAGCGCGGCGGCCGCCGCCTGGCGTTCTTTACCAACCTGCTCGACGGCAACGCCAGGAACCTCCTCACCCGCGATCGCACTGGCTCGCCGCTGCCGCTCGACTTCGACACCACGACCTTCGACATCGAGGCGTCCGACGCGGCCGTCATCGGCACCCGGCACGCGCTCGCCTTCGGCGGCAACTTCCGCCGCAACACGTTCGACATCTCGCTGGCGCCCGGCGGCGACAACCGCAACGAGGGAGGCGCCTACATCCAGGACGAGATCCTCCTGTCGGACCAGTTCCGCTGGGTCGTTGGCGGCCGCGTCGACAAGTTCTCGTCGATCGACGATGCCATCTTCTCGCCGCGGACGACGTTCATGTACAAGCCGTCGCCGACCCAGACGGTCCGGATCTCGTACAACCAGGCGTTCCGCGCGCCGTCGTTCATCAACAACAGCATCGAAGCGACCATCCTCAACGAGGTCAACCTGGCGCCGCTTGGCCTGCCGCCGGCCCTGGCGCGGTTCCCGTTCCCGATCACGGCCAGCGGCAACCCGGACCTCGAGGAAGAGCGGCTCCGGGCCTACGAGCTCGGCTACATCGGCACCTTCGCGAACCGTCTGACCATCAGCGCGGCGGCGTACTGGAACCGCACGGAGAACGGCATCTATTTCACGCCTGTCGCCGCCTACTCACCGGCGAACCCGCCGCCGAACTGGCCGCTGCCGCCGGCGGTGCTCGGCGTCATCGCCCAGCTGCCGACGCCCATCGTCCTCCCGGCTCACTTCAGCTACCTGAACCTCGGCACGATCAAGGATCGCGGCGTTGAGCTTGGCGTGGATGCGGCCGTCAACCAGTACCTCAACGTGTTCACCAACTATTCGTTCCAGGCCAGGCCCGAGGTGGAGGACTTCCCGACGGGGACCGGCATCAACGACATCAACTGGCCGGCGAAGAACCGCGTCAACGTCGGGTTCAACACCAACTATGCGCGCTACTTCGGGAACCTCGCGATCAGCTATACCGACGAGGCGTACTGGCAGGATGTCCTGGATGCGAGGTTTGCCGGCCTGACCGAGCCATTCACGCTGATCAACCTCGGCGTCGGCGCGCGCTGGGCCGGCGAGCGGGTGACGACCTCGCTCAAGATCACCAACCTGGGCAACCAGGAAGTCATGCAGCACGTCTTTGGCGACGTGCTCAAGCGGCAGATCGTTGGCGAGGTGCGGTTCGATTTTTGATTGCGCGCGCACCCGAAGGAGGCGCACATGGCTGAGCAGGACCGGAGCGAATTCGAGCGTCGCGAGCCGATGGATGAGGACGTCATCGGCCGCGCCGACGACGAGGAAGAGTTCGAGGACGCCGGCGAGGAGATGGACGAAGAAGACGAGTCGGACGAGTTCTAGGCGGTGACGGCCCTCAGGTTGGCAGGTGTCGCCTTCCTGAGGGCTGCCCAGAGGTCGCCTGCCGCCTGCAGCCGTTCCGCGAAGTTCCGCAGGGTGAAGTCCTGCGGCTGCACCCCCGCCTCGACTTCATCCCACGTCAGCGGCGTCGAGACGCCGGCAAACCCGTTGGCGCGCACGCTGTAGGCGCTGGCCAGCGTCTTCCCCTGGATGTTCTGCAGGTAGTCGACGTAGATGCGCGTGCCGCGCGCCTTGATCGAGCGCTCGACGGTCGCATGCTTCGGATGCGCGTCCGCCACTTTGGTCGCGACGATCTGGCAGTAGAGCAGGCCGGCATCGTACGGCGTGCGCGCCGGCATCGGCACGTAGATGTGCAGCCCGCCGGAGCCGGACGTCTTCGGAAATCCCCTGGCCTTCAGCGCCGCCAGCTCGTCGCGCACCCACAACGCCAGCTCGCACACGCGCGCGAACGGCAGGCCGTCGGGGGGATCGAGATCGATCGCCACGTGATCGATGACGCCCTCGGACCCGATGCGCGAGAACCACGGGTCCTGCGAGATGGAGGCGAGCTGGGCGGTGTAGAGCAGCGTGAGGAGATCGCCGCCGATCAGGTGCGGGCGCACGTCGTTGCTGGTCTCCACGTCTTCCACGCGGACGCCGGGCGGCACGGCGTCCGCGGCGCGATGCTGGTAGAACGGCTTGGCTTCGACGCCGTTCGGGTAACGCTTCATCACCAGCGGACGATCCGCGAGCACCGGCAGGATCACGTTGGCGACGCGCGCGTAGTGCCGGAACAGGTCGCCTTTGGTGAGCGGCTTCTCCCGGCGCGAGCGCGCCGGCCAGAACGGCTTCCCGAGGTTGGTGACATCGAGGCGCGCGCCGCGAGGTAACTCCAGGACGCCGCGCCCACCGCGCGCCTCGATGGCGTCGATCTGCTCCAGGAGCGTCAAGCAGCCTTTCGCTTGGATTTGCTGCGGGACGTCGATTTGCGAGCCGTCTTCTTCCTGGTTCCCTTTGTCCCCGCGCCCTGCAGCGACTGGCGCAGGCGTTCCATCAGGTCGACGACCTCGGCGGACTGTTTCTCTGCCGGCTCGGCGAGCGTCGCCTGCTTGCCCTTCATCCGCCCCTTGATGATCTTCATCAGGTTCTCGCGGTACTGGTCGGTGTACTGCGACGGGTCCCACGTGTCGGCGAGGTTCTCGACAAGCGTGCGCGCCATCTCGAGCTCCGGCTTGCGCACGTCGCTCGCGCCCGGGAACGTGTAGTCGCTGGTGTCTACCAGCTCCTCGGCGTAGCGCATCAGCGTCAGGACCATCGCGTTCTTCACCACTTCGAGCGCCGCCAGGTGCTGGGCGTCGCGCAGCACGATGGTGGCAATGCCGACCCGCCCCGTCTGGCGAATCGCCTCGCGCAGCAGCGCATAGGCGCGCTCGCCTCCCTTGGCGGGCAGCACATAATAGGACGACTCGAAGAACCGGTCGTCGATCTCCTCGCCCTTGACGAAGCTGCGGATATCGACCGTGCGCGTCTTCTCGAGCGCCGCCTGCTTGAAGTCTTCCTTGGTGAGGATGACGAAGCGCCCCTTTTCGTACTCGTAGCCCTTGACGAGCTCGTCCCAGGCGACCGGCGTGCCTTCCTTCGCGCACACCCGCTCGAACTTCACCGGGGAGCGATCCTCGGCGTGCAGCATCCGGAAGCGGGGCCGCGAGTCGCGGACCGCGGTGTGGAGCTCGACCGGGATGTTGACGAGCCCGAAAGCGATGGAGCCTTTCCACAGCGCCCGTGCCATACGGGCGGGCGCTGCAAATCTATCGCCGCGCGCGCAGGTCTTTCTCGGCTTCGAGCCAGTCGTCGAAATCGCGCCCGTGATCGCCGCCCCGCCTCAGGTAGCGGAGATAGGCTTCGCGCGCGATATCGTCCTGGGTCGGCTCGGGCGCGACCATACCGTCGACCGGCGGCGGCACGGCTGCCGCGGCACGAGCGATACGCCGACGCGGCGCGGGGGACACGGCGTCAGTGGTCTTCTTCTTGGCCATACGGATCCCGATCTTATTACGCTTCCTCGAGCGCGTGCGAAGAGCCCTTCAATGGTTGCATGCCGGTCAGGGTGCAAACGGCGCGCCCGCGGCCACGAGGGCGCCGGCGCGCGCGAACCGCACCAGGCCATCGCTGACGACAATCGGCTGGGGATCATCGGCACACGACGGATCCTCGGTCGAGAACAGCGTGCGATCGATGCGTCCCGCGCGGCAATCGCCCGCGCCGCCGAGCCGCGCGATGACGAGGCGGCCGCCGCCGGCCAGCACGATCGTCTCCTCGTCATACGCCCGCGCCACGAGCGTGTCGAGCGGCAGCTCTCGCCGCAGCCGCAGCAGCGCGCGGTACAGCCGCAGCATCGCCTCGTGCGGCGGGGCGGCCGGTTCGTCCCAGCGCAGCCGGCTGGCCGCGAACGTCGCCGGCGCCTGCGGGTCCGGGAGACGGTCGCGCGCCGCCGGATCGGCGAAGGCCGCGAACTGCTTGAACTCCTGGCGGCGCCCTTCGGTGACGCGGCGTCCAAGCTCGGGATGATGGTCGGTGAAGAACTGGAACGGCGTGCCAGCCGACCATTCCTGGCCCATGAAGATGAGTGGCGTCTCCGGGGCGAGCAGCAGGAGGGTGCTGGCCGCGCGATACGCCGCGGCGTCGATGGCGTGGTGCAGGCGGCCGCCGTCGGCCCGGTTGCCGACCTGATCGTGGTTCTGGATGCAGAAGACGAACCCCGGGAGACCGTCGTTGATCCGGTCGGCGATGCTTGCCGTTGCGCCGCCATATTTCGCGAAGTAGCCGTCGCGGTCGCCGGCGACGTGCACCCGGACATCGTGGTGGAAGGCGTCGGCCCAGACGCCGTTCAGCCCCCAGCCTCCCTGCGAAGCGGGCCGCAACTGCTCGCGCAGATCCCGCTCGTCCTCGGCGACGAAGAGCACCGGACGCGCCGCCGCCTCCCGGACCGTCGTCGTCAGCTCCTCGAGGAAGTGGCGCGGACCCTCGTCGACGAGCGCGTGTGTCGCATCGAGCCGCAGGCCGTCGATGCGGTACTCGCGCGCCCAGTGCATGGCGTTCTCGACGAAGAAGCGACGCACCGCGGCGCTGTGCGGCCCATCGAGGTTCACCCCGCGGCCCCACGGGCTCTGGTGCCGGTCGGTGAAGTAGTAGGGGCTGAACGCGTTGGCGTACGCGCCATCGGGACCGAGGTGGTTGTAGACGACGTCCAGGAAGATCGCCAGGCCGTGGGCGTGGGCCGCATCCACCAGCGCGCGCAGGTCGTCCGGCGGGCCGTAGGCGCGCGAGGGGGCGAACAGGCAGACGCCGTCGTAGCCCCAGTTCCAGCGCCCCGGAAAATCAGCCACGGGCATGAGCTCGATGGCCGTGACGCCAAGGTCGCGCAGGTAGGGCAGGCGGTCGCGAACGCCGTTGAAGGTGCCCTCGGGCGTGAACGTGCCGACGTGCAGCTCGTAGAACACGAGGCCGCGCGGCGAGGGCGGCTGCCACTCGACCGCCGACCACGCGAAGGCTGCCGGATCGACGACCTGCGACGGTCCATGCACACCCTCAGGCTGGAAGCGTGACGCGGGATCGGGAAATACCCTGTCGTCTGCGCCGTCGAGCCGATAGCGGTACAGGGTGCCAGGCGGGACGTCGAGGACGGCCGTCCAGTAGCCGTGCTCTTCTGATGTCATGGGCTGCCGAAAGGCAGCCCCCACGACATCTACGGACCTGGATTCCGGCGCCCAGACACGAAAGGCGGTCTGGCCGTTCGCGTGGAGGGCGCCGAGTGTCAGCGCCTCAGGCATGCAGTGACGAACGCAGGCGGAGCAGCGCGGCGAGCGGGACGTGCACCCACTCGGGCCGGTTGTTGAGCTCGTAGCCCAGCTCGTACAGCGCCTTGTCCGTCACAAACCCCTGCAGCAGCGCCTCGAGGTCATCGTCCCCGGGCAGCAGCGCGTGCCCGTCGACGGCGGCCAGGTACGCGCGCAGGAAGGCCGCCGACACGTTCCGCTCCCAGAAGTCGGCCCACGGCGCCAGCTTGTCGCGGTCTTCGGGGCGCGCCTTGGTGGCGACGTTGAGCGCCGTGAGCGCCGCGTAGCCGAAGGAGCGCAGCATGCCGGCGACGTCGCGCAGCGGCGAGTACTTCTCGCGCCGTTCGGCGATGGGGCGCGCCGGCTCCCCCTCGAAATCGAGGATGACGATGTCGCCTTCGGTCGCGAGGATCTGGCCGAGGTGATAGTCGCCGTGAATACGGGTGCGCAGCCCGCCGGCGCGCACGTTCCGCATGTCGGCGAACGCCTGCAGGATCTCGTCGCGGCCCGCCAGGACCTGGCGCGCGACGTCGGCGCACGACGGCTCGAGCCCCGGCAGCGCCGCCTCGAGCGCCTGCAGCTGCTGCTCGCCGCGCGCGCGCATCGCCGCGGCCGTCGCCTGCAGGTCGGCGTGCGTGAACGGCACGGGGGCGAACGCCGGGTCCGACGTCGAGGCGCCCATGTGGGCGTGGAAATCGCCGGTGCGGCGGCCGATGACTTCGGCCGCGGCGAGGTACGGCCCGACCGCCTCGAGCGTCAGCAGCGAGTCGCTGGCCGGCTCTCCGTCCGGCGGCAGCGGCGGCAGCGTCGTCACCCGTTCGAAGTAGCGCCCGAGCTCCTCGATCGCGACCTGCCAGCCGTTGCCCTGGTTGAAGACGTAGGCCTGCAGCATGGCCAGCGATGCCGGCTCGTCGTGCTCGCGATGGTAGGTCGTGGCGCCCACCAGCTGCGGTGCCCGCGTAAACGCCCGCGTCGCCGCGAGGTGCGCGCCGATCTCGACGTCCGGGTTCGGTCCCGGCTCGAGCCGCCGGAACAGCTTCATGATCAGCCGCTTGCCGAAGTAGACCGAGCTGTTGCTCTGGTCGGGCGCCGTGCGCGCCAGCGGCGTATCCGGGTGATCGCCGTCGGGGATCCAGGGGACGTGCGCCCCTTCGAGCCGGCCATACCGCATCGTCAGCTGGCCGGCGTGCTCGCAGATCGACCGCAGCGTCGCGCAGACGTCGTCATCGAACAGCCCGTCGATCAGCAGCCCCTTGCGCGCGCCCGAGATGCGCGCGACCACGGCCGGCGGCGACTGCAGCTCGAGCGCCGCGGCGTCGGGGCCGCTGAGCAGCGCGAGCGGCAGCACGTAGCGCTCGCGGCCGCCGTCGCGGTACTGCGCGTCGACGATCGTCAGGAAGGCCGGGTGCGGTCCGCGCCGCAGCGCAACCCAGTCGGCGAAGCGCGCGGCCGCGAGCGGCCGCGCCTTGGCGCCGAACCAGCGCTGCCGCTGCAGGAAGTGCGCGAGCGCCTGGCGCTCGATGATCGTCCGCAGGCTGCCGTCCATCAGCGAGTCCCAGACGACCCCGGCGAAGATCGCCGGCACGTCGGCCACGTCCTCGGGCGGCCCGAGCGTCCGCGCCGCCACCTGCTGCACGACCTCCTGCAGGCTGAACTGGTAGAAGCCGTAGGCAGGGAGGGTGAGGAAGTATGGCTGCTCACCGATGCGCGGGAACGGCGTCTGTCCGATCATCTCCACCGGCGTCAGGCCGGTGAACTCGGCCAGCGGGATCTCGACCGGCTGGACCGTGCGCGAGAGGTTGGCGACGCACAGCGCGACTTCCTGCTCGTGCCTGCGGATGTAGGTCAGCACCTTGCGGTTGTCGGTCGATATGAACTGGATCGAGCCGCGGCCGAACACCGCGTGCTGCTTGCGCAGCGCGATCATCCGCTTCATCCACTGCAGCAGCGAGAACGGCGAGCGCTCCTGCGCCTCGACGTTGATCGACTCGTAGCCGTAGACCGGGTCCATGATCACCGGGAAGTAGAGCCGCCCCGGGTCGGCGCGCGAGAAGCCGCCGTTGCGGTCGCTGCTCCACTGCATGGGGGTGCGGACGCCGTTGCGGTCGCCGAGATAGACGTTGTCGCCCATCCCGATCTCGTCGCCGTAGTAGAGGACCGGCGTGCCCGGCATGGTGAACAGCAGGCTGTTCATCAGCTCGATGCGGCGGCGGCTGTTCTCCATCAGCGGCGCCAGGCGCCGCCGGATGCCGACGTTGAGCCGCATCTGCGGGTCGGTCGCGTACTGCGCGTACATGTAGTCGCGCTCTTCGTCGGTGACCATCTCGAGCGTCAACTCGTCGTGGTTGCGCAGGAAGATGGCCCACTGGCACGACTCGGGGATGTCGGGCGTCTGGTTGACGATCTCGACGATCGGGTGGCGCTCTTCCTGCCGCAGCGCCATGAACATGCGCGGCATCAGCGGGAAGTGAAAGGCCATGTGGCACTCGTCGCCGTCGCCGAAATAGGCGCGGACGTCGGACGGCCACTGGTTGGCCTCGGCCAGCAGCACCCGTCCCTCGTACTCGGCGTCGAGCTGCCGCCGGATCCGCTTGAGGACGTCGTGCGTCTCGGGCAGGTTCTCGTTGATCGTCCCTTCGCGCTCGATCAGGTACGGGATGGCATCGAGCCGCAGCGCGTCGACCCCGAGATCGAGCCAGAAGCGCATCACGTTGAGCACCGCCTCGAGGACCGCGGGGTTGTCGAGGTTCAGGTCCGGCTGGTGCGAGAAGAAGCGGTGCCAGTAGTACTGACCGGCGACCGGGTCGAACGTCCAGTTCGACTTCTCGGTGTCGACGAAGATGACCCGGGTGCCGGCGTACTTCTCGTCGGTGTCGCTCCAGACGTAGTAGTCGCGCTCGGGCGACCCCTTCGGCGCGTGCCGGGCGCGCTGAAACCACGGGTGCTGGTCGGAGGTGTGGTTGACGACCAGCTCGGTCAGCACCTTGATGCCGCGGCCGTGCGCGTCGTCCACGAACCGCCGGAAGTCGTCCATCGTGCCGTAGACGGGGTGGATCGCCGTGTAGTCGGCGATGTCGTAGCCGTCGTCCTTGAGCGGGGACGGATAGAAGGGGAGCAGCCAGAGGCAGGTGACGCCGAGGTCCTGGATGTAGGGGAGCCGCTGCGTCAGGCCGGTGAAGTCGCCGATGCCGTCGCCGTTGCTGTCCTGGAAGGCGCGGACGTGCACCTCGTAGATGATGGCGTCCTTGTACCAGTCCTTCACGACCGCACCACGAAGATGTGCGCCACGCGCTCGCGCGGATCGAGCCGCACGTAGTTCCACTCGCCGCGCCACGTGTAGCGCGCGCCGTCGAGCAGGTCCTCGACGACGTACGGCGTCTGCGGGCCGATGCCCAGCTCCCGGATCGGCATCTGCACGAAGCCGTGCTGCATCTGGTGGACGTCGTGGTTGGCGACGACGAAGACCCGGTCGCCGTGGCTTCCGCCTCCAGGCGGAACGTGGCTTCCGCCTTCAGGCGGAAGGCCCTTGCTAAAAAACAAGAGCGCGCCGTTGTCCGTGGCATGGAACGCCAGCGTCGCGTTCTGCTGCAGCGCCGGGTGGCGGCGGCGGATGCCGTTGACGCAGGCGATCAGCTCGCGCATGGCCCCGGCGGCGCTCCAGTCGCGCGGCTTGATCTGGTACTTCTCCGAGTCGAGGTACTCCTCCGACCCCGGGCGCACCGGCTCGTTCTCGTACAGCTCGTAGCCGCTGTAGATGCCGTAGCTGGCCGCCAGCGTCGCCGCCAGGATGAAGCGCAGTTCGAACGCCGCCCGGCCGCCGCTCTGCAGGAACTCGTGCAGGATGTCGGGCGTGTTGGCGAAGAAGTTGGGCCGCATGTACTCCTGCAGCTCCGTCTGCGTCAGCTCGGTCAGGTACTCGCGCAGCTCCCAGGCGCTGTTGCGCCACGTGTAGTAGGTGTACGACTGCGAGAAGCCGCACTTGGCCAGATGGCGCATCACCTTCGGCCGCGTGAACGCCTCGGCCAGGAAGATGGTGTCGGGGTGCCGCTGCTGGATCTCGGCGATGACCCACTCCCAGAAGCGGAAGCTCTTGGTGTGCGGGTTGTCGACGCGGAAGATCCTGACGCCGTGGCCGATCCAGAAGAGGAACACGTCCCGCAGCTCGTGCCAGAGCGCCTCCCACGCGTCGCCCTCGAAGTCGAGCGGGTAGATGTCCTGGTACTTCTTCGGCGGGTTCTCGGCGTACTTGATGGAGCCGTCCGGCCGGTGGCGGAACCATTCCGGGTGCTCCTTCACCCACGGGTGATCGGGTGACGCCTGGAAGGCGATGTCGAGCGCAACCTCCAGCCCGAGACGATTGGCGACGCCGACGAAGCGGTCGAAGTCGTCGATCGTGCCGAGGCCGGGCTCGATCGCCGTGTGGCCTCCCTCCGGTCCGCCGATGGCCCACGGGCTGCCCGGATCGCCGGCTTCGGCAATCAGCGAGTTGTTGCGCCCCTTGCGGTGCGCGCGGCCGATGGGATGGATGGGCGGCAGGTAGAGGACGTCGAACCCCATGGCCGCGATTTCGGGCAGCCGCGCCGCCGCCTCGCGAAACGTGCCGCTGCGCGACGGGTCCGGCGTCTCCGAGCGCGGGAACATCTCGTACCAGGCGCTGAAGCGCGCCTGCGTCGGATCGACCACCAGCGGCAGCACTCTGGCGTGGCTGGTGGCGGTCGAGCGGTCGGGATAGCGCGCCATCAGCGTCAGCAGCTCCGGCGAGCGGGCCGCCGCCACGCGCGCCCACTGCGGCTGTGGACCGCGCAGCGCGTCGGCGAACTCGAGCAGCGTCATCGCCGCGTCCGCGTCCTGCTCGCGCGCCCGCTCGGACGCCGCGTGGACGAACTCGGCGCCTTCGATCAGCTCGCTCGTCACCTCCTGGTCCGCATCCGCCTTGGCGGTCACCCCCTTCAGCCACGAGCGGAAGCGATCGACCCACGCCTCGATGGTGTATTCCCAGCGGCCGAGGGCATCCACGGTGAACGAGGCACCGTAGCGATCGTTGCCCAGCTCGCCGAGCGGGACTTCGTTCCACGTCGCGTTCGCGGCGCGAAACCTGACCACGCCCGCCACGTCGTCGTGGCCGTCGGCGAGCAGGTCGGCCGACACCTCCACGTCCTCGCCGGGCGTCCGCTTGATGGGGAAGCGGCCGCCGTCGATTTCGGGCCACACGCGTTCGACGATCACCCGCTGCCGTCCCTGCGGGTGCGCGGACGATGTGGCCCTGGCGCGCGTGGTGTCGGTCTGCTCCTTCATCGCTTCGTCGCCCCGCCCTTTTCGACCTCGCGATCGGTCGCGCGGCGGAGCTTCTGGTCGCCGTCGAGCCTGAAGAGCGCGAGCGTCCGCCCCTTGAGCGGGTAGGTCCTGGCGCCGCCGTACCGGGCCTCGGGCGATCGTGCCTCGATCGTATCGAAGACGCGCACCCAGGGTCTCCCCTGCATGTTTGGCAGGACGAACGGCACTTCCTCGTGATGGGCGTTCAGCAGCATCAGCAGGGTATCGCCGGCCACCGGGCGGCCGCGCTCATCCAGTTCATCGGACGCATTGCCCACCATCAGCACGCCCAGCGACCGGACGAAGGGGGCGTTCCACGCCTCATCAGTCATCTCGCGGCCCGTCGGGTCGAGCCAGTAGATGTCCTTGACCTCGGCGCCGCGAATCGACCGTCCCTGGAGGTACTTGCGCCGGGTCAACACCGGCTGCGACTTGCGGACGGCCACCACGCGCCGGGTGAATGCCAGCAGGTCCTGCTGCCCGGCGGTCAGGTCCCAGTGGGTCCAGCTCAACTCGGTGTCCTGGCAGTAGGCGTTGTTGTTCCCCTGCTGCGTCCGCCCGACCTCGTCGCCGCCGCTGATCATCGGCACGCCGACCGACAGCAGGAGCGAGGCGATCAGGTTGCGCTGCTGCTGCGCGCGCAGCGCATTGATCTCCGGATCGTCGGTCTCTCCCTCGGCGCCGCAATTCCAGCTCAGGTTGTGGCTTTCGCCGTCCTGGTTGTTCTCGCCGTTGGCCTCGTTGTGCTTCTCGTTGTAGCTGACCAGGTCGCGCAGCGTGAAGCCGTCGTGGGCGGTGATGAAGTTGATGCTCGCGTACGGCCGGCGGCCGCTGTGCTCGTACAGGTCGTTGCTGCCGGCAATCCGCGTGGCCACTTCGGCCACGCCGCGATCTTCACCCTTCCAGAACGCGCGCATCGCATCGCGGTACTTGCCGTTCCACTCGGTCCAGAGCACCGGGAAGTTCCCGACCTGGTAGCCGCCGGCGCCGAGGTCCCACGGTTCGGCAATCAGCTTCACCTGCGAGATGACCGGGTCCTGGTGAATGATGTCGAAGAACGCGCCGAGGCGGTCGACTTCGTACAGCTCGCGCGCCAGCGTGCTGGCGAGGTCGAAGCGGAAGCCGTCGACGTGCATTTCCTGCACCCAGTAGCGGAGCGAGTCCATGATCAGCTGCAGCACCTGCGGGCTCTGCATGTTGAGCGTGTTGCCGGTGCCGGTGAAGTCCAGATAGTAGCGCTTGTCCTCCGCGACGAGGCGGTAGTACGACAGGTTGTCGATGCCGCGCAGCGACAGCGTCGGCCCCAGCTGGTTCCCCTCCACCGTATGGTTGTAGACGACGTCGAGGATCACCTCGAGGCCGGCGCTGTGCAGCGCCTTCACCATGCGCTTGAACTCGGCGACGCTGCTCGACGGCGTCCCGCTCGCGGCGTAGCGGATGTTCGGCGCAAAGTACGCCAGCGTGTTGTAGCCCCAGTAGTTCGAGAGGCCCCGTTCGACCAGGTGGCGATCGTACGAATGGTGGTGCACCGGCATCAACTCCACCGCGGTGACGCCGAGCTTGGTCAGGTGGTCGAGCGCCGCCTCGGTGGTGAGCGCTTCGTAGGTGCCGCGCAATGGCTCCGGCACCAGCGGGTGCAGCTGGCTGAAGCCCTTGACGTGCATCTCGTAGATGACCGTCCGGTGCCACGGCGTGCGCGGCGGGCGGTCGTCGCCCCAGGTGAAGGCCGTGTCGATGACCGCCGCCAGCGGCGCCACCGCGGCACTGTCGCGATCGTCGAAGGACAGATCGGCGTCCGGGTCGCCGATGCGGTAGCCGAACGCCGAGTCGTCCCAGCGCACGCTGCGGCCGACGGCGCGGCCGTAGGGATCGAACAGGACCTTGTTCGGGTTGAACCGATGGCCGGCTGCCGGATCGTAGGGACCGTGTACACGGTAGCCATACAACTGTCCGGGACGGACGTCGGGGAGATAGCCGTGCCACACCATGTCGGTGTGCTCGGGCAGCGGGACGCAGGCCGTTGGCGTTGTCGCATCGGGCGCGTCGAACAGGCAGAGTTCGACGCGCGTGGCGTGAGCCGAGAAGATTGCGAAGTTGACGCCCAGCCCGGTCCAGGTCGCCCCCAGGGGGTACGGTTGACCTGGCCAGACACGCATAGAGCCACCTCAGGCTACAAAGGTCAGGCCATCAAGGGTCCGAGGGTCCGAAGGTCAGCCGCCGCCGCCTTCGCGCCGGCGCTCCTCCAACACCGCGTCGTCCATCAAGCCTTCGGCGTTCTCGGGGCGGGCGTCGGCGCCGTTGAAGCGGCCGCCGATGGCTCCCGGCTCGCGGTGCGTGGCGGTGTCAGGCTCATACGCGCCCGGAATCGACGGCGTGCCCAGCGGCGGTTCAGCTTTGTCTGTCATGGGGCCCGTGCCGTTCATAGACCGGGCCAACCCTCGGACGCTCGGACCCCGGACCCTCGGACCTTTACTCCGCCAGCCCGTGTCTGACGGCGTAATGCGTGAGCTCGGCGTTGGTGCGCATCCCCATCTTTTCGAGCACGCGGGCGCGGTAGGTGGAGACGGTCTTCACGCTCAGCGACAGCGCCTGTGCGATTTCCGACACGGTCTTGCCGCTGCCGATCATCCGCAGCACCTGGTATTCGCGATCGGAGAGCCGCTCGTGCGGCCGCTCGTCGCCGCCGGGATGGCGCACGGTCATCCCCTCGAGGACGTCGGCGCCGAAGTACTTGCCGCCGCGCAGCAGCCGCATGACCGCGGTCACCAGCTCGGCGTCGGCCGCTTCCTTCGTCAAGTAGCCTGACGCGCCGGCGGCGATCGCGCGGCGGGCGAACTGATCGACCGCATGCATGCTGAGGATGAGCACCGGCAGCCGCGGCCGCGCCTCGCGGATCTTCTTCAGCACGTCGAGGCCGCTGGCATCGGGCAGCGAGAGGTCGAGGATGACGACCGACCAGCTCTGGGTGCGCGCCAGCGCGAGCGCCTCGTGCGCCGACCCCACCTCGTGGATGACCGCCTGCTCGAACGACTCGGCCAGGATCTCGCGCAGGCCGCGGCGGACGATCGGGTGATCGTCCACCAGCATGATACGAAGCGCCGGCCGCCCGTCCATCATGGCCGCTGGAGCGGTAGATGCAGCAGCACGCGCGTGCCGCCTCCGCGCCGTCCGGTGATCCGTACGTTGCCGCCGACCGCGCGCGCCCGCTCGCGCATGCCGAGCAGCCCGATGGAGTGCGTGTCCCGCATGGCCTCGGGCGGCAGCCCGCGCCCGTTGTCGCGCACGAAGAGCAGCAGGCGGTTGCCGGTGGCCGCCGCGACCGCCGACGCCCGCGTCGCCTCCGCGTGGCGGACGATGTTGGTGAGAGCTTCCTGGAACACACGAAACGCCACGGTGGCTATCTCCGGGTCCACTGAGCCATCGACGCGGTTGGCCACGGTGATCGTGAGCCCGGTCTTGGCCGATACGCGCCGCGCCTCGTGCTCCAGGGCCGCGCCGAGGTCGCGATGATCCAGCCCTGGCGGCCGCAGGTCGGTGGCAATACGGCGCACCATGGCAATGCCGATGTCCACCTGGCCGATCGCCGCCTGCAGCCGATCGACGACGTCGCGCGGCACGCGCAGCTCCTGCAGCCGGCGGATGGTCGCGGCGAAATCGAGCTTCGTCCCCGTCAGCAGCTGCCCGAGCTCGTCGTGCAGCTCGCGCGCGATGCGGGTCCGCTCTTCCTCGCGGGCCGCCTCGAGCCGCTCGGACAGCGCGCGCAGGGCAATCGCGTTCAGCAGCGGCTGTTCGAGCACGCCGTCGCCGACCCGCTCGGTGACGTCGAAGCCGACGCCGACGAACCCAACCCGCCCCTGCGCATCGCGCACGGGGAACCGGTGTCCCTCCGTCCAGACGACGCGTCCGCTCGCATGCCGCCAGCGGACGGTCACCGGATCGGGGTGCATCGAGTCGTCGGCGAGGGCCGCCGCGAGCGTCGCGTGATCGTCGGGATGCACGATCTCCAGCAGCACCTCCGGCCGGGCGAGCACCTGCGCCACGTCGATGCCGATCAGCGTCGACGCGTGCGGGCTGACGTAGTCGAAGCGCAACGCCGGCCGGGTCCAGAACCGGAACGCGACGACGCCCGCCTGTTCGAGCGCCTCAATGAGTGCATCCGTCGTGGTGAAGGTCACAGGCGTGGCTACACGTTCTAGCATGGTTGGGTTGGGGCGTCGCCTTTGTAGGCATTTGTCTGACACTTTGACCCTGTGCCGGACCATCTCATCCCTTATCATCGAAACGTGATTCGCGCCGCCTTCGCCGCTACCGTTCTGTCGCTGGCCCTCGCCGGCTGCGCGAGCCGGTCCGCCGGGCCGGCGGCCGCCGGCAGCGTGCCGGTCGACGTGCAGATTCTCGCCTTCAACGACTTCCATGGGACCCTCGAGCCGGCCGCCGGGTCGAACGGCCGTATTGGTTCGACGGACGCCGGCGGCGTGGCGTTCCTGGCCACGCACCTCGCGCGGCTCGAGGCGACCAACCCGAACACGGTGATCGTGACCGCGGGCGACAGTATTGGCGCTTCGACGCTGCTCTCCGGCATGTTCCACGACGAGCCGACCATCGAGGCGCTGGCGGCGGCCGGGGTCGACCTGTCCACGGTCGGCAACCACGAGTTCGACGAAGGCTGGGCGGAGCTGTATCGCATGCAGGTTGGCGGCTGCCATCCCGCGGACGGCTGCCAGGACGGGACGCCGTTTGCCGGCGCCGGGTTCGAGTTCCTGTCGGCCAACGTGGCGCTCGATCCGGCGGCCGTCGATCCGGCGGCGATGGCGCGCAGCGGCTGGACGCCGCGCGGCACCGGGGCGCAGACGCTGTTTCCGGCGTACAGCGTGCGCGAAATCGGCGGTGTGCGCATCGGTTTCATCGGGCTGGTCCTCGAGGGCACGCCCGACATCGTCTCGAAGGCGGGGCTGCGCGGGCTGACGTTCCGCCCCGAGGCCGAGGCCGGCAACGAAGCGGTCGCGGCGCTGGTCGCGCAGGGGGTCCAGGCGATCGTCGTCCTGATTCACGAGGGCGGGCGGCCCGACAGTCCCGACCGCAACGGCTGCGGCGTCGCCGGGCCGATTGTGGCCATCGCCGAGGGACTGTCGGACGAAGTCGACGTGATCGTCTCGGGACACACGCATCGCTCGTACATCTGCACGATCGCCAACAAGCTGGTGACCAGCGCCGAGTCGCTCGGCCGCCTGGTGACCGACATCGACCTCCAGATCGATCGCGGCACCGGCGAGATCATCTCGAAGCGCGCGACCAACGTGATCGTGACGCGCGACGTGGCGCCGGACGCGGCCCAGGAGGCGCTGATGGCGCACTACCGGCCGTTCTATGGGCCGCTGGCCGACCGCAGCGTCGGCACGATCACCCAGCCGCTGACGCGCGCGACGACGCCGGCGGGGGAATCGGCCTTTGGCGACATCGTCGCCGACGCGTTCCTCGAGGCGGGGAAGGGCGCCGATGCCCGCGTGGTGTTCGCGTTCATCAACCCGGGGAGCCTCCGCAGCGACCTGACGGGCGATGCGGGCGCCGCCGGCCAGCCGCGGCAGGTGCGCTACGTCCAGGCGTTCGACAGCCTCCCCTTCGGCAACCGTGTCATCGTGCGCAGCATGACCGGCGAGCAGATCGTGCGGCTGCTCGAGCAGCAGTTCGACAACCCTGAGCCGGGCAGCGCGAAGATCCTGCAGCTGTCAGCCGGGTTCACCTATGCGTTCGATCCGGCGCGCCCGGCCGGCCAGCGGATCGATCGCGGATCGATTCGCATCGGCGGCGAGCCGCTCGACCCGGCGCGCAGCTACCGCGTGGTGTCGAACGACTTTGTCTTCGGCGGTGGCGACGCGTTCGCCGCTGCCACCGAGGCCACCGACCCGCTCGACGCCGGCGCCGACTCCGACGTGCTGATCGACTACCTGATGAAGCATTCACCGGTGGCCCCCGGGCCGCAGGATCGGATTACGCGGCGATAGGCTTCAATTCAAAATTCAAGATTCAAAATTCCCCGACCCCCGACCCCCGACCCCCGACCACCGACCACCGACCACCGCGCCTCGGCCTATAATCCGCGCATGCTGAGACTCTCTCTGGCGCTTGTCGCGCTTCTCGTGCCGGCCGTGTCCTTCGCGCAGGCGAACCAGCAGGTGCTGGCGCGGGCGCAGGCGGAGCGGCAGCCGATGCTCGACACCATGCGCGAGCTGGTCGGCATCGAGTCGGGGAGCAGCGATTACGAGGGGGTCACGCGCATTGCCGGCGTCATTGCCGAGCGGCTCCGCGCGCTGGGCGGCGAGATCGAGATGGTGCCGGCGCAGGCCGGGTTCCAGCGCTTTGCCAATACGCCCGAGCGGCTCGCTGATTCGCTGGTCGCGCGGTTCCGTGGCCGCGGCACGCGGCGCATCCTGCTGCTGGCACACATGGACACGGTCTACCAGCGCGGGTCGCTGGCGCAGCAGCCGTTCCGCATCGACGGCGATCGCGCCTACGGCCTCGGCATCGCCGACGACAAGCACGGCGTGGCGCTGATCATCCACACCCTGACCATCCTGCGCGCGCTCAATTTCGATCAGTACGGGCTGATCACCGTCCTCATCAACGGCTCGGAGGAAGTGGCGTCGCCGGCCTCGCGGGCGCTGATCGCGCAGCTCGGTTCCGAGCACGACATCACCTTCTCCTGCGAGGGCGCGGGAGCGGACGATGCGGTGCGGCTGGCGACGACGGGGATCCAGAACGCCATCCTGACGGTGAAGGGGCGCGCGTCGCACGCCGGCGTCGCGCCGCAGGACGGGCGCAACGCGCTCTACGAGCTGTCACACCAGATCCTGCAGATGCGCGATCTGTCCGATCCGTCGCGGGCGCTCAAAGTGAACTGGACGATTGCCAGCGCGGGGTCGGTCTTCAACGCGATTCCGGCGGATGCGCGCGCCGTCGCCGATATGCGCGCTGACGACCCGCGCGAGTTCGCGGCAGTCGAGGCCGTCATGCGGGAGCGGATCAAGAAGACGCTGATCCCCGACACCACCGTGGACGTGATGTTCGAGGCCATCTTCCCGCCGCTGCCGCTGCGCGAGCAGTCGCAGCGGGCCGCGGCGCAGGCGCAGCAGGTCTACGCCGAGATCGGCCGGACGCTCGCCGTGCGCGACGTGCCGACCGGCGGCGGCACCGACGCCGCCTACGCGGCGCAGAAGACCAATGCGCCGGTCATCGAGGGGTTCGGCCTGAAGGGGTTCGGCGCCCACTCGAGCAACGCCGAATACATCGAGATCAGTTCGATCGAGCCGCGCCTCTACCTGCTGACGCGGATGATCATGGACGTCGCCGATGGCCGCGTGGCCCTGCCGCAGTAGCTGCCGTAGTGTCCGCCTTTGAGGCGGACCGCCCTATCGCTGCTGCTGCGCCCGAGCCGTCGACGGCGGCACGATCCCCTTCAGTCGCAGGTAGATCACCAGGTTCCCGTAGTGCTCGTTGTTGTGCGCGGTGTTGAACGCCAGCACGCTCCCGCGCGTCGTCTGCGTCGCTCCTGACGCCATGCGCAGCGTGACCGCGGCGTCGACGTTGGCGTCGGTCGTGGCGCCGTAGACGCGATCGCAGTAGGCCAGCGAGTCGGTCAGCGCCTTCAGCACGGCAGCCTTGCCGGTCAACGCCTCGTTGTTCGTCGTTGACGGCGGTTCGCCGGCCGCCTGGGCGCAGAAGAAGAAGTTGCCATTGGCAAGGTGGCCGACGACCTGCGCGAAGCTGCGGACGTCAGCGGTCGGCTTGAAGTCGTAGTCGACGGCGGGCATCGCCTCGGCCGTCTCCTGCAGGTTGCGACGGATCGTCGCGTGCAGGTTGCGCGCGGATTCGGCCGGCGACGGCTTGAGCAGGACATCGGCGCCGCCGTCGCTGGTCTGAGCGGACAACGGCGATGCGGTGGCGATCAGCAGCGACGAAGCCAACAGGAACAGCCTTCTCATCTCGTCACCTCGGGCAGATGCGGGCATTCGACACGATCAGCGAGGGCCGTGTCCAGTCCGGGACCCAAGGATGCCGGCGTTCAGAAAGCGGATCAGCGGAAGTGCCGCCTCGAACACGCGCAGCAGCTCGGGGTAGAAGCCGGGGTCGAGTGCGAACGCGGCGGGATACTCGCGGCCGACGAGGAAGCGGGTGTAGCGCAGATACTCCGCCGCCGGATGGTCGGACGGGTAGCCGCGCGGCACGCGTGACAGGCGATTGCCTTCGAGCGCGTCGAACGTCGCCGTGAAGCGCTCCGATCGGATGATGCGGTGGAGTTGCTGGTGTTCGGATGCGATGTGTTGCCGGATCGCACGCAGTTCCTCAGTCGTCGGCATGTAGCGGCCGCCGCCGAACCAGACGTAAGTCGGTGCGATCTCGAGATAGAGGCCGGCGCCAATGCCCTTGGGGAACTGCCGCGACGGAAACCGCGCCGCGGCGTGCGTCTTCAACGGCGTCTTGTCGTCGCTGAACCGCGTATCGCGGTAGATGCGGTAGAGCGACACGCGCGGCTCGGCGACCAGCTCCGGGGCCATGCGCCGGAAGTCGCCGGCCAGCTGCCCGATCAACGCCACCATCGGCTGCCGCACGTGCGACTCGTACTCCTCCTTGCGCTCCCGGAACCACTCCCGGTCGTTGTTACGCTTCAGCGCGCGGAGGAAGGCGAGGGTCTTCTTCGTGAACGGCGACGTCACCGGCGTTGCTGGTTCTTGTCCTGGCGACGTGCCAGCGCCTCGTCATCATCCGGGTTCGGCAGCGTCGACGGCGCGTCGCTGGCCGGGAAGGTGGCGTCGACCGTCTCGTCGAGCGCGGCCTCGCGGATCTTCTTCTCCTCGGCCGGTGTGTGATCGTGCTCGCTCATGTTCTGAGCTTACTGCGTTGGACCGCCCGCTGCCGGAGTTCGAGCTGATCGGGCACAGCCTTTGGGGGTGAGGACGATGGTAGGATCCGCGCGTGTCGGAGCCAATTCTGCAAGCGCTTGCAACTAAGGAGGATGCTCGCATCTGGGCTGGAGTCGAAGCACGTGTCGAAAGCCTTCGTGGCGATATCCGACGGTTGGCGGAAAGCGTCGCTGCCCTTCGGCACGACCTCCGGGCAATCAAATGAATCAGTGACCGCTTGTGTCCAAATGGTGAACGAGCGAAAGGGTTTTATCTAGCGACTCCCGGGCTCCTGATCGTCGTGTGGGATGAAAGCTGACCCCGATCCACATCAGTCGCCGAGCATCCACCACCCACCATCCAGCCCCGGCCGAGTGCCATAATCGCCCCATGCGCCGCTGTCTTGCGCTCGTAATCGCCTTGTCGTTGCCTCCGGCTCTCGTCGGCGCTCAGGACATCGGCGGACGCCTGCTGGCGGACGCGCGTGTCGCGGATGCGCTGGCCTTCGCGCAGGCCGATGAGCCGCGCACCATTGCCGATCAGATCCGGCTCTGCGAAGTGCCGGCGCCGCCGTTCATGGAGGATGCGCGCGCCAGGGTCTATGCCGACGACTTCCGCGCGCTCGGCCTGCGCAACGTGCGCATCGACGCGGAAGGCAACGTCCTCGGCGAGCGTCCTGGGCGTGCCGCGCGACCGCATCTCGTGGTGAGCGCGCACCTCGACACCGTGTTCCCGGAAGGCACCGACGTCTCCGTCACGCGCGAGGGCACGGTCCTCAAGGGGCCCGGCATCGGCGACGACTGCCGCGGCCTTGCGGTGATGCTCGCCATCGTCCGCGCGCTGGACGAGGCGGGGATCCAGACAGAAGGGCCCATCACCTTCGTTGGCACGGTAGGCGAGGAGGGGCTCGGCGACCTGCGCGGCGTGAAGCGACTGTTCAACGAGACGTTGAAGGGGCAGGTCGATCGATTCATCTCGATCGACGGCGATGGCATGGCCATCACCAACCGCGCGGTCGGCAGCCGACGGTATCGGGTCACCTTCAGCGGCCCGGGCGGCCACAGCTTCGGCGACTTCGGGATTGCCAATCCCATTCACGCCATCGGCCGCACCGTGGCGGCGGTGTCGCAGTTCGAGGTGCCTGACGATCCGAAGACCACCTTCAGCGTCGGCAGGATCGGCGGCGGCACATCGGTCAACGCGATCGCCCAGGAGGCGTGGATCGAAGTTGATCTGCGATCGGCGGAAAGCGGCGCGTTGCAGCGGCTGGCGACGCAATTCGAAGCGGCCGTCGACAAGGCACTGGCCGATGAGAACGCGCGCTGGCGCGATCGCGGCCGGCTTTCAGTGAAGAAGGAAGTCGTGGGCGACCGGCCGCCGGGGCGAACGCCCGATGACAACGTGGTCGTGGAGCGCGCGCTGGCGGTGACGCGCGCGCTGGGCGAGCGCGTGACGCTCGACGAAGCGTCGACCGACGCGAACTATCCGATGAGCCTCGGCATTCCGGCGATCACCGTCGGCGCCGGCGGCCGCGGCGTGAACGCCCACAGCGCCGAGGAGACGTTTGACACCACCGACTCGTCGAAAGGCACGCAGCGCAGCGTGCTCCTGGCGGTGGCGCTCGGCGAACCGTAGCGAACAGGGGTTGTAATAGAGCCGGCATCAGTGGAGCCGGCACTGCGTAAGCACCGTGCGGCGCATCCGCTCTTCCGCCGCCGCAATCCGAACCTCGTCCGCCTCTTCCCAGATCGGCTTCATTCCAACCTCACCTGCTGACGTCCTCGCCAGCGTCCTGGGTGGGGCAAGGTTGGTGCCGCCGGGACATGGGATTGGGGACTTGGGATTAGGGATTCGAGATTTGGGATTGATTGGTGAGTGGGGCGGGTGACGGGTCTCGAACCCGCGACTTCCTGAGCCACAGTCAGGCGCTCTACCCCTGAGCTACACCCGCCATAGGTGTGGGGAACGCTTCAGTTTAGCCGGTCTTGCGCCGGACGCCAAGCGGCGACGCGTCGAACTGGCGCAGCAGATCCCACGGACCGTTGTAGATCGCGATGGCGCCCCGCAGATCGGTGTCGCGCCAGCCGCCGCAGCGGAAGGCGATGGCCGGCACCCGCGCGCGCCCGGCGGCCTCGACGTCGTACGGCGTGTCGCCAATCATCACCGCCTCCGCCGGCGTCACGCCGGCCCGCGCCATTGCCGCATGGACGATGTCGGGATCGGGCGTCGATTCGTCGGCATCGTCGCTCGACGTGGCAGCGTGGAGCAGGCTGTCGGCCCCGGCCAGGTGGAGCAGGGCCGACAATTCATCGCGCTTCGCCGAACTGGCCGCCACGCAGCGGTAGCCTGCCTCAACCAGGGCAGCCACGAGCGCGCCGGCTTCGGGAAACGGCTTCAGCGTTGGCAGGAAGCCCTTGAAGATCTCGCGCCGCCGCGCAGCGATGCGCTGCCCGGTCGGGGTCGATTCCTCGATGCTGCTCACGGCGGGCATCAGCTTGTCGCCGCCCATGCCGATGCAACGGCGCACGGCCTCGTACTCGACCGCGATCCCCTCGTCCTCGAAAGCCTGGACCCAGGCGCGGGCGTGCGCGTCGTTGCTGTCGACGAGCGTGCCGTCGACGTCGAGCAGAACGACGCGGATCAATCGATCAGCTCGTTGTCGGGGATCTCCACGAGCGCGCCGTCCTCGATGGCCACCTGCACGGTGAAGATGTGATCGGCGCGTTCGCCCTTGGCCTCGTACATCAACTTGTCGGCGCGGGCGAGCAGGTCATGGGCAAGCTGCCGCGCGATGTGCCGCCGCTCGGCCACCGACCCAAGCTGCAGGCAGACGACGCCGACGTCCACGTTCACCGGCTTTTCCGCCAACCGGATGTCCTCGGTGGGCCAGGTGTAGCGCTCGACGGCCAGCCGGAAGCGTTCGGCAATTTCCCACGCCGAGGCGCAGTGGTCGAGGTCGGGGATGAGGAAGCAGAACTCGTCACCGCCGAAGCGGGCGTGGAGTTCCTGGTTGGTGCGCGGGTCGGCCGATTCCTGCGCGATCAGGTCCTCCGAGCGCACCTGCTCGCGGAGCAGCCGCGCGACCCGGTCGATGATCTTGTCGCCGACCGCGTGGCCGAGCGCGTCGTTGTACCACTTGAACGAGGTGATATCGACCAGGCCGACGGCGCACCAGGTACCGCGCTGCTCGAGCGCGAGGAACGCCTCGAGCTGCTCGATGAAGCGGCGGAAGTTCATCAGCCGCGTCTTCGGGTCACGGTGCACGCGGTCGGTGAGGTCGGCGACGAGGTCCTCGAAGTACTTCGCGATGCTGCTGACCGTGGCGTCGCGCGCGCTGAGCTCGTCGCGCAGCCGGTTCATCCGCTCGGTGAAGCCGGCCGAGATCGCCTGGATGGCCTCCTGCTTCGATTGCTGCCACAGCCGTTCGTGCGTCAGGAAGACGTGATCGATGGCGTCGAGCAGTCCGTGCTCCTGCGTCGAGGTCAGGTGGAGCCGCGCACGGACCCATTCCTGGAGCTCAGACCTCGTCTCAGGCGGGGACTGTGCCTCGTCAGCGTAGCTCTTCCGCGCGCGCATGGCAGTCACAGCGTCTGCTGTCGGGGTTCAAACGACGTACCATGGATGCGGTTCGAGACCTGAGCCGAAATCTCCAAGGATTCTTCGCTATGGACCATCCAGAGGTCATTCGTCCGGCGGCGCATGCGGCATGGCGCAGCGACAAGATGGGGAAAAGCACCCTCTTTGAGTCGCCGCGGTTACTCGTCGGGCTCAACGCATTCGAGCCCGGCCAGGCGCACGCCCTTCACGCGCACGCGGGCATGGACAAGGTGTACCAGGTCGTCGAGGGGGAAGGGGTGTTCCTGCTCGAGGGGCGCGAGCTGCCGGCCCGGGCCGGCGACCTCCTCGTGGCGCCAGACGGCGTGCCGCACGGCATCCGCAATCCGGGGCCCGGACGGTTGCTGATGCTCGCGATCCTGGCGCCGGCGCCTTAGCCGGGACTGAAGTCCCGGGCTCCGCAGCCGGGCCTGAAGTCCCGGGCTCCACTGCCGGGACTAAAGTCCCGGGCTCCTTTATACACGGCTCCCGCCGGACGTGAGCGGCCTCCGCTTCCGCCGGACACGGTAGAATCGGACTGGAGACCGACCCATGCCGATCTACGAATACCGGTGCAACGGCTGCGGTGACGAGTTCGAGTTCCTCAAGCTGCCGTCGAAGACGGAGGCGCCCGCCTGCCCGTCGTGCGCGGGTGTGGATCTCGAGCGGCTGCCCACCGGCTTTGCCGTCAGCAGCGACGAGCTCCGCATGGCCCGCGTGCAGAAGGCCCGCGAACTCCGCAAGAACAGCAGCAACTACAAGGACCAGAAGATCGCCGAGGCGGAGCACATTCGCGAGCACGTCGGCGAACACCGCGAACGCGTCCAGAACGAGAAGCCATGAAGGCCCTCGCCGTCGTGGCATTGGTACTCGTGGGGGCCGGCTTTAACCGGCCCGCGTATGCGCAGGATCGCGACCAGCCGGTCACGATGAACGGCTGCGTCGAGAAGCGCGTGGCGCCGCAGGACCCGATCACCTTCGAGGACGACAAGGGGTTCAAGTACCGCATCACCGGCAGGAACGTCGGCCGCTTCCAGGGCCAGCGTGTCGAGCTGGTGGGGAACACCCCGCCACCGCGCCGCTTCAGCGTGCGCGGCGGCCTGTTCCCCTCGCCCAACGTCGCCGGCCGCGCCGGCGATCTCGATCCGGCGCGCGAAGCCATTGCGCGCCAGCCGGGCGGCACGGAAGCGGGAACGGGCACGACCGCCTCGCTTCCCGAATTCCGCGTCACCCGCATCCGCGTCGTCGAAGGTATCTGCGAGTAGGGCACCCCTTTACGGGGGGCCTCTACTTCACCTGCACCCTGAACCCCCCGCGGTTGTCCGGCAGGTGATCGTCGTTCACTCCCAGGAACAGCTCGCCCGACGCCGGCGCCGTGACCTGGCGCTGGTTGCCGATGCCGAACGCCTCGCCAGGACCGATGCGCCCGATCAGCGCGCCGGCGAGTTCGTCAGGCAGCGGTGCGTTCGACGCCTGGCGACGTGAGTACGCGCCGGCGGCAATGGCCGTGTCGCCCGGGTCGGCACTCAGCTGGACGATGCCGCGCGCATCGAACGTGATCTGGTCACCCTGATTCACGTAAATGCCGGTCGGCGTCCAGCGCGCCTGCGCATCGACGAACACCACCTGGCTTGCCTGCCGCGCCGCTGGCCGGCGCGCTGTGCGGCCAACCTCGTTCGCCGCGAACTCACGCTGGGTGATCACGCCGTCGTTGTTCGCATCCAGCTGATCGAATGTCGAGCGCAGCCCCCGCCATTCGGTGCGGTTCACGACCCCGTCGTCATTGCGATCGAAATTGAAGAATTCAGATCGCCGGTCCAGGGCCCCCGAGGTGCCCACTGGCTGATCGGCATCGATGCGGACCTCCTCGCCCGACAGGATCCCGTCGCGGTTCCAGTCGGCCGCGTTGAACTCCCGGCGCGTGCCGGTCCACTCACGACGCGTGACGACGCCGTCGCCGTTGACGTCCATTTCGGAGTAGCGCATGTCCTGCTGCTGGGCCCGCGGCTGCACGACCCGCCACTGGGCAGAGACGTCGACGGCGCCGAGCGCGACCGTCAACGGCAGAGCAGCAAGCGCGACCGTCTTGAACCCATTCCTCCACATATCTGCCTCCTGCATTGAAAAAAGGCATAAGGCGTGCCGGAACTTGTCTAGAATGGCGATTCAGGAGGTTGGGATGAGGAAGCAGATCGTTGCCGCGGTCGCGCTGGCCGCAGCATTTTTCGTGGCCCCGCTCGCCGCGCACCATGGCTGGGGAGGCCAGAGCCAGCAGGAGTTCGAGCTCACCGGCGTCGTCGAAACCCCGGTCAGCCTCGCCGGCCCGCACGGGACGATGAAGATTCGCGCCGAGGGTCAGGTGTGGGACATCACCCTTGCGCCGCCCAACCGGACGTCGGCGGCAGGCCTGAAAGAAGGGGTGATCCCGGTTGGCGCCACCGTCACCATCCACGGTCATCGGAACAGCGATCCAAAGCGGTTCGAGGTGAAGACCGAGCGCGTCACCTGGAACAACCGCGTGTTCGCCGTCTATCCGGATCGCGACTGATCCGTCCGGCGTCCGGCTGTCATCATCGAGCGCGTGCCCGAGTTCCTGACGTGGATTGAAGCGTCGCTGCTCGGGCGCGCCATTCGCGGCTCCGGCGTCTGGGCGTACGCGGTGGTCAACACCGCGCACGTCCTCAGCGTCGCCACGCTGTTCGGGTCGGTGCTCGTCCTCGACCTGCGCCTGCTCGGCCTGTGGCGCCGCCTCCAACTCGCTTCCATCGCCATCGTTTCGTCGAGGGTCGCCGCGGTCGCCTTCGTGTTCGCCGCGCTGACCGGCGTGTCGCTGCTCTCGGTCAATGGCAGCGAATACATCGGCAACCCGTGGCTGCTGATCAAGTTCCCGGCGATCGCGCTCGGCTTCGTCAACGCGGTGCTGGTCCGGCGGTCGACCGGCTGGGCGGCGCTTGGGAGTCGCGAATTGAGCGACGCGGAGACGCGGCGTCTCACGCTGATCGGCGGCGTCTCGCTGGCGGCGTGGCTGACGGCGATGACGGCGGGGCGGATGATCGCCTACTGGTAGCAGGGCTAGTAGATCGTGATCGAGCCGACCGCTGCATCAGCCGGGCGCGTGGCGTCGTGCGAGGTCACGGCCACGCCGACGTAGACCGAGGTCGGCATGGCGATCGTCGTCGAGCCAATCGTCTGCCAGGAGCCGCCGTCAGTCCTGCGAGACGCCGTGATGGTCGATCCGCGGCGTGACAGCTTGACCCAGTGCGGCGCGGTGCCAGATAGCAACCCGGCTTGAGCGCTGCTGCCTCCGTTTGACGCGCGGTACTGCAGCGCGATCCCCTTGCCGGCCGAGACGAGCGCGAAGGCGTGGCGCGATCCCGGCATCAACGACTCGCGAATCATCACGCCGGCCTTCGTCCAGGCGTGCACCGCTTCCAGCGACGCCACGCGCGCCTCGACGTCGAAGTCGCCGGCGGCCTCCCGATACATGTAGCGGAAGCCGTCCGCCGTTCCCCAGATATCGGCACCCGCCCCGGTGAGGGCGTAGGTCCCATTGCCGTTGTCCACCGTGGCGCCGCCCGTCGCGCCGATGTCCATCGACTGGAACGTCTCGGCTTCCTGCGTGGACGCGGTCGTGGTGATCTGGACGTCGCTGAAGGTGCCGCGCGCCACGCTGCCGTACGCGTGGCTGGTGACGGCGAGGCCGACCTGCAGCGTCTGCGGCATGCTGATCGTCGCCTCCCCGATCAGCGTCCACGTGCTGCCGTTGTACGAGTGATAGGCGCTGAAGCGCGATCCGGCGCGCGCGATCTTGAGCCACTCGGGAGGAGTGCCTGGCGCGAGCGTCGCGGTCGTGATGCCGCCGGCCGCCGCGCGTCGCTGGAACGACAGCCCCTTGCCGGCCGAGACGAGCATGGTGACATTGGCGGCGCCCGCCGTGAGGCCGGCGCGCATCATCACCGCCGCCTTGCTCCACGCGTGCACGTTCTGGATGCCGCCGACGTGCGCAACGATGGTGCCGTCGCCGGAGAGGGACTGGTAGACGAAGCGGAAGGCATCCGCCGTGCCCCAGATGTCTGCGCCCGAACCGTCCACGGTGAACGTGCCGCCGGCGTAGTTCGCGCTGCCGGCGGCGCCGACGCTGCCGACGTCGCCGGTGGACCAGGGCGCCGGCACCCACGAGGGGGGCGCGCCGCCTTCGTCGCCGAGCATGCCCGAGTACAGGAGCCGGTTCGGCGATCCCAGGCCGGCGCTGCCGACGAGGCCGGTGGTCGCCGCGTTGACGAGGGTGCTGTGCACCGACGCCGGCCCGGCGCCGGGCACCTGCTCGAGCAGCAGCGCCGCGACGCCGGTGACGTGTGGCGCCGCCATCGAGGTGCCAGATGAGAGCGCGGTCGCGGTATCGCTGGTGTACCAGGCCGAGTGAATGGACACGCCGGGCGCGAACAGGTCAACCCTCGACCCGTAGTTGGAGAAGCCGGCCCGCGCGTCGTTCGTTCCGGTGGCGGCTACCGTAATCGCTTCGGTCACGCGCGCCGGCGACGCCGTTGCTGCGTCCACCGCGTCGTTGCCGGCGGCCACCACGTACGTGATGCCGGAGGCGATCGATCGGCGGACCGCCGCATCCAGCGTCTCGCTGATGTCGCCGCTGAGGCTCATGTTGGCCACGGCCGGCCGGAACGGATCCTCAGTCACCGCGTCGACGCCGGCCAGCACACTGGAGATGGTGCCGTCGCCGTTGCAGTCGAGCACGCGATACGACATCACGGTCGCCTGCTTGGCGACGCCGTACGTCTCGCCCGCGGCGATGGCGGCCACGTGGGTCCCGTGGCCGTTGCAGTCGTCGCCGTCCGGCGCCGAGGGATTCCCATCGTCGTTGCCGACGTTTGAGGCGTCCCAGTCGAGGTTGTCGTCGACGAAGTCGCCGGCGTTGAACGCGCGGCCGCCGAACTCCCGGTGCGACACGCGGACGCCGGTGTCGAGCACGTGGATGCGGACCTGGCGGATCGGGGCCGGATAGCGGAAGGCGCCGTCGAGCGGCAGGAGGCGCTGGTCGATGCGATCGAGGCCCCAGGGCGCCGGCGATTCGGTCAGCAGGCTGGCGCTGACCAGCCCATCTTCCTCGACGTACGCGACGCGTGGATCGCGCGCCAGCGCCGCCGCCGCGGCGGGCGTCATCCGCATGGCGAAGCCGCGCACTGCCCGGCGGAACACGTGGCGCAGCCGGCCGCGATAGAGCGTTTCGCTCTCCATGCCGACGGCGGTGGCATCCTCGGCGCCGGCGAGGACAACGATGTATTGGTTGGGAATCGGGATGCGGGCGCGGCGGATCCGTGGCGATCGATCCTGGGCCGACACGACGGCCGGCAGCAGCATCGCGCACAGCCCGATCAAGAGTGCGACGCGGGGGAGAAACGTCCGCAAGCGTGTCGTCGGTGAGCAGCCACTGTACCAACCCATGAGGCTGATATCGAGCAGAGCCGTATCCGCCGGATGAGCTGAACGGAAAGGCGCTAGAATCGGCCCATGTTCAGGGGCCTTGTGGGCGTCGCCGCCGTGGTCGCGGTGCTGGCGGCGAACACCGGCGAAGAAAAGACTGTCACGCAAGTGGCGCCGGTGTCGCCAAAACCGGAAGTCCGCTTCGACCCCGCCGTCGTTCACGAGGCCGCGAGCGCGCTGCCGCGCCTGCGGAGCCTGATCGTCAGCCGCGGCGGCGAGCTGTTGTTCGAGCGCTATTACAACGGCGCGGCCGCGAACCGGGTGACCAACATCAAGTCAGCGTCGAAAAGTGTGATCTCCACGCTGGTCGGCATTGCCATCGAGCGGAAGCTGATTGCCGGCGTCGAGACGCCGATCGCAACCTGGTTTCCCCAACTCGCCGGCATGGAACCAGAGGGGCGGCGGCGGATCACGGTGGCGAACCTGCTGGAGATGCGGTCGGGCCTCGAGGGCACGAGCGGCCGCGACTACGGCCCGTGGGTCCTGAGCCGCAACTGGGTCCAGCACGCGCTGGCGCGGCCGATGTTCGCGGAGCCTGATGCGGTGATGGAGTACAGCACCGGCAACACGCACCTGCTGTCGGCCATCCTGACGAAGGCGACCGGCATGAGCACCTTGCAGTTCGCCAACGAGGTACTCGGGAAGCCGCTTGGCTTCACGCTGGCGCCGTGGCCGCGCGATCCGCAGGGGATCTATTTCGGCGGCAACGACATGCTGATGACGCCGCGGCAACTGCTGGCCTACGGCGAGCTGTACCTGGACGCCGGCCGCGCCGGCGACGCGCAGGTCGTGCCGGAGGCGTGGGTGGCGCGCTCCTGCGAGGGGCGCCGCCGCGAGTTCCGCCCAGGGGAGCGCCGCGGCCAGCGGCCACGCATCGACCCGGACGGGATTCCCGACCCGCCCGATCCGATGCGCGACCGCCAGTACGGCTACGGCTGGTGGGTGCACGAGATCAATGGCTTCGAGACCTGCTTCGCGTGGGGCTACGGCGGCCAGTACGTGTTCGTGCTGCCGGAGCTCGACATGGTGGTTGTGACCACGGCGAGCCCCGACGTCAGCGAGGAGCGCCGCGGCCACCGGCGCCAGATGTTCGACATCCTCGCCGAGATCGTCCCGACCACCTGAGGTTTAGAAGTACTGCTTCACGCCAAACGTGACCGACCACCCGGTGGCGTCGGGTAACGCCGTGGGATGGCTGACGACGTCCAACCGCAGTTCGCCTTTCACCGTCGTGCGCGGGCCGATGAAATATTCGCCGCCGCCGCCGACGTTGATCCCGCCGCGCGTTTCTCCCGGCGGATCCGGATCGCCCTCGCGCTTCAGTCGCACGAAGTAGGCGCCGGCGCCCGCCGTCGCGAACGGATGGAACGCGCCCAGCTCCCAGTTGTAGACGGCGTTGAACAGGAGCCTTGCCTGCCGGAAGTGATCTTCCGTGCGCCCGTCGACGCCGGGGTTGGCCCAGCCGACCAGGCCGCGAATGCTGACGCGCTGCCCGAGGTAGTACTCGCCGAAGGCGTCGATCGTCAGCGTCGACTCGAACGCATCGTCAGGAAAGAGGACGCCGAAGGACGCCCCGGCGGCGGTCATGCCGGTGTCCGGCGTTTGCGCCGCGGCGTGGAACGGCAGCGCCAGAGTGACAAGCAGGGCTATTGACGTGATGAGGTGTCGCATGAGCTTTGCTGTAGCAAACCGGCGACCAGCATTAGAATCCGCGGTATGGCGAGAGCCCTGCTGACCATCGCGCTCGTGCTCGCCGCGGCCGCGGCGGCTGCGCATCACTCCATCGCGGGGGCCTACGACCGGAACAAGCCGGTGACCGTCGAGGGCACCGTCACGCAGTTCCGGTTCGTCAACCCGCACCCGTCGCTGTCGATCGAGGTGCGCGACGCGGCCGGCAACGTGGCGCCATGGTTCCTCGAGATGGACAGCCGCGGTGAACTGGCGGCGGTCGGCTTTTCGGCGGAGACCTTCAAGGCGGGCGACCAGGTGGAGGTCACCGGCAGCGCCTCGCGGACGCAGGCCACCGCGATGTACATCCAGAAGCTGCGGCGGGCGGGGGATGGATTTGCCTACGAGCAGGTCGGATCCAGCCCGCGGATCACCTCCAACCCTGGCGCGCGCCGGTAGGTAGAATGTGGGGTCCCCGTTCTACATCCCGACACGCGCCCGTAGCTCAGTTGGATAGAGCACCGGCCTTCTAA
>JBFWUM010000045.1:0-32898 GCA_050247255.1 Vicinamibacterales bacterium | reverse complement strand
GGCAGGCTGTCGATGATCGCCTCGTTGCCGAACTCGATCGCAAACGTCCGATGCCCGCGCAGGTGCTCGGTGCGAAATCCCAGTCGGGCGCAGGCGCCAATGACCACGCGCTCGATGAGCGCATCGAGATCCGTCGGCACACGCGCGAGGATCGGCGCAGCCATGTCCGCGCGGTAGGGATCGCGATGGAGTTGCTGATACGCGGCATCGCGGATGCGCGTGCGGGCGGCGAACGCGGCGGCCAGGATGCGATCGATCTCCTCGTCGGTGAGCGAGGCGCCTGGCGTGCGGGCGATGCGCGCGATCGCCTGCTCGACCTCGGCCAGCTGCGGCTCGAAGCCGGCAAGCGGCTCGCGGAACACGCCGACCTTCTCGTACAGCCTGACGACGTCGGCGCCGATGCCGCCGGCCGGCTTGAAGTAGACGATCTCGACGGGCAGCCGCCGGCCGATGCGGTCGATGCGACCGATGCGCTGCTCCACGGTAGACGGACGCCACGGCAGGTCGAACAGGATGATGCGGCGGCAGAACTCGAAGTTGCGCCCCTCGCCGCCGGCCTCGGTCGAGACGAGCAGGCTGGGTCCGTCGAGCTCGCGGAAGCGCGCGACCTCTGTGTCGCGTCGCGCGGTCGACAACTCCTCGTGGAAGAGGCCGGTGGCCAGCTGGGCCCGGTGCGAAAGCGCAGTGCGAATCGCATCCAGCGATTCGCGATTGGCAGCGAAGACGAGCGTCTTGTCGCCCGCCTCGCGCCAGCGCGGCGCCTGCTTGACGAGCCAGTCGATGCGCGACTCAACGCCGTCGTCAACGACGTTGACCGGGGCGCCAACCCGTGGCGGCAGGCCGCCGATGTCGCTGCGGCGCGTCGCGCTGGTGCACGGCGGCAGCGGGACGCCGCTGGCGAGCCGATCCTCGAAGCTCGTCCCCTCCGGAAACTCATCGGGCCGCAGCAGCTGCAGCAAACGCATGAACCCATGCGCATCGTCTTCGAGCGGCGTCGCGCTGAGCAGCAGCACGTGACGCCCGAGCGCGGCGATCGGCGCGACCGCGCGCCAGGCTGGCTCGCCGGGATGCCCGGGCGGCCGCCGCAGCCGCTGCGCTTCGTCGACGACGAGCAGATCGATGCCGGCCTTGACGGCCTGCGTCGTCAGCCCGGGACGGGCCACCAGCGTGTCAAGCGCGACGACAACGCGGCGATGGACGTCGAACGGGTTGAAGCCGGCGCCGAAGTCGCGCTCGACGTCCGCCAGGCGCGGCGCATCGAGCAGCGTGAACACCTGGTGATACTTGCGCCACAGCTCCCCGAGCCACTGCACGGTGAGCGATTCGGGCGCCACCACCACGCATCGCTCCACCTGGCCGGTGTGCGCCAGGTGATTGAGGATCAGGCACGCCTCGATCGTCTTGCCGAGGCCAACCTCGTCGGCCAGCAGCCAGCGGACGGACGGGCGTTCGGCCGGGGCTGAAGCCCCGGGCTCGGTTGGCTGCCGTGTGGCCCGTTCGGCCACGTACAGCTGGTGCGGGAAGAGCCGGACGCGGCCACCCAGGAAGGAGCCGAGGGCATCGGCCTCGCGCATGGCCAGCAGATGCAGGCTCTCGAGGCGCGTGAGGAAGTCTCCCGCCTCGTCCACATCGCCCGCGGCGAGACGCGCGAGCAGCCCGCGCTCGTGGGCGGGCGGCGCATCCGGCGACGCGGCGCGAACGAGCGCGTCCGAGGTCGCCGACAGCCGCAGGGTGGTATCCGCCTGAGGAAACGAGACGACGAGCGTGCGCCCTTCGACCGCACGAATGCAGCCGATGCCGAGCTCAGGGTTGAATCGATGGGTAAGGAAATCGCCGACTGCCCACGAGGCCACGCCCTTACGTTATACGGCGGCGCGTCCCTTCACCAGATTGAAGACGATGTCGGCGAGGGCGTCGGGGAGGCACGGCTTGGTGACGACGGCGTCGAAGCCGGCGGTGAGGAGGGCATCGCGCTCGTAGTCGAGCGCGTGGGCGGTCAGCGCCACCACGGGGACGCCGGTGAACTGCGGGTCGGTCTTGATTGCCTGCATGGCCTCGGTGCCGGTCATCTTCGGCATCCGCACGTCGAGCAGCATCACGTCCGGTGAAAACCGGCGCGCCTGCTCCAGCGCCTCGACACCGTCGCAGGCGAGCACGACCTGGTAGCCCTTGAACGACAGGTATTCCCCGAACAGGTCGCGCGTGTCCTCGTAATCGTCGGCGAGCAGCACGGTGCCGATGGGCGGCTGGTCGAAGTGCGTGACGTCGTGGCGATCGGAAATGCGGGCGAGCGCGTCCGGGGCCGCCCTGCGCGCGGCGTGGTGATCGTAGCCGCACAGGATGCGGACGCCCAGATCGTGCGCCAGTTCCTCGCCGGCACGCTCGACGCCGAGCGCCGCCTCGAGCTGGCCGTCGGCGGTGAGCAACGCCACCATTTCGCCGTAGATCCGTTTCGGGCGGTCCGACTGCTTGACGAAGGGGAGCAGCAGTTCGGTGAGCTTCCGATGATCGAGCGCGGCGTCCACCATGATGGCGTCGACCGCCTGGCGCGCATCGACGAAGGTGACGTTGGCGGCGTCGGCGGATGCGCCAAGCCGCGCGCGCACCACGGCGGCGCGAGCGTCGGTGGCGACGACGAGCACGTCCTCACCGCGGGCAACGCCGTCGGCGACGAACTCAGCCACTGCCGCGTCGCCATCTTCGGCCGAATGGAAGAAGTGCGCGGCATGCGTCGCGAAGTGAGAGCTCAAACGGTGGAGAGTATGACAGAAGGCACCCCGTAAAGGGGTGCCCTACGTGTGAAGGCGTACGTAGTGCAGGCGTACGCAGGGCGCCCCTTTACGGGGCGCCCCCTGACATGGATGAGCTAGTTCGTGGCGGCCGCGGCGGGCGCCGCCGCTTCCTTCATGAACTGCGCGTACGGCGCCGGCTGGCCGTGCAGCGGGATGACCCGATCGACACGGATGTTCCGCGCCTGCAGCGCCGTCATCAGATCGGCGGCGAACATCTGCGCGGCAGCGCCGGGGGTGTAGGCATCGACCTCGACCAGCAGCCGCTGCTGCGGGAAGTGCGCGACGAGCATCGTTTCCGAATGCGGCGTCGTCACGGTGTAGAGATCGACCGTCATCGTCCCGTCGGTCAGCGTCGTCTTGTCGGAGACGCCCTGGACGCGCGCGTCCATCGGCTTGTTCTGCAGCGCATCCGGCTGGATGGTGTGCGGCCGCTTGGCCACCTCCTGGAGGAACTCGACGTTCCCCTGGTGGGTGATCACCTCGAGCCCCTCCGAGATCGCCGCGCGGACGCCGCCGGAGTGATCGAAGTGGTGATGCGTGTTGACGAGCTGCGTGAGCGGCTTGCCGGGCACGGTCTCGCGCGCCTTGGCGATCACGGCGAGTCCTCGCTGATCGTTCTGCGGCGACTCGATCAGCGTGAGGTGGTCATTGAACTCCACCAGCACGCTGTGATGCGACCCGCCCGTGAGGTACCAGATGCCGGGCGCGAGCTGCTCGACGGCCACGTTCACGGCCGGCGGCTGCGGCGCCGGTGCGCTGGCCGCGGCTTCGGGCGCGGCGAGGTCGCCCGCATCGCCGTTGACGGTCGTGCTCGAGAGGCGGTACTCGGCCGTGGTGAAGTCGTCGGTCTTCACCGTCAGCTGGGTCGGCACCTGCAGGCCGCCGCTCGCCTGGTAGCCGGCAAACGAGGTGGAGATGACGACGTCGCCGAGGTTCGTGTTGTCAGCGCGGTGGCTGACCATCGTCGGCAGGTTGTCGGCGCCGATGGCGAGCGTGAACTGCTGGCCGGCGACGTTGACGTCGACTAGGCGCTGGCCGTCTTCCTCGCGCGCGTTCATCAGCGCCGCGCCTTCAGTGAGGGCCGCGCGCACTGCGGTGATCGGGTGGTGCAGCATCTCGATGCGCCGGTCGCTCAGCGCCGTGCCGCCGGCGCGGTTGGCATTCCCCTGGGCGTTGACGTTATAGGCGACGTCGCCGTCGATGCCGGCGACCTGGCGCTGCGGCGCCGGCCCCTGGAAGAACGCGAAGTTCGGCTGCCGCGTCAGCTCGGTCTTCGTGCGGTTGCCGGCGACGTCGATCGTCCGCGTGTACTGCGACACGGTGAACGTCTGGCCGCTGGCATTGGGCACCACGTCCTGCCCAAGGTTGTACTGCGTCCCCTCGCCCTGGAGGACGAGCGTGTTCACCGCCTGGATCTGTTCAGCGCCGCCGAGGGCCTCGGCGGCATCGTTGACGACCTGCTGTTCGGGTGTGGCGCGCGAGCAGGCCGCCAGCATGGCAGCCATGGCCAACGCCGCCCATCGGTTCCGCATCATGTGTCTCTCCTTAAAGGGAAGGATAGCGGCGCATTCTAGTCCTGCTGCGGCCAGCGGGGGAATCCCCTCGTGCAACGACGGGGAATTTTCCCCGGGCCGGTGCTCGAATGCTCGCGGCTATAGTGCCGAACGGGTCATGGACGCAGCAGAAGCTGCGTCCGGACGCGAAAGGGCCGCGGCAGGGTTTCTGCGTACATGGCCGGCGATGAACCTCCGCGAACGACCGATGCCTGGCGACGGTTTTCTCGGCCCTGACGCACAGTCGCTGGATCACGCCATCACCCTCGCCGCGCCGCCGTCCGCCGTCTGGCCATGGCTGGCGCAGATGGGTGCCGGGAATCGAGGTGGCTGGTACAGCTACGACTTCCTCGACAACGGCCGCCGACCGAGTGCGCGGCACCTCCATCCCGAATGGCAACGCCTCGAGGTGGGGATGATCTTCCCGGCGGCGCCGGGCGCGACCGACGGCTTCGAACTGCTCGCGTTCGATGTGGAGCGTTACCTGATACTGGGCGGTCGCGCCGATGGAAGGCTGATGGTGACGTGGGCTTTCGAGTTGGAGCCGGTGGGCAACGGGGCCACGCGGCTGCGCGTGCGCGCACGCGGGGCTCCTGGCTACAGGCTGTTCAACGTCGTACCGCCTGCGCTGTCGCGGCTGCTCGTCCGGGTCGTGCACGGCATCATGCAGCGGAAGCAACTCCACGAGATTGCACGGAGGGTGGCATGACGTGGATGCTCTTCGGCCGGCCGTCACGGCCGACCCGCGAGGAGTCGGACCCGCTGCTCGACCGGTTCATCCCCCGTTACGAGATTCGCGAGCACCATCACATCCGGGTCAAGGCACCCGCCGCCGTCACGCTCGAAGCGGCGAGCCAGGGGGAGATGTTCGATACGCCGCTCATCCGCGCCATTTTCAAGGCGCGCGAGCTGCTCCTTGGCACCGAGCCCGACACACGTGAACGGCCGAAGGGCCTGGTCGCCGCGATGAGGTCCATTGGCTGGGGACTGCTGGCCGAGGTAGCCGGCCGCGAAATCGTCATGGGCGCGGTCACGAAGCCGTGGGAGGCGAACGTCGTGTTTCGTCCGATTCCCCCCGACCGGTTTGCGGCGTTCGCGGAGCCTGGCTACGTGAAGATCGCCTGGACCCTGCGGGCAGATCCCGTCGACGACACCCACTCGGTGTTCCGCACCGAAACCCGCGCGTCCAGCACCGACCCGGCGTCGCGCGAGCGGTTCCGCCGCTACTGGGCGCTGGTGTCCCCGGGGATTGTCGCCATCCGCTGGCTCGGACTGCAGCCGACGCGCCGCGCGGCCGAACGCGCCGCCCGCCGGACCGTCGCGACCTAGTTCTCGGAGGGCCGCTCGATGCTGTCGATCACGAACACTGGCAGCATGGCCTTACCCCGAACGAGCTTCAACCCCAGCTGCTCCTGCAGCGCAGTAAAGATGTCGGGCCGGTCATCCGGCGGCGCCGCCGGGTCGGCCTGCGGCCCGCGGGAGAACGTCAGCTCGATGGCATAAATGCCGTTGAGCCCGGTCCGGTTCGTGATCCGCCCTCCGGCTATGGCGCCGAGGGTTCCGATCAGCCCGTTTAGCGTGGTGCCCCCGGACACGATCTGGTTCAGGCCCACGATGGTCCCGCAAGTCCCGCGAATGTCATCGATGCTGAGCGGCCTTGGAGGCTGGGCCTGGTTGGCGGCCGGTGAGCAGTCGGCCGACGAAGGCGTGATGTTCGGCCCAAGCTGTCCATCCTCGCGCGCGAGCACCAGGTCGAAGACGTCGCGCTCACGCTCCTCGACGTGGGCCCTCAGCTTGAACCGGTCGGCGAACATCCGGCGCATCATCTCGCTGCGCTGCTCGCGTGTCGAATTGGCCGGCGGCTTCGCGATCACGTCATAGCGATCCGAGAACGCCCAGTCGGGAAGCCCTTCGACGTCCACCGCATTGACGGGCGATGCCGCCAGGATGAAGGAGCGAACGGTGGAATTGAGACGCATGATCGTCCCGTCCGGCAGCGTGCGTCCGCTGTTGCCGCGCTCGCCGCTGACGTTGCGCTTGATCGAGACGACCTCGAAGTCGAGCGGTTCAGGCTGCTGGGCAGCGAGACCAGCGCCGAAGCCGAGAGCAAGCAGCAGAATCGCGCCGGTTCTGGCACACATGACGCGCCTCAGTTCTCGGTGGGACGTTCGATACTGTCGATGACGAACACCGGCAGCATGGCGCGTGTCTTGTCGAGACGGAGACCGAGCTGCTCCTGGAGCGCGGTGAAGAAATCAGGCGCCGTGTCTCCCGGGCCGTTCGCGAACGTCAGCTCCACTGCCCAATACCCGGGCAGTCCGGTCTTGTTCATGACGAGCGCGCCCGCGCGGCTCGACAGCGTCAGCGCAAACGTGTCCATGGTCACGCCGCCTGATACCGCCGATCCCGGCGCCAGCGACAGGCCGCAGCGGGTGCGGCGCTGCTCGATGGTGAGCGGGCCGGTGGCCGGTGGCGGAGGTGTATTGGCCTGGCGTGCGCACTCGAGCACCGACGGCGTGAGAAGCGGCCCCATGCGCCGGTCGGGACGGGCCATCACCATGTCGAACACGTCGCGCTCGCGCTGCTCGACGTGCCCCATCAGCTTGAAGCGATCCGCGAACATCGTCCGGAACATCTGCTGCCGCTGCTCGGCGGTGGACCCGGCCGACGGCTTCGCGGTGATGTCGTAGCGCTCGCGCAGCATCCAGTCGGGCATCCCCTCGACCTCGCGCGTCTGCACGGGCGAGGCGGCGAGGATGATCGAGCGGATCGGCTGGTTGACCATCTGGAACGTGCCGTCGGGCAGCGTGCGAATGCCGGCCGCGTCGCCGCCGCTCGTGTTGCGCTTGATCGACACGACCTCGAACGCGGGAGGCGCCTGGGCGGAGATCAGCGACGGCGCGATCGTCAGCGCGGCGAGCAGGATGGCAGACAGGAACCGAATCACGCAGATACCCTCATCAGCAGGATCCCCGAGATGATAAGCCCGGCGGCCACAACCCGGGTGAGGCTCATCGCCTCGCCGAGCGCGACGATGCCGACCACGAAGGCGCCGGCGGCGCCAATGCCGGTCCAGACGGCGTAGGCGGTGCCAAGCGGCAGGGCGCGCATGGCGACCGACAGCAGCCAGAAGCTGGCGGTCATCGCGACGAGCGTCACGGCGGTCGCCGCGGGGCGCGTGAACCCGTCCGACAGCTTCATGGCGTAGGCCCAGACGACTTCGAGCAGCCCGGCGACGACGAGCAGTATCCACGGCATGGCTGAATGGATAATACTGCCGCGCACCTCGACATCTTTTCCGGGAGAGCCACATGCGTAAGGTCATCGTCATCGCCGTGCTCGCCGCGCTGGGCGGCGGGGGCGTGTATATCCGGGCCCAGAACCAGGCGCCGGCGCAGGGGCAGGCCGCCGTGCCTGGCACCACCGCGCAGCAGGCGGTGGCGGCGGCCGCCGAGGCGCTCGGCGGCGCCGCGCGGCTGCGGGCGCTGCGCAACATCACGCTCCAGGGCTACGCGCAGTACGCCTACCAGAACGGCGGCGGCAACATTTCGCCGCTCCCCGGCGCGCCGCTGAAGCTGATTGCCGCCAACGACTACCGCCGTGTCTACGACGTCGAGAACATGCGGATGCTCCACCAGGAGCGGCGCAACGACCTGTTCCCGTTCGCCAACTACGGCGGCCACTCGTTTGCGCTCAACCGGCAGGGGCTCGACGGCACGCAGGCCTACAACGTGAACGCGCAGGGCGCCGTCAACCGCGGCGGCGACGCGCGCGATCGCCGCATGTGGTTCTACACGAACCCGGTCACGCTGGTCCGCGCCATCCTCACCGGCGGCGCGACGGTGGCGAACCGCCGGCAGCAGGGCGGACTCACGCTCGTCGACGTGACGCTGCGCGAGGGCGATCGCCTGACGCTGGCCGTCCGGCCGCCGTCGAACCTGCCGCAGTGGGTGTCGTGGATCGGTCCCAACCGTAACCTCGGCGAGGTCACCTACACCACCAACTTCTACGGCTACGAGCCGTTCAACGGCGTCGAGCTGCCCATGGGCTACACGACGACGCTCGACTGGCGGAACATCGAGTTCAAGAAGCTGTATGTGGATGGATACCGCGTGGACGCGCAGATTCCCGACCTGGCGACCACCGCAACGTTCCCGCCGGCGCCAACTGGCGGCACGCTGGCCGGCCCGGCGCAGGTGGGTGCCGGCACGCTGGACGCGCAGCCGAACATCCCGACGCTGGTGCCGCAGGTGACCCCCGGCCAGGGGCGCGGCGGCGGGGCCGGCCGGGGCGGCGGCGCGGGGCAGGCCCCGGACGAGGTCGGGGTCATCAACGTGGCGCGCGGTGTGTGGCGGTTTGCCGGCGGCACCATTGCCATGGAGTTCGATGACCACGTCACGCTGTTCGAGCTGAACGGCGGCGAAGAGCGCGTGCGCAACGTCATTGCCGCGGCGCAGCGGCTGGTGCCCGGCAAGCCTGCCACGCAGGTCATCTGGTCACACCATCACTTCGATCATTCGTCCGGCCTGCGCCAGGCGGTGGCCGCGGGGTTGACGATCATCTCGCGCCGCGACAACGGCGTCATCTTCCAGGAGATGGCCTCGCGCCGCGCGCCGAACTTCCCGGACGATCTCGAGCGGAACTTCCAGCCGCTGAAGTTCATCCCGGTCGACGATCACCTGCAGCTGAAGGATGCGTCGATGACGGTCGACATCTACCGCGTCGTCGCCAACAACCACCTGGCCGACGGCGTGTTCGCCTACATCCCCGAGCACAAGCTGTACGTCGAGGCCGACATCCTGACGGCGGCCGAGGAGCTGCAGTGGTGGGGCGACAGCTGGCTGGACAACGTCGAATACCGCAAGATCGACGTCGAGAAGATCCTGCCGGTGCACATGGACATCATGACGTTCGAACAGGGGGTGAACATGCTGCGCCCCGGCATCGAGCGCGTGAAGCAGTACTGCCAGGAACAGGTGCAGAAGGGAAACTGGTTCCCCGGTTGCCCGGCGTGGGTGCGGTAGCGCGGGGAGTCGGCGTGGCAGACCAAGAACGTGGGGGCCGGCTTGAGCCGGCCCCTAATCCTCTGTCTCTGATGCGGCGAGCCCATGGCATCTGCCGGCTGCGGCCGCTGCGACCGGGAAATCGACTTCCGCTCGTGCCCTTCGCCCCGGCGCCGACTAAAGGCTGACTCGGCACCGCACCCGACACACGGCACAAAACGTCCGGGGTGACTCGGGCAACTCGAACGCGCTGGAGGAAGTCGGCGCCCTGAATCGCTCCAGCCGATTTCCAGCTTCGCCGCGCGTCGGCCTGGCGGACGCAGCCGTCAGCCGCCATGGGCTCGCCGCTGGTGCACAGCACGACTGCCGATCCACACATGCGAGCGTCTGGACCGGCGCCGGGCGGCAAGCACGGGCCGGCCGGCGGCCGCATCCGCAAGGCCGACACGCAGCTTGCCGGAAAACGGGCGGAGCGATTCAGCGCGCCGGCTTTCTCCCAGTGCGTTTCAGTTGACGCGAGTCAGCTCTGACGTTTCGTGCCGCCTGACGGATGTCGCATCGGGTCAGCCTCCAGCCGGCGCGGGGGCGGAAGGGTACGAGCGGAGGCCGATTTTCCCGGCCGCGGCGGCTGCGGCCGCCGGTCGGCCCGTGCTTGCCGCCCGACACGTAAGACACGGGCCCTTCCGGCTGAAGCCGGAAGCCACACAGGCTCTCGGCTGAAGCCGGAAGCCACGCGAAGCGTTACACGAGCTCGCGCCGGTAGGTGGCGCGCTGCCCGAAGTTCTCCTCGACCTCGATCTCCACCGCCGTCAGCCCCGACGCTCCCTCGGCCTGCAGCGCCTCGACCAGCCGGCCGGCCAGCAGTGTGGCAATCATCTCGACCGTCGTGTTCGGAATCGGCAGCAGCGCGCAGTCGCGGCGCGGGAAGACGTAGCGCGGCTCGCCGTCCACGCTCACGGTCACCCGTTCGCCGTCCTCGCTGATCGTGATCCGCTTGCTCTCGGTCGGGAGCAGCACCAGGTGATCGATCTCGTCGCACAGGCGGCGCATGATGCGCTTCAATTCCACGAAGTCGAAGACCAGCCAGGTGTCGGGCACGAGCCCGCCTTCCACCGTGGCGCGGGCGCGGTAGTTGTGGCCGTGCAGACCCTCGCAGCGGTGGCCGGCGAAGGTCACGAAGTGCGCCGAGGCGAAGACGAGATAGTCCTTCTCGACCGAAATGCGATACGTGTCACTCACTGGCGTCGCTCGTCCAGAACAGTCCCCTTCCATAGTGGCACGTCTGCCAGGTAGGACGCGCGGGCGATCGCGTGCGCCGACACCGGCGTCGTCAGCAGGATGAAGGCGGCGATGGCGGCCGTCTTGAGGACCGACGAGGCATCGCCGAGCTGCAGCGCGGCGCCGATCAGCAGGCAGCCGAGGCCGAGCGTGGACGCCTTCGTCGACGCCTGCATGCGCGTAAAGACGTCGGGCATGCGCAGCACGCCGACCGCCGCGAGCAGCGCGAACGCCGCGCCGATCATCCACAGGACCGCCGTCAGCACGTCAATCATTCCAGGTGCCCTCGCTCGACGTAGACCGCATACCCCACGGTCCCGAGGAACGCGATGAGGGCGATGACCAGCGCCGCGTCGAGCGTTTCGCGGACGCCGGTCCACGCGGCCAGCATGACGATCAGCCCGACCACGAGCACGCCGATCAGGTCGATGGCGACGACACGGTCCGGCAGCGTCGGTCCCTTGACCACGCGCGCCAGCGCGATGAGCAGGGCGATGCCCATCATCGCCATCGAGACCTCGGTCATCCGCTCCAGCATCGTGTGTCCCTGGCACCCCGTAAAGGGGTGCCCTACTCGAAGAGCCGCGCCACGCGGCGTTCGAAGCCTTGCTTGATCTCGCGCCGGCTCTGCTCGGCGCTCTTCATGTGCATCACGTGGACGTACAGCGTGCGCCGATCCTCGGACAGGTCGATGGTCACGCTGCCCGGCGTGATGTTGATCAGCATCGACAGCAGCAGGATCTCACCATTGCGCGTCACGTCCAGCGGAATGGCGACGACCGCCGGCCGGATGGCGCCGGCAGGCCGCACGACGTCGCCGGCCACGCGGACGTTGGCCAGCAGCAGCTCCCACAGGAAGAAGCCGCCGAGCTCGAGCGCCCGCCATACCCGCCGCGGCAGAGCCGTCGCGCGCGCCATTACTGCGCCGCCCCCAGCACGGCGCGGATGTAGTCGTCACGCTGCAGCAGCTGCTGCGCCGCCCGCATGGCCAGCTCGAAGAGCGGCTGGGCGCCGATGCTGATGGCGACGGTGAGGAGCCCAAGGCCGCCGATGGCCGCCAGCAGCGGTCCGCCGGGGCTCATCAGGTCGCCGCGCCCGGCCGCCGGCCGCCAGAAGCCCTCGGCCCAGACGCGCGCCATCGAGAGCAGCGTCAGCAGGCCGACGACCAGCACCAGAACGCCCACCCAGTAGGCGCCGGCGTCGAAGGCGCCCTTGAGAATGGCGAGCTTCCCGAGGAACCCGGAGAGCGGCGGGACGCCGGCCAGCGAAAACAGCGGCACCATCGCCAGCAGCGCGAACATCGGCTGGCTGCGATACAAACCGCCGAGCGCCGCCATGTTCGTCGTCCGGCGCAGCCGCAGCAGCACGCCGCTCACCAGGAACAGGTTGGTGATGACGACGATGTGATGGAGGACGTAGAAGATGGCGCCGGCAAGCGCGGCCGGCGTCAGCAGCGCGAGCGCGGCGGTGGTGTAGCCGATGTGGGCCACCAGGTTGAACGACAGGACGCGCCGCATGTCGCGCTCGGTCAGCGCGGCCACCAGGCCGACCGCCATCGTTCCCGCCGACATGGCAAGGAGCAGCATGAAGAGGCCGGGTGGAGCGGTCTGGAACAGCAGCGTGACGACCCGCATGAGCGCGTAGACGCCGACCTTGGTGAGCAGGCCGGCGAAGGCGGCGCCGATCACCGCCGGCGGCTCGTGGTACGACGCCGGCAGCCAGAAGAACAGCGGGAAGAGGCCGGCCTTGATGCTGAACGCGATGACGAACAGCACGGCCAGCACCCGATCGATGCCGCTCTCGTTCAGCGCCGGCCAGGCGGCCGCAAGATCCGCCATGTTCAGGGTGCCTGCCGCGCCATAGAGCAGCCCGAGGGCCGTGAGGAAGATAGACGAGGCGATCAGGTTGATGGTGACGTACTTGAAGGCCGCGGCAATCTGCGTGCTGGTGCGGTGCAGCCCCATCAACACGAACGACGCCACCAGCATGACCTCGAACCAGACGTAGAGGTTGAAGAGATCGCCGGTCAGGAACGCGCCCGAGACCCCCATCAGCAGCACCTGGATCAGCGAGTGGTAGCCGTAGGCTTCGCGCTTCGGATCGATGCCGGCAAACGCGGTGACGGTCACCGCGACGCCGACGACGCCGACCGCCACGACGAGCATCGCCGACAGCAGATCGGCGACGAGGGTGATGCCAAACGGCGCCGACCAGCTGCTGACCTGCAGCACCTGGATGCCGTTGGTCGCGACCTCGCGGAAGAGCAGCAGCGTCGCCGCGAGCAGCACCACGCACCCGACGAGCGCAATCCAGCGCTGAAGCAGCGGCTTCCGCGGCGACAGGATCAGGAGGGCCGCCGTCGCCAGCGGCACGAGGATCGGCAGCACGAGCAGGCTCATCGCGCCCGTCCGATGTCGTCCACGTCATCGCTTCCGGTGGCGGCGTGCACACGATGCGCCATCACCAGGGCGAATGCCAGCACGCCGAAGCCGATGACGATGGCCGTGAGGATGAGCGCCTGCGGCACCGGGTCGGCGTACGGTGCGACGAGCGGCGTGCCGTCGGCCGGGACGATCGGCGGCTGCGCTCGCGTCAAGCTGCCGGCGGTGAAGATCAGCAGGTTGGTGCCGTTCGACAGGAGGCCGAGGCCGATGATCAGCTGCGCCAGGCGGCGCCGCAGCATCAGGTAGATGCCGGCGGCATAGAGGACACCGGAGGCGATGGCCAGGAGCGGTTCCATCAGGCCTCTTCCTCCGCCAGCGTGAAGACCATCATCAGCACGACGCCGGTGACGACCAGGAAGACGCCAAGGTCGAAGAGCACCGGGGTACCGATGGCGATCGGATCAAGCGCCCACTGCGCCGTCAGGTACGGCTGGCCGACGAGCGTGGCCGGCAGGCCGCTCGCGAGCGCGACGAGCAGGCCGACGCCAAGCAGCGTGTGCGGCGTGACGCGAAGAGTGCGGCGGGCGGAGGCGACGCCGTAGCCGAGCGCATGAAGCGCAAAGGCGGCGGCGGCGACCAGGCCGCCGACGAAGCCGCCGCCCGGCTCGTTGTGCCCGCGCAGCAGCAGGAAGAGCGCGAACAGCAGCATCAGCGGCATCAGCAGGCGGGTCGCGGTGAGGAAGATCGGCGAGGTCATCGCCGCCTCGCGCTGCGCGCGCGCCTCGGGGTCGTCCTCCGCCAGCCGGAGGAGCGCGCGCACGCCGATGGCGGCGGTGGTCAGCACGGTGATTTCGCCGAGCGTGTCGAAGGCGCGGAAATCCACGAGGATCACGTTGACGATGTTGCGGCCGTGGCCGAGGACCGGGGCCGCCTCGGCGAAGAACTCGCGCAGGCCCGGCGGCGTTTCGGTCGTGGCGACAGCGAGCACCAGCGCGGTGATGAACGTGCCGCCGCCGATCGCGATCAGCGCATCGCGCGTGCGGACGAGCGTGGGAGACAGGGCGCCGAGGCCGCGGAAGTGGCGGAACACCATCACGTAGATGAGCACGGTCAGCGTCTCGACCGAGAACTGCGTCATCGCCAGGTCGGGAGCGCCGAACATCAGGAAGGTGGTCGCCACGCCGTAGCCGACGGCGCCGAGCGACAGCACCGCGCCCATCGTCGATCGCGACAGGGTGGCGGCGATGGCGGCGGCGACGATCATCACGGCGACGAGCGCCTCGTGCGGCCGCGCGCTGATCGCGGTGATGCTCGCGCTGAAGCGGGGGATGGTCATCAGCGCCGTCCCGCCGGCGGCGATGGTCGTGAACAGGATGGCCATCACGTAGGAGCGCAGCGAGGCGCTGTGCAGCGGCGGGCCGATGACGCGGCTTGCCGCGTCGAGCGCGGCGATCGTCCGGGTGTAGAGCGCCTCGGCGCCCCAGGCCGGCTGCCAGAGGCGCCCCGTAAAGGGGCGCCCTACCAAGAACGCCACCCCAACGCCAGCCAGGGTCAACACGCTGAGGCCGAGCGCTGGCGTCAGCCCGTGCCACACGGCGAGCTCCACGGCGACCGGCGGGGCGACGACGGCCGCGGCCGCGGCGGCGATCGGCGTGTCGAGCAGGAAGGGCACGATGCCGGCCAGGAGGCCGAGGGCGGCGAGGATCATCGGCGGCACACGCAGCGCCCACCCCGGTTCGTGCAGTTCCTCGTGTGACGGCTCGCCCCGGAAGGGGACGACGCCGGCAAGCAGGGCGGCGAGGCCGAGCAGGATGCTCGAGCCGATCAGCAGCACCAGCAGCGCCGTGCCCCACGTCCCACCGTGCAGCAGCGCCTCGTACGCCGTTTCCTTCCCGACGAAGCCGAGCGTCAGCGGCACGCCGATCATCGACAGCGCCGCCACGCCGCCGGCGAGTGACGTTGCCGGCATGGCGCGGCGCAGGCCAGACAGCGCGGTGATGTCGCGCGTGCCGGTCTCGTGATCGACCGCGCCGGCGACGAGGAACAGCGCGCCCTTGTAGCAGGCGTGCGCCACGAGATAGACGAGGGCCGCCGTGACCGTGGCCTGCGTTCCCACGCCGAGCAGCATGGTGATGACGCCAAGCGCGCTTACCGTGGAGTAGGCGAGGATGCGCTTGAGATCCACCTCCTGCACTGCGCGCCACGCCCCGATCACCATCGTTGCCGCGCCGGCGACGGTGATCGCCGTCGTCCAGAGGGCGGTGGCGCCGAGGAGCGGGGTCATCCGCGCGATGAGGTACAGCCCCGCCTTCACCATGGTGGCCGAGTGCAGGTAGGCGCTCACCGGTGTCGGCGCGGCCATGGCGTTGGGAAGCCAGAAGGAGAACGGCGCCTGGGCTGACTTGGTGAAGGCGGCGAGCAGGACCAGCGTGGCGATGGCTGGATAAAGGGCGTGATCCGCCAGAGCAACGCCGCTGGCTGCGATGGCCGACAGGCTGGTGGTGCCGGTCGCGTCGGCCATCAGCACCCCGGCTGCCAGGAGCGCCAGCCCGCCGCCGCCGGTAACGATGAGCGCCTGGATGGCCGCCGCGCGTGACTCGGCGCGTTCGTGGTCGAAGCCGATCAGGAGGAACGACGTAAATCCGGTCAATTCCCAGAAGACGAACAGGGTCAGGATGTTGTCGCTGAGAACGAGGCCGAGCATCGCCCCCATGAAGGCCAGGAGCGAGGCAAAGAACCGTCCGGTCTGGTCGTGGCCGCGGAGATACTCGGCGGCGTAGAGGAAGACGAGGGTGCCGACACCGGTAATGAGCAGGGCGAACAGCAGGCCGAGCGGGTCGAGGTTGAACGCGAACGTGAGCCCGAGCGAGGGGGCCCAGGGGACGCTGATGAGGCGGCCACCGGTGCCCAGCGCCGAGGCGAATTCGACGGCGCAGGCCGCGGCCAGCGCGGCCGGCACAGTCGCCAGGGCGAATGGGGACACTCCCAGATGTTAATCCCCGGCTTTGCTAGAATCCGGCCGACCGTTCGTGCGACCGTCCACCGTAGACAGAGGGGAACCGACATGACTCGACGACTTGGCATCGTGAGCGTGGTCATCCTGGCGCTCGTGCTGGGGGCTGGCGCGCAGCGCAGCAGCGGGCTGGCCGCGCAGGGTGCCGGCGGCGACATCCCGCTCGACCGCGACGACATTGGTGGCGTGGTCACCGGGCCGAACGGCCCCGAGGCCGGCGTGTGGGTGGTCGCGGAAACCGGCGACTTCGCCACGCGCTTCGCAAAGGTTGTCGTCACCGACGATCAGGGGCGCTACGTGATCCCGGATCTGCCGCAGGCGAACTACCAGGTGTGGGTGCGCGGCTACGGGCTGGTGGATTCACCGAAGGTCGCCGGCCGCCTGGGCGCTCGGCTCGATCTGCGCGCGACGCCGGCGCCGAACCCCGCCGCCGCGGCGCAGTACTACCCGGCCGCCTGGTGGACGTCGCTCATCGAAGCGCCGCCGGCGAGCGCTTTCCCGATCGGCCAGGTCAGGTCGCAAGGCGACTGGGTGCGCCGCATCAAGGCCGACTGGATCCGCCAGCAGTACGGGCTGAAGCCGATGCGCGAGATGCATCCCGACAACCCGGTCTTCAAAGAGCTTGGGCTGAAGACCACGCTCGAGGTGCTGAACTACATGAGGGACGCCGGGCAGTACGTGGAGTTCGGCGGCTTCGCCAACTTCAATGAACTCGGCGACGTGGGACTGCCGGTCTACGCGAAGTGGATCGACGCCATTCGCAACGGCGCCGTGCCGCCCGCGCCGCCGCGGCCCCAGGGCGCTGAGCGCAACATCGTCGTCACCACGTGGGATGCCGGCGCGCTGACCGCGTTCTCGCACGACATCGTCGCCTCGGACAAGCGCAACCCGTCGGTGAACGCTGGCGGGCCGGTGTTCTTCGGCGACTGGCACAACGACGCGTTCACGATGGTCGACCCGACGGCCAATACCGACTCGACGATGCAGGTGCCGACCATCGATCCGCGCTCGTCGTTCCCGACGTTCACGCGGCAGACCGGGTGGACGCACCCGAGCCCGACGTGGGGCAACGAGGTGATCATCGACGACCGCGTCGCCTCGAGCAGCCTGGCGATGGATCACAAGGGGCGGATCTGGGTGTCGGCGCGCGTGGCGAAGCTGCCCGACTTCTGCAAGACCGGCTCGGGCAACAAGTTCGCCGCGAACGATGGCACCAACCAGGATCCCAAGAGCTTTGCCGTGTTCGACCCGGCGACGAAGCAGTGGGACCTGATCCCGACCTGCTTCGGCAGCAACCACCCGACGTTTGCCACCGACGGCTCGAACAAGGTGTTCATCCAGGCGGGCGATTCGCGGTTCCTGTGGGTCGACGCCGACATCTGGGATCGGACGAAGAACGCGGAGCAGGCGCAGGGGTGGTGCAAGCTCTATTACGACACCGACGGCGATGGCCGCCCGAACACCGACGCGCCGGTCGCCGGCGCGCCGTACGGCCCGATGCAGAGCCCGAAGGACGGCAGCATCTGGGGCACCGTGCAGACCGTGCCGGGACGCATCATCCGGCTGTCGCTCGGCAGCAACCCGCCGGAGACGTGCGTCGGCGAGGCGTACGACGTGCCGGACAACGGCTCGTTCTCGCGCGGCGTCGACGTCGACAGCAACGGCGTGGTCTGGACCGGCCTGGCCGGCAGCGGCCACCTGGCCAGCTTCGACCGCAGCAAGTGCCGCGGGCCGCTGACCGGGCGCGAGGCGATGACCGGGAAGCACTGCGCCGAGGGGTGGACGCTCTACGAGACGCCCGGGCCGAAGATGCGCAACACGCCGTTCTCGGCCGACTTCCACTACTACAACTTCGTCGACAAGTTCGACGTGATGGGGCTCGGCGCCGACACGCCGTTCATCAACGGCACCAACTCCGACTCGCTGATGGCGCTCGACCCCGACACGCGGCAGTGGGTGGTGTTCCGGCTGCCGTATCCGGTGGGCAGCCTCTACACGCGCAACATGAGCGTGCGCATCGACGACCCGAACGCCGGCTGGAAGGGCCGCGGGCTGTGGGGCGCCAACGACACGCGCGCCGTGTGGCACGGCGAGCGCGGCCGCGAGAGCCGCGGGCTGGTCGCGAAGTTCCAGATGCGGCCCAACCCGCTGGCGCACTAGCGGCGACCGGTTGCCGGGGCGCGTGGCGGCGCGCCCCGGCTCAGTTCGCCGAGGCTCCGAGAGCGTTGATCAGCAGGACAATCTCGGGTTGATCGGTCACATCCACCGCATTGATCAGGAAACGGCGTCCATCGGCGGCGGGCACGTAGTGATTTCGTGACTCCACGACGTCGGCCACGGGCATTTGGAACAGCGGTTGAGGCCGGCCGATCTGCGGTGGTGCCCCACGGTCGATACGGACGCTCATCAGCGTCCGGTCCAGCGCGACATAGAAGAGTTCGCTGCCGTCTCCACTCCATTGCGGCTGCCCGCCACCGCCGACCGAGATCACCTGTTTGTTACCGGGCGACGGGAACGACTGGATGTAGACCTCCCAGCGCCCTGTCTCGTCAGAGGCGTACGCGATCCAGCGTCCATCCGGCGACACGTGCGCCTGAATCTCATTGAACGGCGACGTGACGATGGGCGACGGCTTGCCGTTGCCCTCCAGCGGCAGCATCCAGAGATCCTGTTTCGTCCGCTCGCTGGTGCTGACGTACACGAGATAGCGGCCATCACGTGTCCAGTCGGTCGGCAGCTTGTTTTCGTTCGACCGTAGCAGCGCCCGCTCGCTGCCGCCGTTGCGATCGAGCATATAGAGATCGCGGATGCCGCCGGCCTGATCTGACGCAAAGGCGATGCGCCGGCCGTCGGGAGAGGGCACTGGTGTGATGCCGCTGCTGGTGAGGCGCGTGTACACACGGCGATCGAGGTCGGCAACCCAGAGTCCCTGGCGCTCGTTCCGGTTGTCGTTGTTGGCCCCAATCACCGAGGCGGTGCCCAGCAGCATCGGATTGCCGACGGGAGACGGCGCATCAATCCCGTCGAGCCGCTCGCCGTTGCGACTGAACCAGGCAAGGTGGCTCGCATTCGCACTCTCGACGAAGGCGACGACGTTTGCGCTGGTTGCCGACACGGCGGCGCCCGCCGAGACGCCGCGCGCGAGAGGTGCTGGCGAACCGTTCAGCCGAAGGTCGCCGGGATCGAACGCCTGCGAGTACAGGGCACCGTCCTTCAGATAGAGGAGCCGGCCGCCGACATACGTGGCGTGCGTGCCGTCGATAATTCGCACTGGTTCGCCGCCATCAAGGGAACCGGCGTAGGTTCCAGCGCGGGCCGGGTCGGCGCTGACGATCGAGTAGAGGAAACGGCGTCCATCAGGAAGGAACCGTGGCAGCCGGTGTCCCGATTCGCGACCGGCGGCATCCAGGGTCGTGACTGCCCGCACCTCGCCGCCTGATTCGGGAACCGCCTGCAAGCCGGATCGCCGGGGCGCGAAGAGGATCGTGCCGTCCGGACTCCAGGTGCCCCCGCCAGGACGCAGCCCCAGCCCGACAGAGGCGATGTTCCTAGCCGCCCCGCCCTGCAGATCCACGATGCGTAGACGGCCGTTCGATCCGAACGCCAGTCGCTGACTGTCCGGCGACCAGAACGGTTCCTCCGCCCCCTCCGTATCGGCCACGAGACGGCTGTCGCCGGTTGCCAGCGTTCGGACCCACAGGTGGGTGGCGCCCGTCTGCTCGTCGCGCGCGACGAACGCGAGAAGACGGCTGTCGGGCGACAGCGTGCCGCCGCTGACGAAACTGGTCCCCGGCGGCGCCGCCTGAAGCGCCCGCACTGGACCACCGGCCTGCAACGGCGCGTTGGCCGGGTCGTTCCGCATTACCCACCACGTCAAGCAGGCTGTCGCGACGATGGCCACCGGAATCGCCAGGAGCAGCACGCCATGTTCGGTCCAGGCGCGCCGGGCCGGCGGGCCAGAATCCGGGGAAATCCCCATGGCCGGGGGGACGGCGGTGTCGGCTGCGGTCGTCCCGGGACCAGGGGTAACCGAGGTTCCGCCATCGAGCGGGCTCTCCGTGGCGCTGTCGCCGCTGCTCTCGTTCGTGATGCTGCTGACGTCGGCGATGAAACGGTATCCGCGCCGCTGGCGCGTCGCGATGAAACGGGGATTGCCCGGGTCGTCGCCGAGCGCCCGACGGATCGTGAAGATCAGCTGCGTCAGGCTGTCTTCCGACACGAACGCATCGCGCCAGACAGCCGTCATGATCTCGTCCTTCGAGACCACCCGGTCCCGGTTCTCGACGAGAAAGGTCAGCAGGTCGAACGATTTCGGGGTGAGGAGCACCGGCGTGCCCTCGCGCCGCAACTCACGCCGAGCCGCGTCCAGTTCGAATCCGGCAAAGTGGTAGTGAAGCGGGGCAGGCGTCGCGGCAGCTGCGTGCTCAGCTGGTGGGATTGGGTCAGCCAATTTCGGGCCCGGATTCTAGCACCCCTGACGTCCGTGCGCTCCCGGCCGATGAGTCGACGGCGCTGAAATTTTGGGGCGAAATTCTCATTAAGCGGCTTAATCAGAACTCAGGCGCAGCTTTCAGCCACTTCTGACGCGTCCCTGAGGCCACCGTAAAGACACCTCCGTCGCAACCGCGTAACGTCACCTCGCTTTCTTCAATGGAGGTGTCGTGATCGCTACTTCAAGGGCCAGCCGGGCCGTCGCACTTGCGGCGGGCACGTTCATCGGCGCCACTCTCTGGGCATCGGTCCGGGCCGCAGTTCCCGAACAAGCGCCTGCCGCGCCGGCCGCCACGACGGCGGCGCCGGCGGTCACCGACGCCGCCTCGAGCAAGGCGTTGCTCGACAAGTATTGTGTGACCTGCCACAACGACCGCGCCAAGACGGGCGGGTTGTCGCTGCAGGGCCTCGATCCCACCCAGATTCCGGGGCACGCCGAGACGTTCGAGAAGGTCATCCGGAAGGTGCGCGCCGGCATGATGCCACCCGGCGGGATGCCGCGGCCGGCTCAGGCCACCCTCGACAGCTTCGTCACCTATCTCACGACCACCATCGACGCCGCCGCCGCTGGTCGCCCGATGCCCGGGCCGGCGCTGATTCACCGGGTCAATCGCACCGAGTACGCCAACGGCATTCGGGATCTGCTCGGGGTCGACGTCGACGTCGCGTCCCTGCTGCCGGCGGATGATGCGATTGCCGGATTCGACAACAATGCCGCGGCACTTGGCTCGAGTCCGGTGCTGCTCGAGCGCTATCTCGCGGCTGCGTTGAAGATTGCGCCCCTGGCGGTTGGCATCTATCGGGAGGGCCCGTCTGACGCGACCTACCGGGCGCCGGCCGATTCGGCGCAGACCAGGCACGTTGAAGGGCTTCCGTTCGGCACGCGTGGCGGCCTGCTCATCAGGCACACCTTCCCGGCCGATGGCGAATACATCATCCAGCCATACCTCTGGCGCAACAACGTCGGCAAGGTGCGTGGCCTTCAGTACGAGCACGATTTGGAGGTCCTGGTCGACGACGCCACCGTCCACCAGGTGAGGGTCGGGACGCGCGAACAGTACCTCCGGTCCTTCAGCGATCGCACGAATTCGGCCGACATGGAGACGTTCAACGCCAGCCTCAAGGTTAAGGTGCATGTCACCGCCGGCCCGCATGTGATCGGGGTCACCTTCAGGGAGAAGACTGGCGCGCTCGATCCGCAGAAGCTGCGGCCTCTGTTGTCGCCGGCCGACAGCACGGACACCCATGGTGTGCCGCGGGTCGACCAGGTGGTCGTCACCGGACCGTTCGAGGCCACGGATGGCAAGGGCTCCGCCGCATATCGGAAGGTGTTTGTCTGCCAGCCGAAGACCGTGGCGGAAGAGGGGCCCTGCGCGAAAACCATCCTGTTGTCGCTGGCGCGGGTCGCCTACCGGAGGCCCGTCGTCGATGCGGACGTACAGCCGCTGCTGGAGTTCTTCAGCGCCGGCCGGCGCGGGGGCGGCAGTTTCGAGGCGGGGATCGAGCGAGCCCTGACCCGGATTCTCGTCAGTCCCGAATTCCTGTTCCGCATGGAGGCCGAGCCTGCCTCGGCCAGGGCGGGCACGCCCTACCGGGTGGCTGACCTCGAGCTTGCCTCGAGGCTCTCGTACTTCCTCTGGAGCAGCCTCCCCGACGAGATGCTGCTGCAAGAGGCGGCCGCGGGTCGCCTGCGCAATCCCCGTGTGCTCGAACAGCAGGTGAATCGCATGCTGGCCGACCCGCGCGCCGACGCGTTGATCAGCAACTTTGCGGGTCAATGGCTCTATCTCCGCAATCTGAGGACGACGGCGCCGGTGTTCGAGGAGTTCCCGGACTTCGACGACGACCTGCGGCAGGCGTTCAAGCGCGAGACGGAGCTGCTCTTTGCCGAGATCATGCGGGGCAACCGATCGGTGCTCGAACTGCTCAACGCGGACTACACCTTCGTCAACGAGCGGCTCGCCGAGCACTACGGCATCCGCGGCGTGTACGGCAGCGAGTTCCGCCGCGTGCCGGTCACCGATGAGGCGCGCCGCGGCCTGCTCGGCCACGGCAGCATTCTCGTCGTCACCTCCAACGCGAACCGGACATCGCCGGTCAAACGCGGCAAGTGGATCCTCGAGAACATTCTCGGTACCCCGCCGCCCCCGCCGCCGCCGAACGTCCCCGCCCTCGAGGCGTCGGCCGAGGCAGGGAAGCCGCGCACGCTGCGCGAGACGATGGAACTGCACCGCCGGAACCCGTCATGCGCCAGCTGTCATCGACAGATGGATCCGTACGGTTTCGCACTCGAGAACTACGACGGCGTCGGCGCATGGCGCGAGAAGGACGCCGGCGTGCCCATCAACGCCACGGCAGACCTGCCGGATGGGACCACCATCACCGGTCCGGCGGGACTGCGACAGGCCCTGCTCAAGAAGCCAGAAAACTTCGTCGGGACCGTGACTGAGAAGTTGCTCACCTACGCGCTCGGCCGCGGCCTCCAGGCGAGCGACATGCCGATCGTCCGCGGCATCGTCCGGACGTCGGCCCCGACCAACTACCGCTTTTCATCCCTTGTCATGGGCATCGTCAACAGCACGCCATTCCAGATGCGGGTGAAGCCCGCCTCGACCGCCACCGAGTAGAGGAGACCGCGCCATGTTCATCACCAAGAAGGCCTTGCCTCGCCGCACGTTCCTGAAAGGCGCCGGAGCTGTCCTCGCGCTGCCGTTGCTCGACGCGATGGTTCCCGCGGCGACCGCGCTGGCACAGACGGCAGCCCAGCCGCTCCGCCGCTTTGGCGCGGTCTACATGCCGCACGGTGCGATTCCCGAACTCTGGACGCCCACCACGACCGGCGCGGATTTCGAGTTCACGCCGATCCTCAAGCCGCTGGAGCCGTTCCGCCAGTACCTGACGGTGGTCAGCGGCACGGGCAACACCACGTCCGACGGCAACCACGGGCCAGGTCCGAACTGTTTCCTCAGTGGACGCCCCGGCAAGCTGACCGAGACCGCCGACATCGAGCTGGGCGTCACGCTCGACCAGGTGATCGCCCGTCACATCGGCCAGACGACCACGTTCCCGTCGCTCGAAGTTGCCACGGAGGACTTCAGCGGGTTCGTCGGCGGCTGCGACACCGGCTGGGCGTGCGCGTATCTCAATACGTTCTCGTGGGCGGACACCAAGACGCCGCTGCCGATGGAAATCAATCCGCGCGCGGTGTTCGAGCGGATGTTCGGCGGCACGGGCACGCTCGAGGAACGAGTGACGCGCATGCGGGTCGGCCGCAGCATCCTCGATTCGGTGGCGTCGGAAGTGTCGGCACTTCGCTCCAGGCTCGGGGCGAGCGATCGAGAGCGCCTTGGCACGTATCTCAACGACGTACGCGAGATCGAGCGCCGGCTCGAGCGGGCCGAGAAGAACGCCGAACACGTCATCGTGACGAGCGACGCGCCGGTGGGCGTACCGGCCGATTTTGCCGAGCACGTCGGCATCATGTTCGACCTGCTGGCCGCCGCGTGGCAGAGCGACGTGACGCGCGTCTTCGCGTTCATGATGGCGCGCGAGCTGAGTCAGCGGACCTACCCGGAGCTGAACTGCCTCGACCCGCACCACGCGATGTCGCATCACCGGAATGAGCCGGCGCTGATGGCCGGCTGCGCGCGGGTCAGCACCTTCCACGCCAGCTTGTTCGCGAAGTTCGTCGAGAAGCTGCAGAACACCCCGGACGGGGACGGGTCGCTGCTCGATCACTCGCTCATCCTCTATGGCAGCGGCATGGCGAAGTCGAACCAGCACACGCACACCGACCTGCCGCTGGTCGTGGTCGGTGGCGGCAGCGGCACGGTGAAGGGCAACCGGCATCTCCGGTACCCCACGAACACGCCAATCGCCAACCTGCACGTAGCCCTCGGCCAGAAGATGGGGCTCGAGATGACCGAATTCGGCCACAGCAACGGCGTCGTCGAGCTGTAACAGAGAGGTGACGAGATGAGCATCACACGCACACTCACGATCTCCGGCGCCGTGCTGCTGGCGTGGGCGTCGGCGGCCGCGGCGCAGACCGCGCTGGTCGATGCGGTCAGGAGCCGAAACACGACGGCGGCGCGCGACCTGCTCCGCCGCGGTGCCGACACCACGGCGGCAGCCGCCGACGGCTCGACGGCGCTCCACTGGGCGGTCCATCACGGTGACACCGCGCTGGTCGCCGAGTTGTTGAAGGCCGGCGCCCCGGTCGATGCAGCAAACCGCTACGGCGTCGTGCCGCTGCGCGTGGCCGCGGACCGCGGCGACGCCGCCCTCGGCGAGCTGCTGCTCAATGCCGGGGCCAATCCGAATGCCGTGACACCCGAAGGCTACTCGGTGTTGATGGCCGCGGCGCGCACCGGGAACGTCCGGCTGGTGCGCGCCCTGCTGGCCCGCGGCGCGAACGTTGACGCGCGCGAGGGCTGGCAGGAACAGACGGCGCTCATGCTGGCTGCCGCCGAGAATCATGGCGACGTCGTGCGCGTCCTCGTGGAAGCGGGCGCCGACGTCAATCTGCCCTCGCGGGTGCTGGATGGCGCGCCGCCGCGTCAGCGGGCGGCGGCCGACGTGGGACAGCAGGGCGTGCACGTCACCTTCCCGAAGGGCGGACTGACGGCGGTGCACTTCGCCGCGCGGCAGAACGCCCCCGATGCCGTCGCGGCGCTCGCGGATGCCGGCGCTGACCTGGATGCCAGGGACCCGGACGGCTTCACGCCGGTCATCCTCGCTACGCTCAGCGGCAACTACGACGTCGCCGCGCTGCTGCTCGAACGGGGCGCGGGCCTCAACACTGCGGATATCAGCGGCCGGACGCCGCTCTATGCGGCCGTGGATATGAACACCTACGAATACTCGATGAACCGGCCGACGCCAAAGCCATCCGGAAGGATGAGCGCGGTCGATCTGGTCAAGTTCATCCTGGCCCGGAAGCCGGACGTGAACGCCCGCCTGACCGATCGCGTGCGCCCGCCGAAGTACGACACCGCCGGCAACCCCAACCTGACGGCCGGCGCCACGGCATTCATGAAAGCCGCGTCCACGTCCGACGTGGAGTTGATGCGACTCCTGCTCGACGCCGGCGCCGATCCGTTCGTGCGTAATGCCCAGCGCTCGACGGCACTCGCGATCGTCGCCGGGCTGAACTGGCGGCGCATCGGCAGTCTCGGCAGCGAGGCTGAGTCGATCGAAGCCATGACCATGCTGCTCGACCTCGGCATGGACATCAACGGCTTCAACGACCTTGGCCAGACGGCACTCCATGGCGCGATGATGCGGGGTTACGGTCCCGAGCGAGGCGACAACGAGGGTGTCTCGACGGTGCCGTCGATCAACGTCGTGAAGTTCCTGGTCGCCCGCGGCGCCCGGATCGACGCCAAGGACAAGGCCGGTCGGACGCCCGCTGACCTCGCCGCCGCCGTTGGCAACGACGAAGCCGTCGCCCTGTTTCAGAGCCTGCGTCAATGAGGCTGATGATCGGCCTCGGGCTGTTCGTTGCGGTCTTTGCCTCGATCACCGCGGCAGGCGCGGGCCAGCAGACGCCGGCCGATACTCGCATCTGGGCGGGCGTGTACTCCGATGCGCAGGCGGCCCGGGGCAAGGCGCTCTATGAGCAGTCCTGCCTCCGCTGCCATGGTGAGGCTCTGGTTGGCGGCACCGGGCGTCGCGGCGCGCCGCCGCTCAAGGCCGATCGGTTCTGGCTCGACTTCGAAGAGAAGCCGCTGGCCAGCCTGCTCAGCAAGATCCAGGGCACCATGCCCCAGGACGCCCCTGGGACGCTGCGCCAGGAGGACTACCTCGACGTCCTGGCGTACATCCTGTCGCAGAACGGATTTCCCTCAGGCCCGCGCGACCTGGCGGCCACCGGACTCGACGGCATACCAATCGCGCACAAGCCCGGCACCGTCAGGGAAGTGCCGAACTTCGGCCTTGTACGCGTCGTCGGATGCCTGGTTCAGGCTGACACCAGCAGGTGGACCCTGACCCAGGCCACGGCGCCAGTCCCGACGAGGGACGAGACGCCGACTCCGGCCAATCTCGCGGATTCGGCCGCCGCGTCGCCTGGGACCACCACCATCGCGCTCCTCGACACCGCCCGCTTCCGCCCCCAACCCGGGAAGCGCGTGGAAGTGCGCGGACTGCTCGACAAGACGACGGCTGACCAGCGACTCGATGTGCTGTCGCTGGCCGTCGTTGGCGGGGCGTGTGACTAGAGCACTCGTCGCCCTGGCCTGGCTCGTGGCCGCGGTCTTCCAGCTGCACGGGCAGCAGCCCGTCGACGTCTGGTCGGGCGTGTACACCGAGGCGCAGGCGGAGCGGGGCTCCATCGCCTATCTGCGCCACTGCGCGCGGTGCCATGGCAGCGATCTCTCCGGGAACGCGGAAGCCGAGTATCCGGCCCTCGAGGGCGACGAGTTCTTCGACCTGTGGCGGGACGCCACGCTGGCCCGCCTCGAGGAGCGGATCCGCACCGGCATGCCCTTCGATCGTCCCGGCACGCTCACCCAGACGGAGAGCGTCGACCTCATCGCCTTTCTTCTTCGCTCGAACAACGTACCGCCGGGAGCCACGGAGCTGCCGGCGGATGCGGAACGTTTACAGCGGGTCGTGCTGACCCGTGACCCCCGGCATCGGTAGTTCAGAGGAGGTAGTGAATGCGTGCAGTAACACGGCTCGCCTGCATGGCGGTCGCGTTGGTGATGGTGCCGGCCCTGGCGTACGCCCAGGCCTCGATCGCGGGCGTCGTCAGGGACGCGTCCGGCGGCGTGCTTCCAGGCGTGACGGTCGAGGCCGCCAGCCCGGCATTGATCGAGAAGGTTCGCTCCGTGGCCACCGATGGATCGGGGCAGTACCAGATCGTCGACCTGCGACCGGGCAGCTACACGGTCACTTTCACGCTCCCTGGCTTCAGCACCGTTCGCCGGGAGGGGATTGAGCTCAGTGGCTCCTTCGTCGCCAATGTCAATGCGGAGTTGCGCGTCGGTGCGATTGAGGAGACGGTGACCGTCACGGGCGAGGCGCCGACGGTGGACATCCAGAGTGTCACGCAGCAGCGCGTGCTCAGCAAGGAAGTGATCGACGCCATCCCGACGTCGCGCACCCACTTCGCCGTCGGGGCGCTGGTGCCTGGGGTGACGACGAACAACCGTGCGGACGTTGGCGGGACCAACGCGATCGACCACGTCTTCCTGACGGCGCACGGCGGCCGCACGACCGATCAGCGGGTGATGCTCGATGGGCTGTCGACCAACAACGCGGAAGGCTCGAGCCAGTACAGCGGTTACCTGATCAACATGGGGAGCGCACAGGAAGTGACGCTGGACGTGGCCGCCGGCTCGGCGGAGCAGTCGACCGGCGGCGTGCGGTTGAACGTCATCCCACGGGAAGGCGGGAACACGTTCCGTGGAACGCTCTTCGCCAGCGGCACGAACGAGCACTTCGCCGGTAGCAACCTGACCGACGAGTTACGCGCCCGGGGACTGCAGACGCCCACGTCGTTACGCAAGCTCTGGGACGTCAATCCAAGCGGCGGCGGTCCGATTCTTCGCGACCGGCTCTGGTTCTACGCCGCCGGCCGCGCGAACGGGCAGGACACCTACTCGGGCGGGTTCTACAACCTCAATGAAGGCACGGCCGCCTGGACCTATGCGCCGGACCTCGATCGTCCCGCGTACAACCACGGTACCCAGACCAGCCTGAACCTCCGCCTGACCTGGCAGGCGAGCGTCAAGAACAAGGTCAGCTTCTTCTACGACAAGCAGACGCGCTGCTGGTGCCAGCGCCGGCTGACGCCGGCGACCTCACCCGAGGGCATTTCCGCCAACGAGTATCCGTACGCCGATTTGACCCAGGTCACGTGGTCGTCACCGGCGACGAATCGGCTGCTGCTCGAAGCCGGCGGTTCGTATCACCCCGAGAACTGGCGCTACAAACTGCCGTACCCGGAGCTGATCGGCGTGTCGGAGCAGTCCACCGGCATGGTGTACCGCGGCGCGACCAATGCCAACGGTGGCGGGCTTGGCCCCGACGCGATCAATGAAGTGTGGAACTCGCGCGCCTCAGCGTCTTACATCACCGGCACGCACGCATTCAAGGTCGGGTTCAACAACCAGTGGGGCAAGCGCGAGCTGAGGGTCGGCGACAACAACTACAACCTCAGCTACCGCTTCAACAATGGCGTCCCGAACCAGATCACCCAGCGTTCGACGCCGTTCACGACGACCTCGATCATGAGCCCGGACCTCGGGATCTACGTGCAGGACAAGTGGACGATCGCCCGCCTGACGATGAACCTGGGCATGCGGTTCGACTACTTCGCCAACTACTTCCCGGAGCAGCACCTGGGACCATCACAGTACACGCCGGACCGCGACACGACCTTCTCCAGGACCGACTGGGTGAGCTGGAAGGACGTCACGACGCGGCTCGGCGTCGCGTATGACTTGTTTGGCGACGGCAAGACGGCGGTGAAGGTCTCCCTGAACAAGTACATGCTGTCGATGGGGCTGCAGGGGCTGTTCGGCGACGGAATGAACCCCATCAGTCTGACCGGCAACAGCGTTACGCGTTCATGGAACGACAACTTCTATCCCGCAGGTGATCCTCGGCGCGGCAACTTCACGCCCGACTGCGACCTCGCTAGTCCCTCGGCGAACGCGGAGTGCGGGGCGATGTCGAACGCCAACTTCGGCAAGCCGGTGCCAAGCGCGACGGTCGACCCGGACATCCTGCGCGGTTGGAACAAGCGAGGCTACAACTGGGAGTTCTCGGCCAGTGCGCAGCGCCAGGTCGTCGACCGCGTATCCGTCGACGTCGGCTACTTCCGCCGCTGGTACGGCAACTTCATCGCCATCGACAACATCGCCACCGGCAGCGGGGACTACTCGGCGTTCAACGTCACGGCGCCGGCCGACTCGCGGTTGCCTGGTGGCGGCGGCTACGTGATCGAGAACCTGTACAACCTCAATCCCGACAAGGTCGGGCAGGTGAACAACTTCATCACCTTCGCCGACAACTACGGCAAGACGATCGAGCATTGGAACGGTATCGACCTCGGGCTCAACGTCCGGCTGACGCGGGGTGTGCTGCTCCAGGCCGGGATGAGCACCGGCCGGACGGTCACCGACATGTGCGCGGTGACCAGCCAGGCGCCTGAGGCGCTGTGGGGCACGGACGCCGTCGGCCAGAGCGGCAGCGTGTCGCTGCCGACCAGCCCGACGAAAGTGCCGTACTGCCAGACGAACAGCGGATTCCTCACGCAGTTCAAGGGCTTCGGTTCCTACACGATCCCGAAGGTCAACATCCAGACGAGCGCGTCGTTCTCGAGCACGCCCGGCGTCGCGCTGGCCGCCAACTACACGGCGACCAACGCTGTCATCGCCCCGTCGCTCGGACGCAACCTCTCGGGGGGCGCGGCCAATGCGACGGTCAACCTGGTCGCGCCGGGGGAGATGTATGGCGAGCGGCTGAACAACCTCGACGTGCGCATCGCCAGGAGCTTCGGCAGCGCGCGCCGCACCTCGCTGAATGTCGATCTGTTCAACGTGCTCAACAACAACACCGTGCTGACCGAGAACGCGAACTACGCCGTCTGGCGGCGGCCGCAGTCGATCCTGCAGCCGCGCTTCGTGAAGTTCAGCGTGCAGTTCGACTTCTGACAGGGATGCCGCCGATGAATCGCCTCGCCCTCTCCTCCGTGGTTGCCGCGGTTGCCCTCGTGGCAACCGCGGGCCTCGGCCTTTCGGCGCAGGCCCCCGCGCGGGGCCGGGCGGCCGGGCCGCCGCCGGTGCCGTATGTCGGGCCGGATCCGAATGCTCATCCCAATCCCTATCACCTGGTCGAGAACTGGGCACCAGTCACCGCCACCACCTCGACGCCGCCGACCTGGCCGGAGCGGCAGGTCGTTGGAATTCACTTCGACCAGACGACCGGCAACATGCTGCTGCTGCAGCGGGCCAATCCGCCGATCCTGGTGCTCGACCCGACCGGCCGGACGCTGATCCGTGGCTACGGTGATGGACTATTCGTCGAGCCGCACGGCTGGGACTTCATGGCCGACGGATCCGTCTGGGTAGCCGACGTGTCTGCCAGGGATGGCAGCGGCCTCACGGTGGTCAAGCTCGCCCCGGACGGCACAGTGCTCACCACGATTGGCACCAAGGGCGTCGCCGGCAGCGACCCGGAGCACTTCATCGGCCCGACCGGTGTGGTGGTCGGCGACAACGGTGACGTCTTCGTGTCCGACGGACACCGCGGTGCCGGTGTGCACCGCATTGCCAGGTTCGACAAGAACGGCACGTTCATCAAGTCGTGGGGGACAACAGGCGCAGGCCCTGGCCAGTTCAGCGTGCCGCACGGGATTGCCATCGATTCGCGCGGCCGGCTGTTCGTGTCCGACCGCGGCAACAACCGCATCCAGATCTTCGACCAGGACGGGACGCTGCTCGATACGTGGCGGCAGTTCGGCCGTCCGGAGACCATCCTGATCACCGCGGACGACACGATCTACGTCGCCGACACGCAGTCGAACTCGCGGAACAATCCCCGATTCAGGCGCGGCGTCCGCATCGGCAGCGCGCGGGACGGCACGGTGACCGCCTTCATCCCCGATCCGGAGCCGAATCCCGACGCGACCCAGACCAGCGCCGCCGTAGCGCTCGCCGTTGACGGGCAGGGCAGTGTTTACACGGCGGAAGTGTGGTCGAACGCCAACGTCGGGATGGCCAGGATGGTCAAGAAGTTCGAGAAGCGGTAGCACGCTCGTGAAGGGCTTCGCCATGTGGGCCGCCGCGGGACTCCTCGCGGCGGCGCCGGCATCTGCAGCGCAGCGTCCGGTTGTTCCGTACGAGCAGGTCGCGCCCATCCTCGACCAGTTGGCGGAGGACGAGTGGCCGGCCGGACTCCGGTCGTCCTCGGTCGAGAAGCGCCGCGCCGCCTGGGCATCATGGGCGCGCCAGCACGACGAGGAGACTCGCGCGCGAGTCGCCCGCGGCGAGGAGGACACGCTTGTCAACCTCGTACTGTACGGCGTCAGCTTCACCCGCGAGCCGCGCCTGGCCGAGCGAGATGTGGCCTTGCAGCTGACGGAACACCGGGCGCGGGTGAACCGACGCATCGCTGACTTCGTGCGCGGCCTCGCCGTCGCAACGCCAGGCGACCGCCTTGCCTTCGCACGCGAGGTGCTGACGACAGCCGGTATCCGGATATCGTCCCCGTCGGGGCCGCGGCGCGCGCGTGCATTCGTGTCCGACCTGATCGATCGGTACGCCGCAGAACTGCGCCACTACGTTGAGGCCAGTGTCAGGCAGGAGCGGTTGGCGACGCTCTTTCGCGACCGGGGCCTGTCATCCGATACGTCAATCCATCCTGGGTTTGCGGTCGAGCAGGCGTTGGCAGCTCTCCAAGGCGCGGGGCTGATATCGCCCGTAACCCGGGCGGCGATTGTCGGTCCAGGGCTCGACGTTGCCGACAAGCGTGAAGGGCTCGACATCTATCCCATCCAGAGCATTCAGCCGTTTGCGCTGGTCGACTCGCTGCTTCGGCTGGGACTGGCACGGGCGTCTGACCTGCGTCTGACGACCTTCGACCTGAGTCCCCGCGTGAATCAGCACTTGGCCGGCGCGGTGTCGCGGGCGACCCAGGGCGAGCCCTACCAGATCGAGTTGGGACAGACCGGAGGCGCCGCGTGGATCGACCCGCTTGTCCGCTACTGGGAAGCGTTTGGCGATCAGATCGGGCGCGCCGTGTCGTCCACCCGCACGCCACGGGCCCCGGGCGTCAGAAGCCGGGCGGTTCTCGTTCGCGCGGAGGTCGTGCAAATGCTCGATGTGCGGGATCTCGACGTCGTCGTCGAAGCGCCGGCTTCGCCGGCTGGCGGCGCGCGGTTCGACGTCATCGTCGCCACCAATACCCTGATCTACTACGACCGCTTCGAGCAGTCGCTGGCACTGCTCAACCTCGCTCGCATGCTGCGGCGGGGCGGCTGGCTGTTCGTCAACGACGCGCTGCCGCCGGTGCCGGCAATCCCGCTCATTCCCATGGGGTGGACCGAATTGAAGTACAGCAACCAGACGAACAGCCATGAACGCCTGACGTGGTACCGGCGGCGATGACCACCGCCGCGCACGTACGTGGAGGACCCGGAATGATCCTGAAGCTGCTCGCGCTCGTCATCATCCTGTTGTCCGGCGCCGCCACCGCGTCGGCGCAAATCGTCGACATCTCCGGCGAATGGATCTCGCGGATTCATGAAGATCAGCCGCATCGCATTCCCGGCGCCGAGCTCGGCGACTACACCGGGCTGCCGATCAACGACGCGGCGCGGCAGAAGGCGGCAACGTGGGACGCCTCGATCCTGTCGATGCCCGAGCAGATGGC
>JBFWUM010000044.1:30154-34420 GCA_050247255.1 Vicinamibacterales bacterium | reverse complement strand
GATCGGAGCCGCATGCAGCCGATCGCCTCGCTCCGTCCGGGGCAGAAGGCCGCGATCGTCGGCGAGATCAAGAGCGCCAACCTGGCGACGACGCGGCGGCGCGGCTTCAAGATCTTTCACGCGGTGATCGGCGACACGAGCGGCGCCGTGCGCGGCACCTGGATGAACCAGGCCTACCTCGCCGACATCCTCAAGCCGCACCTGCAGGTGGTGATCTTCGGCGAGGTCAAGCTCGATTCGAGTGGCCTGCATTTCCTGAATCCCGAGTTTGAAGTTGTCGGGACGGCTGAGGCTGGCGACGGTGGGGTGGGCGGGCTGCACACCGGGCGCATCGTGCCGTTCTACGAGAAGACCGGCACGGTCACCCCGAACATGCAGCGCAAGCTCGTGATGGCGGCGGTCGACATGCTGCCGGAGGAGCTGCCGGACCTGCTGCCCGCGGATCTCCGGGCGCGCCTGACGCTGGCGCCGCGCCGCGCGGCGATCCAGGACACGCACTTTCCGCCGAACGAAGCCTCGGTGGAGGTGCTCAACCGCTTCCGCACGCCGGCGCAGACGCGGCTGATCTTCGAAGAGTTCTTCCTGTTCCAGGTCGGGCACGCCTGGCGGCGACACGCGACGAGCGCCGAGCTCAAGCCGTTCGTCCCGGCGGTCGACGATCGGATCCGCGCCAGCGCCGCGAAGATCCTGCCGTTCAAGCTGACGCCCGGGCAGCGCCAGGCGGTCAAGGAGATTGTCGAGGACATGCAGCGCCCCGAGCCGATGCACCGGCTCCTGCAGGGCGACGTCGGCGCCGGCAAGACGATCGTCGCGCTGCTCGCCGCGGTGGTGGCCATGGAGAACGGGCTGCAGGTAGCGTTCATGGCGCCGACCGAGATCCTCGCCAACCAGCACTACGCCAACATCGCGCGGCTGCTTGCCGCGTCGCGCTTCCGCGTCGACCTCCTGACCGGCAGCACGCCGCCGCTGCACAAGCACACGCTCGCCGCCAACATCGAGCGCGGGACGACGCACCTCGTCGTCGGCACTCACGCGCTGGTACAGGAGAAGATCAAGTTCCACACGCTGGGGCTGGTCGTCATCGACGAGCAGCATCGCTTCGGCGTGGCGCAGCGGGCGGCGCTGCGCGAGAAGGGGTTGCGGCCCGACGTGCTGCTGATGACCGCGACGCCGATTCCGCGCACGCTGGCGCTGACCGACTACAGCGAGCTCGACGTGTCGAAGATTCCCGACCTGCCGCCCGGGCGCAAGCCGGTGAAGACGTGGGTCAAGCCGGAGTCGCGGCGCGACGAGATCTACGAGCTGATCCGCCAGCAGCTCGATGCCGGGCGCCAGGCGTACATCATCTACCCGCTCGTCGAGGAGTCCGAGAAGATCGACCTGAAGTCGGCCACCGAGATGGCCGATCACCTGCAGGCGGAGGTCTTTCCGGCGTACCGCGTGGCGCTGCTGCACGGCCGCATGAAGCAGGATGCCAAGGATCGCGTCATGGCCGCATTTGCGGCGGGGCAGATCCACATCCTCGTCTCGACGACCGTTGTCGAGGTGGGCGTCGACGTGGCCAACGCCTCGATCATGGTCGTCGAGCACGCCGAGCGATTCGGCCTGTCGCAGCTCCACCAGCTGCGCGGCCGCGTCGGCCGCGGCCAGTGGGAGTCGCATTGCATCCTGCTGTACCAGGCGCCGTGGACCGACGACGCGCGCGAGCGGCTGAAGGCGATGGCCGAGACCAACGACGGGTTCGTCATCGCCGAACGGGACCTGGAGCTGCGTGGCCCCGGCGACTTTTTCGGGACCCGCCAGTCCGGGCTGCCGAAGCTGCGCACCGGCGACCTGGTCCGGGACCGCGACATCATGGAGGAGGCGCACCGCGAGGCGCGGCGGCTGGTGGCCGAAGGCGGGCTCACCCCGGAGCTGCTGCGTTTCGTCGAGTCGCAGTGGAAGGACCAGTTCGGCCTGATCGAGGTCGGATGAGGGTCATCGCGGGGGCGTACAAGGGGCGGCGGCTGAAGGCCCCCACGTGGGATGGGCTGCGGCCGACGTCCGACAAGCTGCGTGAGACGCTGTTCAACATCCTGGCGCCGCGCATGGCCGGCGCGGCCGTGCTGGATGGATTTGCCGGAACGGGGGCGGTGGGAATCGAGGCGCTCAGCCGCGGCGCCGCGCGCGTCGTGTTCGTCGAGCGCGATCGCCGCGCGCAGGCGCTGATCGCTGCCAACCTGGCCGCCTGCGGCGTGCCGGCGCAAGGCTATACTATCGAGGGCGGCGAGCTCGTGGCCGCGCTTCGTCGCATGCCGGCCGATGCCGGTTTCGACCTGATCCTGCTGGATCCGCCCTACGACATCGCCAACACGCGGGAGGTGCTCGACGCGGCCGCGGCGCGGCTGCGGGCGGGCGGCCTGCTCGTCCTCGAACGCGCCACGCGGCGCGAGCCGGACGCGCCGGCGTCGCTGATCAGGGTGCGCGACGTGAAGTCGGGCGACAGCGCGTTGACGTTCTACGAATGTGGGTTGGACCTCGCGAGGTCCGGCCATGAGGGCACACGATGAGCCGCGCGGGCACGCCGCAGGGACGACTCGCGATCTTTCCCGGGTCGTTCGATCCGCTGACCAACGGCCACGTCGACATCATCCTGCGCAGCGCGCACCTGTTCGAGCGCATCTGCGTCGCGGTGCTTGTCAACGCCGAGAAGCAGCCGCTGTTCACCGCCGCGGAGCGGGTGGACATCATCCGCGAGGTGTTCCGCGAGTACCCGAACGTCGAGGTCGAGACCTTCGACGGGCTGCTCGTCGAGTACGCGCGCCGCAAGCGCGCCAGCGCCCTCGTCCGCGGTCTGCGGGCGGTGTCGGACTTCGAGTACGAGTTCCAGATGGCGCTGATGAACCGCCACATGGAGCCGACGCTCGAAACGGTGTTCATGATGCCGGCCGAGCAGTACACGTACCTCAGCTCGCGGCTGATCAAGGAAGTGTTCAAGCTTGGCGGCTCGGTGCGCGGCCTCGTGCCGCCGGCCGTCGAGGACTGGATGCGCAGGAAATCGCCTGCGGCGGTGTAGGTCGAAGGTCAAAGGTCGAAGGTCAAAGGTCAAAGGTCGAAGGTAGCTGCGGAACTTCAGTTCCGCCAGGAGTATCCGGGAATGTTTGCTCAGCGTCTCGCCCAGGTGGCGCCGTCCGCCACCCTCAAGGTCGCCGCCGAAGCCGATCGGCTTCGCCGCGCCGGCCACAATGTCGTCGACTTCAGCGCCGGGGAGCCGGACTTTCCGACCCCGGAGCACGTGAAGGCGGCGGGCAAGGCGGCGATCGACGCGAACTTCACGCGCTACACCGTTTCGCAGGGCATCCCCGAGCTGCGCCAGGCGCTGTGCGACCGCTACAAGAACCAGTACGGGGTCGAGATCACGCCGGCCGAGGTGCTCTTCACCGTCGGCGGCAAGCAGGCGCTCTTCAATGCGGCGCTCGCGTTGTATGACCCGGGCGACGAAGTCATCACGCACTCGCCGTACTGGCCGACCATCCCGGAGCAGGTGAAGCTCGCCGGCGCCACGCCGATCATCGTCCCGACCAGCCAGGACGACGGTTTCACCGTCCACGCGGACGCGATCCTCGCGAAGATCACGCCGAAGACGAAGGCGATCATCATCAACTCGCCGACCAATCCGACCGGCGGGCTGATCGATGAGCCGACGCTCGGCCGGATTGCCGACGCCGCGGCGGCGAAGGGCATCTGGATCATCGTCGACCTCTGCTACGAGCAGTTGATCTACGACCCGGTGCCGCACAACCTGCCGAAGGTCCTGTTCGAGAAGCACCGCAACCGCACGGTCATCTGCGGCTCGGCGTCGAAATCGTACGCGATGACCGGCTGGCGCTGCGGCTGGACGATTGCCCCGAAGGAACTGACGACGGCGATGAACGTGATCCAGGGGCAGTCAACCTCGAACATCACGTCGATTACGCAGAAGGCGGCGCTTGCCGCGATCTCCGGATCACAGGACGCCGTGGTGGCGATGCTCGAGGAGTACCGCGTCCGCCGCGACAACCTGCACGCCTGGCTGACGGCGCACCCCGGCATCAAGTGCGTGAAGCCGCGCGGCGCGTTCTACCTGTTCCCGGACATCACCGGCCTGCTGACGCCAGAGGTGCCGACCTCGCTGGCGTTCGCGGAGCAGCTGATCGCCAGGGAAATGGTCGCCGTCGTCCCCGGCGAAGGCTTCGACTCGCCCGGCTACCTGCGGATCTCCTACGCCACGTCGATGGAGCAGCTGCG
>JBFWUM010000044.1:0-30054 GCA_050247255.1 Vicinamibacterales bacterium | reverse complement strand
ACGAAGATCACGCTGCGCCTGGTGCCGAAGCCGCCGGCGCAAGAGACGCTGCTGGCCACGTTCGGTGGCATCCAGGGAGCGGTGGATGCTGTCACGGCGCTGATTGCGCGGCGTGTCGTGCCCGCTGCCGTGGAGCTTATCGACCGCGATTCGCTCGACGCCGTGCAGCGGCACACCGGCGTGGCGCTGGTGCCGCCTGGCACCGGGGCGGTCCTCATCGTCGAATCGGACGGCACGCCGGCGGCGGTGGACGAAGAGATCGCGCGCGTCGAGGAGGCGTGCCGCAGCGTCGGCGCCGTGTCGCTGACGCGCGCCACCGACGCGGAGGAGCGCGAGCGCATCTGGAGCGTGCGCCGCGCGGTCTCACTCGCGCTCAAGGCCACCGGCCTGCACAAGGTCAACCACGACGTCGTCGTCCCACGCGGGCGCGTGCCGCAGCTGTTCGAGGTCATCGCCGGGCTGAAGCGCCAGTTCGGCCTGCCGGTGGCGTCGTTCGGGCACGCCGGCGACGGCAACATCCACGTGAACCTGATGGTGAAGCCGGGCAACGACGACGAGATGGCGCGCGCCCACGCCGCCGAGCGGATGCTGTTCGAACGTGTCGTCGCCCTCGACGGCTCGATCAGCGGCGAGCACGGCATCGGCTTCGCGAAGAAGCCTTACATCGGCCTGGAACTCTCGGCGGAAGAGATCGCGCTGATGACGCGCGTGAAGGCCGCGTTCGACCCGAACAACATCCTGAATCCGGGGAAGATCTTCCCCTAACGAGTGCGTACCAGGACGATGGTCTCGATGTCCTGGTCCGGAAGTGGGGCCAACAGGTTGCGCAGGCGGATGTTGGCCGTATCGAGATAGCGCACCTCACCGAGCCGCGTGATCGGCGTGTCGGTCAGCGCCTCGATCTGCTGGAGGTCGCGCTCCCTCACGACCAGTAACACCGGCTCCGCCGACGAGACGAACTCGCGTGCCTGCGGGTGGTTGAAGAGCTCGGTCTGCCTGACCCCGGTATAGAACGTCAGGTTGCGCACGAACACCTGGAATTCGCCGATCCGCTCAGTGGTTCGATTGGCGCGAATCAGCGCGGCAACCTCTTCCACCGGCTCGGGCCGCACGCCGGAGAGCGCGCCGAACTGGACGGCGAGCATGAACACCGCCGATGTGCCGGCGAGGACGGGCGGAATCAAGCTCCATCGCGTGGTCACGGCGACCCACGCGAGGGCCGCGCCGCAGGCGGCGAGCGCGGCCGTAGCGGCGATCGACAGCGCCGGATACGCCATGATGAACAGCGGCCGTGCGCGATAGAGCAGGATGGCCGCGACGATGAACATCGCTACGGTCAGCCACGTCGCGGCCGCGAGCCCGCGAATCCCGCGGTTGCCCTCTCCTGATGCTGGCGCTATCCGGCGCGCCATCGACGCGGCCAGCAGGATCGCCAGCGGCGGCAGCACGGGCAGCACGTAGCGCGGCTGCTTGCCGATCGACAACGTGTAGAAGATGAACGGCGCAGCCGCCCAGATGGCGAGGCGCCACTCGTCGAGCGTCAGGCAGGCGCGGCGTCGAACGACGTCCACCGTCCGGCGCCAGGGCAGGACCAGCAGGTACATCGCCCACGGCACGAGCCCGCCGACGACGATCGGCACGTAGAACAGGAACGACCGCGGGTCGTTGTAGCGCGTCGTCGCGAACCGCTCGAGGTTGTCGCCGACGAAGAAGCTCTCGACGTAGGCCCACCCGTGCGTGGCGATCATGGCGATGTACCACGGCCAGCCGACGACGATGGCGACGACGCCGGCGCGGACGACGTCACTCACTGAGGGCCAGGAACGCTCCCGCCACCAGATCGGCAGCAGCACGATGGCCGGGATGATCACGCCCACCGGCCCCTTCATGAGGAAGCCGAGGCCGGCGGCGACGCCGGCCAGGGCCCAGCGCCGGTCGAGTGCCGCCCAGATCGCAAGGGTGATGCAGAAGGTAAGCGGCAGGTCCGGCAGCGCCAGCCGCGCGATGGTGAAGTAGCCGTAGCAGGTGGCGACGATGGCGCCGGCGAGGAAGGCGGCGTCTTCGCGCCTCGTGAGCCGGCGCGCGGCAAGCCACGTGAGGAGGACGAGTCCTACGCCCGACAGCGCTGACCAGGCACGGGCGCTCCATTCGGTCGGCCCGGTGACCACGTACAAGGCCGACGTCAGCCAGTAGTAGAGCACCGGCTTCTGCCAGCGATCCGCGTAGTTGAACCGCGGCGTCAGCCAGTCGCCGCTTTCGACCATCTCCCGCGACGCTTCGGCGTAATAGCCCTCGTCAGAGTCGGTGATCGCAGGGCGGCCCAGGCCGACGAAAAAGGTGAGGATCGCGAGCAGCAGGAGAGTGGGGACGGAACCGCGCAACGGGAGTGATTGTACCGCGGAGCTTCGTGTCTGGCAGGCAGCAAAGGCCCTGAGTGATGCGATTGGCGGGCTGATTCGCCGGCCGCCGCTGCAGAACGACTTCGCCTTGCGCGACCAGTTGAATGCCGCAGCGCTGTCCATCGTCGCAAATATTGCCGAAGGCTTCGCGCGCGGAGGTCGCAAGGACACCGTCGGCCGCATGCTGCGGGTGCTCGGCCAGAAGCTGGGCTCAAGGCACTAAGCACCAAGCCCTGAGCACTAAGCACCAGGCCCCAAGCACCTGCGATAATCACCCCATGGCGAAGACGGTCGCGGTTATCGGCGCCTCGAGCAATCGTCAGAAATTCGGCAACAAGGCGCTGCGCGCGTTCCGGGACGAGGGGTACACGGTGATCCCGATCAACCCGAACGAGCCGGAGGTCGAAGGGCTGAAGACGTTCAGCTCCGTCCTCGACGTGCCGGGGCCGATCGACATGGCCACCGTCTACGTGCAGCCGGACGTGGCGGAGCGGCTGCTCGACGAGTTCGAGCAGAAACAGATCGGGGAGATCTGGTTCAACCCCGGCACCGAAACCGACGCGCTGATGGCCGAGACGCGCCGGCGGAAGATGAACGCCATCTACGCCTGCAGCATCGTCGGCATCGGCCGCAGCCCGCGGGAGTTCTGATGGTCACCATCCGTCTGCGCAAGGACGGCCCCTACGTCATCGAAGGCGACGAGGTGAGGGTGATCGACTGGAACGGCGTCGAGCAGACGCCGACGCGCCTGCCGATCGCCCTCTGCCGCTGCGGCGCCTCGTCGCAAAAGCCGTTCTGCGACGGCAGTCACAAGAAGGCGTGCGGTCTCCCTCCTGACTCCTAACTCCTAACTCCTATCGCTCCACCTGAATCGTCGCGCTCGTCGCGACGGTCGCGGCGAGGTCGGTGCCGCTTGCCAGCTCGACCTCGCGGCCTCGCGTCGCGAGGACCGCGGCGGTGCCGGCGGCGCCGCCGATGGCCGCGCCCTTGGCCGCGCCATCGCCGCCTCCGGCGATGCCGCCGATGATGGCGCCAATGCCGGCGCCGGCGCCGATCTTGGTCGCGTCCTCACCCCGCGTCGCCTCACCCTCGAACGTGATCGGGTTGGTGCGGATGTCTTCGCGCGAGCCGTTGACGCGCGCCTCGGTGAAGCGGATCGAGAGGCGGGCCCGCCCCTCGACGCGGCCGGGACGCTGCACGTCGATCACCTGGCCGGTGAAGACGGTGCCGGCAGGGAGGACCGTGACGCCGTCGATGATCACGCCGTTGGACAGCCGGGCGCTGACCGGCGATTCCACGGTGGCCGTATTCGTCGAGAGCGCCGTCGTCAGTTCGAGCGGCAGCGCGGTACCGGCAGGGATCGTCAGCTCCACGAAACGCGGACGGGCTGGCGCAGCGGGTTCGGCTGCCGGCGCCGTTGAGGGCGCTGCCTCGCTTCGCGGCGATCCGGTCTCGCTCCGGGGAGGCACTTCGCGGCGCGTAGCCCCGGGAGGCGGCACCGTGGTCCGGCTGTCCTCGCCGACGGCTACAGCCGGGGCCGGAGGCTCAGCTACAGCGCCAGGCTGAGCGGCCTCGCCGCCGGCCCCGTCGGCAGGCGCTCCGGCCTGGTTTTCCTCGAAATTCTGCTCGCTTTGCGTGGCGCGGTCGCCGCAGCCGGCGGCCACCGCCGACGCCAGGAATCCGGCCAGAATCCACTGCTTTGTCATGTGGGTCACCCCCTGCCCGGATGTTTCAAATTCAGGACCACAACCCGACCACCGACCATCTATCATCCATTATCCTTATAGTGTAAGCAGGACTATCAATTTGACTGATGCGGTCGGACAGGGCAGACTGGTCCGCATGCCCACGCAGCGTACCGGCGCACAGATCATCTGGGAATGCCTTGTCCATGAAGGGGTTCGGACCGTCTTCGGTTACCCCGGCGGGGCCATCCTCCCAGCCTACGACGCCATCCTCGACTACCCGATCCGGCACGTCCTGGTCCGGCACGAGCAGGGGGCGACGCACATGGCCGACGGCTATGCGCGGGCAAGCGGCGAGGTCGGTGTCGCGATCGCCACATCGGGCCCTGGTGCCACGAATCTGGTCACCGGCATCGCCACGGCTCAGATGGACTCGGTGCCCATGGTGTGCATCACCGGCCAGGTGCCCAGCCCGCTGATTGGCTACGACGCGTTCCAGGAAACCGACATCACCGGCATCACGCTGCCGATCACGAAGCACAACTACCTCGTGACGCGCGCCGAAGACATCATGCCGGCGATCAAGGAAGCGTTCCACATCGCCAAGTCCGGGCGTCCCGGCCCGGTGCTGGTGGACATCACCAAGGACGCGCAGAACAAGTCGATCGAGTGGGAGTACGACCCGTCGCCGATCAAGCTGCGCGGCTACCGCCCGAAGCAGGGGGTGGGGCAGAAGGAACTGCAGAAGGCCGTCGACCTGATTCGCGCCTCGCGCAAGCCGGTCATCCTCGCCGGGCAGGGCGTCATCCAGAGCGGCGCCATGCGGGAGCTGCGCGCCTTCGCCGAGCTGGCCGACGTGCCCGTGGCGATGACGCTGCTCGGCCTCGGCGGCTTCCCGGCGAGCCATCCGCTCAACATCGGCATGATGGGGATGCACGGCGAGTCGTGGGTCAACCACGCGATCCAGGAAGCCGATCTCCTCATGGCCTTCGGCATGCGGTTCGACGACCGCGTCACCGGCAACCTCAAGACCTACGCGCAGAACGCCAGGAAGATCCACGTCGACATCGACCCGTCGGAGATGAACAAGAACGTCCCGGTCGACGCCGCGATCGTCGCCGACCTGCGCGAGACGCTGAAGGATCTGCTCGACGCGCTCGGCCCGCTCGATCACGGCCCGTGGCGGAAGTACATCGGCTCGATGAAGGGGGATACCGCGGTCCGCGACATCCAGTCGCTGCCCGACAACGGCCACCTCTACGCCGCGCACGTGATCAACGACATCTGGCGCATCACGGAAGGGAAGGCCGTGGTCGTGACCGACGTCGGCCAGCACCAGATGTGGGAGGCGCAGTACTACAAGCACGAGACGCCGCGCTCGCTCATCACCTCCGGCGGCCTCGGCACGATGGGCTTCGCCGTGCCGGCGGCGATCGGCGCCAAGATGGCGCGGCCGGACGCCGAGGTCTGGGCGATCGTCGGCGACGGCGGCTTCCAGATGACGCAGGCCGAGCTCTGCACGGCGGCGCAGGAAGGCGTGAAGATCAACGTCGCCATCATCAACAACGGCTACCTCGGCATGGTGCGGCAGTGGCAGGAGTTCTTCTACGAGCGCCGCTACTCGTCGACGCCGCTGCGCAGCCCCGACTTCGTCAAGCTGGCCGAGGCCCACGGGCTGCTCGGCCTCCGCGCCGACCAGCGCGCCCAGGTGGCCGGCGTTGTCGACCAGGCGCGCCAGGCCGAGGGCACCGTGCTGATCGATTTCCGCGTCGAGCAGGAAGACAGCGTCTACCCGATGGTGCCCGCCGGCGCCGACCTGCACGCGATGATTCGCCGCCCCGAGCCGTCGGTGCTGGCGGAGACGGCTGAGGATCCCATTTAATGCATCACACACTCGTTGCCCTCGTTGAAGACAAGCCCGGCGTCCTCAATCGCGTCGCCTCGCTGTTCCGCCGCCGCGCGTTCAACATCGAATCGCTGACCGTCGGCCGGACGGCGGAGCCCGGCATTTCGCGGATGACGATCGTCATCGACAGCGACCAGGTCAGCGCCGAGCGCGTCACCGCGTATCTCTACAAGCTGGTCAACGTGATGCAGGTCGAGGACCTCGGCGCGACGCCGTCGGTGGCGCGCGACCTGGCGCTCGTCAAGGTGGCAGTGGCCGGCCACGACCGCGCCAACCTGCTGCGCGTCGTCGACGAGACCCGCGCGCATATCGTCGACACCGGCGAGCAGACGATGACGCTGGAGATCACCGGCGAGCCGCCCCATGTCGACACGGTGATCTCGCGGCTCGAGCCGCTTGGCATCATCGAAATGGTGCGCACCGGGCAGGTCGCCATGCGCCGCGGCGACACGGCCACGTCGGCCGGCGATATCGTTCAGTAGAAGCGAGAAGCGAGAAGCTGGAAATTGAGGTTGGATTCTAACTTCTGGCTTCTAGCTTCTGAATTCTTCACAGGGAGCAGTAATGGCAGCGACGATGTATTACGACAAGGATGCGGATCTCGAGTTGATTCGCCGGAAGAAGGTGGCGGTCATCGGCTACGGGTCCCAGGGGCATGCGCACGCGCTGAACCTGAAGGACAGCGGCGTCGACGTGGTCGTCGGCCTGCCGGCGACGAGCAAGTCGATCGACAAGGCGAAGGCCGCCGGCCTGCGCGTCCTGACGGTTGCCGAGGCCGCGAAGTGGGCCGACGTGATCATGATCCTCATCCCCGATCAGCACCAGGCCAGGGTTCACAAGGCCGAGATCGAGCCGGGGCTCGCCGCCGGCAAGACGCTGATGTTCGCGCACGGCTTTGCCATCCGCTTCAACTGGATCGTTCCGCCCGCCAACGTCGACGTGACGATGATCGCACCGAAGGCGCCGGGGCACCGCGTGCGTGAGGTGTTCACGGAGGGCGGCGGCGTGCCCGGGCTGGTCGCCGTGCATCAGGACGTCAGCGGCAGCGCGCGGGCGCAGGCGCTGGCCTACGGCAAGGGCATCGGCTGCACGCGCGCCGGCGTCATCGAGACGACCTTCAAGGAAGAGGCCGAGACCGACCTGTTCGGCGAGCAGGCGGTGCTCTGCGGCGGCACCGCGGCGCTGGTCAAGGCCGGCTTCGAGACGCTCATCGAGGCGGGTTACCAGCCGGAGATCGCCTACTTCGAGTGCCTGCACGAGCTGAAGCTGATCGTCGACCTGATGTATCGCGGCGGGCTGCAGTACATGCGCTACTCGATCAGCGACACCGCCGAGTACGGCGACTACACCGCCGGCCCGAAGGTGGTCACGGCCGAAACGAAGGCGACGATGAAGAAGATCCTGAAGGACATTCAGGACGGCACGTTCGCCAAGGCGTGGATCGCCGAGAACGAGCAGGGGCAGCCGAACTTCCGCAAGTTGCGCGAGGCCGACCGCAACCACCCGATCGAGCAGGTGGGCGGCAAGCTTCGCGCGATGATGCCGTTCCTCGATCCCGTGACGGCGCCGCAGCCCGTTACGGTCTGATGAACAAGTACTCCTCCCGCGTCACCCAGCCCCGTTCGCAGGGGGCCTCGCAAGCCATGCTGTACGGCGTCGGCCTGACCGACGCCGACCTGCAGAAGCCGCAGGTCGGCATCTGCAGCATGTGGTACGAAGGCAACACCTGCAACATGCACCTCGATCGGCTCGCCGGCTACGTCAAGGATGGCGTTCAGGCGGCGGGCCTCGTCGGCCTGCGCTTCAACACCATCGGCGTGAGCGACGGGCTGTCGATGGGCACCGAGGGGATGAGCTACTCGCTGCCGTCGCGCGACCTGATTGCCGACTCGATCGAGACGGTGATGCGGGCGCAGTGGTACGACGCGCTCATCACCGTGCCCGGCTGCGACAAGAACATGCCGGGGTCGGTCATTGCCATGGCGCGGCTGAACCGGCCGGCCATCATGGTCTACGGCGGCACGATCCGCGCCGGCCATGCGCTCGGCAAGCCGCGCGACATCATCTCGGCCTTCCAGTCGTACGGCGAGTATCTCGCCGGCACCATCACCGACGAGCAGCGCATCGACATCGTCAAGCACTCGTGCCCCGGCGCCGGGGCGTGCGGCGGCATGTACACCGCCAACACCATGGCGGTCGCAATTGAGGCGCTTGGCCTGTCGCTGCCGTACAGCTCGTCGCTGCCCGCCGAGGATTCCAGCAAGGCCGACGAGTGCCGCCGCGCCGGCGACGCCGCGAAGCTCCTGCTCGAGCGCGATCTCAAGCCGCTCGACATCCTGACGCGCGCGTCGTTCGAAAACGCCATGGTCATGGTCATGGCCGTTGGCGGATCGACCAACGCGGTGCTCCACCTGATCGCCATTGCCCGGGCGGCTGGCATTCCGCTGTCGCTCGACGACTTCCAGAAGGCAAGCGACCGTGTGCCGCTGCTGGCCGACCTGAAGCCGAGCGGCACCTACGTGCAGGAGGATCTGCACGCCGTCGGCGGGACGCCGGCGCTGATGAAGTACCTGCTCGAGCGCGGCTACCTGAACGGGGACTGCCTGACGGTGACCGGGAAGACGCTCGGCGAGAACCTCGACGACGCGCCGCCGCTGTCGGCAGGCCAGAAGGTGATCCAGCCGATTGAGCAGCCGGTGCTGCCGCGCGGCCATATCCGCATCCTGACCGGCAACCTGGCGCCGACCGGCGCCGTGGCGAAGATCACCGGCAAGGAAGGCGCGCTGTTCAGCGGGCCGGCGAAGGTCTACGACGCCGAAGAGGACATGCTCGCAGGGCTCGAGAAGGGGGAGATCGCCAGGGGGTCGGTGGTCATCATCCGCTACGAGGGCCCGAAGGGCGGCCCTGGCATGCCGGAGATGCTGACGCCGACGTCGGCGATCATGGGCGCCGGTCTTGGCAAGGACGTGGCCATGCTCACCGACGGCCGCTTCTCAGGCGGTTCGCACGGGTTCATCATCGGCCACATCACGCCGGAAGCGCAGGAAGGCGGGCCGATTGCCCTGGTGCGCGACGGCGATCGCATCACGGTCGACGCCGATGCCTGCGCGCTGACGCTGCACGTGAACGACGATGAGCTGGCCGCCCGCCGCCAGGCATGGAAGGCGCCGGCGCCGAAGGTGACGAGCGGGGTGCTCGCCAAGTATGTCCGTCTGGTAAAGTCCGCGTCCGAAGGCTGCATTACCGACTAGCTCCTTACAGATTCAGGAGGCGAGATGCGACGGGTCAATCTGGTTCTGGTGGCGGTGCTCGTCGCCGCCTCGTGTTCGCGCGCGACCCCCGAGCGGCAGGTCATCGACGCCGCGGCGGAAGCGCTGGGCGGTGCTGATCGGATCCTCGCGGTCCGCACCCTGGTGATGGAGGGGGGCGGTACCAATGGCGCCATGGGCGGCGCAGCGACGCCCGATGACCCGCCGAATACCTTCAAGGTCACCGATTTCCGCTGGACCCTCGATCTCGAAAACAATCGCGCCCGCCTGCAGCAGGTACGGACGGCGCAGTTCCCGTTCGCCCTGGCCACGGTCAACCGCTTCGATCAGCGGCTCGACGGCGACGTGGGGTTCAACATCAACGCGCGGGGGCAGGCGCAGCGCACCAACGACGCGACGGCGCAGCAGCGCCGCCGCTCGACGCTGGACCACCCGGTTGCGGCGGTGCGGGCCGCACTCCAGGATGGCGCCACGCTGAGCAATCGCCGCGACGAGGACGGCTTCACGCACGTCGACATCCGGACCGCGGCGGGCGACACCATCACGCTGGCCATCGATCCGGCGACCAGCCTGCCGAACCACGTGTCGCGCATGGAGTACGACGCCAACTGGGGAGACGTGGAGGTCGAGACCACCTTTGCCGACTACGAGGCGGTGAACGGCCTGCAGCTGCCGAAGCGGCTCACGCAGAAGACCGATCGCTTCACGACCGCCGACATCACGCTGACCCGGAACGCCGTCGACGAGGACGCCGGTAACCTTGCCGCGTCTGAGGAGGTCCGCAGCGCGTCGGCGCCGGAGCCGCCGCCGATCAACGTGACGGTGGAGCAGATCCGCCCGGGCGTCTGGTGGCTGGCCGGCGGCAGCCACCACAGCGTGCTCTTCGAGTTCGACGATCACACGACGCTGTTCGAGGTACCGCTCAACGATGCGCGCACCCAGGCGGTGATCGCGCGGGCGAAGGAACTGGTCCCGAACAAGCCGCTGACCCACGCCATCGTGTCGCACCACCACCTCGATCACGCGGGCGGCTTCCGCGCCGCGGTCGCCGAAGGGCTCACGATCATCACCCACCGCGGCAACGAGGCGTTCCTGCGCGAGATCGCTACCCGGCCGCACATGCTGGGGCAGGACGCGCTGGCGCGCAGCCCGAAGGAGCCGATGTTCCAGCTCGTCGATGATCAGCTGACGCTGCGCGACGGCACGAACCACATCGAGCTGTACAAGTCGAACGGCAACATCCACACCGGGCTGCTGCTCTATGCGTGGATTCCGGCGGATCGCACGCTGATCCAGGCCGATTTCTACGACGTGAACTGGCTGCAGCACCCGTGGGGCGACAACTTCATCGAGAACCTGCGCGCGCGCAACCTCACGCCGGTCCGCCACGTGCCGATTCACGGCCGCATCCAGACGCACCAGGAGGTGCTGCAGACGCTGGCCGAGAAACCCAGGGAAGCGCCGACGGAGTAGCTACCTAACTACCATCTCGAATCACTCTGCACGACTCGATGTCGAACGTGACGTCGCCGATCGTCAGCCGCGTCTGATCGCGGAAGCCCGACACGAAGTCCACGAACCGGCGCGCATCCTCGAAGTTGCTCACCAGCCCGAGCGACGCGCGGATGGCGCCGGCGCTGCGGCCGCCGCGGTGCTGCACGATCTGCATGAACCGCGGCAGGCTCATGTCCGCGCCCGCGGCCAACGCCTCCGCCACATCCTCGTCCGTGATCGCCTCGGCCGTCTCGCCTGCGCCCGGGTTGCAGAAGCAGCCGGTGCGCAGCGAGATGCGCTGCGCCGACGCCAGCTCCTCGATGCGCCGGTAGTCGAGCAGGTGCCCCTCGGCATCGTACAGGTTGAAGGTGATTGTCGCGCCCCGGTCGACGGTGTCGGCCGGGCCGTAGATCCGCACCATGTGCCGCCCGTTGGCGTGGCGCAGCTCGAGCAGGTGCCGCAGCGTCCAGCCGGTCAGCGCCTGCAGACGCTGCTGGACACGATCCAGCCCAACACGCTGGAGATGATCGAGACCGATGGTGACCGCCGGGATGCTCAGGAAGTTGACGGTACCGTCTTCATAGCCGGCCTCGCCGCGGGCGAGGATGTGGGCCAGTCCGTGGACGGTGGCAAAGTTCACCGTGCCGCCCGCGAACCATGGCCGCCGCAGCCGATCGAGCGTCGACCGCCGCGCGATCAGGCAGCCGACGCCGGTCGGATACCCGAACATCTTGTAGAACGACACCGCCACGAAATCGGGCTGCACCTCGGAGAGATCGAGCCGGTTGGTCGGCACATAGGCGGCGGCGTCGAGCAGCACGTCCCAGCCGTGGCGCCGGGCCAGGGCGACGTACTCCAGGGGGTGCTTCACGCCCGAAAAGTTGGACTGCGCGGGATATGCGAACAGCCGCGGCGCCTCGCCGTCCCCGCTCGCCAGCCGCGCGCGGAGCGCCGCATCATCCATGCGGAGGTCCGGCATCGTCAGCGGCACGTAGGTCACCGACGCGCCACGCCGCCGCGCGAACTCGCGGACGCCGTTCACGGAGTTGTGGTTGTCGAACGAGAGCAGCAACTCGCTGCCGGCGTCGAAGGGGTAGGCTTCGCCGACCTCCTTGATGGCGCCGGTGGCGTTCGGCGTGAAGATTGCCGTGTAGTCGTGCGCCGGCGCGTTGAACCACTCGAGCACGCGGCGGCGCGCCCCTTCGACGAGGGCGGTGGCGGCCGACGAGGTCAGGCTCCCTGAATGCGGATTGCCGAGGACGTTGCCCGCCAGGAGCGCAACGTGGTCACGGACCTGCGACTCGGCGTACAGCCCCGCCCCGGTGTAGTCCAGGTAGACGTGCCGGCCGGCACCGAGACGGGGATATTCCTCCGCCCGCAGGCGGTCGAGCGCCGCCGTCCCGGTGTAGGCAGGGAATTCCCGGAGAAACGCCGAATACGCGTCCACAACTCATTATCACCGCCGCGGGCTGGCGCATATAATTCGCGGCCTGGAGGAGCGATGAGCACCTTGCTGCGGTCCCTGGCCTGTGCGCTGGTGGTGACGGGAGTGGTCCTGACCGGGTCGGCGCAGGGGCAGGCGCCGGCGTTCAAGCTGGGCACCTTCGAACGGAACGGCACGCCCTTCCTTGGAGTCGTTCTCGACGAACGACTGGTGATCGATCTCGCGGCGGCCCACGCGGCGGTCACGCCGCCCTCGCGCCTGCCGGCCCCGGCCGACATGAAAGCGCTGATTGCCGCGTACGACGGCGGCATCCGCGACCGCATCGTGGAGATCGTCCGCTCGGTTCGCCGGGACCTCACCATGCAGCCGCCGGCCTACGTGCACGCCTTGACGGCCGTGAAGGTCCTGCCGCCCATCATGTATCCGACAACGATGATGAACGTGGCGGTGAACTACCGCGAGCACGACATCGAGATGGCGCGGGTGCGGGACGGATCGCCGGGCCAGACGGCCCCGACCGCCGGCGGCGCGCTGCCGGGGACCACGAGCGCCCCCGGCATCTGGGAGAGGCGCGCGGACGATCCCCGCTGGAATCCCTTCATGTTCCTGAAGGCGCCGGCCGCGATCGTCGCGCATGGCGAGGCGGTGCGGCTGCCGCCGAGGCGCGATCGCATCGAGTGGGAGTGCGAGCTCGGCGTCGTCATGGGCCGGCCGGCGACGGCGGTGCCGATGGAGCGGGCCATGGACTACGTCTTCGGCTACACCCTCGAAAACGACATGTCCGACCGCGGCGGCCGCGGCGATACCCGCTACGGATCCGACTGGTTGGTGACGAAGAACCACGACACCTTTGCGCCGATGGGTCCGTTCATCACGCCGAAGGAGTTCGTGCCGGATGCCGGCAGCCTCCAGATCCGCTTCGCGCTCAACGGCGAGGTGCTGCAGGAGGGGAGCACGAACCAGATGATTCACACCATCCCGGAGCAGGTGGCCTATGCGACGGCCATCCTGACGCTCCGGCCCGGCGACGTGATCGCGACGGGAACGGTGCCCGGGTCGGGCTCGGCGCGCACGCCGCCCATCCTGTTGAAGGCGGGCGATCAGATGGCCTGCACGTATGAGGGTATCGGCACGCTGTCGAACCCGGTGGTGGGCGCCGGCGCGAGGTGAATTCCGGGGTCTAATAGGTTATGACCCGGAACGAAATCGACGCGCTGTTTCACCGTCGTGAGGCGCTGTTCAACCAGCACGACGCGGCGGGACTGGCGCAACTGTATGCCCTCGACGCCCAGGTGGAGAGCCCGCTGGCCGCGGGAACGGTCCGCGGCCGCCAGGCGCTGACGAAGATCCATCAGGCGCTGTTCGACGCGTTTCCCGATGTCTCGTGGGAACGCCAGCACCTGATCGTCGACGGTGAGCTCGTGGCGCAAATTGGGCAGTTTGGCGGCAGCTATACCGGCGGCTTCATGGGGTTGCCCCCGAACGGCCGGCCGTTCAGTATTCCGGTGGCGATCGTCTGCCGGATCGGGGACGGCGAGATCCTCTATGAACGCCGCGTCTACGACCTCACTGGGGTCCTCGTGCAGATCGGGGTACTGAAGGCGACATCGGCCTGACAGGCGTAGTCTCCGGCTTCAGCCGGACCAAGGAGACGCGATGGCTAAACGGAGAGTGACCCGTCGCAGTGCGTTGAAGGCGGCCGCCGCCGCGGGCAGCGGAGCGGCGGCAACCTTGCTCGGGGGCGGCGTCGCGCTCGCGCAGGCGCCGGCGGTGGCGACCGGCGCGCAGGCCGGGCGGCGGTTCCGCGCGTTTGTCGTCGGCGCCAACCAGCCTGGCACGTCCATCCAGGCGTCAAACGCTTCCGTCCAGACCGTCACGATGCGCGCCCTGGACGATGACCGCGTCGTCGTCCGGACCGAGGCCTGCCAGTGCTGCTACACCATCGTCGGGCAGGCGGTGGCCAATTACCAGCCCGCGCGCATCCTCGGCCACGGCGCCGTCGGCATCGTCGAGGCGATCGGCGCGCGCGTGCGCCGCGTCCGCGTCGGCGACCGCGTCATCGTTGCCAACACGCCGTACTGCGGCCAGTGCTATACCTGCCTCCGCGGCCGGCCGGACCGCTGCCAGATGCTGCCGAACGCCGGCAACCCGATGCTGCCGATCGGCACGCTGCCCGGTGGCAGCGACGTCGTGCAGCACAACAACGAGGGGGGATTCGCCGAGCTGATGATCCCCTACGAGTGGTACTGCATGCCGGTGCCGACGGCCGCGGGCGTGTCGTCTGTCGAACTGTCGATGCTCGGCTGCGTCGGCGCGTGCGGGCTCGGCACCGTGTTCGGTGTGGCGCCCGTCGAGCCAGCCTCGGACGTTGTTGTGCTCGGCTGCGGCCCCGTCGGCCTGAGTGCCATCCAGGGCGCGCGCATCAAGGGCGCATCCCAGATCATCGCGATCGATCCGATCCGCGCCCGCCGCGAACTGGCGCTCACCCTTGGCGCGACCATGGCGCTCGACCCCAACGTCGAAGGCGACGGCCTGGTGCGCAAGGTGCGTGAGATGTGCGGGTTCCCGTTCGACCGGAAGTTCGCCGGAGGCCGCGACTGGAATCCCGCCGGCAACAACATGGGGCCCGATTTTGTGATCGAGGCCGTGGGCGGCGATCGCTTCCCGCCGGTGGCGGAGGCCGGGCCCGACCCGACGGGGCTCGTGCCGCTGCGTCAGGCGTGGGACATGTGCTCATCGGCCGGTCACGTGACGACGGTCAGCGTGGGTCAGCGTGGCAACTTCACCGTGCCGGCAGGGCAGTGGTCGAACGGCGCCAAGCACCATCATCCCGGCAACATGAACGGGGTGAACGGGCTGCGCGACATGCAGCGCTTCGCGCGGCTGGTCGAGACAGGCCAGTTCAACGCCAGGGCGCTGGCGACGGCGCTGTATCCGCTCGACCGCGCGAAGGAGGCGATCCAGGCCGCCTCCGACCGGACGACGATCTCGTCGGTGATTACCTTCAGCTAGAGGAGCAGCGCTTCGATGCGGTGCGCGTGCACCGTTTCCTCCCAGGGCGACCACGCGAAGATGGTGAAGTGGCCGTCCTGCGAGGCGACGAGGGCCAGCGCGTCGTGCTGATCCTTCACGAACTGCGCCGCCGAAAGATGGCGGGTTCCGCCGAGCTGCACGGGATGCAGCCGCTCCGCCACGCTCCCCTCGATCGGCTCGGTGACAATCAGCTGTTCCACCGACTCGCCGCCGGTCTTGCGGCGAATCTTGGCGCCGAACGCCAGCAGCTCGTAGCGATCGGTGATGATGGTCGCGCCGTCCACGGCGGTGAGCCCGGCCAGCGCGTCGACGGCTCGCGGGCGGTCCGACGTCCAGTCCGGATCCGAGAATGCGGGGTTCACCGCATAGGAAATCGGCTGAACGATCGACTGCTGCCAGCCGTCGGTGTCGGCCGGCACGACGATGAGGGCGCCGCCGCGGCCGTGGCGGCGCATCGAGATCGCGATCTGGATCAGCGTGTTGGTGCGGCTCGCGCCGGGCGTCTCGAAGCCGAGCAGTGACGTCAGCAGGGCAGGGCAGTCGACGATGGCGGACGCGCCTTCGTCGACGATCTTCACGCGGTCGGCTTCAATGACCGCGACGTTTACGAACTTTGGCGACTCGACGCGCGGCCGGTGCTTGACCACGAGCAGCCCGGGCGCCAGCACTTCGACGACGAGACAGAAAGGCGGGATGTGACGCGTCGTGCCCCACACGCGTCCTTCCCAGACACCCAGGTGGATGCCGGGACGTTCGACCGCCGGCGCCAGCTTGGCGAGCCGCGCCGAATCGAGCGTGAGCGGCGAGGCGAAGAGCAAGGGGTTCACGTCCGGCGTCGCCGGCAGCCAGGCCAGGGAGATCTTCGGCACGTACCCTTCCTCGCGGCGCAGGCTGGCCCAGAAGGCCGCGTCGAGCAACGTTTCGATGGTCGCCGCGTCGGGCAGCAGGATATCGGGCGACCGCTCCTGCGCCGGCTGGTTGCGGCGGTGCTGGGCGAGATGGTCGGCGATCTTCGGCGCCGCGACGTGGGCGAGGCTGTAGCCGTCCAACACGCTTATCGTCCGAAGCGCCAGCCGATCCCGAAGTCGACGTGCGCCGTGTTGAAGGTCCCGTCCACCTGCACGCCGCCGACGTCGAGCGTCTCGGCGGTGCGCGTGAAGCGGCCGCCGGCCATCGCCGACAGCCCCCGCCAGAGCGACAGCTCGACGCCAGCGCCCGCCTGCCACGCCAGCCCGCCGTACTGGTACGACTCGGTGTGACTGCCGTTGAAGGTGCCTTCCACGTGCGGCAGCGTGAAGCCGCCGCCAGCCCGGGCGACCAGCCGCAGGCGTCCGTTGGCAACGGGGTAGCGGTAGACGGCGCTGGCCAGGACGAAGTTCAAGCCGTGCGATTGATCGAAGCGCGTCAGCAGCCCGGACCCGGTCGTTGCGCGCGCCTTGGTATGCGTCCACTCGCCTTCGACACCCAGGCGGCGGCCCGCCGGCGTCCAGCCAACCGACGCGCCGTAGTAGATGGGAGAGGTGAACGGCTCGCTCCGGTAGTCCACCGGGCCGATCGCCAGCTGGGTCGCCGGCCCGCTGATCGTCAGCGTGTTGGAGCCGGTATGCGAGGCGCCGGTGAAGGCGCCGAGGAACCACTCGGCGCGGGCTTCACCAGCGCACACCAATAGAGCGACGAGGAGGGCGGCAGTGCGCACGCCCTCTATTCTAGTTACACGCCGCGCCGAGCGCCTTGACCGACGTCACGTCGACTTCGGCCAGGTAGGTCTTGATGTCGTTCTCTTCCGGCTGCCGTCCGGCGGTGCCGACCGCGGCGCCGACGTCGGCGTTGGAGGCCACGACATCGCGGCCGGGACCCTCGAATTCAACCAGGAGCCCGCCGTCCTTGTATTCGCCGGCCTTGAGCTCGATCTCCGATTCCTCGAGGTCCGAGACCTTGCCGCTGACTTCCACCATCTGGTTCTTATGGTCCCTGACCTCGTCATCGTTCTTCAGCCAGAACATGACGCGCCGGCCGTGTGCCACCGCCGGCATCGTCGTGCCACTCGCGCCAGGCGACTCCACTACGTTCGTCATCACGTAGGTGTCGTTCTCGGCGGGCACGACGCAGCCGCGCAGGGTGATCTGCTGTTCCTTCGAGTCGGCGGGGCGATCCTGCGCCGCCGCGAGCGCAGCCGGCGCCAGCGCGAGCGCGACGGCCGCCGCAAGAATACGAGACCTCATGTGCACGTTCCTCCTGGCGAGACGAAGTGCAGGATTGGCGCCAGCCGGGACTGAAGTCCCGGGCTCCTGGGGCGCCGGGACTGAAGTCCCGGTCTCCTAGTGCACGTTGGGCGGCAGAGGTGTGCGTTCGGAGCCCGGCGGCGGCGCCGATGGCGGGCCGAGCAGCGCCCGCAGCTGGTCGCCCTCCATCACCTCCTGCTCGAGCAGCTTGCGGGTGACGACCTCGAGCAGGCCGCGACGCTTCTGCAGGATCCGGCGGGCCTCGTTGTGGGCCTCGGTGATGATCCGCTTGACCTCGGCGTCGATCACCTTGGCCGTGTCCTCGGCGTAGGCGCCGCGCTCGGGGCCGATCGGGATGTCGAGGAACTTGCTGCGCTTGTGGCCGTCGTAATTGACCGCGCCCAACAGGTCGCTCATCCCCCACTCGGTGACCATGGAGCGGGCAATGTCGCTGGCGCGCTGCAGGTCGTTCTGCGCGCCGGTGGAGATCTCGCCAAGAGCGATCTCCTCGGCGGTCCGGCCGCCGAGCAGCACCGCCAGCTGGTGCAGCAGGTCACGCCGCTGCATCAGGTAACGGTCCTCGAGCGGCAGCTGCATGGTGTAGCCAAGCGCCCCGAATCCGCGCTGCACGATCGAGATCTTGTGGACCGGGTCCATCCCCGGCAGGTCGGTGGCGACGATGGCATGGCCGGACTCGTGATAGGCGACGATCTCGCGCTCCTTGTCGCTCATCACGCGCTTCTTCTCGAGGCCGGCGATCAGCCGATCGATCGCCTCGTCGAAGTCGGCCGTCTCCACTGATGTCTTGTCCTTGCGCGCCGCGAGCAGCGCCGCCTCGTTGACGAGGTTGGCGAGGTCGGCGCCGGCGAAGCCGGCGGTCCGCGCCGCGACGACCTTGAGGTCTACGGCAGGGGAGAGCTTCACGGCCTTCGTGTGGATGCGCAGCACCTCCTCGCGCCCCTTCACGTCGGGCTTGTCGACCAGCACCTGCCGATCGAACCGCCCCGGGCGGAGCAGCGCCGGGTCGAGCACCTCCGGCCGGTTCGTCGCGCCCATGATGATGATCGCCTTGCGCGAGTCGAAGCCGTCCATTTCGGCGAGCAGCTGGTTGAGGGTCTGCTCGCGCTCCTCGTGCGACCCCATCGGGCTCTGCACGCGGGCACGGCCGAGCGCGTCGAGTTCGTCGATGAAGATGATGCACGGCGCCTTGGCCTCGGCCTGGGTGAAGAGATCCCGGACCCGGGCCGCGCCGACGCCGACGAACATCTCGACGAACTCCGAGCCGCTCAGGCTGAAGAACGGCACCTTGGCCTCGCCGGCCACGGCGCGCGCCAGCAGCGTCTTCCCGGTGCCCGGGGGGCCGACGAGCAGCACACCCTTGGGAATGCGGCCCCCGAGCGTCGTGTACTTCCGCGGGTTCTTCAGGAACTCGACGATCTCGCGGAGTTCCTGCTCGGCCTCGTCGACGCCGGCGACGTCCGCAAAGCTGACCTTGACGTCGTCTTCGGCGAACACCCGGTGCTTGCTGCGGGCGAACGACATGACGCCGCCTTCGGCGCCGCTCATGCGGCGGAAGAAGAAGCTCCAGAGCGCGAACAGCAACAGGAGCGGGAGGACCCAGCCGAGGATCTCGGGCAGCCAGCGGCTGACGAACTCGCCGGTGTACTTCACCCCGGCCGCGTCGAGCTCCTCGAGCAGCGCCGGATCCTCGATGCGGGTCGTGGCAAAGGTTGCGCCGCCGTTGGTCTCGCGCCTATAGGTGCCGCGGATCGTCTGCTCGCCGACGGTCACCTCGGCCACCTGGCCGGCGCGGACCGCCTGCTTGAAGTCGCTGTACGAGACCTGGCGCCCGCCCGGGACGGCAAACCACGCCTGGGCGAGCGCCATGACGGCCAGGAAGCCGAGCACGAGCCACACGGCGCTTCCGGGCCGGCGGCCGGCGCCGAAGGGGCGCCGCTCGCCCGGCCGCTTGTCGCGCGGGTTCATGCCCGGAGGGGTCGTGGGATTGGCCATTACGTCCTGCTGCCGGCGGCCTGCTGCCCGCTGCCGGCTTTCTCGAATCTCAAGCCATCATCTCCCACATCCACGAGGATCCGGTCGCCTTCGTGGAAGTCGCCCTCCAGCACGCGGATCGCCAGCGGATCGAGCACCCGCCGCTGGATGGTCCGCTTGAGCGGCCGCGCCCCGTACATCGGGTCGTAGCCTTCCGTGACCAGCGAATCCTTGGCCGCGTCCGTCAGCTCGACGTGAATCTTCCGCTCCTCGAGCCGGCGCAGCAGGCCGCGCACCTGGATGTCGATGATCGACTTCATGTGCTCGAGCCCGAGCGCGTGGAAGAAGATCACCTCGTCGATGCGGTTGAGGAACTCGGGGCGGAAGTGCTGCCTGAGTGCCTCCGTGACCTGCCGCCGGACGCCTTCGCCGAGCTCCCCGGAGTGCTCGGCGATGAACTGGCTGCCGAGGTTCGACGTCATGATCACGACGACGTTCTTGAAGTCGACCGTCCGCCCCTTGCTGTCGGTCAGCCGCCCGTCATCGAGCAGCTGCAGCATGACGTTGAGCACCTCCGGGTGCGCCTTCTCGATCTCGTCGAACAGGACGACGGAGTAGGGGCGGCGGCGAACGGCCTCGGTCAGCTGGCCGGCTTCGTCGTAGCCGATGTAGCCCGGAGGCGCGCCGATCATCCGCGACACGGTGTGCTTCTCCTGGTACTCGGACATGTCGATGCGGACCATCGCCTGCTCGTCGTCGAACAGGAACTCGGCGAGCGCGCGTGCCAGCTCCGTCTTGCCGACGCCGGTCGGCCCCAGGAAGATGAAGCTGCCGAGCGGGCGGTTGGGGTCCTGCAGCCCGGCGCGGGCGCGGCGGATGGCGTTCGACACGGCGACGATCGCCTCGTGCTGGCCGATCACGCGCTGGTGCAGCCGCTCCTCCATGTGAATCAGCTTCTGGATTTCGCCTTCCATCAGCCGGCTCACCGGGATGCTGGTCCACTTGGCGACGACCTCGGCGATGTCCTCCTCGTCGACCTCCAGCTTCAGCATGCGGGGACCCTTCGGACGCCCCTCGCCATCCTGCTCCTGCAGCCGCTTCTGTAGCTCAGGAATGCGGCCGTACTGCAGCTCCGACGCCTTGGCGTAGTCACCGGCACGCTGCGCGGTCTCGAGCTCGCGCGTCAGCTGCTCGAGCTGCTCCTTCAGGCTCGTGGCGCCGCTGATCTCGTCCTTCTCCTGCTGCCACTGCGCCTGCAGCCGCGTCTGGTCCTCCTTCAGGTCGGCCAGCTCTTTTTCCAACCGGCCCAGCCGCTCGCGCGACGCCTTGTCGGTTTCCTTGCGCAGCGCCTCGCGTTCGATCTCGAGCTGCATGATGCGCCGCCGCACCTCGTCGAGCTCTGCCGGCATGGAGTCGATCTCCATGCGCAACTTGCTGGCCGCCTCGTCCACCAGGTCGATCGCCTTGTCGGGCAGGAAGCGGTCGGCAATGTAGCGGTGCGACAGGACCGCCGCGGCGACCAGCGCCGCGTCCTTGAACTTCACCTTGTGGTGAATTTCGTAGCGCTCACGCAGGCCGCGCAGGATCGAGATCGTGTCCTCGACGGTCGGCTCGCCGACCAGCACCGGCTGGAACCGGCGCTCGAGCGCCGCATCCTTCTCGATGTGCTTGCGGTATTCGTCGAGCGTGGTCGCGCCGATGGTGTGCAGCTCGCCGCGGGCGAGCATCGGCTTCAGCATCTGCGACGCGTCCATGGCGCCTTCGGCGGCGCCGGCGCCGACCACGGTGTGCAGCTCGTCGATGAACAGGATGATCCGCCCTTCGGAGTCGGTGATCTCCTTGAGCACCGCCTTCAGCCGCTCCTCGAACTCGCCGCGGTACTTCGCGCCGGCCACCAGCGCCCCCATGTCGAGGGCGAAGATCTGCTTGTTCTTCAGCCCCTCGGGGACGTCGCCGCGCTCGATGCGCTGCGCCAGCCCTTCGACGATGGCGGTCTTGCCGACGCCCGGCTCGCCGATGAGCACCGGGTTGTTCTTGGTGCGCCGCGACAGCACCTGGATGACGCGGCGGACCTCCTCGTCACGGCCGATGACCGGATCGAGCTTGCCCTTCTTCGCCAGTTCGGTCAGGTCGCGGCCGTACTTCGCCAGCGCCTCGTAGGTCGTCTCGGGGCTCTGCGAGGTGACGCGCTGGGTGCCGCGCACCTGCGTCAGCGCGGCGTAGAGCGCGTCCTTGGCGGCACCGTGCCGCTGCAGCAGCTGGGCGGCGGGGGAGCGGCCGGCTTCCGACGCGAGCGCCACCAGCAGGTGTTCGGTGCTGACGAACTCGTCCTGGAGCCGGCCGGCCTCGGCCTGCGCCGAGTCGAAGATCAGCTTCAGGCGCGGCGACAGCCGGACGTCGGCGCCGTACGCCTTCGGCACGGCGTCGAGCAGGCCGCGGGCATCGGCGGCGACGCGCGCCGGGTCGAGGTTCATCTTCCGCAGGATCGACGGCACGATGCCCCCCTGCTGCTCGACGAGCGCGACGAGCAGGTGCTCGGGGGTGACCTCCGCATGGTTGGCATCGGTCGCCAGCGTCTGGGCGGCGACGATCGCCTCCTGCGACTTCTCGGTGAACTTGTTCAGATTCATGGCTTATGCGGCGCTGTCGTCCTTTGCCGCCCCTCCGTTCTGCAGACGCGCCAGCGCCTCCCAGTGCTCCCGCTCATGGGCCGAGAGCGCCGTCGGCACCTGCACGTCGACGCGCGCATACGCGTCGCCTTTCTCGTCGGCCTTGCCGGCCACCGGCATGCCGTACCCCTTCAACCGGAACAGCTGGCCGTTCTGCGTCGCGGCCGGAATCTTCAGCCGCGCCGGCTTGCCGGCCAGCGTCGGCACCTCCGCCTCGCCGCCGAGCACGGCGGTTGTCGCCGGGATCGGCACCTTCACGTACAGGTCGCGCCCCTTGCGCTCGAACAGCGGGTGAGCCGCCAGGCGGACGCGCAGGAAGAGGTCGCCGGCGGCCGCGCCGCCCACGCCCTGTTCGCCCTCGCCGGCAATGCGCACGCGCGAGCCGTCGGTGACGCCGGCCGGAATGCGCACGTCGACCGTGCGCGCCTGGCCGTCGTGCTTGAGCGAGAGCCGCCGGGTCGCGCCGTGGAAGGCGTCCTCGAGCGTGAGCTCGATCTCGTGCTCGACATCGCGCCCCTGGCGCCGGCCCGCCCGGGCGCGACCGCGGGCCTGCGCCGACCCGCCGCCGAAACCGCCGCCGCCACCGAAGAACGTCGTGAAGAAATCGGAGAACGGGTTCTGGTCCCCGAACATCTCCTCCATTTCTTCCTGCGTCATCGTCCGGTAGCCGCCGGCGCTGCCGGCCCCCGCGCCGCCGCCAAAGTTGATGTTCCACGCGCCGCCGGCGAACGGGTTGGGGCCTCCGCCGGCCGCCTGCGCCTGCTCGTCGTACATCCGCCAGTTCGCGCCCAGCTCGTCGTACTTCTTCCGCTTGGCGGGATCGCCGAGCACCTCGTAGGCCTCGTTGATCTCCTTGAATGTCGACTCCGAAGCCTTGTCGCCCGGGTTCACGTCCGGATGGAACTTGCGGGCGAGCTTCCGGTACGCGGCCTTGAGCTCCTTGTCGGAGGCCGTCTTGGTAACGCCGAGCGTGGCGTAGTAGTCCTTGAATTCCACGTCAGAGCCCGATCACATCGTTGAGGCGCCGCATCTCGGTCATCAGCTGCCGGCGTCCCGCGCCGGTGCTCAGCGCCGAGTCGTCCATCAGCGGGCGGATCCGCTGCATGATCTCGGCGATGTCCAGCAGCCGCTGGACCCCCGCCAGGTTGATCCCCAGTTCCTCGACCAGCCGCTTGATCAGCCGCAGCCGCTCCAGCTCCTCGCGCGAGTAGAGGCGCATGCTGCCGACCGTGCGCGACGGCTGGATCAGTCCGAGCCGCTCGTACTTGCGCAGCGTCTGCGGGTGCATGTCGAGCATCTCCGCCGCGACGCTGATGAAAAAAAGATCCTGCCCGCTGGCCATCGGCACTCTCATCTCATCCCTGAGTCGACCCGATGCACATCATTGACACTCATCGAGTATAGGCATTGACACGGTGCATGTCAATTCTGGCGCCCCGCCTGCGATAGGATCACAGGAACTTGGACGTGACCGGATCCGATCTCCTCACCGTCGCGCTGCTCGTCGCCCTCGAAGGGCTGCTGAGCGCCGACAACGCCATGGTGCTCGCCGTGCTGGTGCTGGGCCTTCCCAAGGCCGAGCAGAAGAAGGCCCTGCAATACGGGATCATCGGCGCCTTCGCCTTCCGCGTCATTGCCATCCTGCTGGCGGCATACCTCATCCAGATTCGCGTCGTGATGCTGATCGGCGCCGCCTACCTGCTGTGGCTGCCGTACACCCATTTCTCCGGGCATGGCGACGCGGCGGAGCGGCGCAAGCCGAAACCGGCCCAGGCCTGGCTCGGCCTCTCGGCGTTCTGGGCGACCGTGGTGAAGGTGGAGTTGACCGACATCGTCTTCGCCATCGACTCGATCCTCGTGGCGGTCGCGATGTCCAGCAAGCTGTGGGTGATCATCACCGGCGGCATCCTCGGCGTGATCACCATGCGGCTGGTGATCGGGCAGCTGCTGACGCTGGTCAACCGCTACCCGGCGCTGGTCGACGGCGCGTTCGTGATCATCGCCTGGGTCGGCATCAAGCTGCTGCTCGAGTTCCTGCACGGCGCGGGGATCATCCACTTCGCGGTCCCGAAGTGGCTGTCGCTCGGGCTGATCGTCGTGATCTTCGCCGCCGCGTTCATCTACGCCCGCATGGAAGGGCCGGTCGACCCCGACCCCATGGCCGAAAAGGCCGAAGATCTCCTCGAGAAATAGCCAAATCCGCGAAGACGATCACAGGAGGAAGGAGATAGGAGATCTCTGGCAGTCCTCCTTCCTCCTTTCTCCTGTGATGCCTTTAACGTCTGGCGGTGGGCGTGAGTTCGGTTTCCCGGCGCTCGCCGTTGCGCAGGTAGACGACCTTCACCGGCGTGTCCGCCTTCAGCAGCTCCAGTGCGTAGGTGTAGTCGTAGACGTTGGCGATGGTCTGGCCGGCGATCTCGACGATGACGTCGCCCTTCAACAGCCCGGCCTGCTCGGCCGGCCCGCCGCCGACTACGCCGCCGAGCAGCAGGCCTTTGACCTCGGTCGCGTAGTCCGGGATGGTGCCGGTGGTCACGCGCACGCCGGCGATGGACCCGCCGCGCCCGGTGGGCTGATCGACCTTGGTGAACTGCGGCGCCTCGCCGGCGGCGTCGAGGCCGCGCACGATCGCCGCGGCGAAGCCGACAATGCGATCGAGGTCCTCATAGGCAATCCGCTCGGCGTCGTCCGACGGCTTGTGGTAGTCGGTGTGCGAGCCGGTGGTGAACGAGAGACTCGGCACGCCGGCGGTGTTGAAGGTGGCGACGTCGGTCGGCTGGTAGGGATCGGCCTGCACCGTGAGGTCGAATCCGGCGGCGATGTTGGCGCGCTCGAGCAGGCGCGTCCAGGCGGGGCTCGTGCCGACCGCCTGCGCGATCAGCTTGTTGTCCTGCATCCGGCCCACCATGTCGAAGTTGATCGTCGCGGCCACCTGCGCCATCGGCACCGGCTGGGCGGCGGCAAAGGCCGCCGATCCGAGCAGCCCGATCTCCTCGGCAGACCAGAGCGCGACGATGACGTGACGACGGCGCTCCGTCGTTGCCGCGAGGCGCTCGGCAAGCGCCAGCACCGCCGCAGTGCCCGACGCGTTGTCGTCGGCGCCATTGTGAATGCCGCCGGCTTCCTCGCGGCTCGCGAGCGACGTGCCGTTCGTGCCGAGCCCCAGGTGGTCGTAGTGCGCGCCGAGCAGGATCCACGGCTTGTCGACGCCGGTCACGGGCACAGTCGCCGGCAGGTAGCCGACGATGTTGCGCGCGGTCTGCCGTTCGCGGACGACGCGCGTTGTCAGCGTCACCGGACGCGGCAGCGCGAAGCCGGCCACGTGCGGGTTGCCCGAGTCGAGCTCCTGCTGCGCGGCGGCCAGCGTCTTCGGCGCCGCCGCGAACAGTGCGCCGACGGCCGCGCCGCCGAGACTGGCCGCGGGAATCCCGGAGCCGGCCAGCGCCGTGTCGAAGGTCATCGGCACCGTCCGGCCGGCATTCTGCGAGCGCGGGCCGGTCACGACGATGAGCGCGCGGGCGCCATGCTGCCGCGCCGCCATTGCCTTGTAGCGAAGATCCGAGTAGCGCGCCAGGATCGCGCGCGTCTGCTGATCGGCGTCCTCCGGGAAATAGCGCAGGACGACGACGATCTTGTCCTTCACGTCGAGCGCCGCGTAGCTGTCGTAGCCGAAGTTCTGCGACTCGGGGACGACGATGCCGTAGCCGGCGAACACCGCCTCGCCGCTCACCTCCGCATCGTCCGAGAAGGAGAGGGCCTGCACGACGTCGGCGCCGCGGAACGTGTCGCGTACGCCGAGCGTGACGCTCGACCCGCCGTCGCGGCTGCCCGCCGTGAACTCGAACGGCAGCAGGAGGCCGGCCTGGCCAGGCAGCGGCTGCGCTCCGGCGCGGCGCAACTGGGCGGCGATGTAGTCGGCGGCCAGGCGCTCGCCTTCGGTCCCGGCCTGGCGCCCGGCAAAGCGATCGGCGGCAAGCGTTTCCACGTGCGGGCGCGCCGACTGCGCGAGGGCAGGCGAGGCGACGGCGAGGGCGGCGACGAGTGCGGCAAGTCGTGTCATGGCGTCAGCGGTTGGGCGCCGCGGCCAGGGCCGCCAGCGCGCGTTCATGGTTCCAGTCGGCCAGGAAGATCTGCCCTTCGCGGCCGCCGCCGCGCGACGAGGTCCACGCCAGCCGCCGGCCGTCGGGCGAGGGGACCGGCAGGCCGTCGAAGCCGTCCGAGTAGGTCACCCGGACCGGCTCCTTCTTCCCGTCGATGTCGACGAGAAACAGCTCGAAGTTCTCGAAGCCGAGCTTGTTCGACGCGAAGATCACGTACTGTCCCGAAGGGTGAATGTAGGGCGCCCAGCTCATCGAGCCGAAGTCGGTGATCTGCCGCGCGTCGCCGCCGTCGAGGTTCATCGTCCAGATATTGGCGATGAGCCCCTGCTCATCGAAGCGCCGCCAGATGATGCGCGCCCCGTCCGGTGAGAAGAAAGGGCCGCCGTCGTAGCCGGGGACCGTGGTCAGCCGGCGCTGGCCGGATCCATCGGCGCGCATGATGTAGATCTCGCCGAAGTAGCTCGGGTCGACCTCGAGCTGCTTCTGCTCGGCGGGCGTGAGCGTGCGGTTGTAGGCGTCGCGCATCGACGAGAACGCGATCCACTGGCCGTCGGGCGAGTAGCTCGCTTCCGCGTCGTAGCCGCGCGCATCGGTGAGCCGCGTCAAGGGGCCCGACGTCCCGGAGCGGGCGTAGATGTCCATCTCCGGGTCGTAGTCCCACGCGTAGCGCCGCTCGCGGCCGGACGCGCGGAACTCCAGCTCCTCCTGCTGATACTGCTCCGACTTCGGGTCGTGGTGCGTGGACGAGAACAGGATCTGATCGCTCCCCGGCCGGAAGAAGGAGCACGTCGTCTTACCGGCACCGGGGGAGAGGCGCGTCGTGTCGCCGGTCGCCAGGTCGAGCACGTAGATCTGGTAGAAGGGGTTGCCCGGCTCGCGCTCGCTCTGGAACACGAGGCGGCTGCCGTCGGGCGACCAGTAGCCCTCGCCGGCGCGGCGCCCCTCGATGGTGAGACGGCGCACGCGTGAGAGGAAGTCGCGCTCCGGCGACGGCGGTGCCTGAGCTGCGAGGGTCGCGGCCAGCAGGAGAAAGACGGCAGCGTTCACGGCCATGTGGGGTCAGGGTACCTGAATCGCCGGCGGAACTGAAGTTCCGCTGCTGCGTAGAATGTCTTGATGCGCCTGGCGGTCCTGAAGGAGCTGACCTGGCGGCAGTGGGTCGTGGCCATTGCCGGCGGCGTCGCCGTTGCGCTCGTCGTCATGACGGGCATCTGGACGGTTCGGCACGCCTGGGCGATCTACAGGCTCAATCGCGGCGTCGGCGACACGGTGTTCTACGACGCCGCCGGCCGCCCCTGGTTCCGGCTCGACGAACAGCGCCGCGACGTCGGCTTCGACCAGATCTCGACATCCTTCAAGGACGCGGTGATCGCGGTGGAGGACCACCGCTTCTACCTGCACCCCGGCATCGACCCGATCGCCCTCGGCCGCGCCCTCGTCTACAACGTCCGGTCCGACGGCCGCTCGCAGGGCGGCAGCACGCTGACGCAGCAGCTGGCCCGGACGCTCTTTCTCTCGAACCAGCGGACCTACGGCCGGAAGATCAAGGAGGCGGCGCTGGCCGTCATGCTCGAGATCTTCCTCTCGAAGCGGGACATCCTCGAGCTCTACTTCAACAGGGTCTACCTCAGCGCCGGCGTCTACGGTGTCGAGACGATGTCGCAGAAGCTGCTGCGGAAGAGCGCTGACGCTCTGACACTCGGTGAGGCGGCGCTGCTGGCGGGCATCATCCGCGCGCCGGCGTCGTATTCGCCGTGGGAGCACTTCGACGCGGCGCGGCGCCGCAGCTTCGTCGTGCTGCAGCGAATGCGCGAGGAAGGAAAGATCACCGAGGCGCAGGAGCAGGCGGCACGGCGCGAGCGGATTCGCATCCAGCCGCCGCCGCGCGTCCAGAACGCCCGCCACGGCTACGCCAAGGAATACCTGCGGCAGCAGTTCCGGAACGTCTACGGCGGCGACAACCCGCCCGACTGGCAGGTGCACACCACGTTCCTGCCCGAGGTCCAGGATGCGGCCGAAGCGGCCGTGCGTGAGGGGCTGCGGCGCGTCGGCACGCGCGGGCTGCAGGCAGCGCTGGTGGCCATTGACCCCAACACCGGCAACATCGTCGCCATGGTCGGCGGCTCGGACTACTCGGCGACCCCGTTCAACCGCGCGGTGCGCAGCCGGCGCCAGCCGGGATCGGCCTTCAAGCCGTTCGTCTACGCGGCGGCGCTCGAGCGGGGGCTGTCGCCGGTATCGATGATCAGCGGCATCCGCCAGGTGGCCATCGAGGCGCCGGAAGGGGTCTGGATTCCGCGCGACGAGCGCGCGGCGGATGAGGACGCGCTGACGCTGCGCGAGGCGCTGATCGAGTCCAACAATGCCGCCGCCGTCCTGCTGCAGCAGCAGGTCGGCTCGCGCCCGGTGCTGCGGCTGGCCGGGGACCTCGGCGTGCGCGATCAGCCCGACGTGCCGTCGCTGGCGCTCGGCAGCGGCCTGGTGACGCCGCTCGATCTCACCGCCGCCTACGCCGTCTTCCCGTCGCTCGGGTACCGGGTCCGGCCGCGCGGCATCGCCACGGTGCGCGATGCAGCGGGGGAGACCGTGCTGCAGGTCCACGTCGAGCGCGAGCAGGTGCTGTCGCCGGAGGTCGCCTTCCAGATGGTCAGCATGCTGCAGGACGTGGTGAACCGCGGCACCGGGTCGGCGGCGCGCCGCCTCGGCGTGCGGGGTGTCATCGGCGGCAAGACCGGGACGACCAACGACTACCACGACGCCTGGTTCGTCGGGTTTTCCGAGTCGATCGTCGTCGGCGTCTGGGTCGGGTTCGACCAGCCGGAACGGATCCGGGAGGGAGGATCCGGGGCGCGGGTGGCGCTGCCGATCTGGGCCGATTTCATGCGACGGACGGCGCGCCGCTTCCCGGCCGCGGCGATTGCGCCCCCCGGCGGGCTGCACGCCGAGGAACTGTGCCGGATCTCCTACCACCGGCCGGTCGAAGGGTGTCCGACCTACCAGGAGTATTTCAAGGACGGTGATGACGTGCCGTCCCGCCTCTGCACCATCCACGACGGCACCATCAAGCAGCAGGCCCAGCGCGCCCTGCAGACGCTGCTTGGCGCCATCGGCGAGGGGCTGAAAGGCATCTTCAGCAGGTAGAATTCCTACCTCGCATGTCGGCGTCGCAGCTGGCGACCCTTGTTCTCCTGCTCGAAGTGGCGGCGGCCACCGTGGTCATCGCCGTCCTGTTCTTCTTCTATCGCCGGCTGAAGCACGCGCTGGCGCTGCTGGTGGAGGAGCGCGAGGCGCGTGCAGCCACCACGCGCCACAAGAGCGAAACGGCGCTCGCGCTCCGCGCCAGCACCGATCGCGAAGCGGTCGTCCTCGATAACATTGATGAACTGGTGTTCCGGCTCCGGAAGGAGCGGGACGCGTGGACCCCCGACTTCATCAGCCGGCGCGTCACCGCGCTGCTCGGATACTCGCCGGACGAGATGATCGCCATGGGTTCCGCACCGGTGCACCCCGACGATCTGGCGATGGTCATCGCCGAGACCGAGGCGGCGGCCACCGCGCCGCACACCCGCACGTTCCAGTACCGCGTGCGCCACTTGAACGGCGACTATCGCTGGTTCGAGATCCGGATGCACGCCGTCGGCGCGCCGGGGCCGAGCGGGGCGGTGATTTACGGCGTGGCGCGCGACATCACCGATCGGGTCGCAGCCGAGGACGCGCAGCGCTCGAGCCGCCAGGCGCAGCAGCAGGCGCAGCGCATGGAGGCGCTCGGCCGCCTGGCCGGCGGCATCGCCCACGACTTCAACAACCTGCTCACCGCCATGATCGGCAATGCCGGTTACCT
>JBFWUM010000043.1:0-38597 GCA_050247255.1 Vicinamibacterales bacterium | reverse complement strand
GGCGAGGCGAGCCGCGCGGGCTGGACGACGGAGGCGGATCTGCTGGACGGGCAGCGGACGGACACCGCCAGCGTGCTGGCGACGATCGACGCCTCCGAAGAGCGGATCGTGCTCGCCTTCGACGGGGACGCACTGGTCGGGTCCGTGCTGCTCCGCGACGAAGGCCGCGGCTCCGCGTATACGGGCATGCTGGCCGTCCGGCCGACGTTGCAGGGCCGCGGCGTCGGTCGCGCTCTGCTGCGCGAGGCCGAGCGCCTCGCCGCGTCCGAGCTTGCCGCAACGACCATGCGGATGACGGTCATCGCCCTGCGCACCGAGCTGGTGGCCTGGTACGAACGCCAGGGCTACCGCCGGACCGGCGAACGGGAGCCGTTCCCGTACGGCGACGAACGCTTCGGCCGTCCACGTCGCGACGACCTCTCCTTCGTGGTATTGAGAAAGGCGCTGTGACGACGCCGGCCAGACGCCACTACCTGCAGACGCCGCAGATCGCGATCATCTTCCTCGCCTTCGCGCTGCTCACCGTGCCGATCGCGTGGCTGCAGCTCACCACGGCGGTCGCGCCGGAGGTGAGCCGCTGGCTGACGCTGGGCTACGTGGTGGTGTTCGGGAACACGCACTTCGCGATCACATGGGCGCTCTATCTGAACGCGGAGAACCTCCGGCACTTCCGATCGACACCGGGCCGCGCCGCTGTCTACTTCGGCGGACCTCCGGCCATTCTGCTGGCGTTCTGGTATCTGGGTGTCCACCAGGCGCCGACGCCCGGCACGGCGTACTTCGTCTGGTTCCTGATCGCACTGACCGCGGCCGACTACTTTCACGTCGTGCGGCAGAGCTTCGGCGTCTACGCGATGTTCCGCACGCGAACCGGCGCGCGCTTTCCGTCGTGGATGCCGTCCGTCGACAACGGCTATTTTCTGGCGCTCTGGGCGCTGCAGCTCGTCACGTTCAGCCGCGGCCTGCTGAACGGCTTCGCGGGAGCCTTCGATCCCCGGGATCCGCTGACGCGCATCGGGCTCGCCGCTGCCGCCGTGCTGCTCGCGCTGATGCTCCGGTCGCTCGCCGCCGCGTGGCGGTCGGGAGCGGACCGTGGAGCCGTGATCGCCGCGCTCGGGTATCTGATTCTCCAGTCGGCGTCCGCGCTGCTGGTCGTCTACCGGAGCCAGCTCTATGTCGCGAGCCTCGCGATGCATTACGTCGAGTACCACGTGCTGATGGCGCCGCGGTTGCTGCGCCCGCCGCTCGACGCCACCGCGCCGGTGGATCGCGTGGCCGGCTTCTTCCGGAGGCACCGGATGGCGTTCGGCCTGGCGCTGCTGCTCATCGCCGCCTGGGCCTCCGCGGCGTCGATCTTCGCCTACAGCGGGATGCCGATCGCGCCGACCGGACCGCGATCGTGGTGGTATCTCGTCAACCTGTTCAACGGCATCTTCCTCGCCCACTACTTCATCGAGGCGTTCGTCTGGAAGTTCGGGAATCCGTTCTACCGGGAGACGCTCGGGCCGATATACTTCGCGGCACCGGCGACGGCAACCGCCGGGACACGGCGCGCCGGACGCTGACTCGCCGCGATGGCGCGGCCAAGGAGACGCAACATGCCTGCCCACGCTCGTCGTCCGGTCGCCGGACTGGCCCTCGCCGCTCTCTGCAGTCTGACGGTGGTCTCCCCGACGGCCCAGCAACGCCAGGCCGCTCCGGTCGCCGCCGACGTCAAGTCGCCTGCCGCGAAGAAGGGCCTCGGCGCCGGCCCGTGGACGTTTGAGACCGCGCACTACGTCGTCAAGGTCACGCGCCTGGCGACGCTCGACCGGCCGTGGAGCCTCGCGTTCCTCCCTGACGGGTCGATGCTCGTCACCGAGCGCCCCGGCCGCCTGCGGGTCATCCGGAACGGCGTACTCGACCCCCAGCCGATTCCCGGCGTGCCGACGGTCCTGACCACCGGCTTCGATGGCCTGCTCGACATCGCGCTGCACCCGAAGTTCGCCGCGAACCGGTTCGTCTACCTGACCTACTCGAAGCCGCTGGCCGACGGTGCGGTGCAGACGGCGCTCTTCCGCGCCACGTTCGACGGCAAGGCGCTCGTCGACGGGAAGGACATCTTCATCGCGAGCACACCGATTCCGAAGACGAACCAGCAGTCGGTCACGTCCCGGATCGCGTTCGGCCGGGACGGCATGATCTACATGACGGTCGGCTCGCCGAATCAGGATCGCCTCAAGGCCCAGGACCCGCAGAGCCACCGTGGCAAGATCCTGCGCCTCAAGGACGACGGCACGGCTCCGGCCGACAATCCCTTTGCGGGTAAGACGGTGTACGGCCTGCCCTATCTGCCGGAGATCTACACGGTCGGCCATCGCAACGCGATGGGGCTCGCGGTCAATCCCGAAACCGGCGAACTGTGGTCGAACGAGAACGGCCCGTCGAGCGGCGACGAGCTGAACCTGATCCTGCCCGGCCGCAACTACGGCTGGCCGGTCATCTCGCTCGGCCGCGAATACGACGGCACACCGATGCAGCGCGCGCAGGACGGCATGGAGCAGCCCGTCTACTTCTGGTCGCCGAATCCGTCAGTCACGGGACTGGCCTTCTACACCGGCGACAAGTTCCCGAAGTGGAAGCGCAGCGCGTTTGTCGGCGGGCTGGCGGGGCGTCGGCTGGACCGCGTCGCCTTCAACGAGCGGTGGCAGCCCGTGGGGGCGGATGGCGCGACCGCGTCGGAGATGCTTCTGCTCGAGCTCAAGCAGCGCGTGCGTGACGTGCGACAGGGACCGGACGGTTATCTGTACGTGCTGACGGACGAGACGGACGGCGCGCTGCTGAAGCTCGAACCGGCCTCGTAGCGCCCGCGCGCGTTTACTCGCGCGCGCCGCCCTCGCGCAGGGCCCGGCGAGCCTCGTCGCCACTTGCGACGGCGAGCGGCGTCTCGCCCTTCCTGTTGCGCACGTCGACCCTCGCGCCCTTCGCGATCAACTGCCGGACGACGGCCGGATGGTTCATCTTCGCGGCGCCGTGCAGCGCCGTGTCACCGGCGGCGTTGGCCGCGTTCACGTCACCGGGCAGGCCCGGCAGCACCTGGATCACGGCGGCTGCCGCGGCTTCGTCAGACGCTTTCAGCACGGCAATGCGGTCGCGACGGTCGAAGAGCTGCGGCTGCGAACCGACGCCGGCCGCGGCCATCAGGATCGTCGTGCCGTCCCGCAGCGACAGCGCCGGGTCCGCCCCTTTCGACAGCAGTGTGCGGAGGATGCCCGGTTCCAGGAACTTCGCCGCCAGCATCGCCGGTGTGGCGCCGACGAGGGAATCCGGCAGGAAGTACTCGCGGCTGCCGCGGGTCGTGGCCGTGCCGTTGCGAAGCCGGAAGTTCACGTTCGCGCCACGGGCGATCAGCTCGGTAACCAGTTCGGCGTTGCCGCGGAGCACCGCGGCCTGCAGCGCCGAATAGCCGGACCCGATGATGTTCGGGTTCGCGCCCCGGTCGAGCAGCAGCCGCGCGAGCGCCGTGTGGTTGCCGTGCACGGCCATCGTCAGCGCGCTCGTGCCGTCAGGCGCGATGTCGTTGACGTCCGCCCCGGCGTCCAGCAGCAGCGCACCGACGCGCGCCTCGCCCTGACGGGCGGCAAGGAGCAGCGGCGTACTGCCGCCCTGGCTGACTTCCCCGACCACCGCCGCCAGCACATCGTTCGGGTTCGCCCGGTTGACCACGGCCCGCGTGACGCGGGCCCGGGCGCGCACGTCGGCGCCGGCCGCCAGGAGCACGCGCACGGCCTCCAGGTGCCCTTCGGCGACGGCCGCCATCAGTGCCGTCTGATCCCGGTTCGGCTCGCGCGCGCGGACGTCGGCCTTCCGGTCGAGCAGCGCCCGGACCGCCGTGGCGTTGCCGGTGCGGGCACAGGTCACCAGCGGTGGCACCTGCGCCGGCGCGTTCGGGTCGGCGCCGGCCGCCAGCAGCCGCTGGACCATGCCGTGGCTGGCGTTGAGGCACGCGAGCGAGAGCGGCGTGGCGCCCAGGTCGTTCGCCGCGTCCGGCTTCGCGCCCGCGCCGAGCAGCAGGGCCGCGGCGTCACCGTCGTCCCAGTGCGCCGCCCAGTGCAGCGCCGTGGCGCCGTCGCCCTGCGCGCCGTTGGCCGGAGCGCCCTGCTGCAGGAGCACTCTGAGCGTCGGCAGATCCCGGGCCCTGGCCGCGGCAACGACGGGTGGTGTCTCGGCCAGCAGCGGCACCGGCAGCACCAGCAGCGCGACGGCGAGCGCCATACGACCGGCTGTCACAGGTCCGCCAGCACGCCGGTGCTGTTGCCGAACGCCGTCGCGGGCACACCGAGTTTCGGCAGCAGCGTCGCGTGAAGGTTGCCGATCAGCGTGCCGGGCTGCACGCGCAGATGCCGGCCACCCTTCCATCGACCTGCGCCACCGCCCGCCAGCACGACCGGCAGGTCGTCCGGGGAGTGCGAGTTGCCGTCGCTCATGCCGGCGCCGTAGAGCAGCGTGCAGTGGTCGAGCAGCGACCCGGGTCCATCCGGCGTCGCGGCGAGTCTCGAGAGGAAATAGCCGAACTGCGCCGTGTGGTGCTGATTGATCCGCGCGAGCGTGCGGAGCTTCGCGGCGTCGCCCTGGTGGTGCGACGTGGGATGGTGGGCGTCGCGGACGCCGGCCTCCGGATAGCTGCGCCCGCTCAGCTCACGGCCGAGCATGCAGGTGGTGACGCGCGTGAGGTCCGACTGGAACGCCAGCACCTGCAGGTCGAACATCAGGCGGGCATGTGCCTCGAACGTGGCCGGTACGCCCACCGGCCGCTCCAGTGACGGCAGCTCGCGGGCGCCCTGCTCTTCCGTCCGCTGAATCTGCCGCTCGACGTCGCGCACGCCGTCCAGATACTGATCGAGCTTCGCGCGATCGCCGGGACCCACGTCGGCGGCAAGATCCCGGATACCCGCCGCCACGGAGTCCAGGATGCTGCGCCGGGCGGCGAGACGGGCCATCCGCGCGTCGCGCCCGGTGGTGTCGGCCTCGCCGAACAGCCGCTCGAACACCGCGCGCGGGTTGTGCTCCATCGGCAGAGGGGTCGTCCGGTTCCGCCACGCGATCGTGTCCGTGTAGACGCAGCTCGACCCGATGTCGCAGACACCCGTGAACGGCGCTTCGAGCGAGAGTTCCAGCGAGGCGAGCTGCGTGTCCTTCTCGGCCGCGCGCGCGAGCACCTGGTCGAGCGACACACCGGCCTCGACGACCGACCCGGTCGAGGGCACCGGGGGTTCGGTTGTCAGGAACCGTGTGCTCGCGGCGCCGTGCACGGCATAGTTCGGCGGCCCGTTGCGCAGACCGGTAATCACGGTGAGCGTCTGCCGGAACGGCTCGAGCGGGGCCATCGACGATGCGAGCGCCGTCAGCGCGGCTCCGGTGCCGGCCGGCGTCCACTCGGTCATCACGACCCCGTTCGGCACGTACACCACGCCGAACCGCGAGACCGGGGCCGCGGCGCGCGCCCGCGGCGTCAGCGCCGGCACCATCGCGTCGAGCAACGGCAGTCCGAGTACCGTGCCCGCGCCACGCAGCAGCGCGCGGCGGGAGAGGGCCAGCCTGCGCACGATCACGACGCCTGCCTCCACTGGAACGGCACGCTCCTGACCACGCCCTCGACGAGCGCGGACCACCGGTACCCGGCGGGGGCGGCCTCGCGGACGATCCGGCGGACGGCCGGCATGTCCGGCGGTTCGAGCGTGCGGCCCAGGGCCCAGGTCAGCAGCTTCGCGGTCAGCGTCGTCACGAACGTGTCCGGGTTCGCGGCCACCAGTGCGCGGACGCCCGCGACGCCGCTGAACGTCGTACCGTCCGGCAGCGCGCCGGCGGCATCAACCGGGCCGCCGTCCTCGCCTTCCGTGCGCCACCGGCCGATCGCGTCGAAGTTCTCGAGGGCGAAGCCCAGCGGGTCCATGCGCACGTGACATCCGGCGCACGCCGGATTCACGCGATGTCGCTCCGTCCGCTCGCGCATACTCAGCACGCGGTCGCCCAGCACGGGCGGCGGCAGCGCGGGAATCGACGGCGGCGGCGGTGGCGGCGGCGTGCCAAGCACGTTCTCCAGCAACCACCGGCCGCGCAGGACGGGCGACGTCCGATTCGGGTACGACGTTACCGTCAGGATGCTGCCGTGGCCCAGCAGCCCGGCGCGCCGGGCGTCCGTAGACACGCGGCGGAAGTGGCCGCCGTACACGCCGGCGATGCCGTAGTGACGCGCGAGGCGCTCGTTGACGAACGTGTAGTCCGCGCTGAGCAGCTCCGGCACCGGCCGGTCGCGGCGGATCTGGTCCTCGACAAACAGCGCCGTCTCCCGCAGGAAGGCGCCGCGCAGGCTGCCGTCGTACTCGGGGTACAGCTCTTCGTCGAGCGTGACGGGCCGGAGCTCGCGGAGGCCCAGCCACTGCATCGCGAAGTTGTCCGTCAGCGCCCGCGCCCGGCCATCCGCCAGCATCCGCCGCGTCTCCCGCATCAGGACGTCGGGCTGCCGCAGCATGCCGGCTTCGGCGGCCGCCAGCAGGGCGTCGTCCGGCACGCTGCTCCACAGGAAGAACGAGAGCCGCGACGCCAGGTCGACGTCGCCGACGCGGTAGGCGGCACCGGCGGCCGTGCCACGCCCGTCCCGCTCGACGCGGACCAGGAACGCCGGGTCCACCAGCAGCCGTTCGATCGCCGTCTGGATGCCGCCGTCGAAGGTGCCCAGCTCGCTGCGTCCGCGTTCGAAGAACGGCATCAGACGATTGGCATCCGCCGCGACCACCGGACGACGGTAGGCGCGGCGCGCGAGCGTCAGCAGAATCGTGCGCGCGCAGGGTGCCTCGTCATCGACCGTCGCCGGGCGGCACACGAAGATGCGGGCACGGCTCGGCGTCGTGCCCGGGCCCGTGGCCGCGAACGGCCCGTCCACCGTGACGCTGTCAACCGCCGGACCCCACGGCCCCCACGGCGCGCTCAGAAACTCGCTGTAGGCGAAGCCGAGTCCCGTCAGCGGCGGCTGCTGCACCCCCTCCATCGCGAACGGCTCGTCGACGAACGACACGCCGACGACGTGCGGGCCCGCGGTGGTCCTGAAGCGCACCTCGAGACCGTCGTCGGCGGTCACGGCCCACGCCTCCCACGTCGGGTCGCCGAGGATGACGCCCGTGAAGCTCAGCGGCGCCGGCGCGAGCCCCGTCGCCCCGCCGACCGTCACGCGCAGCAGGCGTGCCCCGTCGAGCCGGATCTCGAGGACGTGGGGCCCGGTCAGGCCACGCACGTAGCCGAGGATGTTCCGGAGCAGCCCGACGCGGACGACATACTCGGCGTCGAGCGGAAAGTGATGCCGGACGGCGAGTCCGCCGCGTGACCCGAACGGCTGGTCGTCGTCGGTGCGCGCGTCCTGGTACGCCGTCTGCTCGGCCCGGTACGTGTGCGCGGCGAACGCCGGACCGATCGCGGGGTCGCCGACGGCCAGCCGGCTGATCCGGCGCGCCGCCGCGAGATACCGGTCCACGAGCACCGGCGAGAACGACAGCACACCGCCGATGTTGTCGAAGCCCTCGAGTGTTTCATCCGCGGGCAGCAGCGCGGAAGCATCGACCTGGAGCGCCAGCACGTCGCGCACGGCGTTGGCGTACTCGGTGCGGTTCAGCCGATGCGCGACGGGGCGCCCCGGCTTCGGCGCGGCGTCAGCGGCCACGTCGACCGCACGCTCGGCAGTCTGCGCGAAGCGGGCTGCCGCGGCGGCATCCGGCCGGGCGGCTCCGGCGGGGGGCATGACACCCGCGCGGACCTGCCGGATCACGCGCTCCCACAGCACGGTGTCACCGCCGGCGGCGGGCGCGGCCAGTCTGCGCAGGTCCACGCCGCCGAGGCGGCGTGCCGCTCCGTGGCACGAGACGCAGTAGCGGTCGAGAAATGCACGGTCCGGCGCGAGCGGCTGTGCCAGCACCACGCTGCCAGCGGTCAACCCGACGGCAACGATCGCCATCCCGGCGAGCCAGTTCCCTCGGCGGTGCGTCCAGGTCATGCGTCACCGGCCATTCTAGAACCTCCCGCCGGCGGACCGGCGGCGCGGTCCGTTCCCGCACCTCGGCGATAATCGGGGCACCCGGCCGCCCATGACGACCTCGCCCGACGACCTCGCCACGCTCGCGCAGCTCCGGAGCGAACTGCAGAACTTCCAGGACATCACGAAGTACCTCGTGCCGCGCTCCGGAGATGTCCCCCGGCTGCGCGGGATCGAGATGTTCGGCGGCTGCATGGCGCTGACCGGCACGGTGGGCGGGGATCACCTCATCTACGTGGACTTCAAGCGCCGCTTCGACCTGGCCGCGCGCGCCAGGCGTGCCGCCGAGCTGGGGCGTCCGGACGTCGTGAAGAACCTCGAGCGGTGCGAGCACATGGCCGGCGTGGCGCTCATCGACGTGGCCGGCCACCGGGCCACGGACGCCGTGCTGGCCGCGATGCTGCACCAGGCCTTCCTGACCGGCGCGCTCTACGAGCTGGACATGTTCGGCAACATCACGAAGCGGCTGTTCGAGAACCTCAACACCCGTTTCTTTCAGTCCTCCGGCGCGCACAAGTACGTGTCGCTGATCTATGGCGAGATCTCCGAGGACGCCACGTTCCGGTTCCTGTCGGCCGGGCAGCCCACGCCGGTCGTGTTCTCGCGGGCGATGGACCGGTTCGTCGACGTGGACAAGGAGCGGTCGATCTCCTTTCCTCCGCTGGGTATGATGCCGTCGCTCGATGCCATCGACCGCAGCACCCACGAGGCGCCGCTCGGCTTCAAGCAGACCTACCAGCTCAACGAGTGGCAGTTGATGGGCGCCGGCGACATCCTGCTGATTCACACGGACGGCCTGTCGGATCATCGACGCGGTGACGACGCGTACTTCCCCGGACGGCTGGAGGATGTCATCCGCACGTCGCGGGATCAGTCCGCGCGCGGGATCTACGACGCCATCAGGCAGGACGTCCTTGCCTTCGCGCCGCCGACCGACGACGTCAGCATGGTCGTGATCAAACTCGGGTGAGGTGCGAGGGGCGATGACGTCCGCGATGCGGCTCATGCTCCCGGTGCTGGCGGCGGCCGTGGCCGGCTCGCTCCCCGAGACGAGGCCCGCCGCGCAGGCGCGCACACCGACCTACTACGGCGACGTGCAGCCAATCCTCCGCACGCACTGCGAGTCCTGCCATCGCAGGCAGGGCGCCAGCTACGGCGGCCTCGTGGCGCCGATGCCACTGTCGACCTACGACGAGGTCCGCCCGTGGGCGCGCGCGATCGCGACGGCCGTGGAGTCGAAGCAGATGCCGCCGTGGCTCGCGAGTGCCGCGACCGCAGGCGTCTTCATCAACGAACGCGGCCTGACCGCCGCCCAGATCGCGACGGTTGCCGCGTGGGCCCGCGGAGGCGCGACCGCGGGCACGCCTCCCGCCACCACACCTGCTCCGCTGCCACCCGTGCATCCGGACGGCTGGATGCTGGGCGAACCGAACATCGACGTGAAGGGTGAATCGCACGCGCTGGCGGACGCGGTCAGCGAGGACATGATCACGTTCGAGGTCGGCGAACTGCCGGACGACTACTGGGTGCGCGGCGTCGAGTTCGTCGGCGGGAGCGCCGCCGTCCACCACATGTGCGGCGCGCTCGTCATCCCTCTGCGTCTCCCGTTGCGGCCGGGCATCGACCGCGAGACGTCCCTCGGGTGCGCGGCGCCGGGCGCTGAACCGCGCCTGCTGCCCGACGGCTTCGCCTACCTCGCCCCGCGCGGCGCGGCGGTGCGGCTGGACATGCACTACTTCAAGCCGAAGGGCCCGGGCACGGCGGTGGTCGACACGTCGAAGATCGGGCTGACGCTCGCGAAAGGTACGCCGACGCACCGCGTGCGCTTCAACGCGGCGGGCAACACGAACTTCGAGGTGCCGCCAGGGCACGCCGACTGGAGGGTCGGCGCGGCAAAGACCTTCGACCGCGAGACGACAATCCTCGCGCTGTGGCCGCACGGGCACTCGCGCACGGCGTCCGTGGTGTACCGGGCGTTCTACCCGGACGGAAAGTCGGAAGTGCTGCTCGACGTGCCGCGCTACGACCACCGGTGGGAAGAGGTCTATACGTACGTGAAGCCGAAGGTCGTGCCGGCCGGTACGCGCATCGAGGCGCTCTACCGCTTCGACAACAGCCCGGCCCGCGGCGGGAAGAAGGCGTTCGACGCCACGCAACCCGTGATCTTCGGCCCGCACGCGGCTGACGAGATGATGCTCGGCTACATCGCCTACGGCCAGCCGGTCGCCGGCGCGACGGCGGACCGGGGCGGTAGGAATCCGGACGCCGTGGACCAGGACCGTCTCGACCGGTTCACCGCGTCGCTCGAGGGTCAGGACGGCGTCACGCTGGAGTTCTCGAAGGTGGCCGTCGGCGACGCCGCCTATGCATCGGTCGATACGCTCACGACCGGGGTCGTGCGGTTCACGGGGCACGGGATCATGAAGCTCCGGACAGCCAGGGCGCTCAGCTTCGGTGCGACCGTGCTGAAGCCCGGGAACGCCGCCGCCGGTTTTCCGGGGCTCTACGGGCTCTGGCTGAGGCGCGCCGGCCCGGGCTGGCGCCTGGCCGTCACGAGCCAGCCGGACGTGTGGGGCACGCAGTTCGACCAGGCCACGGTGGTGGCCGAGATCCCCCTGCGCCACGAGCGCGCCGCGTCGGGCGACGCCGGCCTCGAGCCCCGCCTGGAGCTGCTCGGTGATGGCGCCCGCCTGACGATCGGCTGGGGCCGCCACACGTGGACGGCCGACTTCAGAGTCAGCGCACCCTAGCTGGAAGCTAAGCTCGAAGCTATCTCATAAACGCTCTGAGCAGGATTTGGGCACAAGCGAGGTGGACCATGCCGAGGCAGTTCTCGACGTGACGTTCCCGGCGCGTGACCACGCGGCGCGAACTGTGGAGCCATCGCATTTGCAATCAGTTCGACAATTGTAGTAAGTGATTACTTACACGAAGTAACCACTTACTATGAATTCCTCAACATTGTCAGCTCAATCCGACGAGATCGACGTAGCACGCCGTCTCCCCAGCGTTGATCGACGGCAACAGATTCTCGAAGTCGCGATCCGGCTGTTCGCCGAGCACGGGTTTAGCGGCACGAGGACCCGGGCGGTTGCCGAGGCCGCGGGCGTCAACGAGGCTCTGCTGTTTCGCTACTTCGCGGGAAAAGAGGATCTCTACGCGGCCATCCTCGAGTACAAAGCCACGCTCGCCCGCACGGACTGCTGGGTGGACGAACTTCGCGATGCCGCACGCGCGGATGGTGACCGGGGCGTCGTGACGCGGCTGGTCGCGTTACTGGTCCACCATCAGCAACAGGATCCCGCTTTTCTGCGGCTGATGCTGCACTCCGCGCTCGAATGTCACAAGTTCGCGGGAGAGTTTCGTAACCGGCACTATGCGCCTTTGTACAACTTCCTGCTGGAGTACGTGCAGGCCGCGCAGGCGGCAGGCCGATTCCGTCGGGCCGACCCCCACGCCCTTGTCCGCTTCATGCTGGCCGTGCCCAGCTACCACGCCCTGCTGGAAACGGTCCTGCCGATGCAGCGCATGGCCGACGAGACGCCGACTGCGTCGTACACGGATCTGATTCTCGGGGGCGTGACGTCACCGTCTTCTGATTCGCCTCAGGACGTCCACGCGTGAGCCCCTTCCTCATCTCTTTTGTGCGGCGCGTCAGCGGCGCGACAACGCTGGCGATCGCTGTGTCTCTCGCAGCGGCATGTGACAAGGGCACTGGTGACGCGGTGCAGACCGCCAATGCGCGCACCTCGACGCCAATCGCCGTCTCGACGGCACCGGCGACCGCGCGCGACCTCCCGGTCACCATAACCGGCACCGGGAGCTTCGTCGCGGACGAAGAGTCGCAGGTCGCGGCTCAGACGGCGGGCGCCGTCGTCGCCACGCCGGTTGATCTAGGGGCGAGGGTACGCCGCGGGCAGGTCATCGTGCACCTCGACCCGCGCGATGCCCAACTGCGGCTCGACCAGGCCCGTGCCTCGCGTCAGCAGGCCGAGGCAGCACACGCACAGGCGCGGGAGCGCCACGCCCTGGCGCAGGCGAATGCCGTCCGCTACGAGGCGCTGGTCCGGACGGGTGACGTGTCCAAATCGCTGCAGGAGCAGGCCTCCGCCGAGGCGGAGACGACACGACAGGGGGTTGCCACCGCCGAAGCCGCGATTGCGGACGCTCGCGCCCGGGTCGCCATTGTCGAGAAGGTGCTCGCCGACGCGACGATCACGGCGCCGTTTGACGGGTTCGTCACCGATCGCGCGGTTGCGGTGGGCGAGTACGTCACGCCGGGCACCCGCGTCGCGACGGTCATGAAGCTGGATCCGATCCGGCTGCGGCTGCAGGTGCCGGAACGGCAGTCGGCCCGCATCGCCGTCGGACAGCCAGTCCTGGCCCGGGTGGAGGCGCTTGGCAGCCTTCGGATCGACGGCCGGATCACCGCCATCAGCGCCGCACTGGATCCGTCCACGCGCTCCGTCCTCATCGAGGCGCAGGTGCCGAATCCCAACGGTCGCATCCGCGCGGCCATGTTCGCGACCACCGAGATGGCGCTGCCGGAAACCAAACAGGCGGTGTTCGTCCCGCGCGAGGCGATCGCCTCGGACACCAATACCAATTCGTCGCGCGTGTTCGTGATCGAGGGCGACGTGGCCCGGCTGCGTGTCGTGCAGCCGGGACCCGTCGGCGAGGACGGCGTCCGCATTGTCTCGGGCGTCTCTCCTGGCGATCGCGTTGCGACGAGCCGACTGTCGGAGCTGTTCGACGGCGCCAAGGTGACGACCGTCCAACGCGCGACGCGGAATTGAGGCGCAACGCCGCTCGACTCGAGGTTCTCCGTGCAAAAGCTCGCTGAAATCTGTGTTCGCCGGCCGGTCTTCGCCACCATGTTGATTCTGGCGCTGACCGTTGTCGGCGGCTTCTCCGTAGCCACTCTCGGCGTCGACCGATTTCCGCGATTCGACTTTCCCATAATCAGTGTCGTTACGATCAATCCCGGTGCGGCGCCGCAGCAGATCGAAACCGAGGTCACCGACATCATCGAAGGGGCGGTGAACACGATCTCCGGCATCGAGGAACTGCGTTCCACCTCGCAGGAAGGCATGTCGCAGGTCAACATCCAATTCGACCTGGACAAGGACGTGGATGTCGCTGCGCAGGAGGTTCGGGACAAGGTGAATCTCGTGCTGCAGCAGCTTCCCGAGACGGCCGAGCCGCCAGTCGTGCAGAAGCTCGATCCCGACGCCGCACCGATCCTCATCTTCTCGATCAGCGCTCCCGGCGACGTCATCGATGTGACGGCGACCGTTGAAAATGTCGTGAAGGAGCGCCTGGAGTCGATTAACGGTGTGGGTGAGATCGCGATCCTGGGAGGGCGGCGCCGCGAGGTGCACGTGTACGTCGACCCTGACCGGCTGCGCGCTTACGGCCTGACGGTGAGCGACGTGGCGCGTGCCTTGCGGACGCAGAATCTGGAGCTGCCTGGCGGGCGGGTCGAGCAGGGCGCGCGCGAGGTGACCATCCGCACGTTGGGACGGCTCCCGGACCCGGCGGCGTTCGCCGACATCGCGATCACGACCGTCGGTGGCTATCCGGTTCGCATCCGCGATGTCGGTCGCGTCGAGGACAGCGGCGAGGAGCCGCGCACGGCGGTCATGCTGGACGGCCGTCCCGCTGTCGGTATCGCCGTGCGGAAGCAGTCCGGCAGCAACACGGCGGCCGTCGCGGCCGCGGTGAAGGCGAGAATGGCCGAGATCGCCCCGCTCCTGCCGCCGGGCTACGCCGTGAAGATGGTGCGCGATCAGTCCGAGTTCATCGAGGCCTCGTTGGCCGCTATCGAGGAGCATCTCATCCTGGGCGGGCTTCTTGCCGCGCTCGTCGTCTTCGTGTTCCTGTGGAACGTCCGTTCCACGGTGATCGCGGCCATTGCCATTCCGACCTCGATCGTCGGCGCCTTCGCGGTGATGGCGGCACTCGACTACACACTCAACCAGATGACCATGCTGGCGTTGACGCTGATGGTCGGCGTCGTCATCGACGACGCGATTGTCGTGCTGGAGAATATCTACCGGTTCATCGAAGAGAAAGGGATGCATCCCTTCCGCGCCGCCATCGAAGGGACGCGGGAGATCGGGCTCGCCGTGATGGCGACCACCCTCTCGCTGCTCGCCGTGTTCATTCCGGTCGGGTTCATGAGCGGCATTGTCGGCCGCTTCATGTCGTCGTTTGGCCTGACCTCGGCCGCGGCCATCGCGATCAGCCTGCTGGTCTCCTTCACCCTGACCCCGATGCTTGCGGCCCGATGGATCAAGCCGCGCTCGGAAGACGCGCCGCCGGATCCGGCGGCTGTTCCAATGCGGGTACCACCGGGGCTGGCCGCGCACACGCCGGGCGGCGACCACACTTCGAAAGAATCGCGCTTCTACCAACCGATCGACCGTGCCTATGCGCGCATGCTCGAGTGGTCGATGAGCCATCGGTGGGCAATTGTCACGGCATCCGCACTCGCCGTCGTGGCGATTTATCCCCTGTTCGCGCTCGCGGGGATCAATTTCCTTCCCGAGGAGGATGAGTCGCAGTTCGAGATCGGGCTACGCGCCCCGGAGGGCGCGAGCCTCGCGGCGACACAGTCGGTCCTGGAGCAAATCGCGCGCGAGGTGCGCCGTCAACTGCCTGGAATTGACAACACGTTGACCGTCGTGGGGTTCGGAGGCCGCGGCGTCAATGTCGGGACGATCTTCGTGCGGCTGGTCCCGGTCGATGACCGTGAGGTGACGCAGGCGGAATTGATCGCGCGTGCGCGAGAGATAGCGCGACGATATCCGCCGGAATTCACGATGTCGGTGCAGTCTGTCGCCCCGCTGGCGGGTGGGGGGCTCCGTAACGCCGGTGTCCAGTACGTCCTGGTCGGCCCCGACCTGGCAAGACTCGACCTGTACTCGCGGCAGTTGCTCGGGGCACTTCGCGACAACCCCAATATCGTCGATGCGGATCTGACGTACCTCCCGGGAAAGCCGGAACTTCGCGTGGCAGTCGATCGGCATCGCGCGGCCGATCTCGGCGTCAACGTCGCCAGCATTTCCGAAGCCTTGAACGTCATGATGGCGGGCCAGGATGTCACGACCTTCAACGAACGCAACGAGCAGTACGATGTCGTCCTGCGCGCCGACTCCGCGATTCGAGGCGACCTGGAGGCGATGCAGCGCATCACCGTTCCGGCGGCGGACGGGGCGACGGTGCCGCTCGAGAGCGTCGTCACGGTTTCGGAAGCAACCGGACCCGCGAACATCGATCGACTGAACCGGCAACGCCAGATTACGCTGCTTGCGAATGTTCCGCCAGGCGGTTCGCAGACCGATGCGCTGGGCGATATTCAGGCCACGGCCGAGCGACTCGGGATGGACCGCGGGTATGCGGGCACGCTGACGGGTCAAACGCGTGAGCTGGCCAACGCGGGCGGCTATTTCGCACTCGCCTTTGCCTTGTCGTTCATATTCATGTACATGGTGCTGGCCGCGCAGTTCGAATCGTTTATCCACCCGGTCACGATTCTGTTGACGCTCCCCATGGCGGTCCCCTTTGGCCTGTTGGCGACGTTCCTTGCCGGCGAGCCGCTCAACATCTTCTCCGCCCTGGGTGTGTTGCTCCTCTTCGGCATTGTCAAAAAGAACGCCATTCTGCAGATCGACCACACGAGCGAGCTGCGCCGACAGGGGATGACGCGGTATGACGCGATTATCCAGGCGAATCGCGACCGCTTGCGCCCGATCCTGATGACCACGATTGCCCTTGTCGCCGGTATGTCTCCGCTGGTCTTCGGCTCTGGGCCTGGTTCGGCGACCAATCGCTCCATTGGCGTGCTCGTCGCGGGCGGCCAGGCAATGTGTCTGCTCCTGACGTTACTCGCCGTGCCGGTCTTCTACTCGATTTTCGAGGACATCAGCGAGTCCGGGGCGTGGGAGAGCATCCGGCTTCGCGCGCGCGGACTGTTTGGCCGGTCACGAGGCGGGCGTGTACGGACGGCTCCGGAACTGTAGCCGATTCATGTCAAGAGGGAGCGCTTTACGAATGGACCGTCGGAAGACTGAGCCACGGTACCGCGCAGTGATCGCGATGCTGGCGCTATCGGCCGTGGCGGGGCCGACTGCGGCGGCGCAGGTCCTGGCGCCCGCGTCGAACACCACGCAAGTCACGCCTCCCGCTGCGCAGACCGAGGTCGTGTTGCCGCGGCGGATTGGTGTCAGCGGCCCACCGGAATCATTGTCGCTCTCGGAGGCCATCGCGCTGGCGTTGGAGAACAACCCGGCCATTACGATCGCGCGGCTGGAAACCGAGATCGCCGAGTACGCGACGGCGGGGGCGCGCGGCGCGCATGATCCTGCGCTGGTATCCGAGAACCTGTTTGAACATCGCACTACACCTATCGCGTCCATCATCGGCGGCGGCGCGAACGGACAGACGCAACAGGACGTGGTCACGGGATCGGCGGGCATTCGGGGCCTTGTTCCCAGGACCGGCGGTTCGTTCCAGGCGCTGTTTTCATCATCACGGTTCGCCACCGACAACCAATTCGTCACGCTGAATCCCCAGTTCCCGGCCAGCTTTTCGGTCAGCTTCACGCAGCCGCTCGGCCGCGGGCTGACCATCGACGCGACGCGTCGCCAGATCGAAATCGCGAGCCGCACGGAGACACTCAGCGAATCGGAGCTGCGTCAACGGGCCATCGAGGCGTTGACGAGCGTTGAGCAGGCGTATTGGAACCTGGCGTTCGCCCATCGAAATCTCGACGTCCAGCGCCAGGCGCTTGAGCAGACGCGGCGGCAGGTGGAGAGCAACCGCCGGCAGGTCGCGCTGGGTCTGCTCGCGGATATCGACGTCGTCGAAGCCGAAACGCAGGCCGCGGTGTTCGAACAGAACCTGTATGCGGCGCAGGAGGTGCTGACTCGCGCAGAGAATTCGCTCAAGGTCTTGATCGCGCCGGATCGCACTGCACCCCTCTGGGGTCGCGAGATCATCCCAGCCACGTCGCTGACGCCACGGGCGCCGGAGGTCGAGCTGGGAGCTTCCGTCGCTGCGGCTCTTGTGAACCGCCCGGAGCTCGATCAGCTGGAGGCAAGCCTCGAAATCAACCAGGTCGAAGAGCGATTTCAGCGGGACCAGGCGCGCCCGCAGGTCGACCTCGTCGGTTCCTACTCGCTCTCTGGCCTGGCTGGGTCCCTTGTTGACCGCGGTCCGAATCTCATCACGGCGGGAAACGCCGTCCTGCAAGAGCGAGTGGACCAATTGAGCACGCAGTTGGGATTGGCGCCCTTGCCCCCGCCCCAGGTGGGTCCTGGCATCCCGACGGGATTTCTCGGCGGCTACGGCCAATCGCTGCGGTCGCTGGTCGAAGGCGCGTATCCGACGGCTCGTCTGGATTTGCGCATCGGATTGCCTCTCGGGAACCGCGTCGCGTCCGCGAACGTCGCCAGGACGCTGGTGCAGCGCCAGCAACTGCGCGTGCAGCGCGATCAGCTACAGGCTGGCATCGAAGCGGAGGTCCGGAACGTCATGCAGGCAGTGCGGTCCGCGCAAGCACGCGTGACGGCGGCGGGGGTGGCGCGCGCGTCGGCGCAGCGGCAGTACGAAAGCGAACAGCGCCGGTTCGACACAGGACTCTCCACTGTGTTTCTCGTGCTCCAGCGCCAGACGGACGCCGTCGCTGCGCAGGCGCGCGAACTGCAGGCGCAGGCTGATCTCGCCAATGCGATCGTCACACTGCGGCGCGCGACCGGTCAGACGCTGGATATCCACAACGTCAGGGTGCGGCGCGGGGGCGCACGTCCCTAGCGAGGGAGGGATGGGGCTCTGCGGTGGACATCGTTATCTTCTACTCCTCACGCGAGCACGGCGAATTGGAGGAGGTCCTTGCCAGAGGCGCGTGTGAGCGATTGGCACCGCATAGGTCTTTGCCTGGGCCGCCGACGGGCGATTGGCAGCCCCGTGCCTCCTCTGGTCTCGATCGCGTGGAACTCGTTCGCGTGCCGGAATCGAGTCGTTCCCTCGTCGTTGCACAGCTCCAGCAGATGGTGTCGAGGGTGGGATCGCGCCGTCTCCTGTATGTGGTGCTGCCTCACGGCCCGTAAGTTCGGTAGCGCCGCTGCAAAGAACAGGTGCGGCCGGTTGCCGGGGGTGGAGATCCCAGGATTTCGTGGACAGTAGGCGACTCAGGCCAAGGGAGGGCCTGCGCCGATGTCCACGTCCAAGTCACCCAGTCGCGTCCGCGCCATCTATGCGGTGATCAAGGCGCAGCGCGCGTCGTTCCCCGTCCAGGTGATGTGTCGCGTCCTTGAGGTCGCCCCCAGCGGCTACTATGCCTGGCTGAAGCAGCCGCTGTCGCACCGCGCGCAGGAGGATGCGCGCTTGCTTCGGCTGATTCGCGCGTCGTTCGTCGAGAGCCACGGCATCTACGGGGCACCGCGCGTGTTCCTGGACCTGCGCGAGGCCGGCGAGACGTGTAGCAAACATCGTGTCGCACGGCTGATGCGAGAGAGCGGACTGCGAGCGGTCCACGGCTATCGCACGCGCCGGTGGGCGGTCGGGAAGCCCGCGGTCTTGATTCCGAATCTCCTGCAGCGCCGGTTCACGGTCAGCCGTCCGAATCGCGTCTGGGTCACGGACATCACGTACGTCCGGACGTGGCAGGGGTGGCTTTACCTCGCCGTCATCATGGACCTGTTCTCGCGCAAGATCGTTGGCTGGGCCGCTCGGCCCACCATCCACCGCGAGCTCGTCCTCGACGCCGTGCTGATGGCCGTGCGGGCGCGGCGGCCCCGAGGCACGTTGATTCACTCCGATCAAGGCACCCAGTTCGGATCGGATGCCTGGCGTCGCTTCTGCCGGTCTCATCGCCTCGAGCCCAGCATGAGTCGCAAAGGCAACTGTTGGGATAACGCTGTGGCGGAGGCCTTCTTCGGCAGCCTGAAGAAGGAGCTGATCAAGAAGCAGATCTACAAGTCGCGCGACCTCGCAACCGCCGCCATCGCCGACTACATCGAGACGTTCTACAATCGCTCACGCCGGCACAGCCACCTCGGTGGCCTGAGCCCAGAGCAGTTTGAAATTGCTCACAAGTCCGTCAAACCGGGTGTCCACTGAATCCTGGGATCTCCAGGTTCGAGCGTTCGGCCCGGGAGCGGCGCGATGGGACAGTCGTGATGATCGACTATTGGCCGAAGTGGCCCATCGTGAACCATCTACGGCGCGAGGTGTCGTTACTGGGAAACGCCGTCTTGAAGGGCGCTGACAACTTGCCCTACGCGCGTTGGCGGGCTTGTGTGGCCGCACGAGTAACTCCGAACCGTGATGTGGGAGGTGTCACATGCGCACACGAAAGAGTGACAAAAGACCGGTGGCGGTGGGCCCGTAGCGGGGTCAGACGTCCTGGGCGATTCTGAGAGCGGCGACTCCTCACTCGTGGTACATTCCCCCCCCCCCCGAACGTCTGTTCGGTTCATCGAAAGCCACTGGAGGGGGTCATGGCATTGAGAGCACTCGGATTCGCGCTGTTTTCGGCGTTCCTCGTTACGGCCACCGCCTTCGCGCAGACGACTGCCGGCATCGCCGGCACGGCGCGGGACACCACCGGCGCGGTGCTGCCGGGCGTCACCGTTGAAGTCGCCAGCCCGGCTCTGATCGAAAAGATCCGGACGGCCGTGACAGACGGGCAGGGCCGGTTCAACGTCACGGACCTGCGTCCTGGCATCTACTCGGTCACGTTCACGCTCGTCGGCTTCAGCACGTTCAAGCGCGAAGGGATCGAGATCTCGGCCGGGTTCACCGGCACAGCCAACGCCGAGATGAAGGTCGGCGGGCTTGAGGAGACCGTGACGGTTTCCGGCGCCAGTCCGGTGGTGGACATCCAGAACGTCCGAACGCAGCAGGTGCTCAGAGCCGAGGTACTCGAGGCGCTGCCCTCCGGCCTCAAGGATGTCACGGCGCTGGTCTCACTGACGCTGGGCGCCACCAACTCCACGGGAACGCGGAATGACGTCGGCGGCGACCGCGGCGAGCTCTCCACCGGCATCAGCATCCACGGCAGCCGCGGCGATGACGGCCGCACCAACTACGACGGCATGAGCACGAACGTGTTCTACGGCGGCGCCGGCGGGCAGCAGCGCATCTACAAGTTCAACACGATGGGTATCCAGGAGACGGTGGTCGACACGGGCGGGAACAGCGCCGAGAGCGACACCGGCGGCGCCAACGTCAACATGATCCCGCGCGACGGCGGCAACACGTTCCGCGCGCAGGGCGTGCTCAGCTACACGAACGCGGACTTCGCGAGCGGCAAGGTACCCGAACAGCTCGTGGCGCGGCGCAGCCAGCCCGAGAACAAGACGATGAAGAAGGTCTACGACTACGGCCTCGGCATCGGCGGCCCGATTGCGAAGGACAAGCTGTGGTTCTACAACGCCAACCGCTGGTGGGGGAACGAGTCGTTCGCCGCGAACAACTACTTCAACAAGTCGCAGGTCTGGTACCGCTACGAGGCGGACCTGAGCCGGCCGGCGTTCACGGACCAGGACTACCGTGACGTAGGCGTGCGTCTCACGTGGCAGGCGTCCTCGAAGCACAAGATCACCTTCTCCGAGAACAACCAGCGCGCGTGCGCCTGCTGGATGGGAATCGGCGCCACGACGGCCCCTGAGGCGGTCACCAGCTTCGAGTATCACCCGCAGTATCTGACGCAGTCGGGCTGGAGCTTCCCGGCCACCAATAAGCTGCTCTTCCAGGCCGGATTTTCCTATCTCTATCAGGCCGTCTCGTTCACGAGCCAGGGTGGTCCGAACCCGCCGGGCGCGACGCAGGTCACCGACTCCGGCCTCGGCTACACGTGGGGCGGACTGGCGCTCTCAACGCAGAACGACCTCACCGACCCGCAGTTCCAGACCAACGTGAACGAACGGTTCTCGGCGGCGTACGTCACCGGGTCCCATTCCTTCAAGGTGGGCCTCCAGATGCAGCAGGGCACGTTCAATACGCGCGGCAATCACCCTACGGGCCTCACCTACGTCTTCCTGAACGGCGTCCCGAACCGCATCAATCAGGGCGCGGTGCCGTTCAGGAGTGACGCGCGGCTGCGCGGCGTGGGCCTCTTCGCGCAGGAGCAGTGGAGCCTGAACCGCCTGACGATCAACGCGGGCGTCCGGTTCGACGGCTTCCGCGGCTTCACGCTGGCCGACGAGATTCCGGCGGGCCCGTTCCTCCCGGCGCGCTCGGTGCCGGCGATCAACGACTTCCCGAACATGAAGAACATCACGGCCCGTTTCGGCGCGGCGTACGACGTCCGTGGGGACGGCCGGACTGCGCTGAAGGCCTCGTGGGGCAAGTACCCGGTCGGCATGGGCGGCGGCATCCTGAACACCATCTCTCCGGCCAACGCGGTGGTCACCACCGTCAACCGGACGTGGAACGACGCCAACGGCAACTTCGTGCCGGACTGCACGCTGACGGTGCTCACACAGAACGGCGAGTGCGGGCAGGTCAACAACCTCGCCTTCGGCCAGCCGGTGGCAAACATTACGTGGGATGAGAGCGCCCGACTCGGCTGGAACGCCCGCGAGTTCAATTACCAGTGGAACGTCACGCTTCAGCACGAACTGCGCCCAGGCCTGGGCATCATGGTCGGCTACTTCAACACCGACTGGCGGAACCAGAACCAGCAGGTCAACATCCTGCAGGGTCCGAACGACTACACGCGCTTCTCGATCACGCTGCCCAATGACCCGCGGCTCGGGGACCGCGCCGGCATCACGCTCAACGACCTCTACGACGTGAACCCCGACAAGCGCAGCTCGGTGCGGACCGTGCTGATGACGGTCGACGAGATGAACCGGATGTTCGGCGCCAACGGCCGGAAGAAGGACGTCTACAACGGCGTCGACATCGGCATGAACTGGCGCTTCAAGGAAAGGGGCCTGCTGAACGGGGGCGTGAGCTTCGGCCGGCAGACGCTCGACGATTGCTACCTCAACGACTACCCGAACCTGGCGGCCTCGCAGGCCCAGCCACGCACCAAGGAGTACTGCCACCAGCAGGCGCCTTGGTGGAGCGGTGCCGGGTCACAGGTCAAGCTGCAGGCGGTCTACCCGTTGCCGTGGGGAGTGACGGCCAGCGCCTCCTACAAGCACCTGCCGGGTGTCGGCATCACGGCCAACTACGTCGCCACCAACGCGCAGATCCTGCCGTCGCTCGGCCGGAACCTCTCGCTGTGCGCGCCGACCGGTGCGTGCAACGCGACGATGAACATCGCGGCGATCGCACCCGCTACGAAGTTCGATGAGCGGTTGAACCAGATCGACACGCGGTTCACGCGGAACATCAAGGTCATGAACCTGCGCATGCAGGGCATCTTCGAGATCTACAACCTGACCAACACGCGGCCGTCGCAGGCCAACAACAACACGTTCGGCGCGAACTACCTGCAGCCGTCGGTCCTGCTCGGCGGCCGGCTGTTCAAGTTCGGCGCGCAGGTCGACTTCTAGCGTTGTCTCCCGGGGGCGGTCCTGCAGGCCGCCCCCGTTTTCCAGCTCAGCCGCCGGCCCGACTCGCCCGCCGGGCCGGGCTTCCACACCCCGCTTTCCGCCTCGTGTCCGTCCTTTCCAGACGGAAGCCAGCGTGGATTCTTTCTTTGCCTTTGCCCCTCGCGGCACTATCCTCTCCCGGCTGTTCCTTAATGCCGTTCATTTCTGGAGGGTGGAGTGAGACTACATTTGCTTGGGGTATTACTCGGCGGGCTTCTGGCGCTGGCTCCCGCTGTTTCGTTCGCACAGACGGTCGCGGGCATCACCGGACAGGTCAAGGACACGACAGGCGCGGTGCTGCCTGGTGTGACCGTGGAGGCCTCGAGTCCCGCACTCATCGAAAAGGTCCGCACCGCCGTCACCGACGGTCAGGGGCGTTAAAACATCACCGATCTGAGGCCCGGCACGTACACCGTGACCTTCAGCCTGACCGGCTTCGGCACAACGAAGCGTGAGGGACTGGAGATCTCGGCGGGCTTCACCGCGACCGCCAACGCCGACCTGAAGGTGGGCGGCATGGAGGAAACCATCACGGTCACGGGCGCGACGCCGGTCGTCGACATCCAGAACACGCGCACCCAGGCCGTCCTGAAGCAGGACGCGCTCCGCGCGCTGCCCTCCGGCCTCGGCGGCCTCGAGCAGTTCGCCTCGCTGACGCTGGGCGCCACGTCGACCACGCAGGGCAGAAACGACGTCGGCGGCGCGCAGGGTGACGCCAACACCGGTGTCGCGATCCACGGCGGCCGCGGCGACGACGGCAAGATCAACTACGACGGCATGAACACGAACGTGTTCTACGCGGCCGCCGGCGGCCAGCAGCGCATCTGGAAGTTCAACACGATCGGCGTGCAGGAGACGGTCGTCGACACGGGCGGCGCCAGTGCCGAGACCGACACCGGCGGCGCGAACGTGAACATGGTGCCGCGCGAGGGTGGCAACACGATCTCGCTGATCGGCGTCGCCAACTACTCGGATGAGAACTTCGCGTCCGGCAAGGTGCCGCAGTCGTCCATCGACCGAGGCGCCCCGACGGATGCAAACACGATGAAGAAGGTCTGGGACTACGGCCTCGGCTGGGGCGGCCCGATCAAGAAGGACAAGCTCTGGTTCTTCAACGCGAACCGGTACTGGGGCGGCCAGCAGTACGGCACAGGCCCGTGGTCGTTCTTCAACAAGTCGACCAACCCGCTACGGTACGAACCGGACCGCGACCGCCCGGCGTTCGGCGACGTCGTCTACACGAACATCAACGGACGGCTGACGTGGCAGCTGACGCACAAGCAGAAGCTCGCGACGAGCCTCGACTATGAGGTCGGCTGGAACGCCTACCTGACGATCAGCCTCGGCTCCCCGCTTGCGCCGGAGGCGGCCATCAGCTTCGGGTACGGTCAGGACTACGCCAGCAAGCCGGGCATGTACCTGTCGCAGACCAGCTGGAACTATGCCGTCAGCAACAAGCTGTTCTTCGAGGCCCGCGCGTCGTTCCTGAAGCAGGCCGTCAGCTTCACGAACGAGAACGCGCCGGGGCCGCTCGGGTTCGTGTTCGACAACGCGCAGGGCTTCGGCTGGGGCGCACTTCCCGGAGGCTCGACCAGCGCGTACGACGTCCCGCACCGGGGCAACAACTTCACACAAAAGGTCGCGACGTCGTACGTCACGGGCTCCCACCAGTTCAAGGCCGGCCTGCAGACCCTGCAGGGCTGGTATGACACCTATGGCGACGCGAAGCCGAACGGCTACAACGTCGTGCTGAACGCCATCCCCGGCGGCATCTACCTGATCAACCAGTTCGCCTCTCCGTTCGCCAACTTCGTCCGCGTGCGCTCGCAGGGCCTGTTCGCGCAGGACCAGTGGACGATTAAGCGCCTGACGATCAACCTGGGTGCGCGGTTCGATCACTTCAACGCGTTTGCCCCCGCGATCACGGTCGCGGCGGGACCGTTCAAGCCCGAGCAGTCCTTCCCTGAAACGAAGGATCTGCCGAACTACAACGACGTCACGCTGCGGGTCGGCGCGGCCTTCGATGTGTTCGGCAACGGCAAGACGGCCATCAAGGGCGGCTTCGGCAAGTACCTGGCCGGCCTCGGTGGCGGCGAGGCCAAGTCCCTGTCGCCGTCGAACACGACGGTGCAGTCGGCGCCGCGGCTGTGGATCGACTTCAACGGCAACGGTGCGCCGGACTGTGCCCTGACCAACCTGTTCGGCGCGCTCGGCTCCAACGGCGAGTGCGGTCCGCTGTTCGACCCGAACTTCGGCAGCACCCGCCAGACCGTCACGTGGGATCCAGACGCCGCGACCGGCTGGGGCGTTCGCGAGTTCAGCTACCAGACGTCGCTCGCGGTGCAGCACCAGTTGCTGCCCCGCCTCGGCCTGACCGTGGCGTACAACCGGAACGACTGGCGGAACCAGCAGGCGATCGTCAACACGGCCGTCTCGCCGTCAGACTTCGACAGCTACTGCATCACGGCGCCGACCGATGCCCGCCTGGGCAGCGTGAGCGGCACGCAGGTCTGTGGTCTGTATGACGTCAAGGCGTCGGCGCTCGGCCGTCCCGTGGCGGACGTCCGCATGCGCATCAAGGACATCGCCGGCGCGAACGGCAAGCCGAGTGAGGTGTACAACGGCGTCGACTTCGCGTTCGACTTCCGCATGCCGAACGGCGGGATGATGGCCGGCGGTTTCGCGGTCGGAAGAACGGTCGTGGACGCGTGCTGGATGAACGACCTGCCCAACGTGGCGCAGATCGGCTACAGCAAGCCGACGACGGCCGGGTCGAGCCCGATCCTGACGCCGCGGTCGGAGGGCTTCTGCAACGTCGCGCCCGCGTGGTGGGACGGCGTCGGGTCGCAGGCGAAGATTCAGATCGTCTATCCGCTGCCGGCCGGCTTCACGATTTCCGGCACGTTCAAGAACCTGCCCGGCATCCCGATTCAGGCGGAAGTACCGTCGGCGCTGGCGCCGAACACGGCGGGCCGCGCGCTGAACGGCACCAACACCATCTACCAGCTGCTGCCCTCGCCCAACTCGGGCTCGACCGCGCTGGCCTCCGCGATGTACGACGACCGGTTGAACGAGATCGACACGCGGCTTTCGCGCACGTTCACGTTCGGCAAGACCAAGGTGCAGGCGATTGCCGAGCTCTACAACGTGTTCAACAACCGGCCGCCGCAGGGCATCAACAACCGGTACACGCCGGCCGGCACGCCGCAGGGCTGGCTGACGCCCGGCGTGCTGCTCGGCGGCCGTCTCTTCAAGTTCGGCACGCAGGTCAACTTCTAGGCGCTTCAACGGCGCACGGGGCTTCGGCCCCGTGCGCCGACTCCCTCCCGGTGCCGCCCGCTTCGCGACGGTACCTCCACCCGTCCCGGAATCCCCTCACGTCTTCGGACTGGCGCACGCTCGTCCAGGTACATTCGTCGCCGTCCGTCTGAGGTACCGTATCGGGCATGTCGCGCCTCGCGTGGTGTCTCAGCGCGCTCGGCTTCGCGCTGGTCACTCGCGTGATGGCCGCCCCGCTCATCGATTTCAACAACCTCTCGGACGCCAGCTATCCCGGCGACGCGCGCCTGCTCATCTGGACGCTGGCCTGGGATGCGAAGGCGCTCCTCACCACCACACCGCTCTTCGACGCCAACATGTTCTTCCCGCAGGCCGGCGCGCTCGGCTGGGCGGAGCATCACATCGGCATCGGCCTGTTCGCCGCCCCCATCTACGCGCTGACGCGCGACCCCGTCTACAGCTACTGGTGCGTCTGGCTCGCCGCGTTCGCCCTGAACGGCCTCGCGATGCAGGCCCTGGCCTTGCGGGTCACGCGGGATCGCGTGGCCGCATTCGGCGCCGGGCTCGTCTACGCGTTCGCGTTCTTCCGGATGCACCACGCGCACGGCCACGTCCAGATGCTGTGGACGTGGGCCATGCCGCTCGCCCTGCTCGCACTGGACCGGTGGGTCGAGCGCCCGTCGGCTGGCCGCACGGCCGTCGTGACCGTCCTCGTACTGATTCAGGCGCTCTCCGGCTGGTACCTCGCCGCGGACCTGGCCTTGCTGCTCGCCATCGGCGCGCCATTCCTTCTGCTGCGCCGGCAGTTCACGTTCCGGCACGCCGTATCCGGCGCCGTCGCCGTCGCTCTCGGGCTGCCGCTGCTCCTGTGGTTCGTCGGGCCCTACACCCAGCTTCCCGGCAACAGCCTCGCCGAGGTGCAGGGCAACTCGGCCGACGTCGCCTCGTACCTCGTCCCGCCGGCCAACACCGCGCTCGGCCAGTGGGTCGATGCGCACACGTCGCTCACCCCGCGGTGGATCTGGGGTGAGCAGACGCTCTATCTGGGCGTCGTCGGGCTCGCGCTCGCCCTGCTCGGCGTGTGGAGGTGGGCGCGGACGCCCGACCGGCTGACCACCGCGGCCGCGATCACGGGCGGCCTCGCGCTGGCGCTGTCGTTCGGTCCCGGATCCGGCTTCAGCCCGTTCGATCTCTTCGCGAGGCTCCCGGCCATGGCCTTGCTCCGCGCACCGGCGAGGTTCGCGCTGCTGGTCGTCTTCGCCCAGGCCGTGCTCGTGGCCGGCGGAGCTGCGTGGCTTCGCGCACGCTGGCGCGTGGCCGGGACCGCGGCGCTCGCCGTACTGGCCGCAGTCGGGCTGTGGGAGAGCTACATCGTGAACTTCCCCGGCGGCACGCCCCCGCGCGAGCCGATCCCGGCCGTCTACACCCGGCTCGCCACGCTTCCCGGAGGGCCGGTGCTCTCGCTGCCGACCTACCGGTTCGCACCGGACAACTTCCGCGAGGCGGACTATCTGCTCTTCTCCACCGCGCACTGGAACCCGATCGTCAACGGCTTCGGCCGGCACGAGCCGCCCGGCCACAAGGAGCGCATGGAGACGCTGACACGCTTTCCGTCAGCAGAGGCGATGGCCGTGATCCGGCAGATCGGCGTCCGCTACGTCGTGCTGCACCCGGACCGGGCCAGCGATCTGGCCCGAGCCGCTGCCGAGGCTGAACGCATTCCGGGCGTACGCCTGATCACCCGGGATGGTTCGGACTATCTCTTCGAAATCGGACCGGCCTCTTGAGTGCCGGCGGCTCCCGGGTTCCCGGAGCGCCCGCTCCGGTTACTTGCCGAGCACGATTCGCAGTTCGCCCCAGTAGGTCACGCTGCCCAGGTCGGTATCGACGTGTTCGACATAGGTGAACCTGTCGTTCAGACGCTGGATGCGGACGTAGGTGCCCGGTTCGCTGGACGACAGATACGTGAACGCCCCTGCGGCCGTCACCGCCAGCCGGCGATTGTCGCGGCTGGACCAGTAGAAGCCGTCCTTGTCGATCCGCACACGCAGTCGATGGCCGGCGGCCTCGGCCCCCTCAAGCTGGCGCCGGGTGGTCTTCTCGGACGTCGTCTCGACCCGAACCGCAGGAAGACCTTCCAGTGCCGTCGCGTCGGCGGGGATCCGGCCCGCGCCCGTACCTGCATCCTGCGCTGACGCCGAAATGGAGAGCGAAAGAACCAGCAGTGTGCCCACCGCGAACCATGAGCGCCGGGCGCGGGGAGCCGTTTCAGGATGATCGACCATCGTCCTGGATCTTCTCATGTGTTCACTCCGATCTCGACGGCTTCCCACGTCGCTCCCTCCGATTCACGGCAAGGGGCTAGCTGAGGTGGGGCCGCCTGCTTGACACCAGACAAGCGGAATCCGATTCTCCGCAGATGAGCGACTTCGTCATCTGCGCGCCTGTTTGCCAGGGACGGCTGACTACATCTGCGAGGTCAGGCCTGCCTCTTCCGGGCCGGATTCCGGAGGTCCTTCACAATATGCGTGTAGACCATCGTGGTCTCGACGTTGGCGTGACCGAGGTACTCCTGAATCTGGCGAATGTCCACCCCGCCAAGCAGCAGATGCGTGGCAAAGCAGTGGCGCAGGGTATGAACCGATACCGGCTTGTGAATCCGCGCCGCTGACGCCGCGGCCTTGACCGCCTTCTGGAGGACCGAGTCGTGCAGGTGATGCCGACGCACGACTCCCTCGCGCGGATCCGTCGAGAGGGTGCGGCTCGGAAATACCCAGAACCACCCCAGCTCCAGCCCGGCATTCGGATACTTCCGCGCCAGAGCGTCCGGCATCCACACACCCGCCAGGCCGGCGACGCGATCGGCCTCGTGCAGCGTCCGGTCCGCCGCGATCTGCTTCTGCAAGGCCTCTCGGCACGCTTCCGGCAGTATCGTCGACCGATCCTTGCCACCTTTGCCGCCGCGGACAAGGATCAGGTTCTGGTCGAAGTCGAGATCCTTGATCCACAACTGGCAGCACTCGGACACTCGGAGACCGCCGCCGTAGATCAGCTCGGCCATCAACCTGGCTGTTCCCTGCATCGCGCCCAACAGCGCCACCGTCTCTGAGACACTCAGGACAACGGGAAGGCGCTCACCCCGTTTCGCCCGGGGCGCCTGTCCCAGACCCTCGACATCTACGCCGAGCACCTCTCGACCCAGGAAGAGGAGCGCGCACTGTGCCTGATTCTGCGTGCTGGCGGACACACGTCGATTGACGGCGAGATGAGTCAGAAAATCGCGCACCGCCGATGCCGGTACTCGAGGCCGAGGTCCGTCTGTCTCTGCGGCGTATTCGAAGAAGCGCCGGCACCAGTCCACATACGAACACTCGGTGCGGTAGGAGTAGTGCCGGGTCCGAAGTCGCTTCCGCAAGTCATCCAAGGCCGCCAACGGATCGACGCGGCCGTCTGCGTCGACGACACGGGACACCGAGGGCGCGCACCAGTCCGTCCGCCGAAGGAAGTTCACGAAATAGAGACGGACCGCCTGCTCCGCCTGCCGGACTTGCCAATCCTGCCATCGACCGGACCGCTCCAGGCCCTCGCAAAAACTGCGACTCTGGTCACTCGAGGCGCCAGGCTCGGCCGGGCGCGACAGGAACTGGCGCACCCATCGCACGACGAACGGTGCCGATCTCGGCTGAACCAGCCGCTGCCTCAGAAGAAATTCGCCGAACTGTTGTAGGGACGATTCAAGCTCGCGCATCCCCTCTCCTCACCGCTCCATACCGAGCAAGCGCCACGCCAACCCTCCATCACCACCAATTGGCGCACACCGCGAACCACCGGAAACCCGAGCTTAGGCCGCACGCGCCAATTGCCGGAAGTTTCCGCCTTCCCGTTGCGACAAGTCGTGGCAGGAATTGCGGATGCACCGAGAAGAGAAGCGTAGATAATGGCGCCGGAGTGGCGGCCGAGACACGCCGGAAAGCGGCACTCGTCGACACCGGAACCGTGCAATTGGCGCAATCCGGTTAAACAACGTTAGGCAGACCCCAGGTGAACCAGGAAGATGAGGTTCGATACAAACGCGCTGGATCTTCTACAAACCTATCGACGTTATCGCGAGAAGTTCGGCAAGAACCCGCACATCTCTGGGTACTTCGGAGCCGACATCGTAGCGGTGGCTGATGGTCTGCTTGGCGGGCACGGTCCCGATCCCGATGAAATTGAAGGAATTCGGAAGTGCTTGACGTTTCAGGTGCTCCGGCTCAGGCGCCGCAGCTGGTTGCGACGGGTCTTCTTACTTGGTGACGAACGGTTGTTTACTCCAATGCTCGGGTACAGCACTCAGGATCATGAACACGCGACTCTGATTGCGGATTCGCTGATGCTGACCGTCACGAAATACAAACGTGAGTTGCGAGAGTATCACTCGAACATGGCCCAGATTGTCCTAGCCGAGATCCTCGTAGGCTTCGAACTCTTGTGCGGTTGGATCATGAGAGGCGTGCCTGTCAATTCGGCTGAAAACGACCTGGTCGCCCAGATCGAGGTGGTTGAACTGGAACAACACATCAGGCCGCCTAAGGCGGACGAAAGATGATCGACGACAAGATCCTGAAAGCTATTCCCGGCGCGATTCACTTGGGAACGGTGCGCGTTGGCCACAAGGGGCCTGGAACCTACCTGGGAGGCGTCGTCAAGCGTGAAGGGGATCTCGACGCGGATCTTCCCGCGTCAGCGGTCAGTTTCCTGAAGGCCGCAGACCGCTGTCTCAATGGAGGCAAGCTCGAGTCCGGCATCGAGTTATTGCTTGTGCCGGGAACCGTGTGCGCCGCTTTCTCATGCGAACTGTTTCTGAAGTACATCGTCTTCAGGGAAACGGGAGAAGTACCACAGGGCCACCAACTTGTGTCGTTGTTCCATCAGTGCAGTGTTGGGTCGCGGACTGAATTGTCCAACCATACGGTCAATATCGAAGCGGTGCTGGAGCGCGACTCACGTCACTTTGTCGACGGACGGTACCATCACGAACGCGATCTATTTTCCTTTCGAGAGATGGAGTTGCTTCAGGCAGCCGAGGCACTTTTCGAGTTTGTTCAACAAAGGTTTCCGGGGATGTGAAATCCCAGGGCCCCGGTGACAGTTCTCGTTCTCTTCTCTGGGCAGGAATCCTAGAGTGGAGTCACGATGACCAAAGCAGAGATCACGCGCCGGATGGCGTGGCGGTTCAAGGTGGTGCAGCAGGCTTGCGGGCAGTCCCGCAACGTAGCCCGGACCTGTCGCCACTTCGGGATATCGCGCCAAGCGTACTACCGGTGGAAACGGCGGTATGACGCGCACGGCGCGGCGGGACTGGCTGATCGACCCAGCCGGCCCGTGCGGTCGCCGAACGCCACGGCGCCCGAGGTCGTCAGCAAGATTCTGTATCTCCGGCAGACCTACCACTTCGGCCCAGGCAGGATCGCGGACTACCTGAAGCGCTTTCATCAGGTCGCGGTGGCCGTCTCGTCCGTGCACCGCATCTTGGAGCGCCACGGGATGAATCGGTTGCCGGGCAGCCAGAAGCATCGGTCACATGCCCAGCGCTGGCAGCGGTACGAGAAGCCGCAGCCCGGGCATCGCCTCCAGATGGACGTGAAGTTTCTGGAGCGAATTCCCGGCACGCGGACGCGGCTGTATCAGTTCACCGCCATTGACGACTGCACGCGCGTCCGGGTGCTCAAGGTCTATGACGCGTGCAACCAGGCCACGGCCATCCGCTTTGTGGACGAAGTCCTCCGGCGGCTGCCGTTTCGCGTCCAGGTGATCCAGACCGACAACGGCGCTGAATTCCAGTCGCACTTTCACTGGCATCTGGACAGGCTTGGCATCCGCCACGCGTACATTCGTCCGCGGACACCGCACCTGAATGGAAAGGTCGAGCGGTCCCACCGCGTCGACGACCAGGAGTTCTACCAGCTCCTGGACAAGGGCGGCATCACGGCCGACATTCACCTCTTCAACGAGAAGCTCCGGGAGTGGGAGGACTACTACAATTACCATCGACCGCACGGGGCCCTGAACGGGCAGACCCCGTACGAACGACTGGTGGCCAAGATGAGAGCGGGAACGTCACCGGCGTCCTAGGAACTTACAGAGACGCTGCCTAACCAGCGGCTGCAGCCGACGGCGCGAGCGTTAAGATCGGTGACGCGCCGCGGCTGAGCCGCGAACGTTATGCCGCTATGGGCAGGACGTCAGACTTGACATGCCAAATATGACATGGGCACACTGGGGTCGTGTGGGACCTTCTTGAGCACCGGCGGCTCGACCGCCAGTTGAGCAAGGCCCCACGAGAAGTCCTGAAGCGGTACGAGAAGTGGAAGGACATCGCGCGGCTGTCCGGGCCGCCCGGCCTGCGTCTCATCGGGGGCCTGCACGACGAGGCGCTCTCGGGGGAGTGGAAGGGGTTCCGCTCCTCCCGGCTCGGGGACCAATGGCGGGTCATCTACCGGGCGGTGCCGTCGGACATGGCGTTCTACGTCGAGTCGCTCACGCCCCACGACTATCGGAGATCGAAATGAAGGGTTATCGCCGAGCCAAGAAGCGCATCACCGTGACGGTGGGCGAGTCCGTCCGTATCGTGCGCGAAATGCAGGGGCTGAGCCAGAACGAGCTAGCACAGCGCACCGGCATCTCCCAGGCCACCATCTCGGCCATCGAGAACGACCGTGTGCGCCTCGGGGTGGAACGAGCTAAGGCCCTGGCCGCGGCGCTGCGGTGCCATCCGGGCGTGCTCGTGTTTCCGGGGTGGGAGCTGCCAACCGAAGCAGCGGCATAACACGTGCTGCACCAGACGCCCGCAGCACTCATGGGCGGGCGCTGGTGAGCACTACCGTTGATATGACTTCGGCTTGTCAATTGGGCAGAACGCTCCCGTGCGGGCGCCTCGGCCCTGCGTGGTCGTTCGAACGCACCCCGGGACTGGAGAGGAGCGGGACCAGTAACACCGACGGTTGATCCTGCTGATATCCGTGGGTTGGGTACCACCGTACTGTGATCCGTCGAGCGCCGGCCTCGGTCTAGGCACGAGGGTCGACGATGCTCTGTCGCCTCTTAACGTCGTCGAGGATTGCGCTGACACCGGGGCCCCGCCCCTCCCCTGTCCCGGGTGATCGGCTACGCCGCCAGCGGCACCGCCCGGGCGATCGCCCACATGAAGGCGAGCAGCTCCCGCGCGATCGCCGTGACCGCGACGTTCGGATGCTTCCCACGGGCCACCAAGCGCCGGAACCGTGTGCAGAGGCGCACCTGCGCCTTCCACCCAATGTCCTGCAGCGGCGTCGGGAGCGTATCGATCCGCTGCTGGATATGCGCGGATACCTTGGCCGGATAGCGATATGCCCACGCGGCCTCAATGAGCGCGCGCCGGGCTCGGCCATTGCCCGCCTTCGTGATGCCACCCTGGCGCCGCGTCGATCCACTCGAATACTCCGACGGAATCAGCCCGACGTACGCGGCCAGTTGCCGCGGATTCTCGAAGCGCGTGAGGTCCCCGAGCTCGGCCACCACCGTCACCGCCACGAGCCACTGCACCCCGCGCAGGGCCTGCAGCGCCGCGACCACCGGCGCCAGGCGCCAGCCGGGGAGGGCGTCCCGCAACTCGGCCTCGAGCCGCGTCCGACGATCGACCTGCTCGTCGACCGCGCGCAGGGATTCCTGAAAGACGATCTGCTGGGTCGGCGTGGGACACACCACCTTGGCCAGGAACCGCTTGTGCGCGGCGTTCCAGTCCGCTCGCCCCACGTAGTGCAGCCCCTGGCGCAGCAGGAAGGCCTTCAACCGCAGCTTCGCATCCTTCTGCGTGACGCGGGCCGCATCCCGCGCCCGGCACAGATCGCGAATCGCCTCGTCCTCCACCGACGGCACGTAGACCGGCGTCAGGTCCCCCGACCGGAGCCACCGCGCAAGCGTCACCGCATCGCGCCGGTCCGTCTTCACCTTATCGCCCGGCTTGCGCGGGATCAGCGACGGCGCGATCACCTGACACGCGAAGCCCTTCGCGGTGAGATAGCGATACCACCGATAGCCGCTCGGCCCGGCCTCGTACGCGAACTGCAGCGACGCGGCCTTCCCCTGCAGGCGACGCAGCAACTGATCGAGGTCGGCCTGGCGACCCCCGATCGCGCCCACAAACACCGGGGGATCCGCACGGCCGCCCGCCGCATGCGCGACCGCAATCGAATCCTTGTGCACATCCAATCCCACGTACAGCGGAGTAGACTTCGCCATGGCTGACCTCCGGGTACACACCGCTGCGGCTCTGCAGTGGTGCGGCTCTGGCCGCGAGGCTAACCCGCGATCACGCCGGGGGTCAGCCGTGTATTGCCGAAGTCATACTGTCTAGCCGCCTTCTTCGGAGTACCGATGCGAATCTGGGTTCCAACACTCGGGCTTTTTCTATTGGCCTCGCCCGGCAGCACCTCGGCGCTGCCGGCTCCATCCGAACAGGCCCGGCCGCAAGTTCCTGCAGTTGCAGGACCTCCGCCCGTGCCTACGGTCGTGGATATTCCATCGGACGTGTCGTTCACGGTTGTGCAAAGCGAGGTGATTCCGGGCATCACACGGAGTCTCGAAGTCCGAATCAATAAACGGGTGTCGGAGGACGTCCTTCGCGCGATCGCACTCAAGCTAAGAGCACAGGACTCTAGCAGCTATCAGCGCACCTTCATCGCGTATCTATTGCCAGGCATGAAGTCTGGCGAGGGAGCGTGGGCCACGACCCACTTCAATCCGGGCCTCAAGGTCCGCATTCTGGGCCTGTCCGCTGACCAAGCTCGAAGCCTAACCGCAGAATCGGGCGCTGCTTCTCAAAGCGTCATTGGCAGTTGGCTGGACGAGACACCAGGCCTGAGCCGGCGGATCGTTATCTATAGGGCCAAGGGCAAGGTCTATGCGAGGCAGACGTTCAAGGACGGAAGCGCCGACACCAGTGAGTTGGTTGAACGGCACACGGCGAAGGGCCAAAGATTTCAGGAGAAGCGCCCGGCCAATCCCAGAGCCGCGTCTGAGTCTGGTGACCACTGGCTGCTTGGGGTCTCAGGCGATCTTGAGATTCGGGACAACGAGGGACTGATCAGGACCGCAAGGAAACTGACACGCCGTTAGACGACGGCTAACATGGCATGCACCAGACAGCGCGCCGACTCACTCTGCGCTGCTGGTGATGCCTCCCGTTAGCTCGACTCAACAGAGAACAACGATGCAACACGCGGACTTTCGCATCAACACCGAGTTCTACACGGCGACTGGCCTTTGGCGATGCACTGATGTCGGAACACGGGTAGTCGTCGCGATCCGGCTCGATGCGCCGGATGCGAGCTGGTACGCTGGGCCGCCGTACGCAGTCGCCGAGTACGTGTTCGACGAATACGACCTGGAAGGCTGCTCCGTCGATCCCTTCACGACAGCGCAAGAACCAGACACGCTGCGCCAGTCCGGCACTGGTGCCACCGCGCTGACAACAGTCGACGCTCGCGCCGAACTGGCCGGGCTGGGTTTTGAACGGGTCGGCATGTTGTCGCCCCTCGAAGGCGGCACGGCCTGCAAGGCGATCATGGAGCGTGATATCACCGGTTGTGTGGTCTACGCCCATGTCGTCGGGAATGAGATCAAGAAGTTCGGAATAACCAAGGCTCCGCTTCGGCAGCGCGTTGGCCAGAATGCCAGCACCATCACGCAAGTGATCGCCCTCTCGGAGAACCGAGCCGCTGGCGATGCCAAGTGGCACCACCGGCCGTTCGATTCATTCAAGCTCAAGGCACCCGAAGTCATCAGGGCCGGCCAGATCATCGAGGTGTGGGCACTCCAGTCGTCCGAAGAAGCGTATCGTTCGCTGGAGCGAGAGCTCAACGCTCGCTTCGACACGATGCGGAACGGCTGGGCTATGCAGCTCGGATAGCCGCGCAACGAGCGGTCGGCAAGGAAGGCGACAGAGCCGTCGTTGGCTTGAAAGCCGACGGGCTGGCTACTTCTCGACGAGCTCCATCGGCCCCGGCACTCTGAGAGCGAAGCGTCCGCGGGCGGTGGACTCGAGCGCAAGGTCCGGGCACTTCTCCTTGAGGCGCTGGCGCAGCAGGAGCAGCCGGCTCTCGAGGTTGTCCTTGACCGGCGGAAGACCGAGCCAGGCATCGAGGCGCAGCTCCCGGTTCGAGAACTCGGTGCGGCCCGTGCCCTGCCACTCCCGCAGCACCTTCCACAGGATCTTCGCGGGCACGTTCCGGATCAGATACTCGTCGTCGACGAAGATCGCGTCGTCGCAGGTGTGATACGTCAACCGGCGACGGCGGAGCGCTGCAGTCGGGACCACGGGCTTCGGTCCATCACCTTTGCCGGCGCCTGTCGCGGTCGACGCTGCGCTCGGTGAGGCCTTCTCTGAACCTTCAGACCGCTCGATCATGCGGTCGATGCCAAGCGCGATCTGGTTCCCGATGATCTCCAGATACGCCTCGTGCCACTCGCTGAAGCGTCTCGGGTCGGCGTCCTCCGCGGCCAGCACACCGACGAGCCGGGTCCCGATGGCCAGCGGGATGGCCAGCACGCTCTGCGCGTGGGCGAGGCCGGGTAACGGGATCTCCATTCCGGTCCCCGGATCCGGGCGCTCCCGCCCGGCCTCACGGCGAATGGTCCGGCCGTAGCTGAGGTCGTGCTCGAGCGCCGAGAGGTGCAGCACCCGTCGGTCGCGCGCCACGACGCCGATGATGCCGTCGCCGAGCGCGACCTCGGCGCCGACGCCGCTGGCGCCGTAACCCCGGCTGGCTAGCGTGGTCAGCCTCCCCGTGCATTCGTCGAGGAGCAGCACCATGGTGTGGCGGAAGCCGAAGTACTCGTCGAGCGCCTGGAGGGCGGCGCCGAGCAGGCCTTCGAGATCGGTCGCGCGGTTGATGCCGTCGGAGACCCAGTGCAGGCCGCGCACCTCGGAGCGGAGCCCCTCGAGCGACGCGCCGCGGACGGGTGCGGGGTCCGGCACCTGCGAAAGGGCACCCTCGACCTTCGCGATCGAGAGCACCTCGAACACGTCGGCGGCGATCAGCCTGAACACACCGGTCATCCCGGTGTGCGATGCGATCGCCTCGATCCGCATCGCCATGCGGTCAAAGAGCGGACCGCTCTTCTCCGATCGGAGGAAGCGCAGCCGCAGCCGGTACGGCTGCATCGTCTCCGGGTCCACGACCTCAGCGAACGCGAGCGGATTTCCGTCGAGGTTGCGGCGCGTCTTATTGAAGAACTGGCACGAGAGCGCGACGTGCTGCTCGTCGAGGTAGTCGACCTGGCTGACGTAGGTGATGTTCGGCACGCCGCGGCCGTCCGCGGTCGCGATGACGCTGGGGATGATGCCCTGGAGGCAGCGGTGCAGGTCGGAGAGCCGCATGGCTACGCGAGCGAGACGCCCGCCCTCGGGCCCGGGGTCTGCTCGTAGACCTCCTGCACCTGCACGTCGATCGCGTAGGCCGGCCAGTGGACGACGTAATCCATGACCTGCCTGGGGACGCCGAACGCATCGAGCTCACCCGCGAAGGATGCGCGGCCCGCGTCAACGATCGGGCGCTCGTCGTCGCGCGCAAGGCGCACGCCCGTCACGATGCCCTTCAGCTGAACCGAGAAGTGGTCCGCAGGATACGTGGCTGTCACGGCTGCCCTGCGCGTGGCGGCCACATTGGCGAGCGTCTCCTGCCCGGTGGCGGCCGGCACGAACACCGTGAGCGTCGCGAGGTCGTCGGTGGACGTGATGCCGTGCGCACGGCAGCCCGCGGGTTGTCCCTGCGAGTCGACCGAGCCCACGAGCAGCGACATGCCCGGCGAGAGGCAGCGGCGCACTTTGGCCTTGTCCACGCGAAGGATTATCGCGATTTAGGAAGTTCTTAGGAAGCCGTCGGCCCGCTTAGGAAAGTGTTGAGGAGACCTTAGGCGCGACTTAGCGACGCGCCGCCGCGGACTTCTCCAGACTCTGAGGCATCACAGACGACGCACTTTTCAAGGAGCCTCACATGAAGACCTTCATCGCACTCATCGTTCTCGTCGCCACCGTGCTGACCGCCGCCTGCGGCCAGAACGCGTCCGCGTCCTCGCCCACACCGACCGACGGGGTGTCCGTCGAACGCGGCGAGCACCTGGTCGCGATCATGGGCTGCCATGACTGCCACACGCCGCTGAAGATGGGGCCGAACGGCCCGGAGCCGGACATGACACGGGCGCTCAGCGGCCACCCGGAGTCGATCGGCCCGGTCACGCCCGCCCGGCTCGACGGCGAGACGTGGATCATGGCGTCCTCGCCCACCAACACGGCGCACTCGGGTCCGTGGGGCATCAGCTACACGGCGAACCTGACGCCCGACGTGAACACCGGGATCGGCATCTGGACGGAGGACATGTTTCTGAAGGCGATCCGGCTCGGCAGGCACATGGGCACGGCCCGGCCGATCAACCCGCCGATGCCGTGGCCGGCGTACCGCAACGCGACCGACGACGAGCTGAAGTCGGTCTTCGCCTACCTGCGGTCGCTCAAGCCGTTCGTGAACCACGTGCCCGACTACCAGCCGCCGGCGGGCGCCCCGCTGTCCTGAGTCGCCGCAGGCGTGGCAACACGACGAGCGGCACACACGGCTACCGTGCCCGCTTGACACAGGTCAGGCGGGCGCGGATGCTGCGCAGATGAGCGATTTCGTCATCTGCGCGCG
>JBFWUM010000042.1:28946-39030 GCA_050247255.1 Vicinamibacterales bacterium | reverse complement strand
GCACTCCTTGATCTTCGCCTTCCATTCGCATATAGTTTCGCCCACCTCAGGAGGAGGTGCCGCTGTGCTACCGCTTACGAAACGTCAGCGCGAAATCCTGGACTACCTGAACGAGTTCATCGAGCAGCACGGGTATGCCCCGAGCCTCGAGGAAATCGGCCGCCGCTTCAACCTCTCGTCGCTGGCCACGGTGCACAAGCACCTGACCAATCTCCAGGACAAGGGGTTCATTCGCCGTGCCTGGAACCGGAGCCGGTCGGTGGAACTGGTGCCGACGCGCGCCGGCGGACGGGCCGTCGAGCTGCCGCTGCTCGGCTTCGTGGCCGCCGGGCACCCGATCGAGGCGGTCGCCGGCAACGAAACGATCGCCGTCCCCGAAACGCTCGCCGGCAAGCGCGACAGCTACGTGCTGCGGGTCAAGGGCGACTCGATGATCGACGAGCAGATCCGCGACGGCGACTTCGTCATCGTCGAAGATCGCAAGTCGGTGGACAACGGCGAGATGGTCATCGCCCTCGTCGGCGGACTCGACGTCACGCTGAAGAAGTTCTACCGCGAGAACGGCCAGGTGCGGCTGCAGCCGGCCAACCCGGCCATGCAGCCGATCATGGTGGATGCCGACCAGGTGCAGGTCCAGGGGGTGGTCGTCGGGGTGATGCGGAAGTATTGAAGGTCAAAGGTCAAAGGTCAAAGGTTAAGGGTTAAAGGTTAAAGGTTGTTACCCTTGCCCTTTGACTCTTAACCTTTGACCTATGTCCGACCAACCCGAGAAGAAGCAGATCAACTTCACCATCGTCCCCGACGAGCAGCCCGGCGAGCCGCGCACCTACGCCAACTTCTGCTCCATCGCCCACACCCCGTTCGACTTCACGCTCACCTTCTGCGAGGTGCTGCCGCTCTCCGAGCAGGAGATCCAGCAGGCCGAGAGCAACCACACGATCAAGGCGCCGGTGCGCGCGCGTGTGGTGGTGCCGGTCCAGTTCCTGCCGACGCTCATCCAGGCGCTGCAGGAGCACATGCGCGTCTTCGGCGAGTCGTATTCGAATGTCGGGTGGTCCAAGGGGCCGGTTCATTAATTCAAGATTCAAAATGCAGAATTCAAAATGAAGACGGCGGCGGTGACTCGGCGGATTGTGGCCACGCTCGAGCGGCAGCATCCCAACGCGGATACGGAGCTGGCCTACAAGACGCCGTTCGAGCTGCTGGCAGCGACCGTCCTGTCGGCGCAGTCGACCGACGCCCGCGTGAACATGGTGACGCCGGCCCTGTTCAAGCGGTATCCGAACGCGAAGGCGATGGCGAAGGCGACCGCCGAGGAGCTCGAGCCGCAGATCGTGTCCACCGGCTTCTTCCGGCAGAAGGCGAAGGCGCTCATCGGCATGTCGCAGCAGCTGGTCGCCGAGCATGGCGGCGAGGTGCCGCCCGACATGGACGCGCTCACGACGCTCCCCGGTGTCGGGCGCAAGACGGCCAACGTGGTGCTCGGGCACGCGCTTGGCGTGCCGGGGCTGCCGGTCGACCGCCACGTGCTCCGCGTCGCCAACCGCATTGGGATTGCCTCAGGCAACGATCCTGAGAAGGTCGAGCAGCAGCTGTGCGCGGCGATGCCACAGGACAGGTGGACGCTGACGTCCGACGTGCTGATCCTCCACGGCCGCCGCGTCTGCAAGCCAAAGCCGCTGTGCGATCGCTGCTCGGTGCGCGACGACTGTGATTTCTATCGAGCGATGAAGAATGAACCGCGACGAGTTCGAACGCCTCGTCGTTGAGGCGATGACCCTCATCCCGCGGCGGTTCCGCCGCGAGATGAAGAACCTGGCGGTGGTCGTGGAGGACGAGCCGTCGGCGGAGCTGCTCGCCGACATGGAGATCGAGCCACCCGACTCGCTCTACGGCCTGTATCACGGCACCCCGCTCACCGAGCGCCAGTGGGCGCACGGCAACGATCTGCCCGACACGATCAGCATCTACCAGGCACCGCTGGAAGAAGACTTCGGCGACGACCCGGACGAACTGCGGGCCCAGGTCGGCGCCACGCTCATTCACGAGGTCGGCCACTACTTCGGCCTGAGCGAAGAGGAGATCGAGGAGATCGAAGAGCGCTACTGGGCCGGCGAGACGCTGGGCGCCGACGAAGACGATGACTGAGTTCCCGCGCGCCCGGAAGCGCTTCGGGCAGCACTTCCTGGAACCGGCCTGGGTCGCCAGGCTGATCGCCTCGCTGCACGCCTCGCCTGACGACACCTTCCTGGAGATCGGCCCTGGCCGCGGCGCGCTCACCCGGCCGCTGGCGCCGCTGGTGCGCCGGCTGATTGCGGTGGAGATCGATCGTGACCTCGCGCAGCGGCTCGCAGCCGACCTGACCGGGCACGCGCGCATCGTCGAAGGCGACTTCCTCGAGGCCGACCTCGATGACCTGCTGCGCGACGAGGCGAAGCCGGTGCGCGTGGTCGGCAACCTCCCCTACAACGTGTCGTCGCCGATTCTCTTCAAGCTGCTGCATGCCGCGGACGATGGGCGGCGGTTCGCGGACGCGACGCTGATGCTGCAGAAGGAAGTGGCGGATCGGCTGGTGGCGACTCCGGGGGCTGGCGACTACGGGGTGCTGGCGGTGCAGGTAGCCCTGCTCGCCGACGTCGAGCGGGTGCTCACGCTGCCGCCCGGCGCGTTCCGGCCGCCGCCGAAGGTGACCTCCGCCGTCGTCCGCCTTCGCTTCCATCCGCCGTCCGCCGATCCGGGAAACCGGGCCACCTTCGAACGCATCGTCCGGGGGGTGTTCCTGCAGCGCCGGAAGACTCTGGCGAATGCCCTCAAGCCGGTGGCCCACACTTTGGGGGCTGACGCCGCGGAAATGATTGACCAGGCAGGACTTGCTGCTGGCCGGCGACCCGAAACGCTCACCGTCGAAGAGTTCGCCCGGCTTTCGCGAGCTGTGCTATAGTTTTCCCCCGAAGTCGTTGATCCTTCCCGGTTTTCAGGCGATCCCAGCGTCCTGAAAAGCCACGAAGGGCGGCCCGCCCGGGCAGCCGTCGTGGGACATGTAAGACACGGCCTTCCGGCTGAAGCCGGAAGCCACGCGCGAAGTCTGGGATCCGTATGAATCAATCTGCCGTGCCGCCGGTGTCGCCGGCCACCCTGGAGGTCGTCCCCCTGGGCGGGCTCGGCGAGTTCGGCATGAACATGATGGCCGTCTCGTGGGAAGACACCACCCTCCTCGTGGATGCCGGTGTCATGTTTCCCGACCCGGACCAGCTCGGCGTCGACCTGATCATCCCCGACACCGCGTTCCTCGAGGCGCGCCGGTCCCAGATCAAGGGGCTCGTGCTGACCCACGGCCACGAGGACCACATCGGCGCCGTGCCCTACGTGATGCCGCTCTTCGACGGCCCGGTCTACGGCACCGCGCTGACGCTCGCGCTGGTCGAGAAGAAGCTCGAGGAACACCCCGACGTAGACGCGCGCGAGCGGCTGCAGGTCGTCAAGCCGCGGCACACGGTGGCGATCGGCCCGTTCACGGTGGAATTCATCCGCGTCACGCACAGCATGCCCGACTGCGTGGCGCTGGCCATCACGACCCCGCTCGGCGTCATCGTCCACACCGGCGATTTCAAGATCGACCAGACGCCGATCGACGGCGAGCACTTCGACCTGCATCGCTTCGCCGAACTCGGCTTGCAAGGAGTCCTGGCCCTGTTCGCCGACAGCACCAACGTCGACCGCCGCGGCTGGACCGGGCCCGAAACCGACGTCATCGAGGGGTTCGAGGAGATCTTCACGAGCACGCAAGGCAAGCTGGTGGTGGCGGCGTTCTCGTCGAGCATCTACCGCATGCAGCTGCTGGTAAACCTGGCGGCACAGTTCGATCGCAAGGTCGCCTTCGTCGGGCGCAGCATCGTCGCCAACGCCGAGATCGCCCAGCGGCTCGGCTACCTGCGCCTCCCCGGCGGCATGCAGATCCGCGACTCGGAGGTCCCCGGCTACGCGTCCCAGGACGTGCTCTGCCTGACCACCGGGTCGCAGGGCGAGCCGCAGGCGGCGCTCTCCCGCATCGCCATCGACGATCACCGCTACGTGAAGCTGAGCCCCGACGACACCGTCGTGATTTCCGCCCGAGCCATCCCCGGCAACGAGAAGCTGATCGCCCGGACGATGAGCCACATCGCCAAGCGCGGCGCCGACGTCATCACCGACGAGATGAAGCGGATCCACGTGTCGGGGCACGGCAGCGTCGAGGAGCTGAAGCTGGTCATCTCGTTGATCCGGCCGAAATACTTCGTCCCGATCCACGGCGAGTTCCGCCAGCTGTCGCAGCACGCGCGCGTGGCCGAGCGGGTCATGGCGGGCAGCGAGCGCCGCATGCAGACGCTGCTGGCCGAGGACGGCGACATCATCCAGTTCGACCGGCAGGGCGCGCGTATCGCCGACAAGGCGCCGACCGGGCGCATCCTCATCGACGTGACGCGCGTCGGCGAGGTCGGCGACGAAGTGCTGCGCGACCGGCGCCACCTGGCTGGCGACGGCGTGATCGTGGCGGTGATTGCCGTGAGCCGGCAGACCGGCGTGCTGGTCGGCGAGCCGGAGCTGGTCGCGCGCGGGTTCGTGGTGAACGAAGCCGACGCGACGTCGCTCTTCAACGATGCCGCGTCGGTCATTGCCGCGTGCATCGAGTCCTCGCCGGTCGAGGAGCGCACCGACCAGGGGCTGATGGCGGAAAAGCTCAGGGTCGAGCTCCGGAGGTTCTTCAAGAAGCGCTCGGGACGACGCCCCCTCGTACTGCCTGTGCTGATGGAGATCTGAGTTGGCCGATTCGACACTCTCACGACGGATCAGCGAGTTCCTCGGCGTCGCGCTGTTCGCGCTGGCGCTGATCTGGCTCATCTCGCTGGTCACCTACGAGCCGACCGACCCGGTGTGGTTCTTCACCACCGAGGCGGCGCACGCGCCCGCCAACTTCGTCGGCCGCGTCGGCGCGTTCATCTCGGAGCTCTCGTTCCAGCTGTTCGGCTACGCCGCGTTCCTGCTGCCGATCGTCATCGGCGCCGGCGGCTGGCACTACTTCTGGTGCCAACCGTTCCATGCCGCGTACACGAAGGCCGCCGGCGTCACGCTGCTGTTCGCCTGCTCGAGCGCCTTTCTCAGCCTCGTGTTCGGCAGCGCCGATGTCGCGGGCAAGACGTTCTTCGCCGGCGGCTCGATTGGCACCTGGCTCGGCGACCTGTTCGCCGCCTACCTGAATCGGGCCGGCTCGGTGATCGTGCTGCTCACGCTCATGGTCCTGGCGGTCATCCTCTCGACGCAGTTCTCGTTCGGGTCGCTGTTTGCGCGGGCCAGTGAGGGGTCGCGCGACCTGTCGGCGCGCGGCCTCGGCGCCATCCGCGGCTGGCTCGACGACCGCCGGAAGGCGAAGGCCCGCCGCGAGGTGATCGCCAAGCACACGAAGGGGGCCAAGGCCGACGCAGGAGCGTCCGCCCCGGCCGCGCCGAAGCCCGCGCGCTCGCTGCGTGTTGCCGACGACGAAGACGAAGAGGAGGCCGACGAGACGCCGGCGCCCCGCCGTGCCGCGCCGCCTGTCGTCGCGCGCAAGAGGTCCGACACGCCGACGCTGCCGCTGCCCGAGCCCGAGCCGGTCAAGGCGCCTCGCCGTCAGGGCCAGTACACGCTGCCGCCGGTGTCGCTGCTCGACGCGCCCAAGGGCGAGCGGAAGATCGACGAGCGGGAGCTGATGGACTCGGCGCGGCAGCTCGAGGAGAAGTGCCGCGAGTTCTCGGTGGAAGGGACCGTCGCCCAGATCCACCCGGGACCGGTCGTCACCACGTTCGAGTTCAAGCCGGAAGCCGGCGTGAAGTACAGCAAGATCACCGGCCTTGCCGACGATCTGTGCCTGGCCATGCAGGCCGAGTCGGTCCTCATCGACCGCATCCCCGGCAAGTCCACCGTCGGCATTCAGATCCCGAACCCGAACCGCGAGGCGATCTCGCTGCGCGAGCTGCTCGAGTCCGACACCTACACGCGCTCGGCATCGAAGCTCACCATCGCGCTCGGCAAGACCATCCACGGCGAGCCGTACGTGGCCGACCTGGCGACCATGCCCCACCTGCTGATTGCCGGTTCGACCGGCACCGGCAAGTCGGTCGGCCTCAACTCGATGCTGACCAGCATCCTGTATCGCGCCACCCCGGACGACGTGCGGATGATCATGGTCGACCCGAAGCGGCTCGAGCTCGGGATGTACGAAGACATCCCCCACCTGCTCTCCCCGGTCGTCGTCGACCCGAAGAAGGCGTCGAACGCGCTGCGCTGGGCGGTGCGGGAGATGGAAGAGCGCTACAAGACGCTGGCCGCCGAAGGCGTGCGCAACATCGAGCAGTACAACCGGAACATCCGGCTGGCGCTCGAGGAAGGCGGGGCGAAGAACGATCCCGACGCGCCGCGGCCGCTGCCCTTCATCATCGTCGTCATCGACGAGCTCGCCGACCTGATGATGGTGGCCGGCAACGAGGTCGAGGAATCGATCTGCCGCCTGGCGCAGATGGCGCGCGCCGTCGGCATTCACCTGATCCTGGCGACGCAGCGGCCGTCGGTGGACGTCATCACCGGCCTGATCAAGGCCAACCTGCCGTCGCGCATCTCCTTCCGCGTGTCCTCGAAGACCGACTCCCGGACGATTCTCGACAGCAACGGCGCCGAGCAGCTGCTCGGCAAGGGCGACATGCTGTTCCTGCCGCCGGCCTCGTCCCGGTGCATCCGGCTGCACGGGCCATACATTTCCGAACAGGAGAGCGCGCGCCTGGCCAGCTTCCTGCGCAAGCAGGGCAAGCCGACGTTCAACGACAGCATCACGGCCGACGAAGAGAAGGCGGGCCCGGGCGGCATCGAGTACGAGAAGGACGAGCTGTACGACGAGGCGGCGCGAATTGTCGTCAGCACCGGGCAGGCGTCGATCTCGCACCTGCAGCGCAAGATGCGCATCGGCTTCAGCCGCGCCGCCCGCCTCGTCGACATGATGGAAGCCGAAGGACTGGTTTCCACCGGCACCGGCGGCAAACCGCGCGAGGTGCTGGTGGACCGTGGGTATTTCGAGGAAGTCGATGCACAGCTTCGCTAGGCCCCTGGTGATCTGCGTCCTGGCGCTGGCGGCCGCGGCCCCCCCCGCGCTGGCGCAGAGCAACGTCGAATCGCTGTTCAAGGAAGCGCAGGAGCGCGAGACGGCGCTGCGCCGCGAGATCGAGACGCGCGGCGCGGGGGCGCCTGCCCTGCCGCTGTTGAAGCGCGTCCGGATCCTGGTCAGCACCTACGAAGACCTCGCCCGGCTGTTCCCGAAGAGCGCCTACGGCGACAACGCGCTGTGGCAGGGGGGCGTGCTCTCGGCCGACGCGTTCTTCGAGTTCGGGGAGGCCGAGGATCGAACGTCGGCGCTGAAGCTCCTCAACGCGCTCCCCACCGACTATCCGAGCAGCACGCTCGTCCGCCAGGTGCAGCCGCTGGTCACGAAGCTGTCCGGGGCGCCGGTCCGCGTGGCGCAGCCGTCGCGCGCCGCCGCCGAGATGCCGGCGCCGTCGGTGACCGCCGATCCCGCCCCTGCGCCCATTGCCCCGGCCACGGTCGCGCCGGCGCCCGAGCCCGTTGCTGCGCCACAGCGCCCCTCGGCGCGCGCGCCGCGCGTCGCGACCCTCCGCTCCATTCGCCGCGAAGTCCTGCCCGGCGTCTCCCGGGTGACCATCGAGCTCGATCGCGAGGTCGCCTTTCACGAGGAACGGCTCGATGGGCCGCCGCGCGTGTTCGTCGACTTCGAGAACACGCAGACCGTGGACGACCTGAAGGACGCCACGATTCCCTTTGACGATCCGCTCGTCGTGCAACGGGTGCGGACCGGGCGCCAGAGCGCGCTGCGGGTGCGGGTTGTGCTCGACCTGCAGAATGCGGGGCGGCACAGCGTCTACGCGCGCTACAACCCGTTCCGGGTGGTGATCGACGTCGAGCGCGTCGGCGGCGCCGGAGCCACGGAGACGGTTTTAGCCACAAAGGGCATAAAGGACACAGCCACAAAGGGCACAAAGGACACAAAGGCGACGGACACGGAGGAGGCGGAGGCACACCCGGTTGTCGACGATGCGCCGGCGCCGGTGGCGCCGAGGCCGAATGTCGATGGCAGCTTGTCGCTCTCGCGCCAGCTCGGGCTGGGCGTGTCACGCATCGTTCTCGATCCGGGACACGGCGGCCACGATCCCGGCGCCAAGGCGAGCGGGATGACCGAGGCGGACCTCGTGCTCGACATCGCACTGCGCATCGAGGCGCTGCTGAAGAAGGAGCCGGGCGTCGAGGTGGTGCTGACACGGCGCACCGACGCCTTCATCCCGCTCGAGGAACGGACGGCGATTGCCAACCGCGAGGATGCGGATCTCTTCCTGTCGATTCACGCCAACAGTCACGACGATGCGCGGATTCGCGGCTACGAGACCTACTTCCTGAACTTCGCGCAGAACAAGCAGGCCGAGGCGATTGCCGCTCGCGAGAATGCGTCGGCCACGCGGACCATCAGCAACCTGCCGGAGATCGTCCGGGCCATCACGCTGAACAACAAGCTGGATGAATCACGCGACTTCGCCTCGCACATCCAGGCGGCGATGACAGAGCGGCTGCGCCGCGCGCGGAAGACGTCGCGAAACCTTGGCGTCAAACAGGCGCCGTTCATGGTCCTGATCGGCGCGCAGATGCCAGCGGCGCTGGCGGAGATTACGTTCCTGACCAACAAGCAGGAACAGACCTGGCTGAAGACGGAACTCTACAAGCGCCAGCTCGCCGAGGCGCTGTTCAACGGCATCATGGCGTATCAGCGCGCGCTCAAGGGCGCACAGGTCGCCCGCGCCGCGCCGTAACCGCCGCTCTACCGACGAAGGCCGCTGATCAGGAACGCGTCCCGGATGCTCGGCCCACGCGACAGGATCAGCGCGGTGCCGTCCGCGTCGGGCGCCACGGTAAAGATGGCGTCGTCCACGAAGCTGGTCACCTTCTCGAGCGGCCCTCCCGCCAGCGGCTGGCGCCAGATGTTCATTCGCTCGCTCGTCGTCAGCAGCAGCGACTGCCCGTCCCGGGACCACTGCACCGCCTTCCCCAGCCCGGTCGAGTAGAACCCCGGGAAATCGAGCTGCTGCGCGCCGCTCTCGGCGTCGAAGACGCCCAGCGAGTATGGCTCCTGCGCCGAGCGGCGCCACAGGCCGGCCAGGCGGCGGCCATCAGATGAAAGCGACGCCGCGCCCAGACCACGAACGACCAGGTGCGGTTCGCCGCCGTCCACCGAGAGCCGCCACGTCGATTCCTCGCTGCCCGATTCGACGGTGTAGTACAGCCACCGCCCGTCGGGGCTGATGGTCAGCCAGCCTTCGTACTGCACGGACGCCAGGCGCCTGGGGTTACGGCCGTCGGGGTCCATGGTCAGGATGCCGACTTCCCCGCCGCGCGCGCCGATGGCGAACAGCCGGCGGCCGTCGGGCGACGCGCACGGCCAGGCAGTCCACCCCTCCGCGGTAATCTGCCGCCGGTCAGACCCGTCCGCGGCCATCGACCAGATCTGCGCCTGTCCGGTTTCGAACCCAGTGAAGTAAAGCCGATCACCGATCCAGGCCGTGCCGCCGAGGCCGTCGCCGCGCATCGACGGGATGCGTTCTGCCCCGCCCTCCTCGCCGAGCGCGACCCGCCACAACGTCGCCTGATGATCGGTGCCGATGGCGATGAGCGTGTTGCCGTCGCCGGCCACGGTCACATTGCGGTACTCGATGGCGTCGGTCGTCACGCGCTGCGGGTCGCTGCCGTCGAGCGGCTGCAGCCAGATCTGCGCGCCAGCCGTCGCCCACTCTGTCCCCGGGCTCCCCGTGAAGAGGATCCCGCTGCCATCAGGCATCCAATGGAGGAAGCTCGCGCCGGCAAGCCCGCTGCGCACCACGCGCTCGCCGCCCTCGTCGACGGCAATCAGCAGCAGGTCGGTGGTCCGTGTGGACTCATCCTGAACCGCGACGGCAATCTGCGCTCCGTCTGGTGACCACGCTGGCGCGGTGAAGAACCGCGGCGCGAAACGCTTCGGCACCGT